>CAKQKH010000007.1 GCA_934248075.1 uncultured Alphaproteobacteria bacterium | reverse complement strand
ACTGTGTACACTAGGATTTTACGCGCCGTCTTTTGTTTCTACCGGCCGCAAATATCGAACTTTGAGGATATGTTGCAGGGGGTAATTTTTCCTGTCTTGAGATAGAAAAACGGCTTACGTAAGTGTGAGCCGTTTTTGTGTTTTGGAGTTGAAAAAACAGATATAATTAAATTCCGATGAATTACAGACTATCGATTTAATTATATGAATTATTCGCTATCACTTAACTATATGATAAATCATATATTATCGACTTAACCATATGAATTATCCGCTATCACTTAACCATATGATAAATCAATATTATCGATTTAATTATATGAATTATCCAATATCACTTAACCATATGATAAATCATATATTATCGATTTAATTATATGAATTATCCAATATCACTTAACTATATGATAAATCATATATTATCGCCTATCGATAGACGATAATATATAGAGGCGTTGAGGGGTGTAATTGTTGATGAGGGATTATTTTTTTTATAAACATTATTTGATAAATATCGTTTTGTAACTATTTGAATAAATGAATATTATCGACTATCGATAGGCGATAATAAGGGAGGTTGTGTTGAAAGAAATTTTGATGGTTGCGCTGGAAGAAAACTATCAATAGGCGATAATAAAGGGAGGTTACGTTGAAAGAGGTTTTGATGATTGTGTTGGAAAAATTACCGATAGGCGATAATAAAGGGTATTGTGCTGAAAGAAGTTTTGATGGTTGTGTTGGAAAAATTATCGATAGGCGATAATAAGGGAAGTTGTGTTGAAAGAAGTTTTTATGATTGCGCTGGAAAACTATCGATATGCGATAATAGAGGGGCGTTGTGTTTTGTGCGATTGATGGTAGATTGTTGGCGTTACCGCAGATATTGATTGTCAGTCAAGGTAATGGTTGCTGTTAAAAGATTTTTTATTGCGATGACTAAAAAATATGTTATGGTGAAATTAAATAAGAGCAAGTTATAAAATGGGGTTGCTATGCAGCAAAAAATAAAAACAGTAGGAATAATTTCTCCGTCAATAATGTTGTCTGAACGAGATTTGCAAATTGATAAATGGTTAAAATATTTGCAAAATTGTGGGCTTGAGGTAGTTGTTGCGCCAACTGTTTTGAGTGGCGGGTGTCATTATATCGGTGATTATCAAGAAAAAGCTCGCGATATTATGCAAATGTATCAGAATCCGCAAATAGACGCGCTAATCTGTGCGCATGGCGGTGCTGGGGCTCTTAATGTCTTGGAATATCTGGATTATAATATTATTGCCGCCAATCCAAAACCAATAATCGGTTTTAGCGATAATACATCTTTGCAACTGGCGGTATATGCCAAAACCGGCAATCGATTTGTGACAGGATTTTCGCCTGAATATGAGTTTAGAAATGGAAATATATCGCCATTGGTTGATGAACAGTTTCGCAAAATCATATCCGGCGAACCGATAACTTATATCAGCGGCGAGGTTGTGAAATCGGGCGTGGCCGAAGGTGTGTTGCTTGGAGAATGTTTGAGCACAATCAGTGATTTGAATGGAACGCCATATTATCCAGATATATCAGGTTCAATTTTGCTTCTGGAAGACGAAGATGAAAAGGCGTATAAGTTAGGGCTGATGCTGACACAGTTGCGTTTGAATCCGAACTTTAAGAATGTAAAAGGCATCATTTTGGGGCGTTTTGCCGATTGTACGGATAGCCAAACTCAGGGTTCTGTCGATGAGGTGTTGGCGGAATTTTGCGCTCGCGTGAAAGTTCCGGTGATCAAGAATTTTAATTTTGGGCATTTTCATGAGCGTTTTGTGCTAAAATGCGGCGGAAGATGTAAATTGAGCGCTGAAGGAAACGTCGCCCGTTTGGAAGTTGCTTGAGAAAATGATTTGATGCCGCTTTCAAACAACAGCGGATTATATTCTATTTGAGCAATAAAAAACGCAAGTCCGTGAGAATTTGCGTTTGATTGTAGAGAAACTTATTTAATTGGAATCTTCACTACGATTTTTTTCACCTGCCTCTGGCCGTTGACAGCCATGCATGGCATGTGCGCCATATCTGGCGTAATGATGCAACATTCTCCTGCTTTGAGCAGGATTGTGTCATCAATCTTGCCAGTCATAAATTCGATGTCCTTTTCCGAATCATACGGATGAATGACATCAAATTTACTCTCGACAGGAGCGAGGTGGATCAATTCTGCGCCCTCCACCACTATTTGAACGTCTATATAACGTTCGTGACGCTCGAAACGGGACGTAACTTTGGTTACATACGTCTCGGCGTTGAGGTAGGCGCCATTGGCAAGCTGTGTGCGGCCGCATACGAAGTGAGATTTCTGATTTTTTATCACTTCGGCAGCGTCCTGAGGAATGAAACCTTGTTTCATAGCTTCCTCAATTGTGTATTTTCTAATACTCATAATTATATATATTTGTTGCCATAAATGTGACACAAAAATGACATTTTGTCAATAGTTGGCTGTTAATTATTTGTAAAAAAACACTTGATTTATTGAATAATCTTGTGTATCAAAGACTACGCAGTCAAACAAGCGAACTGTGTGTTTGTAGGGGTATAGCTCAGTTGGTAGAGCATCGGTCTCCAAAACCGAGGGTCGTGAGTTCGAATCTTACTGCCCCTGCCATATTTGACAAGAGCCTATTTTAGCCAGTTCTAAGATAGGCTTTCTTATTGAAATAACTATGTTTTTCCCGTCTAATAAAATTTCCGAACAGAGTAATTTTAAAATCTTCTGTTTTTGCTCATTTTTCGGAAAATCCCAAATCTGGTCTGCATGAAAATATAGGCTAGTCAAGTATTTAAGTGTTATAAAGTTCTGTTGAGCTAAGTAACTGTAGCCTAAAAGCTGCTCGGCTATTTTTTCTTTTTCTTGGACTAGTTCTTTTATTTTTTTGCTATGTATATTCCGTGTAATACTAGCTTCGGCATACAGCTCATGCCACCGTTCTTGTTTCGTGTCACATTCAAGCAATTTTCGCTCTAAATATTTTTTATGTTCAAGCTCAATCCTATGGTCTTCATATACTAAATCCTGAAGGCAATGCGTCATCTTTTCTAATACGCCGTTAGGAAGCGATTTAAGCGAGCCTAAGGCCTGTTTTATTTTTTCAATGCCTTTTCCTTCATTTATGTGCGTACCCTTGCATTTCGGGCAAAAAAGGTATTTATAAGCGATTTTTTCTCCGCCTTTCTTTTTTGCTGCATGAATACTGATGTAAGGCGATATCATAGTTCCGCATTCTTTGCATTTCATTATTCCTTTGAACAGATGTTCGTGTTTTTGTTCTTTATGATTCATGCGTCCTTCTAAAACTTCTTGGCACCGATTAAATGTCTTCCAGTCAATTAAAGTTTTATATTGATGTTTGTAATACTCGCCATAACCGTACATCTCTCCGGCGTAAAAGCGATTGCTTAAGATATTTCGTATTGTCTGTTTGTACAATTTTTTGCTTCCGGGCATTGTCAGACCTATTTCCTGTGCTTTTTTAGTTATCTGCTCTAAGTTGTAAATTCCGCTTGCATATTCTTTGAACAGAGCGGTTATAAGGAATCCCCTGTCAGGGTCAATAACAACATCACTGTTACCTTTGCTGTCTTTTACGTTTCGGTAACCTACCGGTGCTTTATGTGCCCATTTCCCTTCTTTTCTCATCTGTTTGAAGCTTCGTTTAACATTATCCGATATGCAGTCCGTGTAGTTTTCAGCCATGACAACAATCATTCTGTAGCAGGCTAGGTCAGAACCGTTTGTATCTTTTTCAATGACTTTATTTTCTCGTGAAAAATGCAGTTCGATTTTTCCGGCTTTTCGTAATTCTTCCAGTACCGGAACTTCTGAAACCCGCCGTTGTAGTCTGTCAACTTTATCGGAAATAATGGCGATGCGCTGTTTTTGCCGTTTTACCCAGTTAATCATATCATGGAATTGTTTTCTGTCACCTTGCGTTGAACTTTCAATAATCTCAAAAATTTTGATGATATCAATTCCTTTGCGTGCGGCATAGCTTTTTGAATTTTCAATCTGAGCATCTAAGGAATAACCATCCTCTTGTTCTCTTGATGAAACTCTAGCCCAAATGATACCTTTTGTTGCTGTTGTTTGAAATTTTTTTGTCTGTCTTGGCATATTGTTTTTCCTTATTTTTTTGTCTGTTTTTTTAATTAATGGATTGCTGGTTTCTTAAAGTCAATGAAGGCCGGAATTTAATCCAGCCTTCATTTGACGGAGCGGTTGCCTTTATCCCTTATTTTTTCGGTAATGTTTCAGGCGAATTTGGCACTTCTCCCAAACATCTTTCTCAACTAACTGCTCATAATAATGAGTGTAAAGTTTTCCGTTGTGGCGGAATTGCCCCTTATAAAACGGATTTTGCAAAATCCGAATTATAGCTTTAGCGTATAGAGGTTTATTATTGACAGAAGTTAATCCTGCTTTGTGGCACCAAACAACAAGTTGTTTAAGACTGTTGCCTTCCGCAAATTTTTTAAATATTTCGGCGACCCAAAAAGCTTTCTGTATATCAGGATAAATCCATGGTAGTCCATATTCACTTTGTCCATTTACATACCCAAGAGGAGCATGTCCCGGATAGCGTCCTTGTTGGCAACAAATCAATATTTTTTCGCGGGTTTCTTCAGAAATCCGATTACTAAACCTTTCTGCATCAGCGGCAAGAAGCCGAAATCTGTGGATGTCTGAAGCCGCAGAAGCTTTAGTAAGTACTAAATTGTCTTTAACGGCATGAAGCTGCAATTTTCCTTGTTGTCGGAGTTTGTCTAGTTCCGGCACCTCATTGAATCGACGTAGAAGCCTGTCTATTTTGGTAAAAATCAGAGCGGTACAGCCGTCACATTCTTTTATATTGTTGAGCATTTGCTGAAATTCTTTTCGTTTGCCGCGAGAAGAACTTTCTTTCAGCGTGTACACTTCAAATTGGTTAATTCCAAGATTTTTGATATATTTTTGGCATGTAGCCAATTGTTGTTCCGTTGATTCTTCAACAGCCTGTTTGGAGCAGGACACTCTGGTTAGCAAAATAATATGTTTTATTGAATCGTTTAAATTGTTCATTTCTTAATCCTCTTAAGTTGAATTATGTTATTTTCTTCTATTATCCTTTGAATTTGCAGATAATGCTTCATAAGCCAATCCTCTCTTGGGGTGATGTCTTTAATTTTTCGCAACAAGTCGTAAATCGCAGGTGATAGTGTTTTTCCGGCATGAAAGCGAAATTCTCTCATGCCCATTTCACTTAAGACACTGGTTAGTCCGATGAGTTGCAGCGCTTTTAAGATTTTGTAACCGTTGTTAAGTAGCTGCTTAAACAAATCTGCGACATTTTCATTGCAGAGATGATGTATCAGGCACGCTTGCATAAGTTCACCCCAGTAATAAAGATTAACTTTGCGGCAGATTTCACTTTGAAACAGATTTTCAAAAGTCAATTCTGGGACGTTAACCTCTGCTTTATTTAAGGTTTGCCGAATTGTGTCTGAATTACCAAGCTGAATCTCAAAACGCAGATATTGCTCGTCGGCTAGAGATGTCCAATCAAGTAATTGAGCGTTCTCACCTACAGCCCGGCGTGGGCTAAAATTAGCTTTTCTGATGTCAGCTAACTTATCATAGAGAACGACGTTCTTATGCGTTGTTAAAAAATGCAATGAATGTCCGTCATTACGGTAAGTTTTGTTGGCATAGTCTAGGCGTTTGCTTACGTCTGCTTTGGCTAATTCTTGAAGCAGCAATGCGGGCTTTATCTGTACTTTGCAGTTTTTGCCATAATCGACACGAGTGACTTTTGCCTTTCGGATGCTTTCTGGCGAAACACTTGCTCCAAGTTCAGATATACGCTTTTGCAAGGTCTTAACGATGGTTTCAAAATCCTCATCACAAACTTCTTCAAGGTTGTTTGACGGTTGGTTAATCAGTTTCATAGCTGAAAATTCTATTCGCAGCATGACGCTATATTCTCCAACGCGGCGATGAGCCGTTATGGATAATTTAGGATAATAATTTTTCTGCTTTTCAATTGCTGTCGCGTAGCTAAAGCAATTTACCGATTGTGCGTTGCCTAAATTCCATAAAGTTTCAAGATTGGGTGAAAACCGTTCAGGTTTCGTAATCTTAATGTCTTGGTATGGAATTAGCAGAATGAAGGTGTCGGCAACATTTTTTTTATTCGATTTCGTTCTCCTTTCCTGTTTCTAATAACGTTTTCAGTTCCGGTGTTTCCTGAACCGTGTCAGACAGCAGCTTAGCGATTTGGAGCAGAGCATCACCTGCCTCAATGGCTTCCTCTTCGGAAAGCTCGGGGCAGAAACTGCGAATTTCTTCGTAATATTCTTTAAGGTGTTTGCTCAATTTTCTTATCCTTTTGTCGCTTGTTAAGCTGTTGTTATGACAAAAGAATATCAGAAGGCGGCTGCTGTGTCATTTGAAGCGAATTGAAGAAAATCGGATGTTTTTTGAAAAAATCAGACGCTTTTCTGAACTTTTTAGAAAAATGCAAAAATTCAAAAAAAAATGACCTCAAAGTTTGAGGTCATTTGGTTGGTGTTTGCTTGCTTTACTGTTTTGGCGGAATAATATCTTGAATGTGATTCCTGATTGTCCGCTCCGTTGGATATGGTGTGCGGTAGTGGTCAAAGATTCTTCGAATCTCTGTTGCCGCTTGATTTAGAGTGTAACCGGCTTCTTTCATCTTAATGGCCCAGCTCCGGTAATGTTGCTTCAGTTCCAGTTTTCCGCATTTCTGGCATATAGCATCCTTCAATTGTTCTTCTGCCTTTTCAAAATCAATAGAATCGGCTCTGCACAACACATCCAATTCATCAAATTGGACCGTGATGAAGGCGAATCCTTCTGTACGAATATATATGCCATTGTCGGTTAATGACACGCAGGTCAGATTTTGGGCGACTATGCTATGTTGCCAGTCAAAATCATAACCGGATAATTCTTTGGGTAAAAGAACGCGTTCCAACGGTTCCCCTTTATTGTCGTGGATTATTTCCAGCGGGTAGCGGTGGCTAAAGAAAGAAGTCGGTGTGTTCAGTTCAATCCAGTCGTTGTACGGATATAATGCTTGGTGTCCGTCTTCTTGCGTGACCTTTAAAAAGTTGTCGTCCAAAGAGGGGACATCGTTAACTTCGATTTTGCCGGGAATACCGTAGAGTTTCAAGAGACCTATTTCAATCCAAGAACGCAAAGAGACTTTTGCCGCGTCCATTCCTTTATCACCGAAGTAGTATGTACGTTCTTTATCCAAATGATGGGGCTGAGGTACTGTTTTATTAGCGGTAAATTCTAGGGCTTGAGCTAGACTGATGAAATTATTATGGTACATTTTGTTCTCCATATTTGTAAAATTGAAATAACTACAGCCATAGAGAACCAAAAAACATGAGAAAACTATGCTGTAGAGCTTAGTGGGTTCATCATGTTTTCTTTTCAAGCAGCAAGACCCGGAATATGCTTGACCCGGTGGGATTTGTTGGAATCGATATAATAAAAAAATTTCATTGTCAAGAGAACTTTAAAAAGAAAAAAACAGCCTCGAACACAAAATATCCGGGGCTGTTTTGTTTTGGCGGTTTAACGCTTAAAATTTATATTTAGCATTAATCAAGCCTGTGTGGTCTTGGTAATCCTGACGGAATTTGCCTTCATAACCGAACGAAAGTTCGACATTGTCGTTGACTTCCGCAGTTACACCGGCACCAAATTCCATTCCAAAACGGTCAAGAGCTTCGCCTTCAACCGCATAAGCCGAACCATTAGCCAAGGTTACGACAGAATTAACGTCATCGTTCATCAAGTCGTATGTGGCAGCAATTCTGGCTTCCGGTTTGATGTTCATACCGTTGGATAGCTCAAAGTTTTTGCTGACTTTGGCACCAATGACACCGGTCAAAATATCGCTGTCGTTGGCAGAAACTCTCTGGTCGGCAGAATCTTTGTAAGCGTCCTGCTTAATATGGACATAACGCAAACCGGCTTCCGGCGTAATGCCTAAACCGTTGATATTCATATCGTAACCGGTCATTGCCTGCAAACCAAAGGTTTCGACATCGTAATCAGCTTTGACACCAACTCCGGCGACACTCTTGCTTTCTTCATAATCAGACCAGCCATAGGTCGCAATACCATTTACATACCAATTAGACGGTTTATACTCACCATACAGAATGGCAGTATGTGTATCGACATCAGTATCACGCATGAAACCATCAATATCGGTGTTGGTATAAGCGTAACCGATACCAACTTTAGTATCATCGGTTACAAACTTCTCAGCACCGAAGGCAATACCGTTCGAATCTGCATCAAAACCTTTGGCTTTGGATGTATCGTCCAGTTTGGATTTGTTGAACAAGCCCTGAACCCACATTGCGCCACGTTTGAATATACTATCACCAGATGACATACCTTCGCCACCGGTTGAAACAGAACCACCGGTCAAGCGTGTGCTAACAGCACCAAAGACTTGATTAGCTGTTTCTGTCTGTGTCTTTTGAACCATCGGTGCAACTTCCGGAGCTACAGCCGTTAAAGCGTCAACATAGGCTTTCTGCTCGGCAGCATTTGTGCTGTTGGAAAGCTGTGCCAATTTTTCTGTAACTGCCGCAGCAACCGGACTGCTGTTTGAGGCACTGACACTGTCCCATGCCTCGGCTGTTCCGGCATTGTTGGCAGAACCACCGGCATCAACAACAGCATCTGTGGCAGAACCGACAGAAGTAACTTCAAAAGTTCCGTCGCCATTGTCCGTAAATTCATAACGGGAATTTTGGCTCAGGTTGGCAAACTTGCCCTCAACCTCTGCTTCGGCGGAATCGGCACCGTTAAATAATTTAAAAGTAGCTGTTTCGCCTTTAGCCAAAGCGGCACCGTTTAAGGTCATATTCAAATTTGTGCCGTTTTCGCTGATTTTGATATAATTGGCTTTGATTTTGCCATAAGTATCTTTATCGGTTACGGTAAAGGCCAAAGTTGAATTATCGGCAAAAATGACACCTTCACCATCTGCTTTATCACCGGTTGAATGCAATGTTTTATCGCCAATATCCAAAGTCGCACCATCGCCGACCTGAACTGTCGTAATCGTATCTGTCGGTTCTTTGTCAAACGTCAATGTGCCTTTGTTAATGGCTAAAATGTCCAAGGCACCGATATTGCCGCTGATTGCATTATTTAAAGAGTGGCTGTCTTCAAAAATCAAGCTAACATCTTCAACATTACCGTCAATTTTGGCGTTTGAGTTCTGAAAATGAATTTTGCCGCGATCATCACCGTTAATATTGGCACTTAACGTTCCGGCCAGATTAATTTTTGAAGTGTTGTCATTCATTGTTATTGTGGCTTTATTACCAAAAGTCACGACATCAAGGTCAGAATTATCCAAATCCGGCTCATCAATTTTGTAATTTTCATAAGCAAATAAGGTTGCACCCTCTTTAATGTCCAGAGTTGCATCACCTCTTAATTTGATAGATGTGCCAAAAATAACATTACCATTATTGTAAATGTCATTTGCCGAACTGCCAAGACCTACACCGCCTTTAACATTTATCACGCCACCGCTGATATCCGTTGTTCCTCCGGCATAGCTCGTTACAGTTCCTTCAACCTTTTTGGTATCTCTTCCGTCAGAACCTATTTGCGTCTGGCCGTTTGCGTTAATAGTACCGCCGGTCATGGTAAAACTATTATTCTGGCGAAGTTCCCCCTTATTAAGGTTGATTGTTCCTCCGCTGATGGTTAATTTGTTGGTGTTGATATCGCTGTCATTGTTCAAATTAAGAACAGCATCTCCGCTGATTTCTGTATTACCGTTAAAAGTGTAAATGGTGGAATCATTTAAGGATAAAGTTCCGCCATTGACTGTTAAATTTTTTCCGTCAGGATAATTCAGAGCAACAGTAGAACTGTCTTTGGTTGTAACATTGCCACCGGAAATTATTACATTGTCAGTATATTCACTTTCCAGAACTGTGTCTGAACTGATGGTTACGTCCGCATAAGCATTACCGGACACTGAAAGTGCCACCAATGCCGTTGTCATTAATAAAGATTTTCTCATATGATTAGACTTCCTTCTTCTTTAATTGCAATTAAAAGAAAACCACCCGTGTTAGAGGTGGTCGGAGAGTTCATCAATCATATAGTCGTAAATGATTCTTTTAACCTTTAGAACCATATTCCTTCAGAGATAGTAATATGGTTCCTGAACATTCGCTAAAAGCTCCCCGACCATATTGCTATGTATCGGGGATATATTTACTGTCGGCTATGATGAGTAGCTGACAATATGACGATGTTATATCCAACACCGACGACTATAAGAGCCGATGAAAGCCCCGTACCACTAGAGGTACTAAGCTCAGAAAAATTCTGAACCTGAATTTATATTATAAAGCCTTTTGAAGACAATCAAGCTAAAAGTCAAAAACTTTCTGGAATTTTTATGAATAAGCCGATATAGTCCTTTTATAAGGGGCTTATCGTATGATTAAAATATTAATAACATTGCTGTTTCTGACCGGGTGTACAACAATCAAGGTGCCGGCTGATTTTGTGTATAAAGAGGTTGAAACTCGGGATTTTACCCTTGCCAGTTGGCAAAAGGTTACAAATCCGGCGGCTCCTTATAAAATATATATAGAAGGCGATGGCTATGCTTTTAATGCCCGAGGCAAAGCAACGCAAGACCCGACACCTCGCGGAACTTTAGTCCGTGAGCTGGCTTTTGGCGACAACAGCCCGAACGTCATATACTTAGCTAGACCATGCCAATATATCAAAAGTCCGATTTGTTCAAAAAGACATTGGACGACTGCCCGTTTTGCACCGGAAGTTATTAATGCAGAATATGAGGCAATTATAAATATTGTTGGCAACAATCCGGTTATTTTAATCGGATTTTCCGGCGGCGCACAGATTGCCGGATTGGTGGCAACAGCCAAACCGGGACTGAATGTCAAAAAAATTATAACCATTGCTGGAAATCTCGACCACTTAGCATGGACACAATATCACAACCTGCCGCCGCTTAATGAATCAATGAATTTGGAAAGCTACCGTAAACAGTTCGCCAAAATTCCGCAAATCCACTATGTCGGCAGTAACGATGAAGTCATGCCGCCGATATTGGCACGCGAATTTGTCGGAAAGGACGATTTAATTATTGAAGTCAGCGGAGCGAGCCATAATAAAGGCTGGGGAAAAATTTATAATAAAATCCGGAGCGAAAGATGAAAAGAGCCGTATGTTTATTAATTTTCCTGCTTTTATCCGCACCTGTTTTGGCTTCCGACAGCTCAACCGTGGTGATGAATACCAAGACTTATATTTACCATCATCCAACCTGTAAATGGGCAAAACGCTGTACCAAAAACTGTATAAAAACCACCAAGGACAAGGCAAAATCACAAGGTGCCAGACCGTGCAAAGTTTGCGGCGGATAAACTCATTATATAATCTAAGTTTTATAATGAGTCCTTATTTTTCAAGCGTTACAAGACTTTGAGCCTGGACTTTTATTTTTCACTCATTATAATTTATTACATAGATTCAATAACATAATGAATTTGAGAATAAAAATGGCACTTAATAAACAGGCAAAAATTCTGACACCCAAACAACAGGAACTGGCATTGAGCTATCTGGAACGGACGCGATATCCGCTCCGCAACAAAATTATTTTTATGTTTAGCTATAAAGCCGGATTACGGGCAAAGGAAATAGCGAATCTAAGCTGGCTGATGGTTTGCGACTCGGAAGGAAACTTGAGCCGCGAAATTAACCTTATTAATAAGGCATCCAAGGGCAAGCAATCCGGTCGGATTATTCCTTTGCATAAAGATTTGGCGGTTTTATTGGCAGAATTACTAAGTAAGCAGCAGAAGGATGAACATTTTAATTTGACGAATCGGATTATTACGACAGAGCGCGACAATAAGACTAGCCCGCAGGCAATCGTCAATTTCTTTTATAATTTATATAAGGAAATCGGTTTTGAAGGCTGCTCTTCGCATAGCGGCCGCAGAACGTTCATTACCACCGCTGCAAAAAATATCAGCCTTGCCGGCGGAACCTTAAATGATATACGCATGCTGGCCGGACATTCCACCCTCGCCACCACCCAACGCTATATTGAATACAACACCGATGCACAAAAGAAAATTGTTGAGATGGTTTGATTTATCATTTTGTGTTATTTTAAATCTGCAATTATGTGGCGTAATATATAGCCAGAAAATAAAAAGTGTATTGAATTGTTGCCACATATAATTGTACCATAAAACAGCAAGCAAATATTGAAGAAGGTACAACATGACTAGATTAACCAGACAAGAACTTTATAACAAGGTTTGGAGTATTCCTATGATAAAGCTAAGCAAGGAATTTGGAATATCTGATAGAGGATTGGCTAAGGTCTGCAAAAAATATAATATTCCTACCCCATATTTAGGTTACTGGGCAAAGCGTCAAAATGGCTATACCCCAAAGAAAACGCCATTTAAAGGTGAACCTGATACAGTTGTATGCTTTTCAGGCAATGGAATTTCCTCAAACAAAAACATTACATCAAAGAAAGAACAAAGACGACTTAAAAACTTACACGCAAGGATTGAGGCAGTAAAATTTGATGCCCTCTTAACAGAATCTTCACAAACAGTAAGCAAATATATAAACAAATTCAAAGCTTCTAAAGATTTTCAGGGGAAATTCTTGGTTAATGGCAACAACCAAATATCAAAGCTTAATTTGCTAAGGGCTGTTACTATCCTCAATAATATCGAGTTAATGACAAGAACTTTGGGCGGCGATTTTATATACAAGGAGGGTAAACTCATAGCCAAGATTTGGAATCATGATTTTGAAATATCAATAAATGAAAGCGTCATAAAAAAAGAAGTCGGCAAAAAGATGGACGGAAGTGGCTATTGGCAAGTGGAAATACCAATCTATGAATATAATGAAAGTAATTATTTAACCGTACAACTTGGCAACTGCAACGAATTGACAAGAAGAAGCTTCGGAGACACTGCAAATCAAAGGGTTGAAGACCTAATACCAAGAATGTTTAAAACTATGGAGAGCTATGAAAAGCAAAAGAAAAGAGTTCAAATCCAAGCTTATAAGCAAGCTGCAGAATGGAAAAAAAGACAAGAAGGATGGGATAATAAATGGCGAGAGGAACAGAGACAGAAGGAAAAGATCGAAAAACTGTATAAACAAGTAGAACTGTGGAAAAAAGCCGAAGAAATAAGAGCCTTTGCCAGCAGTTTCACAAGAAATGCCATAAAGAACAGAAAAAAACTAAAATCTGCTCGTGAAGTACGGAAATATGTTGAGTTTGTTAAAGAATATGCAAACAGCATAGACCCATTGAGTGATTATTTTAAGGATATTCCTTAACTTTCTTATTTAGGCGTTTATTAGTAAGTTTTCCCTTTATCGATTTTGCCATGCGGATTTCTGCTTTTGATAGTCCTGTTTTTATAAAGGATTAAGTTTTACTCCACATTTGTAAGCGGAGCTTCAATGTCCAAATATAGAGGTCGTAAAGATAATACAGATTCCCAGAAAAAATTGTTGAAATGGTTTAAGAGGAAAAGCGATATTGATTAATATCTACAATTTTCGATGATGAATTCAACATTATAGCCTCTTTTAATTTTGGCAAACTAACAGAGGTAATTTTCTCAATTAACTCTTCTGACCATCCTTTATTTTTTACAAAATCAACAATATCTGAGACATAGTCATTAACTAATGTTTTTGTAA
Source organism: uncultured Alphaproteobacteria bacterium (assembly GCA_934248075.1). Taxonomy (GTDB): domain Bacteria; phylum Pseudomonadota; class Alphaproteobacteria; order RF32; family CAG-239; genus CAZU01. The sequence continues at coordinate 41,222 of CAKQKH010000007.1, read as the reverse complement.
TATTCGTTAAAAGGTTGGATCCTTCAATTTCAATATAGTCATCACCTTGCTCTTTTTTAGCCTGACCACTTTTTCTTAAATAAATACACGCTCCCCGATACTTTACGGCATCAATCATGCCCAAATCATAGGCTCTACGCACTATTGCACCAAAGGAAACCTTCCAACGTTCTTTAAGTTTCAACATTCTGCTCCAATTAATTCTTGAGCCTAAAAATATTTCATAAAATTCTTTACAAAAACCTCTTCTGGGTAAAAGAAATGCACTAGCAAAACGATTAGCTTGTTCCTCTTTAATCTCATCTTCAAAAGAGTTGTCTATAAATTTGTGCAGAACTAAATGCCCACATTCATGAGCCAAGTCGAAACGAAGACGACATCCAGAATCTTTTTCATTATTCCGTATTACAATGGGGCGTTTTCTATTAATTGAAAAAGCATCAACTTTATCTGATAATTCACTGAAATAAGTTACTATAGCTCCAGCATTTTCAAGAGCTTTTGTCATATTATCAATGGGAGTATCTAAATCTAGCCCCCATGATAACCTTAATTCATCAGCAGCTTGTTCTATTTGGTTTTGAGATAAGGTTTTATAATCAAAATCCTTGTCTAAAAATGATATTAAAGGGAGCTCAAACTCTTCTTCTATAAAATTCACATACTCTTCTAATAGTGAGGCAAAATGCTGTGCTTTTTCCTTTACATTTGAAGGGGTAGACTTTGCCTTCCTAAAATAACAATCTGTCTCATAAATTCTATTGGAATAAGGAATCTCAAAAAAACGAGGAGAGACATTAAAATAAGAAGCTAACGCATTTAATGTCAATTCTGTAGGGTTCTGGACATCTGTTTCTAACTGTTGAATGTATTGTTTAGTCGTGAGAATTGCCTCTCCAACTTCTAGAAGAGATTTGTCATTAATTAAGCGCAGTTGTCTTAATCTCTCTCCATAAAATTTGCTAGACATTAAATAACCTCTGATTTTTTTGTTGTAGCCTTCTTTTGAAAAGGAGCATCGGATAGTTTTTTAGCTTCTTTAACCGTTTTGTCAATACTGTAAATAACAGGAACCTGCTCTAGGGGGACTTGATAATTACAAACAACCTCATTGTGAATGTTAAACCCAACATAAGAAATACTTAATAAATCGTGTGAAACTGGAGCTGCATCTATCATTATACGCCAGTACAATTCTTCTCCTTCACTCCCTTCTAATTTCAAACTATATTGTCCACATTCATATGAGGATAACTTCATCATACTAGAGGTCATTTCCTCCGGTGATGCACTATAAAATCTTAAACCCGCCGTACCACAAGCAAATTCAAAACCATTACCCTTTTCTTTTAACAGCCTTAAGTTCGGATATTCTCCTGACAATATAAGCTCTTTCAAACCTGCAATTCTCCATGCTCTGGCAACATGTCCATACGAGTAATGAGAATCTCCTTTTGAAAAATCCAGACGTTCCTGCTGACATTCTCGAGTCTTTTTTTGAATAACACCTGCAATTGTAAGAAGACATTTCTTTGTTAAATCTGGATTATAGTCCCAGGGAGCTTTGTCATAACGATATTTTTCAGTCATTTTTAATTCCTATTATGGTTTTAATCATAACACCACAATAGGCTATTTTATAAAAAAGTAAAGTTATTTTTAAATTGTCAACAATATTTCTATTCGTAAAGTAGTGATTTCTCAAATCTCTCTGCCAGTCTATAAGTTCTCGCCTTTTTTGATTCATTGGCATATTGCAGAAAACCTTCGGCAATCCATTGGCGGAGCAAAAATCGTGCGGATTGAGCTGAAATACCTAATATATCAGCAACTTGTAGACTGTTAACTTCCTTAAATTCTGCAAACAGTTCCAAGACTTTTCGCTGTTTTATATCAAGTTCGCGCAATACAGGGCTTTTATCTGCCGTAAATCCCTTTATCTTTTCATTTTTGGCATGTTCGTTGACCTTGCCAAAAGCATCGGCAACACCGGCAATAAAATACTCCAACCATGACGTTATGTCCGCCTCATGCCGTCCATAATAATAGTTATGGTGCGGATGTGTCTGCAAAGCATCATAATAACGGATTAAATCTTTGGCATAATATTCTTCCAGCGAGTAGATGCCTTTTAACCCGTAACCGCCTTTACGCATGATAAAACTGGTCAAAAGCCTGGCCGTTCGTCCGTTTCCGTCATAATAAGGGTGTATGGTTACAAACTGATAATGTACAATTCCCGCCACTAACGGTACCGGCAAATTTCCGGCATTTTGCACCCACTGGCAAAAATCCAGCATCATCTCCGGCACATCTTTAGCTTCCGGCGGCAGATAAATTTTAGCACCGGTTTCGCTGTCATAAATCGCATTCTGATTATCCCGATACGGAATTATACTTTTACTGGCTTCAACCAAACTGTGAATATTGGCAACCAACTTCTCATCAAAAGAACGATTGGCAACAACAGCCTCTTCCATAGCATTCCATGCCTTATAATAAGCCTTGACCTCCTGCTCGTCCTTTTCTCTTTGCGGTAATTTTCGCCCTTTCAGAGCCTCTGCAACTTCTTTTCCGGTCAGACGATTACCCTCAATCTGCGTAGAATAATGAATTGTTGCTACTTTGGCACTTTCTCGCAACGATAATAAAAGCTGCGGCGATATCGGCTGATTTTCAAACTGCTGTTTAATAACCTCAATTTTTGCCAGATTTGCAAGCATCTGAGCAGTTACCGTATATTTAGGACTAAAAGCCATGACAAATTCCTTAACATTATTTCAACATTAAAGTAATATTATTAAAATATTAAATCAACATTAAAAATAAGTTATTCGCCGTTATCCGCCCTTTCAAAAATAGTACCCAAGACTTCAAGGTTTTTAATGGTGCCTTTTAATATCTTATTTTGCATTGCTCGGAGCGTGTAAAAATTTTTGCTTTTGTTTGATTCCATTGTTTTAACAATCATTTCAACTTCCAAGCCTGTATAGCAACGCATTATCCGTGTAAACGGATTACTGAAATGTTTCAGTGCATAATTTAACGCCGTATTGTCCAGACAAATATAAAAGTCTTTAATCATTTTTATTATTCCTTTTGCGATTGGTTATATAATAAAAATATTGAGGTCAGTTTATTTTTAGGATTTTCTGAATCTGAGGATCGTTCTCCAAACTTTGAACAATAGGGTACAATTCGGTTAATTCATCGGCGTATTTTTTCCTAAGGTCATAAAGTTTGCGCTGCCAAAAATAAAACCGTCCTTTTAGGACGGTTTTTTGTTATTAGGGGGAGTTAGGTTCGAACTCACGAGGAAGTGAGTTTGACTACAAGCGAAAGGCGGACGGAAGTACGCCGGCGCTTTGCTAAAAGCGTGAGCGCAGTGCAACTCAAGCGCAGCGCAGAGTAATCGTCTGCCCCTGCCATTCAAGAAAAAGACGCTGAAAAGCGTCTTTTTTTCTTTATTACATGCTTTACAGAAAACCCCAGATTTATCGGGGGCTGAATGCCAAGGTGTTGGAATAACACAGTTCCACGCCGACGAGCGTGGTCAAACCGCAAGGTTTGTAGCTGTTATAGAACCCCCAGTTTACTGGGGGATATTTATATATTTCGATGTCATGATACTTTTTGATCCGCTTATTCGTAATTTCCTTTATTTCTTATTATCAGCTTCACTATCTATCACACTCACTATCTAAACCTTTATAAGTTAGGTTATAGATGGGATTAAAATTTATTGCCTCAAAATATATTGACAAAAATGTCTAATAGGGTAAAATTAAAGTAATATTATATTTCATGGGAGGCGCAAAATGGCAGAACAATTTAAAAAGTTTTTGGACAAAGAAACCTATATTTTGTTTGTCGAAGATGGTTTGAAATGGCGCTTTTCGAGCAACAATCTGGCGCTTCAGGAATGGATTAATAAAGCAAAAAATAAAACAGTAAAACGTGATGCCATTAAATTTGTGGTAAACGCTGCGAAAAATTATATGAAAAATCCGCAGCAAGCTTTAGCTTCTAAACCGAAGCCCAAAAATCAAACAGGTACCAATACAAATGTCAATGATATTAAAACGTGGCAAACTGATCCGATTGGTTCATTAAATCTTTATTGTCAGCGAAACGCCTTGACATTTCCGCAATATGAAGTTGTTGCAGTTAAACAAGGCAACGGCACACAAACGGTTACGGTAAAAATGACAACGCCGCAAGGCAAAGAAATTCAAGAATCAGCAGCAAGCGCTAAAGACGCCAAGAGACTTTTGGCGTTTGCATATGCCAGAAATGATTTGAAGGTTGCAGTTCTCCAAAATCAGAAACAGCAGGATGAGGTTTTGTCTGAATCAAAGCCGGTTTCTAGTGCGGCACAGGCCGTGCAAACATTTTTAGATAAAGCTTCATCAGAAGATAAAAAAATAATGATAGATTTAATGGAAGAATATCGCAGTCATTTTGGACGTAAGAGAACATTGAAGGAATTCGCTGAGTATACAATTGGTGAATATCGTCAGGGAATAGGCGGTGCCGTAGCCTTTTATGACGATAGAGAAGGGTATACTCAACCAATTTGGCAAGATACTCAAGGTCGTACTGATATAGAAGTTTTGAGAGCGATGGTCGACGATGTTAAAAATGCTAAGATTTTGGAAGCACAGGAGAGAGTGGCACAGGTTCGAGAAAAACAAACTGCCGTAAGAACACAAGAAGATACAGCAGCATTTTTGCTTGTACGGCAAGAAAATATAGATGAAAATCATCGTTCATATATTTTAAGAGAAGGGAATGGAACACAATATAAATTAAATGTTGAATATGGAGATGTTAAGGAAAAAGAACATCACATTTTTAAAAAAATGGTTGTGGATAGAAATGATCTTCGATGGAAGAGCGTTGCCAATCAGTATGCCGATTCTCCGGTTGAAAAAGTTACAAAACCTATGCGAACATTAAAAGTGGGCTATGAAGCCTTGAATTTCGACGAACGATTTGAATTTTCGTCTTCAGTTGAACCGGATGCGGCAAAAAATAATCCTCAAAGCGTAGATAGAGTTTTCGCTCATAACTTTAAAATGTATCTTGCAAAGGCGTGGAAAAATACTGATCGGGCGGCTAAGCTATGGAGAATGCTGGTTTCGGTAAAAGAACCGATTATTCAAAGTGAGCAAAGAAAAAACGTATTAACGAAACCAACAAATCAACGCTGATTAAGATATTAACCAACACAATCTATTATAAACTGTATAGGAGGAAACTATGGAAAGACTTAATTTTTTGCCGGCAGCCAACAATGAAGAACATTTGTCTCGCCATACGGCCGGGTCTTTGGTTGCGGGATCAAAAGCCATTAGAAGCACTACAAAAGCGTATATATCCAAAATGTTGGCAATATTTGATCAAGCTTATGAGTCTGAAATTGAAAAGTATGGCAATCCCGGACGCAAGGTTTTTGGAATTGAAGCTAACTGTTGGGTGGGAACAGACGGAGTTGTGCCGGCAGATGAATTGCAAACAGACAAAATATTTAACATTATAAGAGAACCTGGTACCCGAGGAGAGGTTGAAGTAAAAGCAGCGATTGTTGATATTAAAGATATGCCTAAAACTAAAATTGTTCATGCTATTTATGGTCCATATGGTCCGACGGGGAATGGCGGTATTTATACAATGGTATTTGCCGATCCGGGAGAACCTTTTCCAAGAGAATTACCGGCAGATGCTGATGACAGAATGATTGCCATGAATGAGCGGGCAAAAGAATATTGGAACGGTAAGGACGGCAAAGGCGGTCATGTGTTTTTGATAACGTCAGAAGAGCTAACCGAGGCCATAAAACAGATGGATGAACATGGTTTTGATACTAAAGAGGCCAGAGCGAGATTGGATGCGTTTCAAAAGGATCCGGTTTCACCAATAATTTCACATAAACCGACTGGAATTGCCAAAGATGCAATTAATTTGGGTAAGATTAAGTTAATGCCTGAAATGCAGAATGGAAAAGTAAGATAGATATAATTATTGACATCTCATAAATAATTGACTGTGTTATGTGATAATAAGCCTTGTATATAGCATATTGGCAATAGGTGAAATTAGGTTCGAACTCACGAGGAAGTGAGTTTGACTACAAGCGAAAGGCGGACGGGAGTACGCCGGCGCTTTGCTAAAAGCGTGAGCGCAGTGCAACTCAAGCGCAAGCGAAAAGTAATGTATGTATTTCTTGTCTTTGTATGTTTTTTATGATATATTTTCCTTGTATGAAGGGGTAAAAAATGACCGCAGGATATGATTGTAATATAGTTGCTAATAATAATGTAGATTTTGTTATTGCTGATAATATTAAGTCGGGAAATGTGCCAGTATTGTTAGGTGGCGCTGAGTCTAGCGTGTGTCATATGTGTTTTGATATTGATGAGTGTTGTCGCAATAATGCTTCGTTTGGGATAAAGCTAAGGAAAAGTTGAATGACGTATCATGTTTGTCTGAAAAATTCGAAATTATGCAACATTTTATGGAAGACTGCATGCCACTGTGTGAATCTAAAAATTTAGATGAAAGAACTGCTTGTCTTTTTGACGGAGAGCCATTTTCTTATATGGTTGATAATAAATTTTGTATGTGTGCAGAAAGAGCTGCGATGGCTCAGTATTTTTGTCAGCAATGTGGCATTAAATCGTATTTGGTAAATAGCTATGTTAATATAAAAGATGGGGCGCAAGGGCAACATGCCTATGTTGTATTTGAAGATAAGGGGCAGATGTTTGTTTATGATCCGGCAAACCCAATAAAAGGCAATGCTCCTCGGATTATGTCAACAAATATGGATAAAACTATTTTTTCTGATTTTGTTGATGCGGTGAATCATAATGCCAATTGTCAGGATAAAAAACAAAAGAATGGAGTAGGCTTTGTTTGTGAACATGAAGACGGAAAAAAATTTTTGTATCGAAGTTATTGTGGAACCAAAGAAAATCAGATAGGCCCCAAAAAGCTAAAGCAAGCTCGTTTAGTTAAATTTATGGGTGCTTATAGTGTTGCATCAAAAGGGGTTGCGGTTAAATAATAAAAGTTTGTGGATTGTCTCGCAACATCTGCCAATAAAAAAGGCCGCTCGTAAGGGCGGCAATTTTGTTGTTGTTATGGAAAGTTGATGAATATTAAGATTCCAGTGTAATATATTGAGGCGGAATCACGCCGCCTTTGATTATAAGTAGATAATATGGCACAACAGAAAAACGCAGCCCCAGTTTTTCGTCGCATACAGACCAATCTATTGGAGCCGTGCTAATATCATTGATTGAGTTTAGTTTTATTAGTTGTTCATCCACATTTTTAGGAAGATCCTTGTCTAAATTCGGTTTGATTGCCGGAGAAACATATATATTTTCAATGTATCCATCTTGCTGTAGGGTATCTAAATCTATTGAAAATAAGTCGGCATTTTCAATGAAAGGTTTAAACATATTGATGCTGTTATTTGTCCATTTTATTGGTTCTGAAAAGCAACGGATGCCTCGGCTACGCCCATTAAAACAATTTTCCATCCATTTGACAATGCCGGCGTGAGAAGTTTCACCTCCAGAACGTTTGCGGTAATAGCTTAAATCTGCGTCAGGGTTTTGGGCAAATGATAAGATGCCTTGAGATAGCGCAAGATTTCCTTTGGTTATATAGTGGTAAAGCTTTATCATTTTATTTGCTTCAAAGTTGTGGTGAATGAATATAGCGCAGTGTAGCATATTTTACAAATTAAGTAAACGATAAAACTTTGACGAGTATGTCGGTTTGTTGCGTGAGCGAGGAATATATTTATTGACATCTCATAAATAATTGACTATTGTTTGCGACAATGAACCGGATATATGGCAATATTGGCGGGGTTGTTCGCGTATTGCAAAATATATTCTCAATTTTCTCACCAAGAGTTGTGAGACGTTTTAATCATTTGTTGGGATAAAAGTCCATGGCAAAAATTAGTCCGATACAATTTTTCCGGCAGGTTAAGCAGGAAGTTAAGAAAGTTACATGGCCAACCAGAAAAGAAGTTATGCAGACGTCTTTGATGGTTATCGTGATTGTGGCGATTGCGGCAACGTTTTTCTTCTTTGTTGATCAAGTGCTTGGTTGGGCAATGCAATTAGTTTTAGGTCTTGGAGAATAATCTTATGGATCCTCGTTGGTATGTGGTAAATGTTCATTCCGGCTGCGAAAAAAAAGTTGCCGAATCGATTAAAGAACAAGCTGTCATCAAAAAAATGGATGACAAGATTTTTGATGTGATGATTCCGACTGAAGAAGTGGTCGAAGTCAAAAAGGGCGCTAAAGTTACATCTGAGCGCAAGTTCTTTCCAGGATATATTCTGGTTAAGATGATTATGACTGATGACGCATGGCATTTGATTAAAAATAATCCGAATGTCAGTAACTTTTTGGGAGCGCGTAATAAGCCGTATCCGATTACCGAGGCTGAGGCTCAACGGATTATGACCCAGATGCAGGAGGGTATCGAGCGTCCGCAGACCGTGGTTAACTTTGAGGTTGGCGAACAGGTTAGAGTTTGCGATGGTCCGTTTGCCTCATTTGTTGGTTTGGTTGAAGAAGTTGACACCGAAAAAGCTCGTGTTAAAGTTTCGGTATCTATCTTTGGCCGTGCTACTCCGGTTGAGCTGGAATATAATCAGGTCGAGAAAGTATAACCGCTGAGGAAACAAAAATGTTCAAAAACTTGCTAAATGAATTTAAGAAGTTTGCAATGCGCGGAAATGTTATCGACATGGCTGTCGGTATTATCATTGGTGCCGCGTTTGGCAAAATCGTGGATTCTTTGGTTAAAGATGTTATTATGCCGCCGATTGGCTTGCTTTTGGGAAAGGTTGACTTTACCAACTTGTTTGTGGTGCTGAAAGACGGCGTTACTCCGGCTCCGTATGCGTCGTTGAGTGCGGCTCAGGCAGCTGGCGCAGTGACTATGAACCTTGGGCTGTTTGCCAATGCGATTATCAGCTTTTTGATTGTGGCTTTTGCGGTGTTTATTTTGATTAAGGCTCTGAATGAGTTGCAAGCTAAGATTGACGCCAAAGAGAAAAAAGAAGAAAAAGTTACAACCAAAGTTTGTCCGTATTGTTGTTCGGATATAGATATTAACGCAACTCGCTGTCCGCATTGTACTTCTGAGTTGCCAGTTGAAAAATCTAAGGCAAGTAAAAAGAAATAAATAAAAAGCCTCGCTGATGCGAGGTTTTTTATTATTCTGCCGCCATAGACCAAAGTTGTTGGTTGTTGCCCTGAGGTTGAGCCAGAACTCCGCAAACAGTCGGGCTTTTGCAGCCGGTGGTGGAGGGAATGGTGAAAGGTTCGGCATTTAAGAAACTTTTGGCCATATCGGCAAAAATACGAGCTTCCATGTATTTGCCGGAAATTCCGTATTGATCTGCTGCGGCGATGGTAATCTGAGGTTCTGTCAGCGCCTGAAAGATATTTTTGTGCTGGTAGAGAACGCGAGCGTTGCCTAAAAGCAGATTAGTAAAGTCTTGGCAAATAAGCGGATTGTTCCAGCCGCCGCCGAATAATAAAAAATATTGCGGATGATATAAATTGAACGGAATATGGCGCAAACTGTACACCATAATGTAGGTGCTGAAGAATTCGGCAGTGCGTATTCGGTCGGCCAGAGGAATATTGGGATCTGTTAATTCAGGAATGAGCTTGTACCATGCGGGATCAGAGGATTTGGGCGGCGGCATAAACAAAAAATTATCGCCCGAAGCGGTGGTGACGGAAGAATTAAATAGAGCCTCTAACAAGTCATAATTGATGATACCGCAGCGGCCAATCTGTCCGTCTAAATCGCAGGGCAGATTTTGTTCGGTACGCGCCAGATAATCAACAAAATGGTTAAATGGGCCGGTATCCCAGCCGATGCAATGGGTGGTTTTGTCATTTATATCTTGCGAAATTATGGAGATGTTGCCGGTATTGCCACCGTTGCAAAAGGCAATGGGAAAAACATCGGTTTGTTTGAGGCTTTCAGCCAGATGCAAATTGTGAATCGGCGCCAATGGCGCTCCTTCTCCGCCATTTTTGATATCTGCGGAGCGAAAGTCAAAAACTACCGGAATATTTAAGATGTCTGCCAGCATTTGCCCGCTACCGATTTGAATGGAACGGGGCTTTTCGCCTTTGGCACAGATTGATGGCGGTCGGTGATAGCAAGTCTGTCCGTGAAAGCCAACTGCGGCGATTTCAGAAGGTTTAATTTTGGCTTTTTGTAAAAGTTCCTGTACCGTGCGGGCAACCAGTTCTACATAGCTGTTGTGCAGTTTGTGAAATTGCTGAGGTGAATGGTCATAAATTTGACGAATATTGCCGCCATTGGTCACTAACTCAGCTTTTAGGCGGCGAAAATCGTCAGCCATCATTGAAGGAATTGGCAGGCTATGCCCGCAAATGTCATTAATATTTTGAATGCTAAATTCGCAAAGAACCGCATCTACCGCGTCAAGTGAGTTACCGGTCATGATTCCGATGTATTTCATTGCCGCTCTCCATAAAGTTTGCCGCTATTAGTTATTAAGATAAAACAGAAGTTTTAATTTTTTATAAATACAATTGTAAGGAATGGCTAAAACATCCCCTGCGGTTGGAGCCGGCAGGGGATGTTGAAGTTAAGTCGAAGCATAGATTGCCTTGTTTTTGCTGTTGTAGCCGGTGATTTTCACCTTTATGGTTGCACCGGCGGCGATGTGGTAATCGCGGCCAATACAGCAAAAAACATTTTTGCCAAGTTCAAGTCGCATTTTGTTCTTGGAGGCAAGAATTTCAACCACTTTGCCGGAAACCACAGAACCAATCGGATTCTGTTCAATATAGAGGTCAGACGGCATATCTTGCGGTTCGACTTCGATATTGAGTTCGGTGTAAATGGTCTGGCTCTTGACGCGAGTGCGCTTCGTTATTTTTACTATTTTTACTTGCCAAAAGGCTCCAGCCTTAAAAACGACGTGGGGGTTAATTCTGGCTTTAGGCGGCAAATAGTAGGTGCCGAGGAGATTTTCTCCTGCAAAATTTTTGACTACAAACGATACGCGATCGTTCTTTACGGATTTAACTTGGGCGTCGTAAGTAAGCTCATCAGAACCAACGACGAATCCGTTTGACTTGTATTTTTTCATATTATGTGGTTTTTTTATTTTTCTGAGAAAACTCCAGATGATAATATCCAGAATAATAAACTGATGATATAATTATAATTAATAAAATCTAAATTGCAATGGTTTTGGACAAAAGAACTAAAATATTTTGCGAAATATGAAAAAATGCTTGCAAAATGAATTGATTGTGATATACAGAGGCCACACTTGGGCAGAATGAGATTGCTCTGGTGTTTTGTGTTAATAAATTCGTGGGAGGCCAGCCATGGTCCTTAACCACGATCCTAACAAAGGGTATGAAAATGGCTAAATCTAAAAAGAAAATTTTAGGATTAATCAAGCTTCAAATCCCCGCTGGAAAAGCTAATCCTTCTCCTCCGGTTGGTCCGGCTCTGGGTCAAAAAGGCTTGAATATTATGGAATTTTGCAAAGCGTTTAATGCCGCAACTCAAAAGTTGGAGCCTGGTATTCCGGTTCCGGTTGTGATTACCGCTTTTGAAGACAAATCTTTCACTTTTGTTACCAAATTGCCGCCGGTTGCTTATTATTTGAAAAAAGCAGCCAACGTTAAGTCCGCTTCTAAAGAGCCGGGCAAATCCGTTGCCGGTCAGGTAACTATTGCTCAGGTTAAGGAAATCGCTGAGACCAAAATGCCGGATCTTAACTGCTCAACCGTTGAGTCAGCTATGAATATGGTTAAGGGTCAGGCTGTTTCTATGGGTATTAAGGTTGTGGAGTAGTGTTATGTCTGGAAAAAGAATCGTAAACGCTTATAAAACAGTTAATAAAGATCAGGCTTATGCTCTGAATGAAGCTGTTAAAATCGTTAAATCTAACGCTACTGCAAAATTTGACGAAACCATTGATATCGCAATCAACCTCGGTGTTGATCCTAAATACGCTGACCAAATGGTTCGCGGTGTATGCTCTTTGCCGCATGGCACCGGTAAGACCGTTCGGGTTGCCGTGTTTGCTCAGGGTGAAAAAGCTGATGAGGCCAAAGCCGCCGGTGCTGATATTGTAGGCGCTGAGAATCTGGTTGACTCTATCCTCTCGGGTAAGGTTGACTTTGATCGTTGTATCGCTACTCCGGATATGATGGGTATGGCTGGCCGCGTTGCTCGTGTGTTGGGTCCTAAAGGCCTGATGCCGAACCCGAAATTGGGTACAGTTACCACCGATGTAGCCAGCGCTGTTAAAAAAGCCAAAGCCGGTGAAGTTCAGTATCGTGTTGAGAAAAACGGTATTGTTCATGCCGGTATCGGTAAGGCATCTTTCAGTGAAGAGCAAATTTTTGAAAATGCTAAAACCTTCATTGATGCCATTATCAAGGCTAAACCGGCCGGTGCTAAAGGAACTTATATGAAGAAAGTTTCTTTGAGCAGCACTATGGGGGTTGGCGTTAAGGTTGATAGCTCTGCCTTGTAATGGGTAGTTGCGCTAAAGAGGTGTCATACTTGTAATTTTTTCGCTCGTGTACGGCTTTTATGTACACGTCGCTCAAAAATTACTTCGTAGCACACCACTTTATCTCAACATGAGAATGCTTTAAGAAGAGAGAGGCTAAGGCCTCTCTTTTTTTGTTTGTGTAAAAAATGCTTGACTTTTGAGATGTAAGAGTTTATTAACACTCTCACAAGGATGCGTATGCATCTGACCTGTCCAAGACTGCCGGTGATCGAAAGATCTTAAATATCCAGCATAGACGGAGTAAGTGAGATTTTATTTAAATCAATTTTTTCTCCATGGGCAGATTTTAGGTCCCGTCAGGGCGGCTCGCTGGAGAAAGGCTTTTCTCCTTTATGCGTTTTGTCTTGGCGGATATGTTAAAGTATAAACATATGCCGAGTTTTGGCGTATGTGAAATTTGGAGATAACAAGTGAACCGCGAAGAAAAAGCACAACTGCTCAGCGAGCTGAACGAGCTGTTCTCAAACTCTGAAATCGTTGTAGTTTCTCACTACAAAGGTCTCACTGTTGGAGAAGTTTCTGAGTTGAGAAATAATATTCGTAAAGCCGGTGCTGGGTTCAGAGTTACTAAAAACCGGATTGCTCGTCTTGCTCTTAAAGGCACTAAGTTTGAAGAATTGGCTGATTTGTTTACCGGTCCGACTGCGATTGCATTCGCAAATGACCCGATTTCAGCCTGCAAAGCTTGTGTTGAGTTTGCTAAAAACAATGAGAAATTGATTGTTATGGGCGGCGCTATGGGAACAGGTGTTCTCTCGGTTGCCGAGATTAACAAATTGGCTACCATTCCGTCTTTGGACGAACTGCGCGCCAAGATCATTGGTTTGTTGCAGGCTCCTGCTGCTCAGTTGGCAAGAGTTACCAAGGCTTATTCAGAAAAAGAATAATTTTTCTGTTTGTAGATGCAAGATTGAATAATAACTGTTTAATTTATTTATTGGAGAAAAAAAATGGCCGATTTAGCCAAATTAGTTGATGAATTGTCTGCTTTGACCGTTATGGAAGCAGCTGACCTGTCTAAAATGTTGGAAGAAAAGTGGGGCGTTTCTGCCGCCGCTGCTGTTGCTGTTGCTGCCGGTGGTGCTGCCGGTGCTGCTGCCGCTGAAGAGAAAGACGAATTTGATGTTGTTCTCGCTGAAGCCGGCGCCAACAAGATTAACGTTATTAAAGAAGTTCGTACCATTACCGGTCTGGGCCTGAAAGAAGCCAAAGACTTGGTAGATGGCGCTCCGAAGACCATCAAAGAGGGTGTTGCCAAAGCTGAAGCCGAAGAAATGAAGAAGAAATTGGAAGAGGCTGGGGCTAAGGTTGAACTCAAGTAGTTTGCCGAGAAGTTAGCTATAACGGCGACTAATCGTAAAAATTAGAAAAAGCTGAGAATTCATGTACTATGTTGTACACTAGGATTTTCAGCTTTTCTATTTTTACTTCTATTCGCACGTTCTATCTAACTTCTTTGAGATGATGCAGGCGGTTGAAATTCATGTACGTCTTTGTACATTAAAATTTCAGCCGCTTTGTTTTTTGTTCTATCTAAGCCATTCTGCGAAGTTTGCTGTGCATGTGGCAAAGGGTTTTCAGCTTTTCTATTTTTACTTCTATTCGCACGTTCTATCTAAATTCTTTGAGATGATGCAGGCGGTTGAAATTCATGTACGTCTTTGGACACTAAAATTTCAACCGCTTTGTTTTTTGCTCTATCTAAGCCATTCTGCGAAGTTTGCTGTGCACGTGGCAGAGGATTTTCAGCCTTTTTATTTGTTTTTTATCTTGAGATTTAGATAACTTGTTTATGGGGGTGAATTTGCGTGTGTTTGGCGGGGGAAATTTTTAACAGCTTGGGACTGTATAAAAGAGCTTTTGAAGTTTAGTCTGTATTATAAATAGCGAGAGGCAACAAAGTTAGATAATTAAAACAGTAAAGAAGCAATGTACTAATATAATAATTTAACAATGCAACGAAGATTAACATTCTCAATCCAATATTAATGTATTGTTTTTGCACATATTATCGCCTATCGATAAACGATAATATGTAGGCGAATGTAGGGGTTGGGAGAGAAAGAAGATGGGGTAGGGGGTAGGAGTTAGAAGTTAGGAGTTAGAAGTTAGGAGTTAGGAGTTAGGAGCTAGGAGTTAGGAGTGAAAAAAAAGATGGGAAGTTTGGGTCGAGTAGCAAGTAGCAGGTGCGTTGAGTGTGGAGTGTGGTGGAGTGTGGTATAGCGTAATATAATATATGTGGCGGAGATGTAAGCGGCAAAGCCAAAAGCCTTTCTGTTTTGCAGACAGAAAGGCTTTTGATTAGTGTTTACGATGTAGTTTAAGCAAATGTTTTGCTACATTGTAAATGCAGTCACATACCAAGAAAGCTAGAGCTAGCGTTAGACCGATTAAGGCGGCAAAGGTTGCTCCAAACAAAACAGCAATTGTAACACCGGTGCTGCTCAGAAATAGCCCGATCGCAAAGATAGCAAACGTTGCTAAAGAGGCAAAAATCAATGTTGCCAGCATAATCTTTGTCAGAGTTGAAAATTCAGAATTGTTGGATATATAGCTACGCCAAAATTTGGGAAAGCAGATGCAAATATAACCCAGCAAAGCTAATATCAAACAAGGTAGAATACTTAGAGCAATTATACCCATCCAATCTGTGATTGAGTTTTCTAAACTCAAGCCTCCAAGATCTGAACTGATGTTGGTGACGTTGCAAATTATAGCTGTTGTAAATATTAGCAAACTGGTAATTTTAAGCAGTTTGGCGCGTGGCGATGATAAAGCAAAACTTACACCACTGAGCAGTGCTAAAATTGCAGCGCAGATGTCAAAAAATACATTCATAATCGTAAGTTTAAAAGTTAATAATTTTATTATGATTCGAAAGTTTAAGTGATGAAAAGAAAAATGTCAATAAATTGCAAATTTGGGGCAAAAAAAGTTGAGATTTTGCCCCTTTTTTAATGAAAATTTATGTTGCAAATTGAATCGCTTAGGTGTACAAGAAAACGAATTTTCGAAAATTATTTATACGAATCGGCGCGATGATTGGGTGCAATGCCTCGGGTGCCGCCGGTTTACACGCATTTCTTATTTTGTAACGTTACAGTAAATAACCCTCTGCGCGCGGGATTCAGTCTTGGAACTGATAGTATGGCCGCAGATTTTAACCAAAAAAGGATAATACACAATGAAGGAATCTTATACGAGCAAAAGACGTGTAAGAAGAAACTTCGGCCGAATCGACGCTGTTGCCGATATGCCGAATCTGATTGAAGTTCAGACTGGTTCTTATAACAGCTTTATTCAAGCCAAAGGCGCCGAAAAATGCGAGTTCGGTTTGGAAGAAGTTTTCAAATCTATTTTTCCGATTAAAGACTTTTCCGGTAACGGCGAATTGGAGTTTGTAAATTATGAACTCGAAGAGCCGAAATATGACGTTGATGAATGCATCAAACGCGATATGACTTTTGCCGCTCCGGTTAAGGCTACTCTGCGTTTGGTGGTTTGGGATACCGATGAGGCTACCGGTGCCAAGTCTATCCACGACATCAAAGAGCAAGATGTTTATATGGGCGATATTCCCTTGATGACCGACAAAGGCACGTTTATTTTTAATGGTACCGAGCGCGTGGTTGTATCACAGATGCACCGTTCTCCGGGCGTGTTTTTTGATCATGACAAAGGCAAAACCATGGCCAGCGGTAAATATTTGTTTGCGGCTCGGGTTATTCCTTATCGTGGTTCTTGGCTTGATTTCGAATTTGACGCCAAAGATTTGGTTTATGCTCGTATTGACCGCCGCCGCAAGTTGCCGGTTACTTCAATCTTGTATTCTTTGTATTCCAAAGAAACCGAAGACAAAATTGCTGCCTTGGCTAAAAAAGGCAAAAAGATTGATCCGGCCGAAATCAAAGGTATGGATAAAGAAGAAATTTTGAATTATTTCTATGATACCGATGATTATGTCGCCGACAAAAAGGCTTGGAAGGTTAAATTTGTTCCCGAGCGCATGAAAGGCGTTAAATTTGAGTTTGATTTGGTTAACGCCGCTACCGGCAAGGTGGTTTTGGAGCAGGGCAAAAAACTTTCTCCGCGTTCGGCTCAAAAATTGGCTGATGACGGCTTGGAGTATTATAAAGTTACTCCGGAACAGATGTTGGGCAAATTCTTGGCTCATAATGTTGTTGTGGCTAAAACCGGCGAGGTTTTGGCTGAGGCCGGCGATGAGATTACTCAGGAAATGTTGGATAAATTTGCCGCCAATAAGATTACCGAAATTAAAACTTTGTTTATTGACGGTGTAAATGTCGGTCCGTATATCCGCAATACTTTGGCCGCTGATAAGAACAGCTGCCGTGAAGAAGCATTGTTGGATATCTATCGTGTTATGCGCCCCGGTGATCCTCCGACATATGAAACCGCTGATCAGATGTTTTACAGCTTGTTCTTTGATAAAGATCGTTACGATTTGTCTTCTGTCGGCCGTGTAAAGATTAACATTGCTTTGGATATTTCTTTTGAAGATGCTCCGGATACTCTGGGTACTCTTCGCAAAGATGATATTTTGCGTATTGTTAAAAGACTTTGTGAATTGCGCGATGGCAAAGGCGAAGTTGATGATATTGACCACTTGGGCAACCGTCGTGTTCGCTCAGTCGGCGAGTTGATGGAAAACCAGTATCGCATGGGCTTGTTGCGGATGGAGCGTGCTATTCGCGAGCGCATGAGTTCTGAAAACCTGAATAATGTTAAGCCGCAGGATTTGGTTAATGCCAAACCTATTGCTGCAGTTATTCGCGAGTTCTTTGGTTCTTCTCAGCTGTCTCAGTTTATGGATCAGAACAACCCATTGTCTGAAATTACCCATAAACGTCGTTTGTCAGCTTTGGGCCCCGGTGGTTTGTCTCGTGACCGCGCTGGATTTGAGGTTCGCGACGTGCATCCGACCCACTATGGTCGTATCTGCCCGATTGAAACTCCTGAAGGTCCGAACATTGGTTTGATTAACTCTCTGTCAACCTATGCCCGTATCAATAAATATGGTTTTATTGAATGTCCGTATCGCAAGGTTGTAAACGGCAAGGTTACCAGCGATGTGGTATATTTGTCGGCCAATGAAGAGGGCAAATATCGAATCGCTGAAGCTAATGCCAAAGTTAAAGACGACGGCAGCTTTGAAAATGATTTGATTGCTTGCCGCAAAGCCGGTGAATTTGAATTTGCTCATCCGAACGAAATCGACTTTATTGACGTTTCTCCGAAACAGTTGGTTTCGGTTGCGACAGCCTTGATTCCGTTCTTGGAAAACGATGATGCGAACCGTGCTTTGATGGGTTCTAACATGCAGCGCCAAGGCGTGCCTTTGCTGCGTTCGGAAGCTCCGTTGGTAGGTACCGGCGTTGAAGGCGTTGTAGCCAAAGATTCCGGCGCAACCGTGGTTTGCAAAGCCGATGGTGTTGTTGATGCCGTAGATGCCAACCGTATCGTGGTTCGTTCTAAAGATGAGCATGCCGCAGATGCCGGTGTTGAAATCTACCGCTTGCAGAAGTTCCGTCGTTCTAACCAAAATACCTGCATTAACCAAATTCCGTTGGTTAAGGTTGGTGATGAGGTTCATGCCGGTGATATTATGGCTGACGGCCAATGCACCGATATGGGCGAGTTGGCTTTGGGCAAAAACGTATTGGTTGCCTTTATGCCATGGAATGGTTTGAACTACGAAGATGCGATTTTGCTCTCCGAAAGAATTTCTCGCGATGATGTCTTTACCTCTCTGCATATTGAAGAATTTGAGGTTATGGCTCGTGATACCAAACTGGGTCAGGAAGAAATCACTCGTGATATTCCGAACGTTGGTGAAGAAGCTCTGCGTAATCTTGACGAGGCTGGTATCGTATATATTGGCGCCGAAGTTAAGGCCGGTGATATTCTGGTTGGTAAGGTAACTCCGAAAGGCGAATCTCCGGTTACTCCGGAAGAGAAACTGTTGCGGGCTATCTTTGGCGAAAAAGCCTCTGATGTTCGCGATACGTCTTTGCGGGTTCAGCCGGGTATTGAAGGTATTGTGGTTGATGTTCATGTATTCTCTCGCCGCGGCGTAGAGAAAGATGAACGCGCTTTGACCATTGAGCAGGAAGAAATTTCGGCTCTGGCTAAAGACCGCGATGATGAAATTGCCATTATCCGCCGCAATGTGGAAGCTCGTTTGAAGAGCATGTTGCTTGGACAGAAAGTGGTTGACGCTCCTAAGGGAACATTGGCCAAAAATACTGAAATCAGCGAAGAAAAATTGGCTGAAATTCCGTCTTCTCAATGGCGTAAGATTGTCGTTAAAGACGAGACAGTTATGGCCAACATTGAAGAACTTCTGACTGCATACGATAATCGTATGGAGAAAATCCAGAAGCACTTTGACGACAAAGTTGAGAAAGTTCAACGCGGCGATGACTTGCTGCCCGGTGTATTGAAGATGGTTAAAGTCTTTATTGCTACCAAACGTAAGATCCAATCCGGCGATAAGATTGCCGGTCGTCACGGTAACAAGGGTACAATTTCGCGTGTTCTGCCGCTGCAGGATATGCCTTATATGGAAGATGGTACTCCGGTTGATATCGTGTTGAATCCGTTGGGCGTTCCCTCTCGTATGAACGTAGGGCAAATTTTGGAAACTCACTTGGGTTGGGCAGCTCAAAAACTCGGTCAGCAACTCAATGAATTGTTGGATCAGTACAAAGCCGGTCAGTCCAGTGAGAAAGAATTACGCGCCAAACTTAAAGACGTTTATGGCGAAAAACAATATAAACGTGAGATTGCCGACATGAGCATGGAAGATTTGGAATTGATGATTCCGAACCTGAAACGCGGTGTGCCGATGGCTACTCCGGTATTTGACGGTGCTACCGGCGATGACATTAATGAGATGTTGTCTAAGGCTGGTTTGCCGACATCTGGCCAGATTGATTTGTATGACGGCCGCACCGGTGAAAAGTTTGACCGTAAAGTTACCGTGGGTATCATTTATATGATTAAATTGCACCACATCGTTGATGAGAAAATGCATGCTCGTTCGGTTGGTCCGTACAGCTTGGTTACCCAGCAGCCGTTGGGTGGTAAGGCGCAATTCGGCGGCCAACGCTTCGGTGAAATGGAAGTTTGGGCATTGCAGGCTTATGGTGCTGCTTATACCTTGCAGGAAATGCTGACTGTCAAGTCTGATGACGTTAACGGACGTACTAAAGTTTATGAGGCTATCGTTCGCGGCGAAGACAGTTTTGAGGCCGGCGTTCCGGAATCTTTCAACGTTTTGACCAAGGAAATTAAGTCTTTGTGCTTGAATGTTGAATTGTTGAATGAAGAAGTTTAGGCTGAGGAGAATTTAGAATATGAATGATATTATGAAATATTTTGGTCAGCAGGTATCTGGCGAATCTTTTGACCAAATTAAAATTTCAATCGCCTCGCCTGAACAGATTCGTTCGTGGTCCTATGGTGAGGTGAAAAAACCGGAAACCATTAACTATCGCACCTTCAAACCGGAAAGAGACGGTTTGTTCTGCGCTCGTATTTTTGGTCCGGTTAAAGATTATGAGTGCTTGTGCGGTAAGTACAAACGCATGAAATATCGCGGCGTTGTCTGCGAAAAATGCGGTGTTGAAGTTACATTGGCAAAAGTTCGTCGCGAGAGAATGGGACACATTGAGCTGGCCGCTCCGGTTGCTCATATTTGGTTCCTGAAGTCTTTGCCGAGCCGTATTGCCATGATTACCGACATTCCGATGAAGTCTTTGGAGAGAGTTCTCTACTTTGAAAACTACATCGTGATTGAGCCGGGGCTGACTCCGCTGACTGTGAATGAGCTGTTGACAGAAGAGCAGTATCAGGAAGCTATTGATGAATATGGCGAAGACGCTTTCCGCGCCGGTATTGGTGCCGAGGCAATCCGTGAGATTTTGGCGGCTATTGATTTGGAAGGCGAGCGCAAAAATATTCGTGAAGAGCTGAAAGACAATGCTTCGGAAGCTAAGCGCAAAAAGTTGGTTAAACGCTTGAAGATTATTGAATCTTTCATCGAATCCAACACCAAGCCGGAATGGATGATTTTGACAGTTCTGCCGGTTATTCCGCCAGAGTTGCGTCCGTTGGTTCCGCTTGATGGCGGTCGTTTTGCCACTTCTGATTTGAACGATTTGTACCGTAGAGTTATCAACCGCAACAACCGTTTGAAACGTTTGATTGAGCTGCATGCTCCGGATATTATTATCCGTAACGAAAAACGTATGTTGCAGGAATCGGTCGATGCTTTGTTTGATAATGGTCGCCGCGCCCGCGCGATTACCGGCACCAACAAGCGTCCGCTGAAATCTTTGTCGGATATGCTCAAAGGTAAACAAGGTCGTTTCCGTCAGAACTTGTTGGGTAAACGCGTTGACTACTCCGGCCGTTCGGTTATTACGGTTGGTCCGGAACTCAAATTGCATCAGTGCGGTCTGCCCAAAAAGATGGCTCTGGAATTGTTTAAGCCGTTTGTATATGCCAAATTGGAACTCTACGGCCATGCTACTACCATTAAGGCTGCTAAACGTATGGTTGAAAAAGAGCGTCCGGAGGTTTGGGATATTCTGGAAGAAGTTATTCGTGAGCATCCGGTATTGCTGAACCGCGCTCCGACCTTGCACCGTTTGGGTATTCAGGCTTTTGAGCCGGTATTGGTTGAGGGTAAGGCTATTCACCTTCATCCGTTGGTTTGTACCGCGTTCAACGCCGACTTCGATGGTGACCAAATGGCGGTTCACGTTCCGTTGTCAATTGAAGCTCAATTGGAAGCTCGTGTATTGATGATGTCCACCAACAATATCTTGTCTCCGGCATCAGGTAAGCCGATTATCGTGCCGACTCAAGACATGGTTTTGGGTATTTATTATCTGACTTACGATGCGGAAGGTATGTCCGGTGAGGGCATGGTATTCTCGGATTTCAATGAAGTTCAGCTGGCTTTGAACGAGAAAGTTGTTGATCTTCACGCCAAGATTAAATGCCGTATGGAATATGTAAACGATGAAGGCAAACTGGTTAAAGGTTTGGTAGAAACTACTCCGGGACGCATTATCGTTTCCGAGACTCTGCCGAAACATGAGAATGTTCCGTTCTCTTTGGTTAACCGCTTGCTGCGTAAGAAAGAAATCGGTGAAATCATCGATACTATTTATCGTCACTGCGGCCAAAAAGAAACCTGCTTGTTTGTAGATAAGA
Source organism: uncultured Alphaproteobacteria bacterium (assembly GCA_934248075.1). Lineage (GTDB taxonomy): Bacteria > Pseudomonadota > Alphaproteobacteria > RF32 > CAG-239 > CAZU01. Next base: position 19,350 of record CAKQKH010000007.1, on the reverse strand, counting down.
TTATGACTTTGGGCTTTACCAATGCTTGTAAGGCAGGTATTTCTTTCGGTAAAGATGATTTGATTGTACCTGCTGCCAAAAAAGAACTGATTGCCGAAACCGAGAAACAGGTTAAGGAATTTGAAGAGCAGTATCAGAACGGTCTTATCACCAAGGGTGAGAAATACAATAAAGTGGTTGATATCTGGGCGGCCTGCACCGATAAGGTTGCAGATGAGATGATGAAAAACATCTCCAAGACCGAACATGGTTACATCAACTCCGTATATATGATGGCTCACTCCGGAGCTCGTGGTTCGGCTGCCCAAATGCGTCAGCTGGCCGGTATGCGTGGTTTGATGGCCAAGCCGTCGGGTGAAATTATTGAACAACCGATTATCTCCAACTTTAAGGAAGGTTTGACCGTGCTTGAGTACTTTAACTCTACCCACGGTGCTCGTAAAGGTTTGGCTGATACGGCGTTGAAGACTGCTAACTCCGGTTATTTGACTCGTCGTTTGGTCGATGTTGCTCAAGATGTGGTTATTACCGAAACCGATTGCGGTACCGAGCGCGGAATTATCGTTCGTCCGGTTGTTGACGGTGGTAATGTGGTTGTTTCTATCGGCGACAGAATCCTCGGTCGTACCATTCAGGAAGATATTGTTCATCCTGAAACCGGTGAAGTTTTGGTCAAGAAAGGTAAGCTGATTGACGAAAACGATGTTGAGGTTGTTGAGGCAGCCGGCGTTGAACAAGTTAAGATCCGTTCGGTTCTGACTTGCGAAAGCAAAGACGGTGTTTGCGCGGCTTGTTATGGTCGTGATTTGGCTCGTGGTACTCCGGTTAATGTTGGCGAAGCGGTCGGTGTTATTGCCGCTCAGTCAATCGGTGAGCCTGGTACTCAGCTGACCATGAGAACCTTCCACATCGGTGGTGCGGCTCAGAAAGGTGCTGAGCAGGCCTCGGTCGAAGTTCCGTTTGCCGGTGAGCTCAAACTGGAGAACAATCATACCGTTACTAACACTGACGGTCATGCAATTGTCCTGTCTCGTAACTGTGAAATTGTTATCGTTGACTCACAGGGACGCGAAAAATCTCGTCACCATGTTCCTTATGGAACCAAGATTTTGGTTGCTGAAGGTTCTAAAGTTAAAAAGGGCCAGAAAGTTGCCGAGTGGGATCCGTTTACTGTTCCGGTTATTACTGAAAAAGCCGGTAAGGTTGAACTGGTTGACTTGATTAACAATGTATCGGTTCGCGAGAGCACCGATGAAACCACCGGTATTGTTTCTAAGGTGGTTATTGATTGGCGTTCTAACTCCGGTTCTGCCGGTCTGAAACCGAGCATTATGCTGCAGGATAAGAAAGGCAAACACATCACTGGCGACAATGGTAAAGAGGTTCGTTACTATATGTCACCAGATGCAATTTTGTCGGTTGATAACGGTGATGAGGTTCAAGTCGGTGATGTTATCGCTCGTATTCCGAGAGAAAGCTCTAAGACTAAAGATATTACCGGCGGTCTGCCGCGCGTTGCCGAGTTGTTTGAGGCTCGTCGTCCGAAAGATCCGGCTATTATCTCGGATATTGACGGTGTGGTTGAGTTTGGCAAGGACTACAAAGCTAAACAGAGAATTACCGTTGTTCCGCAAAAGGGTCAGCCGGTTGAATACCTGATCCCGAAGGGACGCCATTTGGCTGTTCAAGACGGCGATGTGGTTAAGAAAGGCGACTCTCTGGTTGACGGTATTCCGGCGCCGCACGATATCTTGCGCGTTTTGGGCGTTGAAAAACTGGCTGAATATCTGGTTAAAGAAGTCCAAGATGTATATCGTCTGCAAGGTGTTAAGATTAACGATAAACACATTGAGGTTATTGTTTCGCAAATGTTGCGCAAGGTTGAGATTACCGCTCCTGGTGATACTACCTTCCTGATTGGCGAACAAGTTGATCGCGATGTCTTTGAAGCTGAAAACGCCAAGATGATTGCCAATGGCGAAACTCCGGCGACTGCCGATCCGATTTTGCTTGGTATTACCAAGGCGTCTTTACAGACCAAGTCGTTTATCTCGGCGGCATCATTCCAAGAAACAACTCGTGTATTGACCGAAGCTGCAGTTGAGGGCAAGGTTGATACTCTGAAGGGCTTGAAAGAAAACGTTATCGTCGGACGCTTGATTCCGGCCGGTACAGGTACTGTTTTGAGAGCCTTGAAGAAGGTTGCCGCTCAGAATGATAAAGAGATACAGGCTCTTAAAGCCGAGGCTCTGGAAGCCAAAACAGCAGAAGGCGCATCTAACGAGTAAGTGGAAAAGTTTGAGGAGTGACTGGAAATTTTAGCAGGATTGCGGAAATTTTCAGCCCTCTTCGGACATTGCCTGTTTACAATAAAAACCTCTCGGATTTTTTCGGGAGGTTTTATTTATGAAAATAATAGTTGCCTTGAGCATAAATAGCGGGTAAAATCGGGCTAATTATTTATTATTAACCTTATAATATGACAAGCTTATGATTGATTTATCTTTGCCTCTCCGATCACTATTTGTGGTGACGGGTGTTTTGACGGTGATTATAGTTCTTTTGGTAGTAATATTTGCTGCAATTAGCAACAATGAATACAAAAAACAAAAGCGCAAGCAAGAACAAAAAATTGCCGAACTGAAAAGCCGTTTGGAGCAAATGTCCGATTTGCAGCTAAAAGTATGGTACAGCACCTGTAAGAAAGGGCTCATTGATAAATACCATAACAACGAGGTGCGGAAGGTAATTACAGATGAGTTGCGAAAACGCAATATATATAACTACCCAATTCCGCAAAAATAGCTAAGAACTCCCGATTTAGGTTGGGAGTTCTTATTTTTTTGTAAAAAACAGTTGCTTTTTGTCTAGAATGGAATATCATTCAGGTTCATGTATATATATTAAAACATAATTTTATGGCACAGGTATTATTTTTAGCAGCATTGTTATTTGCTGTGGCGGCTTATTTTGGATATAAGGCTTGCCAAAACAACACCAGACAATTAAAAAGGCTTATTTTGCGCAAAGATGCCAAGATAGCCAGTTTGCAAGAGCAATTTCGTCAAGAGAAGCAAAGATCTACTCAGCTTCAGCAGCAGATAGACAACATGCTTAAAACCGGATACGCGGAGCATGGTTATTCAGGCCATTGATGTGTATCTGTAAAAAAAACGAGGATTTTATAATCCTCGTTTTTTGGTTATCTGGAAGTCTGTTTTAGCTTGCGCAGGGTATTAAGATGTTCTTGCTGAATTTGGTGAGGTTGTTTGTCAAAATTGCTGACGGCAGACGTTCCGCGAATATTTTGAGAGCGATCGCCGGCAGATTTTACAATATGCCAAAGTTTATTTTGGGCCGCAGCAGAAATTGTGTCGTGGCTATGCAGGCAGTTTTGTAAAAAGCGGTTGCTGGAACTATTGGTTTGCACCAGATTTGAGATGGTGATAACGTGTGCCAAATGTTCGATGCTTTCACCATCGGGAATGTTTATTTTTTGAGATATGGCCAAATTACGCAAGTTCGCGTAAAGCTCCTCACGAGCAGATACGCCTAAATGGATTTTTAGCGCGCTATCGTAGTAATTCTTGCGGACAGAATCAGGCTGCGGAAGTTTAACCTCGGTAATTTCAAGATTATTGGCAGGAGCGGTGGTGATCTTTTCTATTTTATCAGGACGTGTTTTTTCTTTATTTTCAGGGTTGGACGTGTTTTGCAACGCGGCAATTCCAAAAATGCCTCCGAGCAGAACTACACCGCCGATGGCGGTTTTGGTAATTTGTTTTTGGCAGCGCTTAAAGAAATTGGGTTTAGATTTGCGTACCGGCGCAACCTCGGGAATTGGTTGGCGATTATTGTTCTGAGGTTTGCTGGTGCTAGTTTGAGGGAGTTGTTTTTGCACGCGGCGCATGCTTTTTTTGAATATGTTTTGTCCCTGTTTGCTGAGATTGCGTTGAACAATCAATTCAGCGGCGGGAGTGGTCAACGCAGGTTTGTCTTGCGCTTTAGCCAGAGGTTTCGGAGGTTGCGGAGCTTGGTATCCGATAGTGTCATAGCGTCCGGCGGCTTTGGCAAGTCCGCGGCTAACAATGCTGCTCCAATTTAGGAGTTTGCCGCGCCAGACTCTAAAAAAGCGTTTGCTGTCAGAAGTGGCAATTTCATTTAAGCGGGCAAAGGCAGACATAGAATCGCTGGTAACCTGCCGATGACGGATATAGCCAAAAGTTTTGATGTAGGTGTACATGGTTTCACAGTCTTGAGGCCTGATTTGCAAACTCAAAGATGCAAAGTCATGCAACTTTTGCGCGGCAAGAGTTCTGATTTGTTGCGCTTTGGCGCGATTGAACAAAAGAGCAAAATTGTAACGTCTGATATCGTTGGAGAGTTCTTTTGAGGTTATGTATTCAAGCATATTTTAGCTCCTGATTTAGAAATTAGCCATGTTGTAACAAATTTTGTTTATTTTGTCAAACAAATTAAAGCGCTTGAAATATGTAAAAAAGATTTTAATATTGTCTGCAAATGAGGATATTGGAATGTATGATATAAAACAAGGGCTGGAAAATCTGCTTCGCTTTATTAAAATCGCTCCCGACGCTCCTGGAGTGTATCGAATGATTAGTGAGTATAATGAAGTTTTGTATGTGGGAAAGGCCAAAAATATCAAAAAAAGAATCGTTGCCTATTCGCATATAGACAAGCTTCCGGTACGTTTGCAGCAAATGGTGGCGCAAATTGACCATATGGAATTTATTATTGTTGAAAATGAAGCTCGCGCTTTGTTGGTTGAAAATGAGCTGATAAAAAAATTTAAGCCGCGTTACAATATCTTGCTTAAAGATGATAAAACGTTTCCGCATTTGATGATAGATGTGGCGTCAGAATTTCCAAGTTTAAAAAAATATCGCGGGGCGCGCACGGATAAAAATAAGTATTTCGGGCCGTTTGCCAGTGTGTTGGCCGTAAACAGCGCGGTTGATGTTTTGCAAAAAGCTTTTTTGCTGCGCTCTTGTCGAGACAATGTTTTTAAGAACCGGCAACGCCCGTGTCTGATGTATCAAATTAAACGTTGTTCTGCTCCGTGCGTAGGGAAAATTTCTGCAGCAGATTATCGACAATTAGTGGAAGATGCCGTCCGGTTTTTGGAGGGACATAACAACAAAATTCAAGATGAGTTGTCGCAAAAAATGCAAGAGGCCAGTCAAAAGCAAGAGTATGAGACGGCAATGGTGTTACGGGATCGGATTAGCGCTTTAACAAATATCCAATCAAGGCAAAATGTGGAGTATGCCGGAATAAAGTCAGCTGATGTGGTGGCATTGGTGCGCGAAAACAACTTGGTCTGTATTCAAATATTTTTTATTCGTTCAGGACAAAATTGCGGTAATGTGCCATATTTTCCGTCGCAGGCCGAAGATGCCGATGATAAAGAAATCCTTGAAGCTTTTATGAGTAGTTTTTATACAACACATATTCCGCCTAAGGAAATTATTGTGGCTGAGGAAATGGAAAATAAGGCTTTTTTGGAAGAAGCTTTGGCGACCAAAATTAAGACTTATAAAAAAGGCAATAAAGCGGCTTTAATAAAAATGGCGACAGAAAACGCCAGAGCATCAATAGCTCGTAAAGTGGCTCTGATGGCAAGCGTTAAAAATAATTTGGAAGATTTTAGAGCTGTTTTCGGTTTGTCTGGCGTTCCGCAGCGAATTGAGATATATGATAATTCGCATAATCAGGGAAGTTTTGCTATCGGAGCTATGGTGGTGGCAACTCCAGATGGTTTTGATAAAAAAAGCTATCGGACATTTAATATTAAGAATACCGCAGAGACGCGAGATGATTTTGCTATGATGCAAGAGGTGTTGCAAAGGCGGTTTGCCAAAATGACGCCGGAAAACAAGCCTGATGTGATTTTGCTGGACGGAGGTCGCGGGCAACTGAACGCGGTGTATGAGAGCCTTAAAGATTTTGATCTTAGCGGCATAGCGATTATTGCTATTTCTAAGGGGCCGGAGCGAAACGCGGGAAAAGAATTTTATCATATGAAAGATAAAGAAAGTTTTGCGCTGGAGTTTCAATCACCATTGGCTTTTTATATGCAAAATCTGCGAGATGAGGCACACCGGTTCGCAATAGGAACTCACCGTCAAAAAAGAGCTAAGTCTATTTATAAGTCTCGGGTTGATGAAATTGAGGGAATCGGCAACGCACGTAAGAGAGATTTACTGAATTATTTCGGTTCGGCAGAGGAAATTGCTCAGGCCGAAGTGAAAGATTTGCAAAAAGTGAGGGGAATCAGCAAAAAAACAGCGGAAAAAATTTATAAGTACTTTCATAATTAGAAAATCTAACTTAATATATTGGCAGAATTAAATTTTATAGAGGGCTAGAACATTGTACAGCTTACCAAATATTTTAACTATTTCGAGAATCGTGGTTATTCCGCTGATTTTCTTGTCTGTTTATTTTACATCTAAAATTTGGGCAATATTTGCTGCAATTTTGTTTATTGCCGCATCTATAACCGACTATTTTGACGGCTATTTGGCGCGCGCAAGAGGCGAGGTTTCGGCATTTGGTCGTCTGCTGGATCCGATTGCCGACAAACTTTTGGTGGCATCAGCCTTGGTGGTTTTGTTGGCAAAGCCGGATATGCTGATTACCAAACTAAGCTATATACCGGTGGTGGTTATTTTGTGCCGAGAAATTTTGGTTTCCGGATTGCGCGAGTTTTTGATGGAAGTTAATGTGGGAATGCCGGTAACTCGTTTGGCAAAATGGAAGACCGGTTTCCAGATGACGGCATTGTCAATGCTGCTGTTGAAAGGCGTGTGGTATTGGGGAGGAACCGGCGAGTTCTTGTTGTGGGTTGCCGCGGTGCTGACATTTATTACCGGATATCAATATTTTCAAAAAAGCTTAGACTATATTCATGAGCAGAATAAGGCCGCTAAACCGGCTGAGACTAAGACTGCGCCGGTGAAAAAGGTTAAAGCTGCAACTGTAAAAAAAGCTAAAAGCGCCAAGACTTCAGCCAAAACTAAAAAGTCGGCTAAAAAATCTGATTAAAAATAACTAAGGAATGGTGGATGGATACTGAGGCCAAACATATTCTGGTTGTTGATGACGATACTCGCTTGCGCTCTCTCCTGCAAAGATTTTTGCGGGAGAGCGGCTTTTTTGTTTCTGTTGCAAACGGCGCGGCGGCGGCAAGGCATTTGATGCAGCAATATAAGTTTGATTTGTTGATTGTTGATATCATGATGCCGGAAGAAAGCGGATTGGAGTTTTTGGCAAAATTACGGCAGGATAATTTGATTCCGGTAATTTTGTTAACCGCGATGGGTGAAACGGCCGACCGAATAGCCGGATTGGAAAATGGCGCTGATGACTATTTGCCAAAACCGTTTGAACCAAAAGAATTGGTGTTGCGTATTCGCAATATATTTAAGCGTACACCGGTTGCAAAAAACGAAGTTGCCGAGAAATTGGGATTGGGGCTTTGTGTGTATGATTTGCAAAAGAAAGAATTGCAAACCAAGCAGGGCGAGATAATCCACATTACACCGGTTGAGCAAGCATTGCTCAATGTTTTGGGCGCTAAAACCGGACAGGTCTTTACGCGAGAAAAATTAGCAGATATGCTGGGGGCCGGACAGAGTCCGCGCTCAATAGATGTGCAGATAACTCGTCTGCGTAAAAAAATAGAACGAGATTCCAAAAATCCTCGCTATTTGCAGACAGTTAGAGGCAAGGGGTATATGTTGTTGCCGGAGTAGTTTTGCACTACGAAATTAAGAATGAACGGAAAGGATGAAAAATGCATTTGAGATTATCACCAAAGACCGAAGAAAAACTGCGCTATTTGCGGCTGAAATATTTGCCGCGGACATTGTTCTTTAGGACAATGTTGTTGATTTTTGTGCCTTTGATTGTGGTGCAAATTGTTTCGGTGGTGATGTTTTTTAATGGCAGTTGGAGCCGCATGGGGCGCCGCTTGTCGGAGAATTTGTCCGATGATATGCTGCTTGTTGTTGATATGGTGCAAAATGATGTTAAAAAACTGCCGGAACTGCAGAAGCTGACGAAAAATGTTTTTGACATGCAGTTTGAATATTATAATAACGAGCAGAAACATAAGGTGATAAATAAAACCCATAAGGCCAGCAAAATGGTTATCGGCTATTTGGAGGAAGCTCTGGAAAAAGGGTTTCCGGACGCTGAGCGGGAAGTGCGATTGAGCAAAGATAATAATGATTTGATAGTGATGATAGATACGGCCAACGGACTCTATAAGTTTGTTGCTTCTAAGAAGAAAATTTTTAGCTCTTCTATCTTTATGTTTGTGGTGTGGATGGCCGGTACTTCGGTATTGCTGTTTTTGGTGGCGGTGATGTTTTTGCGGATTCAGGTTCGCTCAATTGCCGAGCTGGCTCAAGTGGCGGAAGATTTTGGTAAAGGAATCGATAATAAGGATTTTAAGCCATATGGGTCGTCAGAAGTGCGCAAAGCCGCGTTGGCTTTTATTAAAATGAAGGAGCGTATTCAGCGGCAAATTAGCGAACGCACGCAAATGTTGGCGGGAGTTTCTCATGACCTCAGAACGCCACTGACCAGAATGAAGTTGCAAGCAGCAATGATGCCTGACGGTGATGATAAAAAAGACTTTTTGTCTGATATTGAGGAAATGGAAAAAATGCTTGACGGCTATTTGTCATTTGTTAGTGGCGAAGCTGGTGAAAAATCTACATTTGTGGATATGAATGAGCTGATTTTGAGCATTATTAATAAATTTCGCAATAAAAAAGCCTTGATTCGCTACTCGACTAATGATGAGGTGAGCGCGATTCAGGGGCGTGAACAGGCTTTGAAACGTGCCTTGACCAACATTATTTCTAATGCGTTTCGTTATGGCAAAACCATAGCGGTTAAATTGGAAAGTAATGACAAAAAACTTTGGGTGTCCGTGGAAGATGATGGCCCAGGTATTCCAATTGACAAGAGAGAAGATGTGTTTAAGGCTTTTTATCGATTGGAAAATTCTCGTAATAAAGAGACAGGCGGTGTCGGCTTGGGGTTGTCTATTGCCAAAGACGTGGTTACTTCCCATGGCGGAACAATTGAGCTTGGCAACAGCGAGCTTGGCGGACTGAAAGTTTTGATTAGCATTCCTTTGTAGGATAAAAATATGAATGACGAGCTGAATTTGCCGGATAATGTTGATCTGGGGCTAGATAAAATAAAGACAGATGACATCTTGATACCTCATGCAACTGCTTCGACAGATGATTTTGATCTTGATGATTTTTTGGCGGAAAAACAATCTGATGACAAGAGCGAGGAAACTCTGGATTTGGGTAATTTGTTTGACGCCGAAAATGCAACTGAGCAGGTTGTTACTGCTCCTGAAGATGCTCATGCTCATGAAGTTTCGGATACGCCTGATGTTTCTGAAACGCCAGAAGTCGCGCCGGATATTGATATTGTCTCCGAGGAAAACGTCGCGGAAGAGCCGTCAACAGTGGAATCTGAAGAAACGGTTTTGTCTGATCTAAATGAAAACGATGTTCGGACAACTGAACCGGTAACGCCGAGCGAGGCAGCGATTGATGAAAAGGCATTTGATGAAGCAAATGCTCCGACGACAGATGAAACGCAAGCAGACGTTCAGAATGATGATAGTCTGGTAAGCGAATCTGAAAAGGTAAGTGAAAACGAACCTGAAAATATAGTCGATAACGCGGTTGAAAATTTACCTGAGAATCCAACGGATAACACGACTGGATATGATGTGCAGGAGCTGTCGGAGTTTGTGCGTTGGTATGCCGGAACATCGGTTGAGCCGGTATTTGAGGTTGATAAAAATTCGTTGTCTGCGGTGCTGCAAGGTGATGCTGAGCGCAAGGTCATTCATGTAAATGTGGGATATGATACTTATGGTTGGCAAGTGCATTTTGCCGGCGGAGTAATTATGAGCTTGCGAGATGTGCGGGAATACCAGTTGCGTCACGGACATTTGCCGGCTGATAGCGGGTCTATTATGTATGGAGACGCGCAAATTGAGTTTTCGGCTATTGAAAAAATTACAATCTATGAAAGTGTGCGCTATTTTACATATGCCGCTAATAACTAAAAATGAATAAGCTAAAAAAAGCCGTTCTCAAATTTGGGAGCGGCTTTAGTCTATTCAGCAGAAGTATTGTTTTTGTTTATCGGAAATATCTGAACTTTGCCGCTATTGGACCTTGGGGCCTGATTGTCGGTGGTTCCAATATATTCATTGGCAGCAGAATTGCGCGCGCCACGCGACGTGGGCGCTTGAAGTTCAGGAGCAAGCGGGTAGGCGTTTTTAGGCATGCGAATAATCATATAATCGCTACCGCCGCCATAGGCCGGACCGGAAATACCAATGGAATAATAACCGCCGATATAACCATAATCCAAATCAATGTAATCAATGGCAAAAACGGTTTTGACGGTGCTTTGGCCGATTGTGGTCATTTTGCAATTGTAGCCGGCATCTTCCAACAAAACGTGATTTACGTTTTTGGCAAATAAAATAGATTTGGAAGGTGTGCAATCAGGAGTCTGTCCGCCATATGTCAGGTTATAATTTAAAATTAAATTTATTTTTTCAGCAGATTTGCCGATAATTACATCAGTAATGCGAACGCTGTCAATGTATGCGGCGGTCGGAGTAATTCCGGCAGTCAGCGGTAAGGATATAAAGTTTTCCAAACAGGTGTGAGCGGCGGGGTCTGCTCGGCAAATCAGAGCTTTTTGATAATTGTTGTTGTCAAAAAGGTGAAGCAGACTGTTATATACATATTCTTTGGACATGGACAGTTTGGCGGGAGCGCACTGGTGAGAACGGCAAACAACAATTGAACTCGGAGCGCGCACTTGCGCCGGTTGCATCTCTTGTCCCAGGCGTTCGTATTCAGATTGGCTCGGAGCGAACGGATTGGTTAAGATATCAGCCGCAGTACGATTGCGAAAATATTCGCAGCCGCCTAAAAGCAAAACAGCACTAATCAACAGTGCGCCAGTAGAAAATTTCGTATCCATAATTTAACCTTTTGCAAAAAATTATAATTTATATTAAGACAAAGATTGATAAACAACAAAAGTTTTTTGCCACTTATTCAATGGATTTTGCAAAATAGGGGTATAATAAATGCGAATATCGGTTTGGGGCATGATTGTTTTGGCTTTGTGGAGCTTTTCTGCTCAAGCAAAAGTCAAAGTCATAGACGGCGACAGTTTGATTGTGGACGGAGTGGAAGTACGGCTTGAGGGAATTGATGCTCCCGAATATCATCAGGAATGTTATGATGAAAATGACAAGCCGTATCCTTGCGGAGACAAGGCTTATAAGGTATTGCGACAAATGGCCGGCGATGATACAGCCTGCGAGCAAAAAGCAATTGACAGGTATCATCGCAGCGTGGCAATTTGTAACTCCGGCGGCAAAGTATTAAATGAAGAAATGGTTTTGCAAGGGCATGCCGTAGCTTATACACGATATACAGATATCTACGCTGAGGCTGAGCAAACAGCGCGGCGCGCCAAAAGAGGAATTTGGCAAGGAAGATTTATGAAGCCGGAGTTGTATAGGGCGTTGATGCGAGAATAGAAGATAGGCGAGGGCGTCTAGCTGGTGTCTAATACAGATTTGTCGGGCTGATGAAATGCTCACGTACTACCTTGTACGCTCCGCTTTCATCACCCTAAAATCTTATTATACACGCACGCTATCCGCCCTCGCTGGAAATCGAAGATGTCTAGCGGTTTTCTAAAGCAATTTGCGCAGGTCGGTGATATCCTCATTTACTATCTTGTAAACTCCGGTGTCGCCGCCTTTCAAATCACTCTATCTGCACTATTCTCCGCCCTCGCCAAAGATTGTGCAGTGGCAAATTGCAAAATTTATTGAGATTCTTATTGACAGAGCCAAAAACTTATGTATATTGCAAAGCAACGTTTTATGTTTAAATAAGATATAAAGGTGAAAAAATGTACGCAGTTATTAAAACCGGCGGAAAACAGTACAGAGTTACGAATGGTGATGTGCTGAAGGTTGAGAAACTTGCCGGTGAAGAAGGTAAAGAAGTAGTATTCAACGAGGTTTTGGCTTTGGGTGACACTATCGGTAAGCCTTTGGTTGCCGGCGCCAGTGTTAAGGCTACTGTTTTGAAACAGGCTCGTGATGCTAAAATCATCGTTTTCAAAAAGAAACGCAGACAAAATTATCGTCGCAAAAACGGACACAGACAGTCCATTACGTTGGTTAAGATTACTGACGTTTGCGCTAAATAGGTTTAAGGAGATTTAGTTATGGCACATAAGAAATCAGGTGGTAGCTCCAATAACGGACGCGACTCTATCGGACGCCGTCTTGGTTTGAAAAAATCCGGCGGTCAGTGCGTGATCCCCGGCAATATCATTGTACGTCAACGCGGTACCCAGTATCATCCGGGCGCTAATGTCGGAATGGGCAAAGACCATACTATCTTTGCGGTTGCTGAGGGTAAGGTTGTTTTTTCAAAGAAAGCCGGAGACAAGACTGTCGTTTCGGTTGTCTGCGAATAATCAGCTGACTAAAATATGTTATTGAAGTTGGGGGGTGTGTTGTTAGCATCCCCTTTACTTTTCAGAAGAACTTGATATCTTTAGATAAAGATAATCAGTGAGAAAGCAGATGAAATTTTTAGATCAGGCAAAAATATTTGTTCAATCAGGCAATGGAGGCGCCGGCTGTGTTTCGTTTCGGCGTGAAAAATACATTGAGTTTGGCGGACCCAACGGAGGCGATGGCGGCAAAGGCGGCAGCGTTTATGTTGAAGCTGTTGCCAATCTTAATACATTGATTGATTTTAGATACCAACAGCACTTTAAGGCGCACAAGGGACATAACGGTATGGGTTCGGATAAAACCGGCCCCAAAGGCGAGGATATTGTTATTAAGGTTCCGGTCGGTACAGAGATTTTAGCTGATGACCAGCAGACATTGATTGTGGATATGGTTGTTCCCGGACAGCGGTTTTTGCTGGCCAAGGGCGGTGACGGTGGTAGAGGAAACGCTCAATTTAAGACAGCGGTAAATCAAGCGCCTCGCTATGCCGAACCAGGGTGGCCAGGACAAGAAATGTGGGTTTGGTTGCGTTTGAAGGTAATTGCCGATGTCGGGTTGGTCGGTATGCCAAATGCCGGAAAATCAACGTTTCTTTCGGTGGTTACGGCCGCGCGTCCAAAAATCGCCGATTATCCGTTTACAACGTTGCACCCGAATTTGGGCGTGGCTTGGGTTGACGGCTATGAAATGGTAATTGCTGATATTCCGGGGCTGATTGAAGGCGCTCACGAGGGTGTTGGATTGGGAGACAGATTCCTCAAGCATGTGGAGCGCTGTTCGGCTTTTTTACATTTGATAGATGCGACGGCTGAAGATGTGGTTAAGTCTTATAAGGATATCCGTCGCGAACTGGATTTGTATAACGATGTGCTGATGAACAAGCCGGAAGTGGTGGTGCTTAATAAATGTGATGCCTTGTCGGATAAAGATGTGGCTAAAAAACAAAAAGAGCTTTCTGAAGCTATAAATAAGCCGGTTATGGTTATGTCAGCGGTAGCGAAAAAAGGTATATTTGAATGCCTGCTGGCAGTGAATAAATTTATTACTCGCGACCGCAAGAAAAAAGAAGAACCTGAAATTGCAAAAGAACAAGAGAACCAGTCGGAAAAGGCTTGGTCTCCATTGGATTAGGGAGAGATTTTGTGACTAAAAAAATAGAAAATAAAGATGATGTTGAGCAAATTTTGGAAATTATTACCGCGGCGCTTGATGATGGTAAGGCAAGCGATGTGGTGGTAGTTGATTTGCAAGGAAAAACTTCAATCGCTAATTATATGGTAGTGGCCAGCGGAACTTCTCAGCGGCACGTCGCAGCATTGGCTGAGCAAATCCAGACCAAATTAAAATCTGCGGGTTATAAATCAATGTCCGAAGGTACTGAAAAAGCTGATTGGGTTTTGATCGACGCGTTTGATGTGATTGTTCATATTTTTAAGCCCGAGGTTAGAGAGTTTTACTCAATCGAAAAAATGTGGGGCGCGGTGGGAAAAATCAGAAAATAGAGGTTGCAAAAATCCCCTTTCTCATGATGAGAAAGGGGATTTTTTGGTGTTGAAACGCGGTTTAGATCATAGCCATTCCGCCGTTGATGTTGATGGTTTGACCGGTGATGTATTGAGCTTCATCACTAGCCAAAAAGGCCACAACATTGGCAATGTCTTGAGCCTCGCCAAGCTTGCCTTCGGGAATCTTTTTGAGCAAAGCGTCTTTGACATCTTGCGGCAAAACATCTGTCATCGGAGTGCGAATAAAACCAGGAGCAATAGAGTTAACGGTGATGCCGCGAGAGCCAACCTCTTGAGCCAGACATTTGTTCATGGCAATCATGCCGGCTTTGGAAGCGGCATAGTTGGCTTGGCCGGCGTTACCCATAACACCGACAACCGAAGCAATACCGATGATGCGGCCAAAATGACGTTTCATCATGCCGCGAACAGCGGCTTTAGCCAGTTTGAAACCAGCCGAGAGGTTAACATCTAAAACCAATTGCCAGTCTTCATCACTCATTCTGATAAATAAATTGTCGCGGGTAAGACCGGCGTTGTTTACCAAAATGTCAATTCGGCCAAGTTTAGATTCAACAGCGGCAACCAGATTTTTGACATCTTCCGGATTGGTGAGATTGGCGGTAAATACCTCTACTCTGTCACCAAGCTCAGCTTTTAGCTTGAGCATAGGCTCTTCTCTCATGTCGGTTAGCGCCAGAGTTGCGCCTTGAGCATGCAAAGTGCGAGCAATTTTGTCGCCTAAGCCGCCGGCGGCGCCAGTTATTAATGCAATTTTATTATCTAATCTAAACATATTTTTTCTCCTGTCAGATTTGCTATTTGGTTAAGCTTTTAGCTAATTCTTCTATCTCGGCAACCGTACCGGCCGAGATGGTGTTAATTTCTTTGTGGCTTCTTTTGATAATGCCGGAAAGAATTTTGCCGGCGCCAAGTTCAATAATGTCTGTTACCCCTTGAGCGGACATCCAGTCAACGCTCTCACGCCAGCGCACCGATCCGGTAATCTGACGAATGAGATTGGAAATAATTTCATCAGAGGTGTTTACTGCATGGGCGGTAATGTTGGATATAACCGGAATTTGCGGGGTCTGAGCGGCAACAGCTTTGAGCGCATGAGCCATAACCTCAGCGGCAGGCTGCATCAGCGGACTATGAAACGGAGCGCTGACCGGAAGTTTGATACAACGCTTGGCACCGTATTCACCGGCAATTTCAACGGCTTTGTCTATGGCCTCCATGTGGCCGGATAAAACAACTTGCCCATCGGCATTATCGTTGGCGGTGACGCAAACATATTGGCCATTGTTGGTGCAGGCTTCCGCCAGAGCAATAACATTGGTATAAGTTGCGCCAATAACCGCCGCCATTCCTCCAACCCCGACGGGAACAGCCTTTTGCATGGCGTCGCCGCGGGTGCGGAGTAGTTTGGCCGTGTCTGTCAAAGAGAAAACTCCGGCTGCGCAGGCAGCGGAATACTCGCCCAAAGAGTGACCGGCCACAAAATTTGCGTGATCTTGAAGTTTGATTCCAAAGTCATGATCCAGAACTTTTACCACAGCCATAGAATGAGCCATAAGCGCAGGCTGGGTGTTGGAAGTCAGAGTAAGCTCGGCTTCAGGTCCTTCAGTCATGAGTTTGAATAAATTTTGATTTAGGGAATCGTCAACTTCATCAAAAACTTCTTGCGCCGATTTGAAATTATCGGCAAGTTCTTTTCCCATGCCAACAAATTGCGATCCTTGGCCCGGAAAAACAAAAGCTTTAGTCATAAAATGTATCCTTGTCATTAAAACAACCTTTAAAGCATTAGTCCGGAATCTGAAAAAGTCAAGTTTTAATCCGTTTTTGTTAATAGAATCTTGAAGATTTGATGCTATAAAAACTGTATCTTAAAAAGGATTTCGGATAATGGCAAAACGAAAAAACAAAACCCAATCTTGGTTGAAAAAAATGGGCTGGCGCGTTTTTGGCGCGGCTTTAATATTGTGGATTATAAGCTTGATGCTGGCGTGTGTTTTTTATCATAGCTCAGATGCCGGATATACTATGGCGTCATCGCGTCCGGTGGCAAATTTATTGGGATTGTACGGAGCAAAAAGCGCAGATGCCGTTTTGACCTGGTGGGGACTATCTTTGCCGATATTTTTGATTGCGCCGCTGATTTGGGGCGTGGGATTTTTGCGTTTGCGCGAGATGATTCACCCGTATTGGCGGGGAATTGCTTTTGTTTTTGGCACGGTGGTGTCGGCTACTTCTTTGGCGATGGCAATTCCCAACATAAACGGTTTTAAGACTGGTGGTAATATCGGCAGGTTTTTATCTGGTCAGATTTTGACATTATGGCACAGAATTTACGAATTTCCTTATGATCGTTATTGTCTAGTGGCAATAATGGCGTTTATTGCTCTGGTTTCTTTTAATTTGGCGTGCGGCATTACTTTTGACGGTTGGTACCGAACCTTTAGAAAAATTGCATCATTAATGGTTTTAGTGCTGGCGGCAATCTGGAACGGATGCAGAAAAATAGGAGTATTGTTTGGCAAAACCAAAGAACCTAAATTGCACAGAGCCAAAGAGCCTAAACTTCGCCGTGAACCGAAAATGCAGGAAGAGAAAAATGCAGCGGCAGAAAAAGTTAAGGAGTCTATTAAGATTGCCAAGTCTAAAACATCTGATGACGGATATCAATTTCCGAGTCTGTCGCTGTTGTCCATGAACAAAGAAAAAAGCGCCGCAGTAAACCCGAAAGAACTCGAGCGAATCGCCGGAGAACTGGAGGGCGTGTTGCAAGAGTTTGGAGTTAATGGCAAAATTGTTAAGGTTCGTCCCGGTCCGGTGGTTACGCTTTATGAGTTGGAGCCGGCTCCCGGAACTAAAAGCGCCAGAGTTATCGGTTTGGCCGATGATATTGCTCGTTCTATGAGCGCGGTGTCGGTGCGTATCGCCGTCGTGCCCGGCTCAAACACTATTGGTATTGAGCTGCCGAATCCTAAGCGGGAAATTGTATATCTGCGCGAGTTGTTGGAAAGTGATGATTTTAAGGATTCCAAAGCGGCGTTGACGGTTACCTTGGGCAAAGATATCGGCGGTAAAAATGTTTATGCCGATTTGGCTAAAATGCCGCACCTGCTGGTGGCCGGTACTACCGGTTCGGGTAAGTCCGTTGGTGTGAACTCGATGATAATTTCGTTGCTTTATAAAATGCGTCCGGAAGAATGCAAGTTGATTCTTATTGATCCGAAAATGCTGGAATTTACTATGTATAACGGTATCCCTCATTTGCTGACTCCTGTGATTACCGATCCGTCTAAGGCAGTTATCGGGCTTAAATGGGCGGTTAAGGAAATGGAAGATCGCTATCGGGCAATGGCGCAGCTCAACGTTCGTAATATTACCGGCTACAATAAGCGTCTGGAAGAATTACGCGCCAGCGGCGGCAAAGTCAGCCGAACAGTGCAAACCGGATTTGATATGGAAACCGGCAAGCCGATTTATGAGGAGCAGGAATTGGATTTGACTCCGTTGCCATATATTGTAATTGTGGTTGATGAAATGGCCGATTTGATGCTGGTGGCTGGCAAAGATGTTGAGGCGGCAATTCAACGTCTGGCGCAAATGGCGCGTGCCGCAGGTATTCATCTGATTATGTCCACGCAGCGTCCGTCGGTTGATGTGATTACCGGTACGATTAAAGCCAATTTCCCAACTCGCATCAGTTTTCAGGTTACTTCAAAAATTGATAGTCGCACAATTTTGGGTGAGCAGGGAGCCGAGCAACTTTTGGGTATGGGCGATATGCTCTATATGCCGGCAGGCCAGCGGCCGAATCGAATTCATGCGCCGTTTGTTAAAGACAGTGAAGTTGAGCAAGTTGTGGAATTCTTAAAATCTCAGCGAGAGCCTGAATATGTGGAATCCGTGACCGAAGGCGAACTTAGCGACAAGTCCG
The DNA here is from genome assembly GCA_934248075.1 of uncultured Alphaproteobacteria bacterium. Lineage (GTDB taxonomy): Bacteria > Pseudomonadota > Alphaproteobacteria > RF32 > CAG-239 > CAZU01. The sequence continues at coordinate 1,259 of CAKQKH010000007.1, read as the reverse complement.
GCGGTTCTGCGGTTTTTGATAATTCAAGCTTTGGTTCCGGCAATGATGATGACCTCTATCGTCAGGCCGTGCAAATTGTTCAGAATGATAAAAAAGTATCTACCAGCTATGTTCAACGTCGTTTGCGAATTGGCTATAATCGCGCCGCGACAATTGTCGAACGTATGGAACAAGAAGGAATTATTACGGCACCGGATCATACGGGGCGTAGAGAAGTTGTATAGGTGCGGCGAGGGCGTATAATAGCACATCTAAAGACATTTGGTTCGGTCTCGGAAAATTCATGTACTTCTAATGTACACTAAAATTTTCCTCGCCTTCCAAATGCCTTTATCTGTACTGTTCTCCGCCCTCGCTGGAAATCGTGCAAGTAGTCGATGTCGTCTAGCGGTTTTCTAGAGCAATTTTACGATGACGGAACATGCTCACGTACTACTATGTACGCTCCGCTTTTCCGCACCTAGAAATTACTCTATAAATTCCACTATCCGCCCTCGCTGGAAATCGAGGTCGTATAACAGCACATCTAAAGCAATTTTACAGTGACGGAACATGCTCACGTACTACCCAATTGTCATCCTGAGCGGAGCGAAGGATCCAGTATTAATGGACTCTTCGCTTTGCTCAGAGTGACAGAGCCTACTCTTCATTGTCATTTTCCGGCTGATTTGCCTTTTTTATAGCAATTTTGCAAAATATCTTGTTGAAAACTGCGGGAATGGCTTGGCTTTTGCTGGTACTTGGTTATCATGCCTTATGGTATATTAACGAAAGCCGGAGTAGGGAAAATTGAGCGGCAACATTAGCCTAACCGCAAGTATGCGGAGCAATTTGTTGAGCCTGCAGAATATCAGCAGGACGGTCGGCGCTACCCAAAACAAACTCGCTACCGGCAACAAGGTTAATTCGGCAATCGACAATCCCAGTTCTTATTATACCGCGCGTTCATTAAACAATCGCGCCAATGATTTAGACGCGCTTCTTGACTCCATGGGGCAAGCGGTCAGCACTATCAAAACCGCCACCACGGCCTTAGAAACCGGAGCCACGTTTTTGGAACAAGCCGCGGCGGTTGCCACATCGGCTCTGGAAACCGCCAAAATCCCCAGCAAAGAATGGTTTGAAAGTCAGGATAATGTCTCGGCAGTAGTCAGCAATTGGAGCGAACTGAAAGCCGCATTAGACAGTGGCAAAGCCGGCAACATCGTAATTCTTGGCAATATTGTTGCTGAAGATACCATAACCTTAAAATCAGGACA
>CAKQKH010000006.1 GCA_934248075.1 uncultured Alphaproteobacteria bacterium | reverse complement strand
GAATATGCCGGAAAACGGTTAGTGTTTGACAGCTCCCTAAAGACTTATCGGCGCGATTATCAGCAATATTTTGCGGACAAGCGAAAAAAACTTCAGGAATTTTGCCGTCGTTTCGGTTGCAATTTGGTGGAATTTCGCACAGACTGGGATATAGCGTCGGATTTGAAATTTTATTAGTGAGAATCTTGACAAAAAAACAAGCTTATGATATTTTAGCATCTGTAATTATTTTGTAATTTATCATTGAAAAGAGAAAAATTATGGTCAAATCAAACGATAATACAGCTTATAAAAGAGGGCAAGAATTGCTCGATCAGGGAATGTACAAGGAAGCGGTTGAACAATTTGATGAAGCAATCAAAGAACAGCCTGATTCTTGGAAGTCTCTTAACTCTAAAGGATTCGCATTTCAGAAACTCAGCCGTTATACCGAAGCGGTGGAGTGTTTTGATAAGGCCTTGGAGATTAATCCCAACTCAGTCGAAGTTCTAAACAACAAAGGCGTGACCTTAAGCATGCGCGGGTTGTATAAAGACGCAATCCAGTGCTTTAATGAGGCGGTGGCTTTGGATAAAACTTCGCTGGAAGCGCTAAACGGCAAAGCGATTGCCTTGCAGCATATGTTTTCTTATAAGGAAGCTTTGGACGTGCTGGAAGAGGCAATGAAAATTGACAATAAACATGCTCAAACTTTGCTGAGTGTGGCTGTTACTTTGCAAAAACTTAAACAATATGACCGCGCGATTTCTTTTTTCAAAAAAGTTTTGGCGATGGATAAGAACAATATTAAGGCTTGGAACGGAGTCGGCGTTACTTATCAGCTGATGGGCGATAATAATTCCGCCATCAAATGCTTTACCAAGATTCTGAACATAGACAGCAGAGAGATTCAGGCTTGGATCAGTATCGGATTTGTTTATCAGAAAATGATGAAATTTAATGATGCGCTTAAGTGCTACAAAAAAGCGCAGATGATAGTCGGTAACCGCTATCATCATAAACTCTACGACGGTTTGGCCAGCTGTTTGACCAAGTTGTCTGAGTTTGATCAGGCAATAGAAGTTTATCAGCAAATTTTCCAACGTGAGGAAGGCAAAAAGAAATGGGACGCTCAGCGCTCAATGAAGTTTGTAAATAAACTGAAACGCAAGAAGGCTGTTGGAACGTTGCAGAGTCTGGTGCCGGCAGATGGAACCGGCGCGGCCGCGGCGGCGACGAATATCAGCACTAAGCCAGCGGACTAAAACGATAAATTAAAGAGCGATAAGCCTCGATTTTTCGAGGCTTATTTTTTTGGTCTTTGAGTTGAAATCAGAGGTAAAAGAATTATCTAACCAGTGAGGATTTTTTTTGTAGAAAAGGAATTTAACGATGGGAACATTTTTGAAATACATCTTTTATATTATTTTGATTGTGGTTGTTTATCTGGTTGGCCGCGGAATTTATGAGGGCAGCATCAATGAGCAAACCACTGTCGGTTCGGTGGTTGAACAGGTGGGCGAGGGCGGCAAACAATTAGCCACCGACGGCGCCGACGCAATGCAAAAGGTAATAAAATAAGAGGCAGGTCTATATAAGCTCGTCAACGTCTATCAGATGCTCATTTTTTTCGTAAAAATGTTTGAGGTAATTGCGGCCGGTGCGCTCCGCCTCTTCATCGCGGATTATTGATTGGTTGTTGTCATAAACACTAACCTTATGTTCGGCCGCGGCTGAAGGGGAGGTGTCGCTGTCATTAAACACGCCGCTGACAGCCAGAGCCTCTATGCTGTTTTTGACATAGGCAACCGACGGTGAAATATCGGTGTTTTCATCTTTTTTATTGCGATCTTGAGAAAACTGTTGACGGTGATTGTCTCCCTCCGGATCATCACGCACCAGAACGTTGTTTCTGGTATCAATGTTTTCCACAAACTGGGAATGCTGAGTGGCAGTGTAGGCTCTTTCGGCTCGAGGAGACGAGGCGGAGCTGCTCACTTTTCTGGTGGCACTTATACTCATATTGTTTCTCCAACAACAAAAAACGGTTCAAATTCTTCAAACCTTACAATTCAGTATAACATAAGAAAAGTTAAAATACTACTGCTTTTCAATAAAAAACGCCGCTAAAAAACGGCGTTTTATGATTATTTGTCTTCTTTAGTGTGCTTTTTTTCTTCGATTTTGGTCTTGGCTTGATCAATATATTTTTTAGCCTCGGGCCAATATTTCTTCCAAGTAGCAATGATCTGCTCACGAATTTGATCAAAATTAATCAAACCAAACAAAGCCGCTACGATGATAGCAATCAGAATCCAGGTCAGCATGGTTTATCTCCTTCTTGTTTTTGTTGGGGCAGCAGATGGTTTAAGACCTCAGTGGCGTCATACGTCTCCTGATAGGGAGTAATATCACCAATCAAAAGATTGTATTCAGCAGTCAAGGCCAACCAATTTTGCTGTTTGTTGGTATTATGAATGATTTTTGCGGTTTTGGCAAATCTTTCCAGCGATTTATCCGACATTGGCGGCAAGTTGGCGGCAATATCCTGCATTTCAGCCATGTCGCCAAGGGCATAACAAATTGCGTCACAACCGGCACTGATAGCGCGGGCGGCTTTGTCTCCGGCTGAGCCTTGCAGCGCTTTCATGTCTATGGCATCAGAAAGTAAGAGGTTATCAAAACCAATCTGTTGTCTTATAATTTGCTGAATAGCTTTGGCGCTGTGGGTAACCGGATTTTTGTCATCAACGGCGGAGATAATTATATGCGCGGTCATGGCCAGCGGGCAGTCGCGAAGCTGCCGGAAAGGGTAAAAGTCATTTTGCAACTGATTCAGCGGCGCGACTATGAGGGGCAGTCCTAAGTGCGGATCGGTTTGCGCTCGTCCGTGTCCGGGAATGTGTTTGATGCATGGAACGATGCCGTTGGCCATGTAGGTGTCGGTTTCGCAACGTCCTAAGACGGCAACGGTTTGTTCGTCGGCTGAAAAACAACGGCTGCGCAAAGCCTCGGTGGTGTTCGGATAGCATAAATCCAGCACCGGAGCATAGTTCAGATTGAGGCCGATTTCGTTCAAATCATGAGCAATCAGAGCGGCATGAATTTCAGCGGCTCGCTTTGCTTGATTTAGAGGAAGTTTGCCCAAAGTTATGGCTGCCGCATAATTGGGATATTCAGGCGCGGTAAGTCTTTGAACACGGCCGCCTTCTTGGTCCAGAGCCAGAAAAACATCTTCTCGGTTAATGACGTTTTTAATCTCGTCAACAAGTTTTTGCAGTTGCGTTTTGTTATTGATATTGCGGCCGAACAAATTAATCCCCAGCGGATTAATGCGTGAGAAAAAATATTTTTCTTCATCGGTTAATTTTAAGCCGGAACATGACAACATTGCCGGAAGAATCGGGCGCATTAATCGCCTCCTATATGAACAAGCTGATGAGCCAGCGTGATGATTTGATAATATAGCTGCCCAAGGGATTGAAATTATAACCAAAATAGCGAGCTGTCAGCGGAAGAATAAAGGCTATAAAAATAATAAACAAAGTGCCTTCGCGATAAGAGTTGAGAAATTTTTGCACCTTGGGATTTTCTGACCAGCCGAGCAGAATTTTGGATCCGTCAAGCGGCGGAATTGGCAGGGCATTAAACACCGCAAGAACAACGTTAAATATGGTGAAATTGAGCAAAAATAAAGTTAAAATACCGGATAACAGAGAGTTGCCGTCGGGCAAGAGTTTCAGCAAAATGGCGGAAAGTAAAGCTAAAGCCATATTCATCAAGATGCCGGCAGAAGCCACAATAATCGTATCGGTTTGCGGACGGCGCAGATTGTTGAAATTGACGGGTACAGGTTTGGCCCAGCCAAAGATAAATCCGGTTTTGGAAAACATTAACAAAGTTGGTAAAATTATCGTGCCGAAGATGTCAATGTGTTTAAGCGGATTCAGGGATAATCGCTGATTGTTTTTGGCAGTGTCATCGCCACACCAATAAGCGGCGTAGCCGTGGGCGACTTCGTGTAAAACTATTGCCGCTATAATGGGAATAAAATTGACGATGACACTGATTAACATTTTATTTCTTCTTTACAATGCAAGTTCCGCCCAACGCTTTGATATCGTTGCAAAGACGATCAGCGCCGCTGCGATCGGCAAAGCCACCGGCCTTGAGGCGATAAAAAGTGCCTTTGGCGCCGAGGTCTGCTGTTTCAATCTCTCGCGGCTGATCTTTCAGCACCGGATATTTTTTCACCAAATTATCCCAGGCAGTGTCAACCGCTTTGCGGTTGGGGGAGGATATCAGCTGAATTTGCCATGGACCGGATACGGCCACCAATTTAGGCTCAACCTTAACTTCGGCTTTTAAGGCAGGAGTTTCTGCTTTTGGCGGTGCCTTGGCTTCAACTTCTGGCTGAGCGGGAACCTCGGTTGCGGCCGATGCAATAGAGATTGGCTCAGGGGCTGGTTTTTCAGCCGGAGCAGCCTTGGGTTCGGGAGCCAGAGGCACAATTTTGTTTTCGGCGTCTTCAATAATTTTTTGAGCTTGTTGCTCAGAACTACTGGGTTCGGCAACGGCTGCAACAACCGGTAATTGCGGTTCTTCCGGAGGCGGAAGCAAATTTTCCATTACCGGCGTTTTAACTTCTTTCTTTTCGATAATATCATAAACGGATTTGTCCTGATTTAGGATTTCCATGCCACCCGGTTCGGCCGGCTGAATTTTTACGGCAGTCTGCGGACGGCGCACAACCGGAATATCAACGCCGGTTTCAGCGGTGTTGTGCGATGACAAGACAAACCAGCCGACCACAGCGGCAAGAGCAATACCGGACACCGTGCCGATAAAGACATTTTTGGAACGATTAATTTCATTTTTGCGCTCTTCAAAACCATCGTTGCTATCCGCATTTAGTTTTTGGCGGAATTCATCTAAAAAATCATCGTTCTTGTCATCGTTAAAATCGGCAAACATATTGGTACTCCTTGCAAGGTGTTTCTTATGAGCCTATGATATAAAAAAATGTTTTATAATCAATTAACAAAAACTAAAATCTGCGATAAGCATCAAAAAGTTTTTGATGCTCTTCAACCGCCATCATGTCAGTCATATTGGCTATATAGGTGCAAACGGTTTCGGCCAAATCACGCTCAGAAGTGGCGGTAGAAATATCCTGACGAATATCTTCCGGCAATAAATGATAGTCATTCATAAATACGGTGAATAAATCGCTGACTATTTTTTGCGACTTCATATCCATGCGGGCAATTGGGCTGGCGGTGTAAAAATGCTCTTTTAGAAAGCTGTGCAACAGGGCTATGTTTTGGTGCATTTCTAAAGAAAAATCAGCAATAAAATGTTTTTGCCGGCGAACATCTGCGCTGGTATTGATGTTGTGTTTTTGCAGATTGGTTTTGGTGTTGGCCAAAAGATCAAAAATCATATCGCCGATTAAGCGTCTGGTGATGGCATAGATGCGCACGCTGTCCGAACAATGCGGATTTTGAGTGTCAAAGTTCTCAATAGTGTTTTTTATGAATGGCAGCTGACACAAATCGTCAATGGTGAAAAAACCGGCGCGGAACCCGTCATCAATGTCGTGATTGTTGTAGGCGATGTCATCGGCGAAAGAAGCTACCTGAGATTCGAGCGAAGAATAATGTTTGACATCAAGATCAAATTTTTGGTTAAACTCTTTGAGGTAGCGGCTGGATATTTTGGTGATCGGACCGTTATGCTTAACCGTTCCTTCCAAAGTTTCCCAAGTGAGATTCAGGCCTTGAAATTCAGGATAATGAATTTCCAGTTCGGTCATTATTTTCAGAGAATTGACATTGTGGTCAAAACCGCCAAACTTTTTCATGGCTAAATTCAGGCCGCGCTCGCCGGCGTGGCCGAAAGGCGGGTGTCCGAGATCATGAGCCAAAGCAATGGCTTCTCCAAGCTCTTCGTTTATGCGTAAATCTTTACATAAGGTTCTGGTAATTTGAGCAACCTCAATGCTGTGGGTCAGGCGGGTGCGATAATTCTTGCCTTCATGATAGGCAAAAACCTGAGTTTTGCCGTCTAATCGCCGAAAAGCCGAAGAATGAATCAAACGATCGCGATCTCGTTGATAAGGAGAACGAATATCGCCGTCATAGTCAGGATAAAGCCGTCCGCGGCAATTTGAATCGGAAGTTGCATAAGTTGCTAAAACCATGTTTTTTTCACTTTCAATCATTATCTTTTTAGTGTAGTCTATAAGCAATTTAATAATAAAGGATTAATGATGCAGATAGCCACCTACAATGTGAATTCAGTCAACGCGCGCATGGAAAATTTGCTCGTCTGGCTCAAAGAAAACCAGCCTGACGTGGTTTTGCTTCAGGAAATTAAAACCGAATTTAACGCTTTTCCGTTTTTTGATATTCAGGCGGCTGGGTATGAGGCCAAAATATTGGGGCAAAAAAGCTATAACGGCGTGGCGATTTTGAGCCGACATAAGCTTAGAATAACCGCGGAAAATCTGCCTGAATTTGATGATGAGCAGGCCAGATATCTGGAGGCGGAGTTGGAGATTGAAAATCAGAAATGGCGGGTGGCGTCGATATATCTGCCTAATGGAAATCCGCCTTATAATGACCCAGATGATGACAGCCGCTATGCATACAAACTACAATGGAGCGACGCATTGATTGCGAGGGCCAAAGAATTGTTGCAATTGCGGCAGCCGGTGGTGTTGGGCGGAGATTTTAACGTGATTTTGCGGGAAGACGATGTCTATGACGCCAAAGAATTTGTTAATAATGCGTTATACCGTCCGGAGGCGCGGGCTAAACTGGCGGAATTGCAATATTTGGGGTATTATGACGCCTTTAGAAGTCTGCATCCGGTCAAAAATGGCTACACTTATTGGGATTATGCCGGAGGAGCGTTGCAAAATGATATGGGAATGCGCATAGATTATTTGTTTTTGTCGCCGGACGCCGCGGATAGACTGGTATCCTGCGAAGTGGATAAGAAGCCGCGTCTCAGTTCCAAACCATCAGATCATACAGTATTGAAAGCAGTGTTGTAAGCATGAAAAAAAAACAGAAGAATAAAGTCGATTTTATTGACGGAGCGGACGGCGTTTTTGAGGTGTTTCAGATTACGCCGGGCGGAGATTTGCTGGCTCGAACCAAAGGCAAAAAAGAACCATTGTTGGTGCTGGAAAATCGTCGGATTAAGCCTCCGTTGGGAGTGGGCGATGAATTTGTCGGCAAAGTCTCAAACTATGGCAGTTTGTGGTGGGTGAAACCGACCGCGCGCACCAGGACGGTTTTGCAGGAATGTGAAAAAATATATGGAATTGTAGAAAAACGCGAGGGTAAATTTTATCTGAAGTCGGCGGAGAAAAACGCCAAAATGGATTATTTGCTGGAAAAATGCGGCAAGTTGAAAGACGGAGACTTTGTGCGGGTTGAGCTATCCGGCGATCGAAAGTTTAAACAAGCCAGAGTTGTTAAAAATTTCGGCAGATTTGACTTGAACAAAGCGACGGCGTCGCTGGTGCTGGACAAGTATGAAATTCCTTATGAATTTGATGAGAAAATTACTAAAGAGTTGGCGGGGCTGCCCAAAATGAAAATGGGCGATCGGTTGGATTTGACCAGCGTGGATTTGGTAACGATTGATGGTGATGATTCTAAAGACTTTGATGATGCGGTGTGGGCCGAAAAAACGGTTTTGGGCTATAATCTGATTGTGGCGATTGCCGATGTCTCTTTTTATGTGCGGCCGGAAACCGCATTGGATAAAGAAGCCAAACGCCGAGGAAATTCGGTTTATCTGCCCAATATGGTGGTGCCGATGCTGCCGGAAAAACTCAGCAATAATCTGTGTTCTTTGATGCCACATAAACCGCGGGCGGCAATAGCCTGTCTGATGAGTATCAATAATGACGGAAAGTTAACTGGATTTGAGTTTAAGCGGGCGGTAATTCAGTCGTCCGCGCGTTTGACTTATAAAAACGTGCAACTGGCCATTGACGGAAAAATGCCGGAGCTGGAGAAATATGTTAAGCCGTTGTATCAGGCCTATCTGGCTTTGGACAAAGCGCGGCAAAAGCGTGGAGCCTTGGAACTGGAAACAACGGAGATAAAGATTAATGTGGATAAAAACGGACAAATTAAGTCGATTGCTCCGGAAGAAAATCTGCTGGCCAATAAACTGATAGAAGAGTTTATGGTAGCAGCCAATAACGCGGCGGCTCTGACGCTGGAAAAATATAAACAACCAATTATGTTCAGAGTTCATGATCGGCCGCCGGAGGAAAAAATGGCTGACATGAAAGATTTGCTGCAAAATCTGGATATGAAATTGCCGGATTGGGCAGCCTTAAAGCCGGAACATTTTAATAAACTTATTGAAAAATGTCAGCGCAGCGGCGAGCAACAGGGAATCAGCGAGTTGGTGTTGCGTATGCAGGCTCAAGCGCAATACAGTCCGAAAAATATCGGTCATTTCGGATTGGGACTTAAAGATTATGTTCATTTTACTTCTCCTATCCGCAGATATGCCGATTTGCTGATTCATCGGGCGCTGGTGAGCGCTTTGAACCTGCCCGAGGGAGGCGGATTGAGCGAACGCGAGGCGGATAAATTTGACGACACGGCGCAGCATTTGTGCGAAACCGAGCGCAAGGCCGTTAATGCAGAACGAGATTTGACGGCGCGTTTTGTGTCGGCTTATTTGCAACCGGCAGTGGGACAAGAGTTTGAGGTTACGGTCAGCGGTATCTCAACCGCGGGAGTGTTTGTCAGAATAGACACCTTGGGAGCAGAAGGGTTGATTCCGTTATCATCGCTGCCAGATGATGATTATGTTTTGGAAAACGGCAATACCAGATTATTGGGGCGTTTTACCAATCGAGAATTTGCTTTTGGCGATGTATTAAAAGCAAAATTGTTAGAGGCATCACCAATCAGCGGCGGCTTGATTTTTAAGTATATTGATCCCGAAGACGGCGAGGCTTATTATGCTAAAAAAGGCGGCAGAAAAGTTGTGACTGAAAACAAGGGCAGGAGGAACAACAAGTGCAAAAGACACTCAAAACGCTGATTGTGATTTCATTGCTGTTTTCCGGTGCGGCCAAAGCGGCGGAAGAGGACACCTTGCGATTGTTGTTTTCACAAGTGCCGGCGCAATATGTTCAATCCATGACAACAGCGCAATTTGCCACAATTTTTCTTAAAAGCGCTCGATCGATTGATGCAAATTTGCAGGTGGCCGATGATAATGATAAGATAAGTGTCTATTATAGGGGCAGACTGATAAAAAGCCTCTATAAACCGCAGAATGATGATGATGCGGACGGTTGGTCGGAGCTGGGAGGAAAAATTCTTGATTTGGTTTTGCATAATTCAGCCGTTGCCGCAAAACATGATTTTGAGCTGATTGATTTGATGATGGCGGACACTGTCAAGAGTTTGGATAAAGATTCTAAATATTATTCGGGAATGGAAAATGCTGAAAAACGGTTGCCGCACCGCCGAAATTTCAGCGCGCGCATGGACGGTGATAATTTATATTTGAAGATTGGCGCGTTTAATAATTTCAGTGTTGCCGATATCAGGAGCGCTTTGGCGGAATATCCGCAGCATCAGGGCATAATTATGGATTTGCGAGCGTCTCCAGGCGGGCAGCTGGGAACAGCGGTGGAAGTTGCCGATTTGTTTTTAGATGAGGGAATTATAGCCTCGGTGCGCGGCCGTAATCCTAATGAAGTTACATATTACAGCGCCAAAGACGGAGATGTCGCAAGCAATAAACCGTTGGTGGTGTTGGTTGACGGGCAGACATCATCGGCGGCGGAGGTTTTGACGGCGGCGTTGCAGGAGCAAAGTCGAGCCAAGGTAGTGGGGACGCGGAGTTATGGCAAAGGAACAATCCAAAATTTGCTAAAGTTGCCAAATGGCGGAACATTGTCATTGAGTGGCGAGTATTTATATACGCCGTCTGGCGCTAAACTAGCCGAAACAGGAGTTGTGCCTGATATTTGCACTTATGAAATGCCAGAAAATAAAGATGTGTCTAAATTGATATCCGCCGGCAAAGATGAAAACTGTGGACGCGAGAGCCGTTCAGATAGCGCTTTGGAGCCGGAAATAGCCGCAATCTTGCTGAAAATGTAAATATTTTTGCAAAATATGGTTGACAGCGGCGCAAAAAAATGTATATTACGCCTAAATGTTTTTAAATCTTAATATTAACAAGAGTATAAAGAAATGGCAAAAGCAGTAAAAGTTAAAATTAAATTGGAAAGTACCGCTGGTACCGGAACTTTTTATCTGGCAGAGAAAAATCCGAGAACTCATCCGGAAAAATTGACTTTGAAGAAATATGACAAGAAGTCAAAAAAACATGAAGAGTTCGTTGAGAAGAAATTGAAGTAAGATAATAAGAAATCCGGTCGGTCGATCGGATTTTTTTTTGATTATGATTTTTCTAATGGGTGCGCCTGTTTATACTCTTTTTGCAATGTTTCGATTTGAACATCGGTGTATCGCTGAGTCGTGGTAAGGGACGCATGGCCCAGTAGCTCTTGTATGGAGCGTAAATCTGTCCCGTTAGCCAAAAGGTGAGTGGCAAAAGAGTGGCGTAAAGCATGGGGCGTCAAATTATCCGCAAGGCCCAAGTATCGTCTGATTTTTTCCAGAGTTCGTTGCACAATGCGCGGACTCAATCTTTCACCTCTTGCTCCCAAAAATAACGGTTCGCCGTTTTTGATATCATAGGGGCAGGCCTCTAGGTAAGCATTTATTTTTTCTTTAACTTCATCAAGCATCGGCACCAAACGTTCTTTGTTGCCCTTGCCTTTGATTTTGAGGAAGTTGTTATGGTCGATATCACCCAAATTGAGCGACAGGGCTTCAGAAATTCGCAAACCACATCCGTATAATATTGTAAAAATGGCGATATCTCTAAGCCCTTGCCACTTTTGTTTGGCAAAATCTCCGGCCACATCCAGCACATTAAAAGTTTGATCAATGTCCAAGGCGCGAGGCAAAGACTTGGAGCGTTTCGGCGTGCCGATAACGCTGATGGCGGAGTTTTCTATCAGGTTGTTCAGAGATAGCCAGCGATAAAAATTTTTGATGGTGGAAAGTTCGCGAGCGATTGAAGATTTCTCAATATATTGGGTGGCGCGTTTGCTCAAATAAGAGCGAAAAATTCGGACATCGGCGTTTTGTAAGTCGGCGATATCAACGGGGTGTTTTTGACGGTCGGCAAAAAAATTAAAAAAATCAGCCAAATCACGGCTATAAGCGTCAAGCGTGTGAGGAGAATAACGCCGCTCATTTTGCAGCCAAGACTGCCAGCGTTTGATGTATTCCAAAACACTGGTAGAGGCGGGATATTTGATTTCTGTTTTCATAATAATATTATTTTAGCTTCAGATAGTTAAAAAATTCTTGATGTTTTTTTGTGCGTAAATTGTAAAGGTGTTTGAGAAAACGACTAAGGCTGTTATGATGAGCGCAAGGAGAAATAAAAGTGATTGTAGGCGTTTTGTTGCCATTGCCATTTAATGAACCCTTTGACTATAAAGTTGAGGGGGAGTGCGTGTTGGGAGAATTGGTTCGGGTGCCGTTCGGGCGCGAGGTTTTGGTTGGCGCAGTGTGGAAAATCGGTAAAACATCACAGCTTGACGATAGCAAAATTAAGACAGTTTCGGAGCGTATAAATCTGCCGCCGTTGTCGCCAGTTTTGCGCAAGTTTGTGGAGTTTGTGGCCAAATATAATTTGGCTTATTGCGGGCTGGTTCTCAAGATGGTGCTATCGGTGCGCGGAGTTTTTGATGATCCTAAGATGAATGTGCTGTATGAACTTTCCGGTAGAACTCTGGCTGAGGCCAAGCTCAAAAATTCCGATGCTCGCTGGCGAGTGCTGGAGTTGCTTAAACCAATGCCGCTTAGTCGTCGTGAGATAGCGGCCGGAGCAGGGGTCGGGCAAACGGTGATTAAGACTTTGATTGACGCGCAGGTTTTGCGTCCGGTGATGATTGAGAGCAAGCGTTTGTTTGCCGAGCCGGTGGTCGATTTTCAAAAGGTTGACCTTACACAAGAGCAACAGGCGGCCGCTGATGATTTGGTACGCAAAGTCGGACACGGTTTTAGGGTTACCTTGCTTAACGGTGTTACCGGATCCGGTAAGACGGAGGTCTATTTTGAGGCGGTGGCAGAGGCTATTCGTCAGAGCAAACAGGTTTTGATTATGGTGCCGGAAATAAGCCTTACCAGTCAATGGTTGGGGCGGTTTGAAAAGCGGTTTGGCGTTAAACCGGCTAAATGGCATTCGGCGTTGGGAAACAGGGAAAGAATCGATACCTGGAAAGCGGTGGCCGAAGGCGCTGCCAAAGTGGTGGTCGGGGCTCGTTCGGCGCTGTTTTTGCCGTATGCCGATTTGGGGTTGATAGTTGTTGATGAGAGTCATGATCAATCTTTTAAGCAAGAAGATGCGGTTAATTATCAAGGGCGCGATATGGCGGTGGTGCGCGCTAAATTTGAGGAAATTCCAATAATCCTTTCAACCGCAACGCCAGATTTGGAAACCGTGGTCAATGTCGAAAATGGAAAATATGACGAGCTGGTGCTTAAAAGCCGTTATGCCGAGGCATCATTACCGGAAATTAAAATCATTGATCTTAAAACCGACAAACCGCTCAAAGGGTCTTGGGGTGTTTCTTGGTTGGCGCCGACTTTGGTTGAGCAGATTAAAAACAATTTGGACAAGGGTGAGCAAACTATGTTGTTTCTCAACCGTCGTGGTTATGCTCCGCTGGTAATCTGCCGTGATTGCGGGCATCGGATTCAATGCCCAAATTGCACCGCTTGGCTGACTGAGCATCGCCGCGCCAATAAATTAGTCTGCCACCACTGCGGTTTTATGACCGATATTCCCGAATGTTGTCCGGAATGTCATTCCGAATCAGGTTTGACGGCGTGCGGCCCGGGAGTGGAGCGGGTAGCGGAAGAAGTTCGTTATCGTTTTCCGTTGGCGCGGGTAAGAGTGTTGTCGAGCGATTTCACCACTAATTTTCAAGAGGTTTACAAGGTTATAAAAGAGACCGAGGCAGGCGATGTGGATATTTTAATCGGCACGCAAATATTGGCTAAAGGACACCATTTTCCGGCCTTGACTTTGGTGGGAATTGTAGATGCCGATTTGGGGCTGATGGGGAGTGATTTGCGTGCCTCAGAACGCACCTATCAGCTCCTGTCTCAAGTCTCGGGGCGCGCTGGCCGCGGCGAGAAAAAAGGCACGGTTTATCTGCAAACTTTGTATCCAGAAAACGCTGTTTTGCAAGCATTGGTTAAAGGTGATGCCGCGGAATTTTTGAATTTGGAAAAAAAATCGCGTAAGATTTTGAAAATGCCGCCATTCGGCAAGCTGGCGGCGATAATCGTTTCCGGTCCTAATCCCGGAGACACCGAGCGTACGGCGCAATGGTTGGGGCAAGCGGCTTTTAATGACGCCAACATCACGACTTTGGGGCCGGCGCCGGCGCCAATCTTTATGTTGCGTAACAAATATCGTTATCGTTTGTTGCTGAAAACAACTCGAAATATCCCTATTCAAGATGTTTTGCGCCAATGGCTTTCTAAGGTTAAGCCTCCGTCATCGGTGCGGGTGGAGGTGGATATTGATCCGTATTCTTTTTATTAGGAGGAGGTTGTTGATCTGATTTTGAGAGCAAATTGCGCGGGGCGGATATATGTTTATTCGCCAATGCGCCGAACCCGATGCCGCAGTTGCTCAAATCATTCGATAAATTCATTTTAGTACTTTTTATTTTTTACTTGTCATTTATATTAATAAAAAAGAAACTAATTGCCGTATAATTTATATTAAGTTTGAAAATAAGAGAATCGAAACGTGAAGAAAATTTCTAAAACCAAGATTGCTGCAACTTATGCTCAGGCACTGCTGGAAGCCGCCGTCGAGAAAAAAACGCTGACAAAAGTTTTTGCGGATATAACGGCGTTGCGCGAGGCAATGGTTTCTGACACGGAGTTGGTTAAATACATGACAAATCCGTTGTGGGGAGAGGCTGATAAACAGTCGGTGCTGGCGGAGATTGCCAAAAAATTAAAGCTGACGACGGAAACTGCAAATGCTTTGGTCGCTATTTGGCAAAATCGCCGGTTTGCTGAGTTGCCGTTGATTCTTGAAGAGTTTGTTCATCTGTATTATCGTCATCAAAATATGGCGGAAGCAGAGGTTGAAAGCGCGGTTAAGCTGACGGCGGCGCAGACTAAGAAAATATCTGCGGTGTTGGAGCAGAAAATGCAACAACAAATTGTGCTTAAAGTAAAAATTTTGCCTGAGCTTATCGGCGGTTTGCGGATTAGAATCGGGTCTAAAATGTTTGACGATACGATTGCGGCAAAGCTCAATCGTTTGGAAATTATGATGAAAGGTGAATAGTAATGTCGGTATCTGCCAGTGAAATATCTTCCATTATCAAAGATAAAATCGCTAAATCGGATCTGAAAGCCGATGTCGCTCAGGTTGGACAAGTTTTGTCCGTCGGCGATGGTATTGCCCGCATCTATGGTCTGGATAAAGTTCAGGCCGGTGAGCTGGTTGAGTTCGAAAGCGGGGTTAAGGGCATGGCCTTAAACCTTGAAGAAGACAATGTCGGCGTGGTTATTTTCGGCTCAGACCAACAGATTAAAGAAGGCGACATGGTTAAGCGCACAGACCAGATTGTTAGTGTGCCGGTCGGCAAAGAAATGCTTGGTCGCGTGGTTGATGCCTTGGGCGAGCCGATTGATGGTTTGGGAGCGATTAAGGCTAAGGAATACAGCCGCTCCGATGTCAAGGCGCCGGGAATTATTCCCAGACGCTCGGTGCATGAGCCGATGCAAACCGGTTTGAAAATTGTTGATTCGCTGATACCTATCGGACGCGGGCAACGCGAGCTGATTATCGGCGACCGCCAGACCGGTAAAACCGCTATCATCTTAGATACCATTATTAACCAAAAGAAAATTAATGACGCGGCCAAATCTGAGAAAGATAAACTGTATTGCGTCTATGTGGCGATAGGACAAAAGCGTTCTACCGTAGCGCAAGTGGTAAAAACTCTCAAAGACTATGGGGCAATGGATTACACTATTGTAGTGGCGGCAACCGCCTCTGATCCGGCGCCGATGCAATATATCGCTCCTTATTCGGGTTGTGCGATGGGCGAGTATTTCCGTGACCACGGCATGCACGCGGTAATCTTTTATGATGACTTGTCCAAGCAGGCCACGGCATATCGCCAGATGTCTTTGTTGCTTCGTCGTCCACCAGGACGTGAGGCTTATCCGGGCGACGTGTTCTACCTGCATTCTCGTTTGTTGGAACGCGCAGCGAAGATGAATGACGCCGAGGGCGCCGGTTCTTTGACCGCTTTGCCGGTTATTGAGACCCAAGCCGGAGATGTATCTGCATATATTCCGACGAACGTGATTTCAATTACCGACGGCCAGATATTCTTGGAAACAAGTTTGTTCTATCAGGGTATTCGTCCGGCGGTGAATGTCGGTATTTCGGTTTCTCGTGTGGGATCTGCCGCGCAGATTAAGGCGATGAAACAAGTTGCCGGCACCATGAAATTGGATTTGGCGCAATATCGCGAGATGGCGTCTTTTGCTCAGTTTGCCTCTGATTTGGACGGAGCAACTAAGAAACTGTTGGCTCGTGGCGCACGGTTGACCGAGATGTTGAAGCAACCGCAATATCAGCCGTTGGCAGTGGAAGAAGAGGTTGTTTCTATCTTTGCCGGCGTGCGCGGTTTCTTAGACGAGCTGCCGCTGGATAAGGTGGCGGCCTTTGAGGAAAAAGGTTTGCAGGAAATGCGCGCCAATCATCTGGAATATCTGCAGGAAATTGCCGAACAAAAGGTTATTTCTGAAGATATGGACAAGAAGCTGACGGAGTTTTACACCAACTTTGCCAAGCGCTTTGGCGAAACACTGGAAAAGGCGGCATAAGTTATGGCGGGCTTAAAAGAGCTTAGAACTCGCATTGGGAGTATTAAATCGACGCAGAAGATAACCTCTGCCATGAAAATGGTGGCGGCGGCTCGGTTGCGTAGATCCCAAGAGGTCTTGACTCGCTCCAAGCATTATAGCGAAGATTTGATGACCGTGGTTGGTCGCTTGTATCGAGAGATGAAGCAAGACGAGCAGGGTACCAATATTCGCTATATTTTCCCCAAGCTGATTCAGCCGGTGGCGACTCCGGATAATTATTTGCTGGTGGTTTTTTCGTCTGACAGAGGGTTGTGCGGAAGCTACAATGCCTATGTGATACGCGAAGCTGTGCGCCGGATTAGAGAATTGCGCAAAAACGGCAAAAATGTCAAAGTTTTGAGTCTGGGCAAAAAGGCCGGTGACGGAATCAGACACCGATTGCCTGACATTGAGGTTGAAATCTTGAGCGGTGTTGCCGCCAAAGGCGCCGATTATAGAGAATTGCAGACTATTTGCGAGCGTCTTATCGGCGAATATACCGAGAAAAAGTTTGATGTATGCGAGGTGATTTATACTCATTTTAATTCAGCGATTAATCGTGAGGTTAAGGTGGAATCGTTTATTCCGTACGCGATTGATGACGCTGATGAACGCTACGACAATAAAGTCGATAATGCGTTTTATGAGTATGACGCTCCCAAACAAAAGATCTTGATCGACACGGTCTTGTTGATGATGATTTCAATCTTTTTTCAATATATGCTGAATTCTCAGGCTTCTGAACACGGCGCGCGGATGACATCTATGGACAACGCCACCCGCAATGCCAGCGATATGATTGCTAAACTGACCTTAAAATACAATCGTTTGCGGCAAACGGCGATTACAACGGAATTAATTGAGATTATCTCAGGTGCTGAAGCATTATAATAAAATGAATTTTATGAGGAGAAACTTAAATGGCTACTGCTAAAAAAGAAACTGTCAAGAAGACCGTAACCAAGCGCAAGGCGACCGCTAAGGCCGAGGTTGAGGTTAAAGCTGAAAAAAAAGCCATTAAGCAGATGAAAACCGTCGAGCAGAAAGACGTGAAAAAAATTAAGACGGCAATTAAGTCTGAAAAGAAAACCGGCGCTTTGGGGCATATTTCTCAGGTTACCGGCGCGGTTGTTGACGTTAAGTTTGATCGCAAAGAAGATTTGCCGGCGATTTTAACCGCTTTGGAGTGTGATAACCACGGGCATAATTTGGTTTTGGAAGTGGCGCAACACCTTGGTGAAGATGTGGTTCGCTGCATTGCCATGGACGCAACTGACGGTTTGGTTCGCGGACAAGATGTGGTTAATACCGGCGCACCGATTGAGGTTCCGGTTGGACCGGCGTTGCTGGGTCGTATTGTCAATGTTATCGGAGAACCGGTTGACGGCCGCGGCGAGATTAAATCTGATTTTCATTATCCGATTCACCGTCCGGCACCGGCGTTTACCGATCAATCTACCGAAACCGAGGTTTTGACCACCGGTATTAAGGTTATCGATTTGCTTGAGCCGTATGCCAAGGGCGGCAAAATTGGCTTGTTTGGCGGCGCAGGCGTGGGTAAAACCGTGCTGATTATGGAATTGATTAACAATATTGCCAAAGGTCATGGCGGATATTCGGTATTTGCCGGTGTGGGCGAGCGTACCCGCGAGGGCAATGACCTCTATCATGAGATGATTGAATCCGGAGTTATTGATCTTAAGGGCGATAAGTCTAAAACCGTGCTGGTGTACGGGCAGATGAACGAGTCTCCGGGAGCCCGCGCCCGCGTGGCTTTAACCGGTTTGACGCAGGCGGAATATTTCCGTGATGAGGCGCATCAGGACGTGTTGTTCTTTGTTGACAATATTTTCCGCTTTACACAGGCCGGTTCCGAAGTTTCGGCTTTGTTGGGACGTATTCCTTCTGCCGTAGGCTATCAACCGACATTGGGTACGGATATGGGCGCCATGCAAGAGCGTATTACTTCTACTAAAAACGGCTCTATTACTTCGGTTCAGGCGGTTTATGTGCCGGCCGATGACTTGACCGATCCGGCTCCGGCCACCACATTTGCGCACTTAGATGCCACCACCGTTTTGTCGCGCTCGATTTCTGAGTTGGGTATTTTTCCGGCGGTTGATCCGTTGGATTCAACCTCGCGCATTTTGGATCCGCAAGTGGTGGGAGAAGAACATTACGCGGTTGCTCGTCGCGTGCAGGAGGTTTTGCAAAAATATAAGTCACTGCAAGATATTATCGCGATTTTGGGTATGGACGAGCTATCTGATGAAGATCGTTTGGTTGTGGCGCGCGCTCGTAAAATTCAAAAGTTCTTGTCGCAGCCGTTCCATGTGGCCGAAGTCTTTACCGGTACTCCGGGTGTGTTTGTTAAGCTGGAAGATACTATCAAAGGCTTTAAGGGCATTCTGGACGGTTTGTATGATGATGTTCCGGAGCAGGCGTTTTATATGGTCGGCACCATTGAAGATGCTCTGAAAAAGGCATCTACGATGAAAGCGGCCTAGAGACTCTAAACTTGCGTTAGATGAGTGTTGTGAGGTTAAGTTATGAGCAATGAATTAAAACTGACAATCGAGTCACCGACAGGAGTATTCTTGGAAAAAAGTGTTTCCGGTGTGATTATTCCGGCTGTGCGGGCGCCGATTGAGGTTCTGCCTGAGAGGGCGCCGAGCGTGTTTGTGCTGGATTTCGGAGTTTTGGAAATTTCCGGTCGCGCCAATACTCAGAAAGAGAAGTTTTTTATTTATTCCGGGGTGGCTGACGTTGCGCAGAATCATTGCAAAATCTTAACTCAGAAGGTTGTTCCGGCGGCGGAAATCACTATTAATCTGGCTAAAGAACGGGTTGAGCAGGCTCATGATGAAGTTGAGAAACTCTTCTACGAGATGATTGTCGATCATATGCGCGGCGCTCGTCGTCGTTATCTGCGCTCGTTGCGAGTCTATGCGCGAAAATCCGGCCGTTTGGCTTTCAAGAAACAATAAAAACAACACCGCCTCGTGCGGTGTTATTTTTTTATAACGGCTCTTGCAAGTCAGCAATTTCAGCCCTATCTAACATATATAAATTTTATCAAGGAGAAAGCAATGTTTTTAGAAGCGGGATTACTTACCAGACGCTCGGTGCGCCAGTTTGAGCCAAACAAAATCATTAGCAAACAAGATATGGAAGATGTCTTAAAAATTGCGATGTACGCCCCTTCCGGCTGCAACAAACAGCCCTGGGAATTTGTTGTGGTTGATGACGCCAGACTTAAGGCGGATATTGTAAATATTCATCCACACGCTTCGTTTTTGAAAGATGCCTCCGCGGCCATAGTGGTTTGCGGCGATGAAAACAAAGAATGCGACAAGGGCTTTTGGCCGATTGATTGTTCTGCCGCTACCGAAAATCTGCTCTTGGCATTACACGGGCGCGGGTTGGGCGGTTGCTGGTGCGCCATCTATCCTTATGCCGACCGAATGAAACAATTTCAAGATTTGTTAGGTTTGCCAGCCAACATTAAGCCCTTGGCTTTGATTGTTGCCGGTTATCCGTCCCAAGCACCGGCCCAGCCGAAGAATCGGTTTGATGAAGGTAAAATTCATTATAATATCTGGTAGCTATAAGTACCGAAGGTGTATAACAGCACATCTAGAGGCATTTGGTTCGGTCTCGGAAAATCTATACCATTCTCCACCTTCGCAAGAGATATATAATAAAATTTTGTCTAAAATCGCTTGCAATTTGGGATAATAGATGTTATTCCGAAATTAGTATTTCTAATTAGCATATTATGAATGAAAAAATTTATCGGTATGATGCCGCCAGTTTTTCTGACAAGGTCAGGGGAGCAAATGGCATTCAGGACATAGAAAACTATGATCATGTTATTATTTGCGGCGATGTTTTGCGGACTTTGCTGGATAGCTATTGCGTGTGGCAAAGCATGAACTTGTTGTATGGTCAGTGGGGGCCAACCAGACATATAAACAGTGTGAGAGATATGTTGCTGGTTATGGCACTGGCTGAAGACAAACATGTTTCTGATTTTCTGGCGGATAATGTTAAAAAATCGGGTTTGGCCGCTAATGTTCGCTCAATTGGCGGTAGTCCTTTGCGAGATGTGATTAAGCAGATTGCGCAGGAACTTTGTCCGCCGAGGATCGTTTACAGCGGTCGTTGTCTGCTGGTTTCACGAGAACGTTTTCAGCCGCTGATTCAGCGTTTGCATGAGCGGAAATTCCGCAATCTTGATGCTGATTATCTGATAGTCGAATGAAAATGAGCAACAAAAAAAGAGGTTCTTGTCCAAAGAGCCTCTTTTTTTGATTCATCTACGCCTGTTGTTGGTTTTCCGGCGCGGGTTGTTTCTTTGCTGGCTTCCTGCGATGCGTAAGCTCATAGACAATAGCTCCAGAAAGGAGGGTTGCCAGTTCGGCGTTTAATATATCACGAACACTCCAGATATGGAATATCAGGTATATGCACCCCGCTGTTAAAGCAATTTCAATCAAGAAAAAGCCCAAGCATGCCCAAATGGGGGTGTTGTTTGAACCCTTTCTGATTTTCTCGGCTTTGATGACAACGCATCGTATCAAACCATAAAGACCGCCGAAAGCGCCAGCTATCAGTAGGGCAATCTGCACCAACAGTTTAAACTTTGTTGTGTGCATGATCACTGATGTAGCCATAAAGATAACAGAAATTAAAATGGTCGCATAGACCACGATTTGAAAAAATTTTTTCATTTTATTTGTTTTTTATAGTTAATAATTTATATTTTATAATTGATTATTTACTTTTTAACATATTTTTGTCTTTATGGCAAGAAGTTTTTTGCACAAAATTGACAAAAAGACCCTCTCAGGCAATACCAAGAGGGTCAGGTTCAGCTTAAAGGCTGATAATTCCGCGGACAAAGGCGTAGATTGCGAACAATGCCACCAATATTAAAACCACAGCGCCAAAACATTCGCGAGGACTAAAAGCGGGAGCCTCGGGGTGATTTTGTTTGCGCGCCCAGACAAACACCGGAATACCCAAAGCGATGATAACCACAGCCATAAGCAGATAATTTAAGCCGGCGGCGTAAATCAGCCACAGGGCATAAGCCGCGCCGATGATTGAGGTTATGAGAGAACCGGCGCGCCTAAAGATCAGATTGTTGGGAAATTCGCCGTCTTCGCACAATTTCCAGAGATAAGCGCAAGAGGTAAAATAAGCCGGCAAAACCATAACGCTGGTAATCGACAACATGGTGTTCCAGGCGTTGTTGGAAAAATATACCAACAGCAAAAACAGCTGCATGGCGACGCTGGTCACAATCAGCGACACCGAAGGAGAGCCATTTTGGTTTTCGGTGGTGAATATTTTAGGAAAAGTTCCGTCTTGAGCTGCTGCCTGCGGAATCTCGGCGGTAACCATGGTCCAGGCCAACCAGCTGGTGAGTACCGAAACCAAAAGGCCGATATTCATCAGCCAAGCTCCGGGGCGGCCGATAGCCTGCTCTAATATTCCGGCAGTCGAGGGGTTGGCAATAGCGGCCAGTTGTTCTTGAGTCATATATCCAAACGGCAACAGAGAGAGAAGAACATAAATAATCCAACAGCCGATAAAACCAAGAATAGTGGCGGAACCTACGTCTTGCGGGCTTTTGGCGCGGTTAGACATAACCACGGCGCCCTCAATGCCAATAAAGGCCCAAAGTGTAACCAGCATGGTGCTTTTGATTTGGGCGCCAAGTCCGCCGAGTTTGATTTTGGTGGCAACGGCCTCTCCCCAGAAGTCAAAGTCAAATTTGGAATAATGAAACATAAACAGCATTATCAGAATAAACAAGACAAGCGGCACAATCTTGATGACGGTGCCGATGGTGTTGACAATGCTGGCTTGTTTGACTCCGCGTAAAACCAGATAGTTAAAACCCCAGATAATCAGCGAACCGCCGATGATCGAGGCGAGATTGTTGCCTCCGGCAAAATGGGGCGGAAAGAAGTAATTTAAGGCGTCCATGGTGATGACGGCATAACCGACGTTGCCGCAAACCTGACACAACCAATAAGACCAGCCGATGGTAAAGCCGGCATAGGGGCCGAATCCGGCGCGGCTGTAAGAATAAATTCCGGTTTTGAGATCCGGCTTGGCCAAAGAAAGAATAGAAAAAGTACGGGCAATAAAGAAAATGCCAAAACCGGTTATCAGCCAGGCCAACATGACGGCACCGGCAGAAGCTCCGGCAGCCATATTTTGCGGCAGGCTGTAAATGCCGCCGCCCAGCATGGAGCTGACAACAATTGCCGCCAGCGCCAAAACTCCAAGCCCATTTGCGTTGCCGGCGGCTGCCGGAGTAGAGGATAATTTGGGAGTTTTCATAATCTACATTCCTTTTGTTGCGGCAAAATATCCCCAAAACAATAAGCGTTGCTTTGGGGATATCGGCCAGATTTTATGCTTGCGCCGGAGCGGCGTGTTCAAAGTTTAAGAATCCCATGGCGGTTAGAGAGTAGCCAAATTGTTGGGTGATGTTGATATAATTGTGCCACATTTGAAATTCTGAATGTTTTTCAACATCGCGAATGGCCAGCTCATGATTCAAAGATTTGTTTAGCCACATTTCGGCGTGACCTTTGGCAATTTCATCATCAATATAGGTATCAAAAAACTCCACGTATTCAGCAGCCCAACCGCCGATAAGCTCGCCTTTTTTGTCTTTGCCCCAGCAAACGCCGAGGCCGGTGGCAATGGCTTTGTGCTGATCACGATTAGCGCCGTGTCCGGCCATAATCACCTCCAAAACAGCGCCATGCTTAAACTGGCTGACGATTTTGTCATTAAGCGGCAGAATTTTGCCATGCAGCTCTTTGGGCAGAACCGAGGTGTAGGGAACAACGTTAAAATTCTCTATTTTGGCCTGCATGAGAGCCGAGTCGTAACAAAAGGTCTCAAATGGTTGCGGCGGAATACCGTCATCAGCTTGTCCGGCACCGCCGGTAATAAACGCAAAAGTCGGAAAACGAACGCCTTCAGTCATATTTTATCTCCTAAAAATAAGTTAACGCAAAGTCCGCCAATGTAGTCAACTGTCCGTATAACTAATCAGTGATGGTGCTTTTTCAATAAAACTTACGGAGTGGAAAGTGATTTTGATATATCCACAGTCTTAAAAAACGCTGGAAAATTAGCTAAATTATTGTACGCTTTAGTAAAAGATTTTATTAAAAGATGAGAGGTTTATAAGATGATAGTCATAAAGAAAACAATGCTGGTTGTGGCGGCGGTGGCAATCTTGGGCGGATGTTTTGAAAACAAGGACAATAAACAAAAAACCGCGCAAGTCCCCAATGTTGAGGTTAGTGTTTTGCAACCGCGGGATATCCCGCTGAGTTTTGAGTTTTCTGCTCGCGCGCAAGGCTCCAAAGAAACCGAGGTTCGCGCCAGAGTGGGCGGAATTTTGCTCAAACGCAACTATGTTGAGGGTTCGCAGGTCGAGGACGGACAGGTTTTGTTCCAGATAGATCCGGCGCCGTTTGAGGTTGCGTTGGCGCAAGCTAAAGCCAAGTTAGCGCAAAATCAGGCCAAACTTTCGGCGGCTGAAACCCAGTGGAAACGGATTGATAAACTTTTTGCCGAAAGAGTTGTTAGTGAAAAAAATCGCGATGAAGCCAGAGCTAATCTGGATTCTTTGCGGGCAGCCAATGCTATGGCCAAAGCGGAAGTTGATTCTGCCCAGCTCAATCTGGACTACACGACCGTAAAAGCTCCAATCAGCGGAATTACCAGTTTGGAGGCGCAGTCAGAGGGAAGTCTGATTTCGGCTAATGGTTTGCTGACCAGTATCACTCAGCTTGATCCGATTTATGTTATATTCTCGGCCTCAGAGAGCGATATATCTTCTTTGGCTAATATGATCGATCGGGGTTTGGTGCGCAATCCGCAAAACAAAAGCGAGGTTACCGCCAAAGTAAAAACCGGCAATGACGAGCTTTATCCGCTGGACGGGCAAATCAACTTTGTTAATCCAAGCATTGATGAAAAAACCGGTACTTTGAAGTTGCGCGCGGTATTCCCCAATCCGGAAAAACGCCTGCGGCCGGGGCAGTTTTTGCGCTTGGTATTGGAAGGGTTGACCCGCATAGATGCATTGGTTGTGCCTCAGTCTGCGGTTATGCAGGGCGCAAGCGGTTCATTTGTATATCGGGTTAAAGCTGATGATACGGTGGAAATGGTTAATGTGCGCACCGGAGTTATGACCAAAGACAACGGCTGGATTATTGATGACGGGCTTAAGGCCGGCGATAAGGTGGTTATCGGTGATTTGATGAAACTGCGTCCGGGGGTTAAGGTTAATCCGGTAATTGAGCAGGGTAACGAAAAATAAGGATATAAACAATGTTTTCTAAGTTTTTTATTGGCAGGCCGATCTTTGCGACAGTGATTTCATTGGTTATTGTTTTGGCCGGTCTGGTTTCAATGAAAGTTCTGCCGGTGGAGCAATATCCAAATATTGTGCCGACCGAGATTCAGATTTCGGCGGTTTATCCCGGTGCTACGGCAGAGGTTTTGGCTGATACGGTCGCCGCGCCGTTGGAGCAGGAAATCAATGGCGTAAAAGACATGATTTATATGTATTCAAACGCCACCTCGCAAGGATATCTGACGATTGGCGTGGTGTTTGAGATTGGCACGGATCCTGATCAGGCGACGATTGATGTTAACAATAAAGTGCAGGCGGCAACCTCCAAACTGCCGGCCGAGGTTACCAAGCAGGGCGTAACGGTGGAGCAGAAATCCAACTCAATTTTGCAAGTGGTAACCATGCGCTCAACCAGCCAGCTGTATGATACAATTTATGTGTCTAACTACGCATTGCTTAATGTTTTAGATGAAGTTCGCCGGATAAAGGGTGTGGGCAGCGCGTCATTGTTTGCCAGTCAGGACTATTCTATGCGTATCTGGCTGTCGCCGGATAAGCTGGCCGAGTATAATCTCACGCCGCAAGACGTGATTTCGGCGGTGCAAGAGCAAAATTCACAATTTGCGGCCGGACAGTTTGGCAACGAGCCAATGGACGAAAAAGTCGCTTATACCTATTCGGTTAATACCAAGGGGCGTTTGATTAATGCCGAAGAATTTGGCAATATCATTCTTTCGGCCGATAGTTCGGGGGCAATGCTGCGTTTGAAAGATGTTGCCAGAATCGAGCTGGGCGCGCAGGATTACAGTGTTAAATCCAAATTTAACGGCGAAGATGCGGTGGCATTTGCCATATATTTGCAACCGGGGGCAAACGCGCTGGAAACTGCCGAGCTGGTAAAAAATAAAATGCAGGAATTGTCGCAAAACTTCCCTGACGGTTTGGTCTATGAAATTCCTTATGACACGACGCTGTTTGTAAATATATCGATTGAAGAAGTGATTCATACTTTCTTTGAGGCGGTGCTGCTGGTTATTTTGGTAGTGTATCTGTTTTTGCAAAATTTGCGGGCGACTTTGATCCCGATTTTGGCGGTGCCGGTTTCGATTATCGGCGCTTTTGTCGGTATGTATTTGTTGGGATTTTCAATCAATTTGCTGACTTTGTTCGGTTTGATTCTGGCAATTGGTATTGTGGTTGATGACGCTATCATTGTGTTGGAGAACGTAGAGCGCCTGATGAGTGAGGAAAAGCTTTCACCTCGAGAGGCCGCAATCAAGGCCATGATGGAAGTTTCCGGTCCGGTGGTGGCTGTTGCTTTGGTGTTGTCATCAGTGTTTTTGCCGATTGCTTTCTTGGGCGGCATGACCGGCGTGATGTATAAGCAATTTTCGGTTACTATCGCCATATCGGTGCTGATTTCGGCGTTTGTGGCGCTGACGCTTACTCCGGCTTTGTGCGCGCTTATTATCAAGCCCAATGCCGAGCATAAGGAACCAAAAGGTTTCTTTAAGTGGTTTAATACTTTCTTTGACAAAGCTACGGATTGGTATGTTGCCGGCGTGCGGTTTTTTATCAATCATAAAGCTGTGGCAATGAGCGGATTTGCGGCGGTGGTGGTCGCGATTTTGTTGTTGTTTAGAACGATTCCGGGCGGTTTGGTTCCTAATGAAGATCAAGGTAATTTGTTGATGTCATACAGTATGCCGCCGGCGTCGTCTTTGCCGCGCACAGTGGAGTTTACTGATAAAATTGCCAGCATGGTGCAAAATGATCCTAATGTTACCGATGTTTTGACAATTGATGGTTTTAATATGCTGTCCTCCACGCAAAACACCTATTCAGGCATTAGCTTTATTATCCTTAAAGACTGGGCTGAGCGTAAAAAAGCCTCGCAAAGCGCAGATGTGCTGGCGCAAGTGTTTACCGGCATGGGTATGAGCCAGACCGAGGGAATCGGGTTTGCTTTTAGTATGCCGCCGATTATGGGTATGAGTACTACCGGTGGTTTTGAAGGGTATATTCAAAATCGCGCCGGTAAAACTCCGGCAGAACTTATGGCCAAGACCACAGAGTTTGTCAATGCGGCTTTGCAACATCCGGCTTTGGCTAATGTAAAAACTACTTTTGCGGTTAACACTCCGCAATATCGAATCGATCTGGATCGCGAAAAGGCAAGAGCGCTGAATGTGCCGATTAACTCAATCTATGCGGTTATGCAGTCAACTTTCGGCAGTCTTTATGTCAATGATTTTACTTATATGGGACGCAACTTTAGGGTTACTCTGCAGTCAGAGTCCAGATTCCGTCGCACGCCCGACGATTTGCGCTATGTATATGTAAAATCTAACAGCGGCGAGTTGGTACCGCTCTCGACTCTGATTACGGTGGAGCGTGTAACCGGTCCGGAATTGATTAACCGTTTTAATATCTTTCCGGCAGCCAAAGTTTTGGGTGATCCGGCTCCGGGGTATTCTTCCGGTCAGGCTATTGCCGCCATGGAGGAGGTTGCGGCCAAAGTTTTGGGCGCAGATTACAGTTTGTCCTGGATTGGTTCGGCTTATCAGGAAAAATTGGCCGGTGGCGCTTCATCTCAGGCCTTTATATTTGGTTTGATTATGATTTTCCTGATTTTGGCGGCGCAATACGAAAAATGGTCTTTGCCGATTGTGGTTATTTTGTCGGTGCCGTTTGCCGTATTGGGCGCTTTGCTGGCAATTTGGATGCGCGGCTTGGAAAATGATTTGTATTTTCAGGTCGGGTTGGTCACCCTAATTGGTTTGGCCGCCAAAAATGCCATTTTGATTGTGGAATTTGCGGTGATGAAAATGGAAGAGGGGCTTTCGGCCGCTGATGCCGCTATTGAGGCCGCCAGACTGCGTTTTCGTCCGATTGTGATGACTTCTTTGGCCTTTACCTTCGGTGTGCTGCCATTGGCAATCTCAACCGGCGCCGGCGCCAACTCCCGTCATGCCATTGGTACAGGTATGATCGGCGGTATGATATTATCGACATTTGTGGCGACGTTGTTTGTGCCGATGATGTTTGCTCTGATTAATAAAAAACGTTAGGAAGTTCGTATAATAGCACATCTAGGGCGATTTGTGCAGGTCGGAAGTGTCCTCACGTACTGTTTTGTACGCTCCGGTACTTCCGCCTTTCAAATCACTCTATCTGTACTATTCTCCAAACTTCTTTTTGTTTGTAGGTAACAAAAAAAGCCTCGTTTGTAACGAGGCTTTTTTGGGTTTATTGGCAATTAAATTTTGCCGATATACATACCTAAAGCTTTGGCGGCTTTAACATGGTCGCTGTTGGTGTTGAGCAAGGTGGTTCCGGTGCGAACAACCTCGGTCAAAGAAACGGCATCAACTTTACCATTTTTCCAGATTACCATTTTGTTGTTATCACCGTTTTCCAACAGTTCAACCGCTTTGGCGCCATATAGGGCGGCCAACAGGCGGTCAAACGCTACCGGCACACCCGAGCGCTGAATATGGCCAAGAGTGGTCACGCGTACCTGAAATTCATTGTAACGGCTGCTGATTTCAGAGCAGAGGTATTGGCCGATACCGCCATAAACCGCCTCGCCAACCAAATTCTTTTTGCTGCTGATGTGGCTGCCGTCTTCAGTCTTAATACCTTCTGACACAACAATAACAGCATGGTTGCGGCCGCTAGCCTTAATGGCCTTAAGTTTGTTGACCACGCCGTCAATGGTGTAGGGAATTTCAGGCACCAAGCAAACGTCGGCTTGTCCGGCAATGGCCGAATGCATGGCCAAGTGTCCGGCATCACGCCCCATAACTTCCATAATCAGAGCGCGGTTATGAGAACGCGCGGTCAGCTCCAAACTGTCAATCGCAGAGGTGCAAACCTGAACCGCGGACTGAAAACCAACCGAAAACTCGGTTACCGGAGTATCATTGTCAATGGTCTTGGGAATGCCGATAACCCGCACATTGCTGCCTTTGCAGTAGTTGGAAACAATGTTCATACTGCCGTCGCCGCCAACAACGATAATGGCGTCAAGCTCCAAATCTTTGACACCGACAGAGAATTTTTTGGACATTTCTTCCAAAGATTCCATCTTAACGCCTTTGTTCAACGATCCTAAATAAGAACCGCTCAGTCTCGGCCAGGGGGAATCGGAGAAATTATGGGTGGTCAGAATCTCATAACTATGCGGCAAATTGGTGATGCCATCAGTACCATTGTGAATACCATACACCTCCCAACCTTTTTCGGAAGCGGCTTCCACAACTGCGCTGATAACCGCATTTAGGCCGGCGCAATCGCCGCCGCTGGTAAGGATTCCCAGTCTTTTTTTAGTCTTTGTATTCATTATTTCTCCTTTTGGGTTGATTTTTCGTTCATTTTGTAATATACTAATACAGATTTTTGAGGAATATTCCAGTAAAAAAACACAAGTTCACAGATTTTTTTGATTTTTGGAAAGGGCTAAGCTTTTATGTTTAATCAAAATCAAACCGGAAAATTGCAGCTTCATTTGTGCGAGCTTAAATTGGAAGAACGTCGGGTGCGTTCGGATATTCGGCATCTGGTTAATAATAATCAAACTATCGATTTTTTTAAGGCTAAACAGCTTAATACCCTGCGCAATGGGCTGAAAAACAAAATTAAATCGGTAGAAGCGCGCATAATGCCAAATATTATAGCCTAAGAAGGGGTGATTGTATAGCCTCATTTGCTTGAAGCTAAAAGTAAAGTAGCGGTTGAAGTTCTTATCTGACGGAATTTCAACCGCTTTTTGTGTTATTGAATTATTGATAAAAGTGCTTGCAAATTTGTCTAATTCGGGCTAACGTAAATTGATTTTAAAGTTTATTATATTATTAACCTTATTAACCAAAAATTTTAGATATGAAGAATTTTTTCTCAATCCGCAACGGCATGTTTAATAATGCTCTTGCAACAGCAACTTTAGTTGCGATTTTTGTTGATGTCATAGTTTTTATGGTTCTGATGCCGGAGAGTTTTTTACTCTGGGTGATTTTGGGGTTAACCGTTGCGATAATAGCAATTGTGGCGCCGCTGATTGTCATTATAGACATAAAAAATTGGCATCAGGAGTACAAAAATGCCATGCTTTTTAACGAAGTAAAAGCAGACAATTACAGTAATGTATGGTGG
Source organism: uncultured Alphaproteobacteria bacterium (assembly GCA_934248075.1). Classification (GTDB taxonomy): domain Bacteria; phylum Pseudomonadota; class Alphaproteobacteria; order RF32; family CAG-239; genus CAZU01. The sequence continues at coordinate 49,567 of CAKQKH010000006.1, read as the reverse complement.
CTGCTGGTATTGGGGGCTAATCCAAATGCCAAAATTGACAAGGCATATGAAAATTGGGATCATGAGAAAAGCTGGTGCGAGCAATTTGAGTATGCGCTAGATGTGGCCAAGTCTGAAAAAATGGAACGGCTTCTGAGCAAACATGGCGCGACATGTCGTACCAAACAGAACTAAACAAAAAACCAACCTTTGCGGTTGGTTTTTTTGTGTTTATTTGCTGAGTTTGTTCAGCCATTCAGCTTTAGATTTGTAGTCTTGCCATTTATGTTGAATCTGCTGCCAAAAGGATTGATTTTCCTCACAAGTTTTGGTTTTGGAGTTCCAGTAGCCGCCGTTTTGCTCGCATTCGGTCTGCACCTGCTGCCAATGGGTATAATGCCAATAAACTCCGCTGGCGGCCAACGCCAGAAGAATAAACAGCAAAAGCATATGCTTGGCGATAAACCAAAAGATCCATAGTCCGATGATGACAAACATTGCCAGTTTGTCAGTAAAATCGCCGTCAAACAAATAGACTTTGGCGGCAAAATAAGCTAGTCCGATGGCCAAAAGAGTATTTATCGGCGAGGTTAGCGCCGCCCAGCCCAAGCGCGGCAGTAATTTTGTTTTTTTGTTTTCTTCGTTCATAGGCAACTCCGGTTAATTCTCACCTATATTAGCGCATAAATTTATTTTGGCAATATCAGGCTGTAATATATTGGTATATGCAAAAAATGGTATCGATTTTGTTATGTCTTTATTAAGTTTTTATCATTATAACTAGTTGTAAAGGAGAACTATCATGAATAATTCAGAAATCATTCCATTTTCGCTTGGTACGCCTGATCGTGGTTTTCGCAATCAGGTATTAGGCGCGTTTAAGGCTTTGTCGGAATTAACCGGTCTTCAATATGATGCCGGCAAATTGTTTTTGCTGCCTAAAGGAGTGAGCGATTACGCCGCTTTGACAGAAGCTTGTTTTTATTCTAAATATCCGTCTTATGAAGCCTTTCGCAAAGATATTTTTGCGATGGCCGACGCTTTCTTTAAGCATACTAAAATTACGCCGCGGATTTTTATTACGGCGTATAATCTGACTGAAAGCAGTAAGGCTGGCGAAAATGTCGATATGCTCTGTCGGGCGATTAAAGAATATTATCAGGAACATGATTTAGGCAATGTCTTTACCGCGGTTTTGACCAGCCGTCTGCATCGTTACAAATATGTTGATTTGATTAACGTTCCCAAACACTTGTTGACACTGCACTCGCGGATCCGGATGTTGCAACACAAAAGCTTGCGCAAAAAAGTTTTGGTTACTATCGGAACCATTAATAATTTTGAGCGCAAAAATGTAATTGAAAAAAATAGACAGCTGTTAGAATTGTTGGACAAGCTGAAGAATGATGCCGAAATTGAGGCTCAAGTCGAGAAACTGGTCGATTTTTCAAAGGCTCAGAAAAAAGTGGTATTTTGTCTGGGCGGACGTGTCGAAGGGCCGGAGATTATCTTTAGCGTGAATTATGCTCGCAAATTGTTGGCCGATGCCAGACATTTGGCGCAAGAAGGGTATAGCGTTGTATTTGTTAATGGACCGCGTACTCCTAATGATGTAACGGACTTTTTGTATGAAAATACAAAGACTTCATCAAGCATTGTTTTTCAGAACTGCAAAAAAATCGCTACCTCTGATGAGGAGCGCACTCCGCAAAAGTGGCGCATTTATTCCGGCAAACATGAAGACGAATTTCGGGCGCAGGAAAAAATCGGCAATATTTATCCGGGGATTATCGGTTTTGACAATTCTTTGGTGGTGCATACGGTGGATTCCTATGCCTCTTGTGAGACCGCCAATGCGGCGTTGCTAACGGCTATCAGCAGCAATGGGCTTTATATCAATCCGGATTTGCGCCGCGATTGCCTGAATCTGCAACAGTTGTTATGCCCCAAATATGCCATTGATTGGGACGATTTTGTAGAAATGGCCTGCCATATGCACATTGAGCCTAAAAGTTTGGCTCCGCAAGTGCTTTCCAGCCCGCTGCGGGTGTTTGCCGAAACGGTATTAAACCGCATTAACCGCCGTCGGCGAATCAGCAAAAAATAATTATGCGCGTTACAAAATACCTCCTTCAGAATATGAAGGAGGTATTTTTTTGATATAAAGGTTATTTATTAATGGCGTTGCCTTTGAGGTCGTATTTGGTGACTTTGGCTTTAGCGGCAATGTCATCAAACAGCTTGCCCATAGCACCTTGAGCAGCCATACCTTTCAGTTGCGGTTTGATTTTTTCATAAGGCTGAGGTTTGGCATCTCTGATGTCCTCAACTTTAATTACATGATAACCGAACTGGGTTTTAACCGGAGATTTGGTGTATTGGCCTTTTTTCAGAGCAAAAGCGGCTTCTGAAAATTCCGGCACCATTGCCTCTTTGGGAAAGTAGCCAAGGTCAGCCGGCTCTTTGGAATATTCTTTGGCCAGCTTGTCAAAATTGCCGCCTTTGTTCAGCTTGCCGATAATTTCTTTGGCTTTGGCCTCGCTGTCAACCAAAATATGTTTGGCCTTAACTTCTTTTTGTGATTTGAAAGAGGCTTTATAGTCTTCATAAATTTTTTTGAGTTGGTTTTCGCTGACTAGTTTATCCACTTGTTTTTCAACATAGACTTTACGCGCCAATTCTTCTTTCATGGCTTTGAGTTCTTTTTGATATTCGGCAGATTCGATGACTTTGTCAGCTACGGCAGCCTGATAAACCAGCTCGCCGTCAATAAACACATCTAAAGTTTTTTCATAAAATTTATCAAACGGAACCTTGGCTTTTATAGCCGGATTCATGTTGTAGGCATCTTTAATCTGGGCTACGGTGATGTTTTTGCCGTTTACGGTGGCGGCAATTCCGCCTTTGCCCTCGGCATAAGCTTGAGCCGACAAGAGCAGTGCGCTCATCAGAGCCATAGCGGCATATTTTTTATTCAGCATAATTTTCTCCTTGTCAGAAATTGTTTCTATCGATTTTATACACTAAAAACTGCCAAGATGACAACTTTATTTTTAAGACCGTTTATAACTTGGTATCAATCTATTGACTTCTGATTGATAAAACACTAAATGTAAACTAATTGATACATTAAAATAAGGAAAACCAACATTATGATAGGCAGCCTCGCACGCAAAATATTTGGCAGCGCCAATGACCGTTACGTTAAAAGACAATATAAAATCGTTGAACAAATTAATTCTCTTGAGCCATCAATCGCGCCATTGAGCGACGAGCAGCTTCGCGCTAAAACCGATGAGTTCAGAACCCGCCTTAAACAAGGTGAAACACTAGATGATTTGTTGCCGGAGGCCTTTGCCGTAGTTCGGGAGGCGGCCAAGCGTACGTTAGGACAGCGTCATTATGATGTTCAGATGATTGGCGGTATTGTTCTGCACCGTGGTCAAATCGCCGAAATGAAGACCGGTGAGGGTAAAACTCTGGTGGCAACTTTGGCCGCTTATCTGAATGCGCTGGAAGGCAAGGGCGTGCATATTGTTACGGTCAATGATTATTTGGCCAAACGCGATGCCGAGTGGATGGGGCAGGTATATCGTTTCTTGGGGCTGACGGTTGATTATATTGTTCATGAAAAGAATGATGATGAGCGCCGCGCCGCCTATAATTCGGATATTATCTACGCTACCAACAACGAACTTGGTTTTGACTATCTGCGCGATAATATGAAATTTCGCTTGGCTGATATGGTGCAACGTCCGTTTAATTACGCTATTGTCGATGAAGTGGATTCAATTTTGATTGATGAAGCCAGAACGCCGTTAATCATCTCCGGCGCGGCCGAAGACAGCTCGGAAAAATATATTTTGGTCAACAAAATTATTCCGCAGTTGGTTGAGGCGGATTATGAAAAGGACGAAAAAGCCAAATCCGTGACTTTGACCGAGGCCGGCATGACCCATGTTGAGGCTCTGCTCAAAGAGGTTGGGCTGATTAAGGAAGGCGGATTATACGATATTGCCAACGTAAGTTTGGTGCACCATGTTAATCAGGCTCTGCGCGCTCATAAAATGCATATTCGCGACGTGGATTATATTGTCAAGAACAACAAAGTGGTGATTATTGACGAGTTTACCGGCCGTATGATGGAAGGCCGCCGCTATTCAGACGGTTTGCATCAGGCCATTGAGGCCAAAGAAGGCGTGCCAATTCAGTCCGAGAACCAGACACTGGCTTCCATTACTTTCCAAAACTACTTCCGTTTGTATCCCAAATTGGCCGGTATGACCGGTACCGCCATGACCGAAGAAGCGGAGTTTAATGATATTTATAATCTGACCTGCGTGGAGATTCCGACCAATAAGCCGGTTTTGCGTCAGGATCTGCATGATGAAATTTATCGCACCGAGCGAGAGAAATATAACGCCATTATCAAAACCATTTTGGAATGCCATGCCAAAGGACAGCCGGTTTTGGTCGGCACTACCTCAATTGAAAAATCCGAGCTGGTGGCAGATATGCTGCGTAAGGCATCAGATGTCAAGTTTCAGGTTTTGAACGCGCGCCACCATGAACAAGAGGCCGCTATTGTTGCTCAGGCCGGCGTTTCCGGCGCTATTACCATTGCAACCAACATGGCCGGCCGTGGTACCGATATTCAGCTGGGCGGTAACGTGGATATGCGCCTTAAGTCTGAACTCAAAGGCGATGAAACGGAAGAGCAAATTGCCGCTTTGCGTGAAAAAATTAAAGCCGAGGTTGCGGCAGACAAAGAGAAAGTTAAAGCTGCCGGCGGTTTGTATATCTTAGGTACCGAGCGTCATGAAAGCCGCCGTATTGATAACCAATTGCGCGGTCGTTCCGGACGTCAGGGGGACCCGGGAACATCTAAATTCTACCTCTCGCTGGAAGATGATTTGATGCGGATTTTCGGCTCCGAGCGTATGAGCCTGATGTTGCAACGGTTGGGATTGCCCGAGGGCGAGGCCTTGGTTCATCCTTGGATCAGCAAGGCTTTGGAAAAAGCTCAGCAGAAAGTTGAGGAGCGCAACTTTGATATCCGTAAAAATTTGCTCAAATATGACAATGTGATGAATGATCAGCGCAAAGTTATTTATGAGCAGCGCAAGGAGCTGATGGAAGCCGATGATGTTTCGGAGACCATTTTGGATATGCGCCATGATCAGCTGCGCAATGTTATATATAATCGCATCACATACGGCTCTTCGCCGCGAGATTGGCCGGCGGAGGAAATTCGTCAGGATTTGGCTCGCTTGTCGGGAGTGGATCTGCCGATTGCCGATTGGACAAACGAATCGGAGATGGAAAGCGAAAAGTTGGTGGATAAGGTGATTGAGGCAATAGACGCTCAGGTTGCCGCCAAAAACGCCAATGTTCCGACCGACATTGTCAGATTGGTGGAAAAATCTATTCTGCTACAAGAGTTGGACGCTTTGTGGAAAGATCATATCGCCACTTTGGAATATATGCGTCATACCATTGTTTTGCGCGCTTATGGGCAGAAAGATCCGCTAAACGAATATAAGAAAGAGGCCTTTAACTTGTTTTCGGATATGCTCAATCAGTTGGGTGAAAAGGTTACCTTTATTTTGTTGCGCACGGTTATTCAGAACAAAGATGCCGACGAAGTAGAAAATCAAGCGCCCAAGCACACCAATGTTCAGGCGATTCACGAAAGCCCGACGGCTTTGGTCGGCGGACAATCTCAACCGGCTGAGCCGGCAGAAAAACAAGAGCCGTTCCAATATAGCAAAGGCGAGATTGATCCTAAGAATCCTGCGACTTGGGGCAAGGTTGCCCGCAATGATTTGTGTCCTTGCGGTAGTGGCAAAAAATACAAGCATTGCCATGGTCAGGTCTAGTCGTATGGATTAGGCGCAATAATTTAGCCCCTCGCTTAAAAACAGGCGAGGGGCTTTTTGATGGCGCAAATAAAATATAAACGTATATCTTAAATAAAACACTTGCAAATTTGTCTAATTTGGACTAAATGTAATATGTTTTTTTGATTATGAATATTATTCTATTAACTTAAAATTTAAAAAAATGTATTGGCTAAACACATTTTTAATGGCAATGATAACAGCAATGTTTTCATTGATGGGGAGCGCGTATCTTGGAGTGCTGCTCAAGAAGAAAAGAAACGAATGCGCTATCAGCGCGTTTGGAATGCTGGTAATCAGCGTTTGTTTTACATTATCTTACATCATCTACAATCCATTTGGGTGGCTGATGATAATAATGATCCTGATACAGCTGGTGGCGGTGGCCATTGGTTTGTGTATCGGGCTAAACGATAAAGAATTCCACGATGAATTAAAAAAATAATTGTGGAGTTAAAATTAAAAAGAAACACCCTTGGTTATGTGACCAAAGGTGTTTTTTTATAGTATTAGCGAGGCCAAAAACAATCGCTCATAATTTGTAACATGGGGTTTGTGTTTTTAATGAGCTTCATGAGTTTTGGTAAAGGCTATTTTGGGAAAATCTTCCATAGTTTTGTTCAGATGCCACGCATTGCGCGCTAAAAACACAACGGCGCCGTCATTGTCTTCGGCGAGATTCATGCGATTGGCGGTTTCAAACTTTTGCCATTCGTTTTTGTCGGAGCAGGAAACCCAGCGCGCTGTGTAATATTGGGTCGGTTCGAACATTACCGGCAAGCCAAACTCGTTTTTAATACGGTCAGCCATTACCTCAAATTGCAACACGCCGACAACGCCAACAATCCACTCGGCACCGATAACCGGCTTAAAGACCGAGGCGCCACCTTCTTCGGCAATCTGTTTGAGGGCATCGCCTAAGTGTTTGGATTTGAGCGGATCTAACGCGCGGGCAGATTTCAAAAGCTCAGGTGCGAAAGAGGGGATTCCCGTAAAGTTAAATTTTTCGCCTTCGGTTAAAGTGTCGCCGATACGCAGCTGTCCGTGGTTGGGAATTCCGATAATGTCACCGGCGTAAGCGTCTTCAGCCAGCTCGCGTTCCTGAGCCATAAACATAACCGGAGTTGGCACCTTAATTTCTTTTCCGGTGCGAATCTGCATTAGTTTCATGCCGCGTTTGAAGTGTCCGGAGCATATTCGCATAAAAGCAATGCGGTCACGATGTTTGGGGTCCATATTGGCCTGAATCTTAAAAATAAAACCACTGACCTTAGGCTCATCGGGGCTGACCATACGTTCTACTGCTGGGTGCGGGCGCGGGGTAGGAGCGATTTTGTGCAGGCCTTCCAAAACCTCTCGGACGCCAAAGTTGTTGATGGCGCTGCCGAAAAATACCGGTGTCAAGGTTCCGTTCAAATAAGCCTGAAGATCAAATTTGGGGCAGAGTTCCTTAATCATCTCCACATCTTCACGCAATTTGGCAACCATATGCGCCGGCAAAAGCTGATCCAGCTTGGGGTCATCAAGGCCGTTGCAGGTTTCGATTATGGAATTAATTTGCGATTTGTTGCCGCTTTTGTTCATGAGAATCAAGCGGTCGCCTAACAGGTCATAGCAGCCCAAAAAGTCTTTGCCACTGCCAATCGGCCAGCTGGCGGGGGTAACGTCAAGTGCCAGAGTGCGTTCAATCTCATCAAGCAGAGCAAATGGATCTTGCCCCTCGCGGTCGAGTTTATTGATAAAGGTCAAAATCGGCACATCACGCAGACGGCAGACTTCAAACAATTTCTTGGTCTGGGTTTCAATACCTTTGGCGGAATCCAGCACCATGATTGCGGAGTCAACAGCGGTTAGCACTCGATAAGTGTCTTCAGAAAAGTCTTCGTGTCCGGGAGTATCCAGCAAGTTGAAAGTGATGCCTTCGTAGTCAAAGGTCATAACCGAAGACGCTACGGAAATTCCGCGTTCTTGTTCAACTTTCATCCAGTCGGAATGGGCGCGGCGATTTTCTCCCCGAGCTTTAACCGCGCCGGCCTGCTGAATGGCGCCGCCAAACAGCAATAACTTTTCGGTTAAAGTGGTCTTACCGGCATCAGGGTGAGAAATGATCGCAAAGGTCTTGCGGATATTGGGTTTATTATCAGGCATGATTAAACTTTCAAATTAAAAATTTGTTGGTTTTGTAGCTGAAAAACCTTATCTAGTCAAGAGGACATTTGCATGGTGTCGCCTGCTGTTAGCGATTAGAACGGAGAGGTGACGTTAGGCACGATATTTTGCGGAGCGTTATCCTTGGCGGTCGGTTCCGTTGTGGCAACAATCGCCATTGATTTATCACCTTTGGTTACAGTGTTGACTTCCGGCTTGAGAGGAATAGGGGTTTCTTCCACAGTAGTGGTAACCTCTACCAGTTCAGGCTGAAGAGTTTGCGGCTGCGTCGGCACGGTCTGCATGGCGACAGGAGCAGCGGTTTGTACGGCTGGTGTAGCTGGTTTGGGTGCTTCGCGGTTAATACCCAGATATTTTTCTATGGCTTTTTTCTCGGCCGCTTTTTCGCCGCTGGTAATTAAGTTAAGGTCGTACAATACTTCCAACTTGCGCAAATCTTTGGCGGCGCCCAAAATATCTTTTGACGGCGCTTTGGGCTTGAGGCGCGCGCGCGGATTGGGCGACATCAGAGCCTCAACGATAATCTCTCTTTCGGCAGAAAATTCCCGCGGGGTGATGGCTCGGGCTTCAACGCCTTCTTTGAGAACGTTAATGCGTTCTACAATCAGATCCGGTGACGGAACCGGTTGATCAATACCTACGCCGGGAGCTTGTTTAGTCAGAGGCAAAAGGCCGCCGATATTGGCATTGCGGCGCGATAAAAATTCTTCTTTGCTGATAAAGTCTTTCTCAGCCAGCTCTTTCATGACCAAAAAGCGCGAAATTATATTTTGTTCCTGGCTGTTGAAAAGATTGTCAATTGCCGGCGCTGGTTTTTGCGGAGCGGCGCCAATCGTGGCGGAGCGACGCTTAAGGGCGTTATTAATCGTGTTGCGGCTGATATCTTGTCCGGCATTTTTGCTGACATTAAAGCTTCTGGTGCCATTGTTATTTTCAATCACCAACTCGCTTTGTTTGATGGTTATGGAGCGCAGTCTGGTTTTGGCAATGTCGGCTATCTTTTCGGGCTGACCGCTGCTGCTGCCCAAAATTGAGGTCGCTTGTCCGTCAATCAGAATCAAGTCCTCATAATATTGGCGGGCGCGGTTATAACGGCCGAGTTTTTCAGCACTGAGAGCGCCGACCAACAAGGCTCGCTGATTGCGCGGATTGTCTTTGAGGGCTTCGGTCACCAAAGTGAGAGTTTGCTTAAAATCTCCTTTAGAGTAAGCCAGAGTGGCTTTGTTGGCATAGCTTTCGCCGTCTTTTTCAAACTGCTGAATCAGCCAGTTTGACTCTTCATCCGAGTCTTTTTTCTCAAAGATGGCACAGCCGGATAAGATCGCAACCGCGGCGGTGCAAAGCAATAACTTATTAATACGGGCAGAAAACAAGGGTTTGCTCCTCAAATTTTAAAAACTACAAATTAACTTATCGTCATCTTATAAAATAATCGTAAACATTACAATAATTTTGTTTGCTTTGTGAATTTGTGCTTGATTTATTAAAATAATTATGTAGTATGCAAGGCAAATAATAAGGATATCTGCGGATGTGGTGAAATTGGTAAACACGCCAGATTTAGGTTCTGGTGCCGCAAGGTTTGGGAGTTCAAGTCTCCCCATCCGCACCACTTTGAGTGTTGATATCCGCGGGTTTTAACCAACAAACATAGAAAGAGTGTGTTTTTATGAAGATTACCGAAGTAAAATCAGAAGGTCTCAAAAAAGAGTATAAAGTTGTCGTTCCGGCAGCTGATTTTGAAACCAAAATTGACGCTAAAATCAACCAAATTGCCAAAACCGCTAAGTTGCCTGGGTTCCGTGCCGGCAAAGCTCCGTTTGCAATGCTCAAGAAAAAATATCATGACAGCGTAATCGGCGAGGTTGTTGAAGATGCCGTGCGTGAAGGCACCGCTGAGGTAATCGCACAAAACAAACTGCGTCCGGCTACACAGCCTGATGTTAAAATCACCGCTTTTTCCGAAGGCAAAGATTTGGAGTTTGACGTTAGTTTGGAAAATATTCCGGAAATTAAACTCGGCGATTTCAGCAAGATTAAACTTGAGAAATTGATGGCGGAAGTTCCGGCTGAGGAAGTTGAAAAAGCTTTGAAGTATATTTCTGAGGCTCATAAAGAGACAGTTGCCGTTGCCGGTAAAAAAGCCGCTAAGGGCGACGTGGTTATGATTGATTTTGTCGGTTCGGTTGACGGTAAAGAATTTCAGGGCGGCAAAGGCAACAACTATCCGTTGGAGCTTGGTTCCGGTTCGTTTATCCCCGGTTTTGAAGATCAACTGATTGGCGCCGAGGCAGGCAGCCATGTTGATGTTAAAGTTAAGTTCCCTGAAAATTATCATGCCAAAGATTTGGCCGGCAAAGACTCTGTGTTTGCGGTTGAAGTCAAGGAAGTTCGCGAACCCAAGAAAGTTGAACTCAATGATGAGTTTGCCAAAACTGTCGGCGCCGAGAGCCTTGATAAACTCAAAGAGGATATCAAGAACCGGATTAAAGCCGATTATGAAAATGCTTCTCGCATGAAGATCAAACGCCAGTTGCTGGATATTTTGGATAAGGAATACAAGTTTGAATCTCCGGTATCTTTGGTTGATGCTGAATACAAAGCTATTGTTGATCAGTATGAGCAGGCCAAAAAATACAATCAGCTTGACGCTTCAGAGAAAGAAAAGACCGAAGAAGAGTTGCTGAAAGAGTACAAAGATATCGCTTTGCGTCGGGTTAAACTGGGGTTGTTGCTCTCTGAGGTTGGCCAGAATGCTCAAATCAGCATTAAACCGGAAGATATTAATGCCGCGATTATGAACGAGGCAAAGAAATATCCCGGACAAGAAAAAGCTGTTTTGGATTATTATCTCAAAAACAAAACTGCAGTTGACGGTTTGAAAGCTCCGATTTTTGAGGAAAAAATTGTTGACTACATTATCGGTCAGGCCGATGTGGCGGAAAAGATTGTCAGCGTTGAAGATCTTTATAACTTTAATGATGATGATAAAGCAGCTAAAAAAGCTACCGCTAAGAAAACAACCGATAAAGCCGCAGCCAAGAAGTCGGCTTAATCAGCGTAAACAAAAATTGCAGCACTCCGGCTTGTTGTCGGAGTGCTTTTTTGTGGAAAAACAAATAGAGACGGTGGTAATGTTGGCGCGTTGCGTTAATATTTGACAGGCGGGCAGTAGCGGCTTGCTGTGTCCAAATATCTGTATTGGCTCAACGTTTTGGGCTTGCAGGGGATTCTTCTGGCATAGGTGAAATAAGTATATGACTGGTAAAATATTGAAAATCACACTCAAAGAATTTGTTGCCATATTGTTGGCTGTGATTTTGTCGGTTGTGGCGGAATTGTGCATACTGTCGGCGTTTTTCTATAACGTGAGCATGGACAGCGTGTTGTATCATCTTCGTTATTTTCGTTCGATTTTTTACGGAGACGCCGTCGGTATTATTGTAAAGTATATACTGGGTTGGACATTAATCAGCAGCATATTTGTTTATTGGTTGGTTTCTAAATATTTGCGCCGAGTTAGGTTTGTTGCTTTGGCATCGTCAAGCGTGTTGTTTTTTGTGGCGTTGCTATACAATATCGGATTTTTTTCATATATTAAAAGCTCGTTTAATGAAGATGAAATTTATGAGCAGAACTATGCAAAAGCCGGCGCGGAGTTTAGGAGTAGCGAAAGGCCAAATCTGATTTTGTTGTATTTGGAATCGATGGAGCGCGAGATAAAAGATCCAGCTGATAATAAGCGAAATGTGCTGGAGCAACTTACTGAATTGGCTAATGAAAATATTAGTTTTAGCCGGCAATACGGAACTATCGGCACATATTACACCATGGGAGCGATAGTTGGTGGCTGGTGCGGAATTCCGCTTTCTAATACGGCGGTTCCTGATAAAAAAGAAAATTTGTTTTTGCCAAATGCCGTTTGTCTGCCGGATATTTTGGCCGCAAACGGTTATTCTTTATTTTTTATCAAAGGCTCTTCGGTCAAATTTGCCGGACTTGATATCTTTTTGCGCAACCATAAATTTGCTTCGGCAGACATTGTCGGGAGCGAAACATTGTCCTCTAATGTGATAAATGGCAATACTAATGCGTGGGGATTGCCTGATGCTCAGGTGTATTCTTTGTTTAAGCAAAAAATTGTTTCTTTGTCCAAGCAAAATAATCCTTTTTTTGCGGTTATGGAGACCATAGATACTCATAGCCCTTATGCCAAACTTGCGCCGCAATGCTCCGGTTCGTCTCAAAATATTGCCGATGTGTTTGGTTGCGCCGATAAGCAGGCGGCGGAATTTGTTGATTGGTTTAAGCGCCAACCGTTTGCTGCCAATACCGTTCTGGTGGTTTTGGGAGATCATCAGAAATGGGAGCTTAAACTCAATGATGAAGACGACAAGTTTTGGGCTAATAATCACGGGGCGGCGATATATAATCTGTTTGTGAACTCTCGTGTCCGACCGCAGGGGAACACTGATCGAATGATTACAACTCTGGATATGTTTCCGACAATTTTGGAGAGCATGGGAATGGTTTTGCCTCATCATAGGGCCGGCTTGGGCGTTTCGGCATTTGCGCCGGCCGAGCAGCGGGCTTTGATTGAACAAATGGGGGTTGAGGCGCTTAATCAGAATTTGTATGGGCGCGGCAATTACTATAACTCATTTGTCAAATAAGCTTCAAAATTTCTTTTTTCTTAATAATTTGTTGAGTATATTGTATGTATAATATCTCAGATTGAATTATGGAAGGATATGACATGACTGGCAATATTTTTGATAATGCTTTGGTGCCGATGGTGATTGAGCAGACATCCAAAGGCGAGCGTTCTTTTGATATTTATTCGCGCTTGCTCAAAGAGCGTATTATTTTCTTGACCGGTGAGGTCAATGATGAAGTATCGTCCTTGGTTTGCGCGCAGTTGCTGTTTTTGGAATCTGAGAACCCTAAAAAAGATATCTTTTTGTATATTAATTCTCCGGGGGGATCGGTTACTGCCGGTATGGCTATGTATGACACTATGCAGTACATCAGCTGCGATGTTAATACGCTGTGTATTGGTCAGGCCTGCTCGATGGGGTCGCTGTTATTGACGGCAGGTGCTAAAGGCAAGCGTTTTTCTCTGCCCAACTCTCAAATTATGATTCATCAGCCTTCCGGCGGATTCCAAGGACAAGCCACCGATATGGAAATTCGCACCCGCTTGATTCTGGATATGAAAAAACGTTTGAACAAAATTTATGCCGACAAGACCGGACAAAAGTTATCAGTGATTGAAAAAGCCATGGAACGTGATAATTTTATGACTCCGGAAGAGGCTAAAAAGTTTGGTTTGATTGATCACATTGTTACCTCTCGCGAAGAAGTTTTAAAATAGGAAAATACCATGACAGATGAGACCAAGAACGAAGATAATTTGCTGCATTGTTCTTTTTGCGGCAAAAGCCAGAATGAGGTGAAAAAACTGATTGCCGGTCGCGGTGTATATATCTGCGATGAATGTATTGATGTTTGCACCAGTATTGTTGCCGATGAATTGGCTGAGGAAAAGAAAGCGGAAAAAGGCGTTCCCAGTAGTGAGGAATTGCCGTCGCCCTCCAAAATTAAAGAATTTTTGGATCAGTATGTGATTGGACAGGATCACGCCAAAAAGGTGCTTGCTGTCGCGGTTTATAATCATTATAAACGCCTGAATTCGCAAAAGACCAATAAAGACGTGGAAATTGCCAAATCTAACGTGGTGCTGATTGGATCAACCGGTAGCGGTAAAACGCTTTTGGCGCAGACTTTGGCAAAAATTTTGGACGTGCCGTTTGCAATTGCTGACGCCACCACTTTGACTGAGGCCGGATATGTTGGCGAAGACGTGGAAAATATCATCTTAAAATTGGTGCAAAATGCCAATTATGATATTGAAAAAGCTCAGCGCGGTATTGTCTATATCGATGAGATTGATAAAATTACTCGTAAAACCGACGGGCCGTCAATCACCCGCGATGTCTCGGGTGAGGGCGTGCAACAGGCTTTGCTGAAGATTATTGAAGGTACGGTGGCTAATGTTCCGCCTCAAGGCGGCCGCAAACACCCGCAACAGGAGTTTTTGCACGTTGACACTACCAATATCTTGTTTATTTGCGGCGGTGCTTTTGCCGGATTGGAGAAGATTGTCAGCCGTCGCGGCAAAGAAACTTCAATCGGTTTTGGCGCCAAGGTGGCCTCTAAAGAAGAAAGAGGAATCGGCGAGATTATCAAAGACGTTCAGCCGGAAGATTTGCTTAAATACGGCTTGATACCGGAGTTTATAGGACGTTTGCCGATTATCGCTACCTTAAGCGATTTGAACGAGGAAGCTTTGGTTAGGGTGTTGACTGAGCCTAAGAACGCTTTGGTTAAGCAATATGTCTGCATGTTTGATATGGAAGGCGTTAAATTGACCTTTACGCCGGAAGCGCTGCGGGCAATTGCTAAAAAAGCGATTGAGCGCAAAACCGGTGCTCGTGGTCTGCGCGCGATTATGGAAGATAATTTGCTGGAATTGATGTATGATATTCCCGACAAAAAGAATGTGGCAGAAATTATCATTGATGAACATGTTATCAATGACGGCAAAGCTCCCAAATATGTTCTGAATAAAAAAGAGGACAAAAAAGCTTCTTAGAGTATTTAGGCAGCCCGTAACCGCGAGCTGCCTATTTTGCAAAAAAAATCCCCGTTCTTGAAAAAGAACGGGGATTTTAGTAACTAAACGGACTAGAATCCTTCAGTATCTAAGCGTTTACGCAACTGCTTACGAGCGCGGCGAACAGCCTCAGCCTGACGGCGAGCCTTTTTCTCCGAGTTCTTTTCATGACAACGGCGCAGTTTCATCTCACGGAAGATGCCTTCACGCTGCATTTTCTTTTTCAGAACTTTCAGAGACTGTCCAACGTCATTACCGATAACAGTAACTTGAACCACTTAAATCACCTCATTTCCACAATATCTAAAAGGTTAAAACAAATTTGCCTTATTTTCTAACACAAAAAAAATAAATTGCAAGAAAAAAAAGCCCCGATTTTTATTTAAAAGCGGGGCTTAAAGGCTATTTTTTGGCAGCTGGTTGTGCCAGTCCTAATTCTTCCATAACTTCTTTTTTGAGGGTTACGTTGTCGGCTTTGCCGGTGGCGAACATCGGTAAAGTCTCATGATACAGAATCAGGCGCGGCAGGTATAACTCAGACATACCATTATTGCGAATGTAGGTGTGCAACAGGTCTTGAGTAACTTTTTTGTTGTTGGTTACCAAAACAATCTGCTCGCCTTTGCTTTCGTGCGGCACGGCCACAACACCATAAGAAAAGTCGGTGCCCATGGATTCGCAAGCTTTAACCACCATCTCGTGAACGGCATTCAAAGATACCATTTCACCGCCGATTTTGGCAAAGCGTTTGATACGATCTTTAATGTAAACAAAGCCGATTTCATCAATATCAACCACGTCACCGGTATGATACCAGCCGTCTTTGAGCGGAACCAGCACGCCCGGATTATCCGGCATAATGTAACCCATCATAACGTTGGGGCCTTTTACGCACAGCTCGCCGCCTTTGTCAATGCCGGGGACCGGTTCAATCTTGTATTGAATCTTCGGCAACAATTTACCGATAGAGCCAAAACGGTTGAAAATACGGTTGTTGGCCGTAACCACCGGAGAGCATTCGGTTGAGCCATATGCCTCCATAACCCGCAGACCAAAACGCTCAACAAACATATTGCGGGTATCGGGTTTGATGGCCTCAGCACCGCCATACATAAAGCGGACATTGTGGAAATCCATCGGGTGGGCAATTTTGGCATAACCGCGGAAGAAGGTGTCAGTAGCCATCATGATGCTGGCGCCGATCTCGTAAATAAGCTCGGCAATGATACGATAATGCAACGGCGACGGATACAGGAACAACTTGGCGCCCTCAAACAAGGGGAACAACGTGCCGACCGTGAGGCCAAAGCTATGGAACATCGGCAGAGCATTAAACAACGTGTCGGTAACATTGATAGTCTCAATAGAGGACATTTGTTTGATGTTGGAAATGATGTTGGCATGGCTCAAAACCACGGCTTTGGGCGCGCCCTCAGAACCGGAGGTGAACAAAATCACCGCTTTGCGATTGCCGCCCTCAGGGTGAGGCACGCGTTTGATCTTATAGCGGATAAAGGCGCCGATTTTGTTGGCCAAGGTGATGTATTTGCGCAAATCTTCCAGATAAAATATCTCAATGCCGGCTTTTTTCAGCTCTTCAACCACCGGTTCCATTTTGGCATTGCGGATAAACAAATGCGAGGTGATAACCAAGCGGCAAGTAGCGGTGCGGCACATGGAAACCATGTTTTTGGCACCAACCGAGAAGTTTAGCATAACCGGAATACGGTCATAAGCCGACAAGCCGAAAAATGTGCATAAGGTGGCAATAGCATTAGGCAACAAAAGAGCCACATGCTCGCCGGGGTAGGTCTTCTTCTTGAAAAATTTACCCAAAACAAAAGATTTGATAATAATGTCCTTGTAAGAGTTAGGCACGCGGTTGATGTCCTCTACAAACATCGGACGGCGCAACAAACCTTTCTTGGAGTGAACCTTGGCAGTCTTCATCAGCTGAGCAAACAAAGAAATATTGTCATCATAAGAGGCATCAAAGCTCATATCACGCATAATCATATAAACTTCATTGCTGATGTGGTCTCTTTGACGGCGCAACTCGTCTTTCAACTTAAATTTGACCGGTTTACGGACAATAATCTGAATTTTGGGCAATGGGCGATGCGGCAACTTGCCTTTGGTTTTTGAAAAATAGCCATATTGCGGGCCGTTAATCCAAACCGGAATAATCGGGGCGCCGGATTTGTCGGCCAACAGGCCCGGAGCCTCGTAAATTTTCATCAAACCACCGTTTTGGGTAATGCGTCCTTCGGCAAAAATAACGCAGCAACGGCCGCTGTCAACCTTGGCGATAAGTTCTTTTAAGTCGCCGGGATCAATGGGGTTGAACGGCATAATGTCTGCCGTGCGCATAAACAAACGTATCCATTTGTTACGATACAGATGGCCGTTGAGCGCAAATACCGGATTGCCGGGGAGAAATGCAAACAACAACAACGGGTCCAAAAAAGAAACGTGATTGGATACATAAACCGCCTTAGTAGGAAGCTTATTTTCATCAAACGCGATTTGGCATCTGACTTTCATTACGGTGAAAAAAGTCCGTAAACAAAATCTTACAATATCTCTCAAAATAAAGTCTCCGAGAAGTTAAAGTCGCTACTATCTAACTAAATTTGCCCGATAATGTAAAGAGATAATTTGGCTATGGCTCAAGTTTTGTTGCAAATTGTTTCATAATATTTTGAAAAACATAGAATTTTGGGCAGATTGAGAGGGGGATAAAATCAGTGGTTGCCTTTTTGAAAAGAATCGGGCATAATCGCAAACAAGCGATTGATTAACCACAAGATACATATATATAAAGTGAGAAAAAAGTGACGACAGATTCAAAAACCAAACTTTTGTACAGCGCTTTTTGCGAGTTTGCCAAAAACGGTTTTTTGGGCGCCAAAACCCGAGATATTGCCGACCGCGCCAATATTAATATTTCTTCTATTCTTTATTACTTCGGCGGCAAAAAAGGAATGTACGCCGCGGCTCTGGAAAATATTGTGGATACTGTCAAAGCGATGTGTACCGATGTGTTTTCTCGCTATCAGTTGGTGACCGAGAGCGGCAGCCCCGAAGAGGCTAGGGCTTTTGCCAAAGAGATTGTGCAACGGTTTTTGCTGATTTTGTGCAACGAAGACTTATCTAAAGATATGAAAACCGTGTTTCTTAATGAATATTCGCGCCCGACTGAAGAGTTCTCTATCCTCTATGACGGATTGATTTTTCCGGTGCATAAAATGATGGCAACTCTGATGTCGCAGGCCAGCGAGGGCAAAATTGATATTAAAGATGCCTATCTTTACACTTTTCCGCTGTTTTCGCAAATGTTTGTGTTTGCCTCGCGCAAGGACACGATTTGCTCATTTATGGAGTGGTCTGATTATGGCATTGCGGAAAAACAAAAGTTGCTTAAGTATATGATAAAACAAATAGATTTTATGATCGACAGCAATAAATAACCACATCTTGTGCAAATAATTCAATCAGTTGATTGACAAATTAAAAAAACTGTATTAGAAGTTCATCTGTTCGTTTAACAACAGAAGAGACTTTTAATGAAAAAAATTCTTACACTTACCGCGCTTGGCACCATTTTGTTGGCAAGCAATGCCATGGCTGCCGGTTTCCACCTGAGAGAGCAGTCTGCTGCCGCTCAGGGTAATGCTTTTGCCGGTGCAACCGCCGGTGCGGAAAACAACTCTTATGCTTATTTTAACGCCGCCGGTCTGACCCGCCATAAGGGCAACCAATTTACTGCCGGCGCGACTTATATTGCTCCGCAAGCTCAGGCTACCAATATTTCCGGAGTTGGCGGCAATGAAGATTCTTACAATGTGGTACATCCGGCATGGGCTCCGAATGGTACTTATTCTCATCAGGTAAATGATAAATTGACCGTGGGCGCGGCTTTGAACGTTCCTTTCGGTATGATAACAAAATACGACACTCGCTGGTCTGGCGCAGATCATGGTGTTACCTCTAAGGTTATAACCGCCACTTTGACTCCGATGGCCGCTTATAAGCTGACTGACAAATTATCCGTCGGCGCTGGTGTTCAGATGCAATATATTAAAGCTCGCTTGACTAATACTGCCGTTAACGGAAATGCAAACACAGCAATTAAAGGTGACACTGCCGATTTGGGCTATCAGTTGAGTGCTTTGTATGAGCTTGATGATAATACGCGCTTCGGTATTAACTACCGCAGTGAAATAAATCATAAGCTGAAAGGCGAAATGGAGAGTGCAGGGACTTTAGTCGGTGGAAATCCTTTTTATAATCAGGATATATCTGCTCGTTTGGATACTCCGGCTATGCTGTCTTTGGGCGCATATCACCAGATTAATGACAAATGGGCGGTTATGGCTGAATGGCAACGCGTATTCTGGAGCTCGTTTGAAAGATTGGATATTATGGGACAAGATATACCCAGCCCAGGAACCGGCTATCTGGTTAACAGCACTCCTGAAAACTGGCGTGATACCGATTTCTTTGCCATTGGTACCAGCTACCAAATTGATGATCAGTGGAAGCTGCGTTTAGGTATGGCTTATGACCAAACCGCGGTTAAGAAAAAAGATCGTACCGTTCGTATTCCCGACTCTGATCGTTTGTGGTATTCGGCTGGTCTTGGCTACCAATACAACGATAATTTGAGCTTTGATATGGCTTATACCTATATTCAGGCCAAAGAAGCTACGGTTGATACTGCTGCAGATGCGGCTCATGGTCGCCGCGGTGTTCATGCCGAGTATAAGAACTCGATTAAGTTGTGGGGTATTTCTGCGACTTACCGCTTCTAATGGCAAGCAGATTAGGCAAGCTCGCAAGAGCGCTGCCTAATCGTAAAAATAAGAAAAAGCTGAAAATTCATGTACTACTGTGTACACTAGGATTTTCAGCTTTTTCATTTTTACTTCTATTCAGCGGCTCTATCGAACTTGCTAAAAATAGTGCGGGTTAGTGAAATTCATGTACTTTTTTGTACACTAGGATTTTCAGCTTTTTCTTTACATCAAATGAAATTTATGTTAGGCAAGAAATGTATAGTAAATAGTTATGTGTATTATTGTGAGTTAAATGGGTTTGAACCTAAACTTGCGATAAACGCGTGACTTTATGTTTAACCTTTAAAAAAACAAGAAGCTATGAAAACAATAGTAAAAGACATTGAGGAATAAGTTTCTACTTTGAGACTTAATTTCTGAGCTTCCGAATTTCAAAAACATCGTTTGAAGATAATCATTGCAGGTTATTAACAAACGATGTTTTTTTGTGCGCATATTTTATGTTGCAAATTTGTTAATCTTTGTTATAATGACGAAAACTGGACAAAAGGGGTTGCCGATGTCGAACGCTAATGATCCTAAACTCAGAAAAAAATGGCTGAGTTTTCTTTCCGAACAGTTGGTTCATGCTTTTCGTTATGGTAATGATGATGAAGTTTATACGAAAAGAGGAACTCATATTCAGACTTTTTTAGAAAATTATGGATTCCCACGGGTTAGCGGAGGTGATTATCTTTCGGTGCGAGGAGGTATTTCTCAAAGTTTGGTTCATTATATTAAATCGGCGCCAAATCAGCAGCGCGCATGCGGAACCGTGTTGTGGGAAATTCTTGATAAGGCTTATCCTAAAGAAAACAGTAGTTATGCAAAAACCGCTGAGGGTTATAGAGGGTTTCGTCGCGAACAATGTAATTTGGTGCGATTTTTGGGCGATATGCATTTGGATCTCTCTGCTAAAGACAAGATTAACGCGCTTGACTTTTTGGGATATAAATACAGCACCGATGAATATCGCAACTTGTATAATCAGTTGGGAAACTACACATTCGGTGAAAATCCGGCCGATTTGGAATATGAAAAGAAACAGACGGTGAAACTTCTTAATAAGCTAAATAAAGAATGCACAAAATCCACCGCTAAAGACAAAATAATTTCTGCTCGCGAATTTTTGAAAACAGTTTCCAACTTTTCTTTTGTTTTGGACAGCGATAGTCTTGAGGGCGCCGTGTATCATGATGATAAAAATGATAAGGATTTGAGAATTGACGCGCAATCAAAGGCTAATATTTATGCCGTTATGAAAAATATGAAAAACGAATTTCCCGCCAGTATGATTGCTTATTATTCCGGCAAAATAAATAGATATGATAATATAAAATCTTATCTTGGCTCAATCTTAAACAAACATAGCGAAGCTAAGTCGCCGCAGTATCGAAAAGATTTGATTTCACACGATTTTGGGGGCATTACGCTGCAGCTGACCAAACAAAACGCCGCTGATGCCGAAATAATAGATAAATACAGTAGCTATTTGAGTTTGTACGCTTCCTGGCATCCATATAATAAGTGTCTTAACGCGGAC
Organism: uncultured Alphaproteobacteria bacterium; assembly: GCA_934248075.1. Classification (GTDB taxonomy): domain Bacteria; phylum Pseudomonadota; class Alphaproteobacteria; order RF32; family CAG-239; genus CAZU01. The sequence goes on along the minus strand of CAKQKH010000006.1, from coordinate 28,462 downwards.
TTGCTGAAAAAAATGTTGGAGCAAGAGGCGCATAATACTAACGAAATCACCAAAGCGGAAATTTTGTTTCCGGATTATCTTTTGCCAAAGGAGCTGCCGACAATTAATAAGGCGTTGGTGATGACTGTGGCACAAAATTACGCGGATTCTTTTGTCTGCAGTCAACCTGAGGCTGAGGAGTTTAATGCCGCTTATCATCAGGCCATGACCAAAATGTTCTCCGACATTACCGTGGAGCATAATTATAGTAAATCTGAGGTTCAGGCTCTTTGCAAGGTTTTAAGCTCCAACGGCGATGAGGCTACCAAAAAAATGGGCAAACATATTATGTCGGTCTATACGGCTCAAACCAAGTCAAAACCATATCGCGGCCGCTAAAGCTTATCGCGCAGATATTTGGCTGTGTAGCTAATCTTTGATTCGGCAACCTTTTCGGGCGTGCCTTGGGCAATGATTTGTCCGCCGCCGTCGCCGCCCTCAGGGCCAAGGTCAATAATCCAGTCGGCGGTTTTTATCACGTCAAGATTATGCTCAATAACTACAACAGAGTTGCCCTGATCTACCAATGCATGCAAAACTTTTAGCAGTTTGTTGATGTCCTCAAAATGCAGGCCGGTAGTCGGCTCGTCTAAAATATATAATGTTTTGCCGGTGGCTCGTTTGGAAAGCTCTTTGGAGAGTTTAACACGCTGCGCCTCGCCGCCGGACAAGGTGGTGGCGGATTGCCCGAGCTTGATATAGCCAAGGCCGACTTTGCGCAACAATTCCAAGCGGTTTTTGATGGCCGGAATGGCATTGAAGAACTCATAGGCATCATCAACGGTCATGTCCAGAACATCGGCAATGGATTTATCTTTGTATTTGACCTCTAAAGTTTCACGGTTAAAGCGTTTGCCTTTGCATTCATCGCATTCGACATAAACATCAGGCAAAAAGTGCATTTCTATTTTGGTTACGCCATCGCCTTTGCAAGCTTCGCAACGTCCGCCCGGAACATTAAACGAAAATCTGCCGGCAGCGTAACCACGGGCTTTGGCCTCAGGCAGTTCGGCATACCAGTTGCGAATATGGTCAAACAGTCCGGTATAGGTGGCCGGATTGGAGCGCGGAGTGCGCCCGATTGGCGATTGATCAATATTGATTATTTTATCAATGTTTTCAGCGCCGATTAATTTATCATAAACAGCGCCAGGTTCGCGAGAATTGTAGAGTTCTTTGGCCAAAGCTTTGCACAGGGTCTCCAAAATCAGCGAGGATTTTCCACCGCCAGACACGCCGGTAATGCAGGTGAGGGTGCCTAAGGGAATTTTTAAGTCCACATTTTTGAGGTTGTTGGTGCGGGCGCCTTTGAGGCCGATAAATTTGCCGTTGCCTTTGCGGCGTTTTTCCGGTACGGCAATTTTTTTGTCGCCGTTCAGATACTGGGCGGTAATGCTGTTTTTGTTTTTTAGCACCTCGGCAACCGTGCCGGCGGCCACCACATTTCCACCCAAAGAGCCGGCACCGGGGCCCATATCTACAAGATAATCGGCGGCGCGAATGGCGTCTTCATCATGCTCAACCACAATCACGGTGTTGCCGATATCACGCAAGCGGGTCAGGGTTTCCAACAGACGGTCGTTGTCGCGCTGGTGCAGGCCGATAGACGGTTCGTCCAGAACATACAGCACTCCGGTGAGGCCGGAGCCGATTTGGCTGGCCAAACGGATACGTTGCGCCTCGCCGCCGGAAAGCGTGCCGGATTGGCGAGAGAGATTAAGATATTCCAGTCCGACGTTGTTCAAAAAGCTCAATCTCTCAATAATTTCTTTGAGAATTTTAGAGGCTATTTCTTGTTTTTGTGGTGTGAGGGTGGGGCCGATGCCTCTAAACCAAATGAGCGCGTTTTTAATAGACATATTGGAGGCGTCCATAATGTCCAGCCCGCCGATTTTTACGGCCAAAGCCTCGGGTTTGAGTCGTTTGCCGTGACAATGTTCGCAGACGGCGGCAGATTGATACTGCGCCAGTTCATCTCGGGTGGCGGGCGAGTCGGTTTCTAAAAATCGTCGTTCCAAATTGCGGATAACGCCTTCAAAAGGCTTAAAGGTTTGGAATCGGTGATAATCCATTGGTATCGGCTCATTGCCAGAACCATACAAAATAACTTGTTTGGCGTGTTCGGGCAGGTCTTGCCACGGGGTTTTGTCTGAAATGCCGAGCCAATCGCACAAAGATTGCAATGTGTCTGTATAAAAGCCGTGTTTGCGGCTGTACCACGGCAAAATAGCGCCTTGGGCAATGGAAAGTTTGGGGTTGGGAATAACTCGATCCGGATCCATATATAGGCTTGCGCCAAGTCCGTCACAATGCGGGCAGGCGCCGTAGGGATTGTTGAAGGAGAATAAACGCGGCTCAATTTCTTCAATGGTAAAACCGGAAATCGGGCAGGCAAACTTGGAAGAAAACGTAATTCGTTCTTTGCTGGCATTGTTTTCGGCAAACACCAGCCCGTCACTCAGCTTGAGCGCGGTCTCAAAAGATTGAGCCAGTCGCTCGGCAATGCCTTCTTTGACGGCAATACGATCAACCACGACTTCTATATCGTGTTTCTGATTTTTATTGAGGGGCGGCACTTCTTCAATATCATAAATTTCACCGTCAATTTTCAGGCGCTGATAGCCTTGTTTGCGCAGGTTTTCAATTTCTTTTTTGTATTCGCCTTTTTTGCCGCGGGCAATCGGCGCCAATAGCAATATCTTGCTGCCCTCTGGCAAAGCCAAAACTTTATCCACCATTTGCGAAACAGTTTGAGCTTCAATCGGTAGTCCTGTAACCGGTGAATACGGCGTGCCGGCGCGAGCCCACAACAGGCGCATATAGTCATATATCTCGGTAACGGTGCCGACGGTGGAGCGCGGATTGTGAGAGGTGGTTTTTTGCTCAATGGAAATTGCGGGAGATAAACCCTCTATTGAATCGGTGTCGGGTTTTTTCATCAGATCCAGAAACTGACGAGCGTAAGAAGACAGGCTCTCGACATAGCGGCGCTGACCTTCGGCATAAATAGTGTCAAACGCCAAAGAAGATTTACCGGAGCCGGAAAGTCCGGTAATAACGTTCAGTTTGTTTTTAGGCAGGCTGATGTTAATGTTTTTGAGGTTGTGTTCTCTGGCGCCTTTTATTTCAATAAAATCATTGCTCATTATACTTCTCCCGAGCAATTAATATAGTGAAAGTTGGCGCTGATGGCAACACCATTTAGAGGCGCAAAATAAAAAAGTTGCAAAATCAGCAGAAACTGATACTATGCGCCAAGTTTTTGTGATTAATCAGGCTGTTGAATTTTATGTCGAAACTCTGGAAAATATTGTCGCTGTTATTGGCGGTTCCGCAAATTGCCGCCGCGGTAGATGTGGTGGTTATTGCCCCGCAGGCAGACGATTATCAGGAATTTGGCCGCGAGCTGGCCGATGGCGTGCAAATTGCCGCCGCCGATATTAATGCCGCCGGCGGAGTTTTGTGGCAAAAAGTTAATGTTATTGTGGCAGATGATCGTTGTGATGATGTTTTTGCCGTTTCTATGGCGCAAATGCTCAGCGTGCGAGAAAATAAACCTAAATTGATAATTGGGCCTTATTGCCAAAATAAGGTAACCGAGGCGGCATCTGTTTATGCGCAAGGGCAAATGTGGCAGATTGTGCCGGTGCCTCTTGATGAAAAAAATGCGGCGGTCGATATGGTCGGATTGCGCCGCCAGCAAGCGCAAATATTTTTTGATTATTATCAGCAGAATCTTGCTGGACAAAACACCGCTTTGGTATATCCGTCCAATGACAAGAATCTGGTGTCAATTGCCGCCGCAATTCAACAAAATTTTACCGCAGGCGGACAAGCTAATCGGTTGACCGGTTATGATTTGTTGAACTATGGCAAAGATTATGAGCTTATGGCGCGAGAAATTTTGCTTAACAATCAAGCGGTGTATATTTTGGGATCGCCCAAAACTGTGGCAAAATTAACCAGAGAGCTAAAGGCGCAAAATGAAAATATAAAAATTTTTGCCGAGCGGGCAGTGGTTGGCGATACTTATAAAGAAATCTTGGGAAATATCGCAGTCGGATGTTATTATTTGGGGCTAAAAAGTTTTCAGGATAGCCCATATTTTACCGAGACATTGGTGAGATTGCGATTGCAGGGTAAAGAGCCCAAAGGTCTGGGAATATATGGCTTTGCGGCGCTGAAACTATGGGCGGAAACCGCTGGGCGCGCCGGTTCTTTTGATTATAATCAGCTCAAAAAATTTGCCGCCGGAACATATGCCATGCCTTGGGGTGACGATAGCTTCGGCGCCGGCAAAAACAAGCAACAAAATTTGTATGGCGTGTTTCAGAAAAATGACCAAGAATATACACAGGTTTATTGATTTTGGTTTTAATATTAATTTTATCAATGTATATTCATAACAGTTTTAATTAAAGTGTAAGGTAAGAAAATGGCTGTATCTATCAATAAAGTTATTCTGGTTGGGAATCTGGGCGCTGATCCGCGCGTAAGCAACACACAAAGCGGCGCCAAAATTGTTAATTTGAGCGTGGCCACCACAGACAGCTGGAAAGACAAACTTTCCGGCGAGCGCAAAGATCGTACCGAGTGGCATCGCGTGGTTATCTTTAATCCGCAGTTGGCCGAGGTTGCCGAAAAATATCTGCATAAGGGTTCCAAAGTCTATTTGGAAGGTCAGTTGCAAACCCGTAAATGGGAAGACAGCAATGGACAAGAAAAATACACTACCGAGGTTGTATTGCAAAACTTCAGCAGCAATCTGGTGTTGTTAGATGCTCGCGGCGAGGGTGTTCCTGCCGGCGGCAATGATGTATTTTCTCCGTCCAGCGGCAGCGCCGGCTGGGATGCCAGCTCGTCATCGACAGGTGCTGTGGCGGCTGATTTGGATGATGATATTCCGTTTTAGTAGGCAAGGGCGTCTAGGTAGGCGAGGGCGTATAACAGCACATCTAAAGACATTTGGTTCGGTCTTGGAAAATTCATGTACTTCTAATGTACACTAAAATTTTCCTCGCCTTCCAAATGCCTTTATCTGTACTGTTCTCCGCCCTCGCTGGAAATCGAGGTCGTATAACAGCGCATCTAGAGCGATTTTACGGTGACAGAAAATGCTCACGTACCGTCTTGTACGCTCCGCTTTTCTGCACCTAGAAATCACTCTATCTGCACTGTTCTCCGTCTTTGCTGAAGATAGTGCAAAAGGTGTCGCCGCCTTCAAATCTCAATTTTTATGATTGAAAAGGCCGCTTATTATTCCTGATAAGAGGCGCGTCTGATACGGTCGTTGATGGCCAATCCGACGCCGGTTTCGGGAATGGGCGACATGGCAATGCCGGTGTAGCCTTTTTCAGCTTCGGCCTTGCGCATATAATCAAATAAATTGGCGGCGGCTTCGTTGACATCACCGCGTTCGCTCAAGTTAAGCTGAGCGCCTTGGACATGACCAAAACCAATAAAAAATTCTCCGGCTTTAACATCTTCTGCGGCGACATTAATTCGCATCGGGCGTCTGGGGGCATAGTGTTTGAGCAATTGCCCCGGAGCGCTTGGTTTATTGGGGTCTCCGTGAGAAATATAAACTTTTTCGCCGGTAAAGGCTTCTAATTCTTCTTTGCTCATGCCGCCGGCACGAAGCATAACAATTTCCGGCGTGGTCAAATCAATTATGGTGGTTTCAACGCCAATTTTGCAAGGGCCGCCGTCTAAAATCATATTTACTTTATTGCCCAAACTTTCCGCCACATGTTGAGCCGTGGTCGGAGATATGCATTTGAACTTGTTGGCGGAAGGAGCGGCAATCGGCACTCCGGCGGCTTTAATCAATTTGAGAGCCAGAGGGTGATTGGGCATACGCACGGCGATGTTGGGCAAGCCAGAACAAACCAGATCTAACGCCGGATTGTTATCTTTGCGTTTTAACACAAAAGTAAGCGGCCCCGGCCAGAAATGTTTGGCCAAAGCCATAACCCGATCATCAGCGCAGGCATATTCCGGCAAAAAGTCAATATCGGAGATGTGAGAAATCAGCGGATCAAAAGTCGGCCTGCCTTTGGCGGCAAAAATAGCGGCCACGGCTTTGGCATCATAAACATTGGCGCCAAGGCCATAAACCGTGTCAGTAGGAAAAGCCACCAATCCGCCGTTGCGAATGGTTTGCGCCGCTTGTTCAATATGTTCAGGGGTATCAGTATAAATATTTGTAGTCATCGCTCAATTTCAAAAATTCTAAAAGTGCAGTTTCGCAAGTTTTATAGGTATTTAGCACTTGAAAAGAGTCTTTGTCAATTGTTTGATAACAATTTTGGGCTTGATTCCAAACCAGATATTCCAATTCATCAAAGCCTAAAATTAAATTGTCTTGCGCTTGCGGATGGCTAATCAGGGCGTTTTCACTGATAATATCAAATTCACTGTTGCCGCGAGGGCGCAGGCCAAACAGATTGATGCCGTCCAAGCACAAAGAATTATATTCATGCAAAAGTTTAATAAAATCTTCGGGCATAGTGGGAAATTTATTAACCATTAAAAATCGTTGATACAAAATGATGTCATGCGCATCAATCTTGTAACCGGTATAGGCATTGTCCAGCCGGCTGATTTTAGCGAGAAGATTCTGCATAGCGGATAAAGGCTTTCTTGTTGTGGCGACTCAGATATTGCAACTCGCGCTCAGGGTCGCGTTTGATTTGGTAAATCGGGTCATAGCCGCCAAAAAACACCAGTCCTTTAGGAGCATCATAGCCGTTGCCAAAGTGCAATACCCGATGATGCGGCTGCACAAAAGTCAGCAACATATTGGAAAAATCATTGATAGTGCTGGTGTTGTCAAGTTCTTTGAAACGAGAGACATTGGTTTGATGATGAAAATTCAAAAGCGGATCGCAAACGCCTTGACGCATTTTGTCTTTGGTGCGGGTAATATATTCATGAGAATAGTGCAACATCGACATAATTCTGGAAAATTCTTCTCCATAACAGGCCGCAAACATTTTGAGGTTTTTGGAGCGGGAACATTCAAAAGGTTTGGTTTGGTGTTCTTTGCTCCAATTATAAAGTACTTCGGAAAAATCAAAAAAATTCATCTGCGGAACAACTGTCGGAGGGATATTTTGTTTGGCCAACTGAGTGCATATTTTGTGTCGGCAACTGGCGTAATTTTCAAATTTGCTCATAAACTGCCAGGACGGAGATTGATTAAGCTGATAATCTTTGGCGTTATACCGGTCGGGAGATGAAACGCCGCCTTCACGTTCTTGATTCTCAGCGGCCTCTTGCCGAGCGCGGGCATAAGCCTCTGAAAAATCGGTGTCGGCGGGCTTATGAAACATACCATCCCAGTCCAGACGGATCAGCCAGCTTTCTTCCCGATTGGCTAATGGGGCGTTATTAGGTGAATTGTGAGGGTGGATATCCACGGAATTGAGCAGAAGATGAACTTCGGTTTTGAGGTAATTAATACTTTTGGGTTGTGTGCGTTTTTTGCCTTTGTCTTGCTTATCGGCTGATTTGTTTTTGCTTTTGTTTTTGCCAATGGGGCGATCTTCCTTAAGCTGGGCATTGGCCAGCGCGTCCAGCTTGTCGCGGAGCGTCTCAACAAAGCGGCGTTCTACATTATAATGCTCACAGCGTTTGTTCTTGCTTAATCGGTGCATGCAAAGCCAGCCTTTCTGCTATAATCATTTCCGATATGTTGTCTATATTATATACCTTTTAGGAATAAATACTATAAATATTTGTATGATGTGGAGAAAGTTATGAAATTTTATTCTTTTTTAAGGAGATAAGAATTATATTAGGGATAAACTGATAAAACAAGGAGCGAAAAATGTTGGAGATTGTATTTACAAGCGGTCGGATAGGAGCCGGAGCGGTTAAGGTTGTCGGGGTGGCCGAAAAAAGCAGAATTAATTCGAAATTTTTGAGCGCGGAAGAAAATGGTTGGTTGCGAAAATACTCGGCGCAAACCGGTTTTGACGGAGCGCGAGGCAAATTTGCCGAAGTTTGCGGCAAGCATGGCAAAATTATTGCCGTCGGACTGGGTAAAAAGCCGACGCCATTACAGTTATGCAAAATCGGAGCGGCTCTGGCACAAAGATTGTTTAAGGACGAAGTGGCGGCTTATTATGTCGAGCCGATTAAAAATTGCGCGCTGAGCGAAGAGCAGATTGCGCATTATTTAGCTTTTGGCGCGATGCTAGGAACATATCGTTTTGATAAATATTTTACCACCAAAAAAGCCGAAGATTATCCGAATTTGGAACAAGTGATTTTTAAGGTTAAAAATCCGGCGCAAGTGAATGAAAATTTTAAGAATTTGGCTGCGTTGGCAAATGGTGTGCGCTATGCTCGCGATTTGTGTAACGAGCCGGCTAATTATCTGACGCCGGAGGTGTTTGCGGCCGATATAAAACGATTGGAGTATCTGGGGCTGGAAATTGATGTTTTGGACGCGGCAGAATTAAAAGAAAAAGGTTTTGGCCTGCTGATGGCGGTGGCGCAGGGTTCGGTTCAAAAGCCGAAAGTTGCGGTGATTAAATGGAAAGGCAATCCGCAGTCTGACAAGTGGGATTTGGCTCTGGTCGGCAAAGGAGTTACCTTTGACAGCGGCGGCATATCGCTCCAGCCGTCCAAAGGCATGGAAGATATGAAACATGATATGACCGGCGCGGCGGCGGTTACGGCCAGTTTGAAGATTTTGGCTTTGCAATGCGCCAGAAAAAATGTAATCGGCATTGTCGGGTTGGTGGAAAATATGCCTTCCGGCGGAGCGACCAAGCCTGGTGATATCGCCGTATCTTTGTCCGGACAGACGGTGGAGATTATTAACACCGATGCTGAAGGACGTTTGGTGTTGGCAGATATAATGACTTATGTGCAGCGGCTCTATAAGGTGTCGGAAATTATCGATATTGCCACTCTTACCGGCGCAACAATGCGAGCGCTGGGCGACCAATATGCGGGAATCTTTGCCAATAATGACCGGCTGGCGGATAATTTGATTGCCGCCGGCAAAATCAGCGGCGAAGAACTGTGGCGGATGCCGATAAACGCTGAATATAACCGCCAGTTGGATTCTGATTTTGCGGATATGAAAAATATCGGCGGGGTTAACGCCGGCGGCAGTACGGCGGCGTGTTTCTTGGAGCGCTTTGTGCAGAAAGGAGTGCGTTGGGCGCATTTGGATATTGCCGGAGTTGATAAAGAAGCCAAAGGCTCACCAATGTGTCCTAAAGGGGCAACAGCCTGGGGAGTGCGGCTGCTTAATGCCTATATCAATAAATAAAAAAAAGGAGGCCTTACGGTCTCCTTTCTTTATTCTAAGATCTTAAACGGCAAGCTGTCAATATAGACGCCTTGCTCGTTAATTTTCGCTACATACTGTTTGCCATTGTGGGAGATAATTTCTCCGGGGTTGACAACAATGTAGTGAAGATTCCAAGGATCGCGGTGCAGCAATTTGTTATCGTCATCAGGAAAAACAGCCAACGGCGCTCTTAGATGCGTGTCGGTTTGTTCATTATAACGATAACCACTCCAGACATAAGCAATGAAGGTGTGTTCTCTGCTTATCTCATAGGCTTTGCACAGAATAAACTGGCAAGGGCCCAGATTCCAGTAGTTAGCGACGGTGGCCAACATTTCCGGAGTGTCGATGACGCTTATTTGCTTCAACGCTAAGCCGTTTTTGCCGTCATTTATCATGGTGTAATATTCACCCTGATAGCAAAAAAAGCTTCCTTCCTTTAATTGGGTGCGCTCTTTTTCGCTGAAAAACAGCGTGTCATCGCCATTGGTGTCAAAGGCCGGCAGCTGATAACAAACATTGCGGTTTTTTTCTTCTTCCAGCCAAAAGACATTTTTGTAATTAGTGTCTTGATAGCTGAAAAGATAAGGCACAGGAGCGGTGGTGCGGTGCAAATATCGGCGGAATTGTCGTTTGGCTGCGGCCTGATTAGCAATCTGGCAATGCGGCGGATCAATGTAGTTTACCATATGTTTTAAGATTTGTATGAACTTGTAAACGGCATAATCTCCATGCCATAATCGCCTATGCCAACACGCCAAATGAAACCATCGCGCTCAAAAACGTCATATTGCGCAACCATCGGCTCACACTTGATATTCGGCAAGTTTCGAACGATGATCTCTTTATCCTCCATAAAAACCGGATGGATATTTAACATTTTGTTTTTGTCCAGCCAGCTCCAACAGCATACCGATTTTTGGGCAGCGTTGTTTTTTGTCGGATATACCCGCACTAAATGAAATTCGGTCGTGTCATCGTCATCATCAGAAAACAAAGATGCAATCTGGCATATAATGTCTTCATTGTAAATGGTGTCAATGCGACGAAGTTCACCTTTTTTGACGGTGTAATATTGCCCATAAGAGGCAAAAACACTGTCTTCAATGATTGGCGTTATTTGGGCCACTTTTCCGGCGGCTTGCGGCCGAAGTTCCGGAGCTTTGAAGGCCGGACACAGCTGCATTGTCTTTTTGTTCAGACAGCGCCATGCGGCAAAAGTTGTATTGTTGTCATCATCGAGTGTAACAATACAGAGATCAATATCACCATATACGTTGTGTTCATCGAACCATGCTTTAGCCTCTTTGCGACTGATGCACTCGTTTGGGGTTGTAAAAAATCCTTTCATAGTAAAATAATTAAAATTAAATATATAAATGTAAGAGCGAGTTTATAATCGTTAAGGGGGTTTTGTCAATTAAATTATGTTTATTTTGGTTAAATTTCTGTAAAATTTGTCTTGCAAAGTCGAAAATGGAATGTTAAGCTCGGGTTCAAACATTTAATTATATTTAGTTATGAATAAATTATCAAACGCAGAGATTGGAATTCTGCAAAGAATGGAAAAGAAAGCAACCTATTCGGCTTTGCGCAATCCGCTATCTATGGAGCAAATGATTATCGCGGACAAAGGCAGGAATTTTTCAACAATTCTCAGTCAGGAGGATTTGATTGTTCCATCTTGCTCAGCGCTTAATATTCCTAAGGTTGATGCGATGCTGGTATGGGGTGAGTCCTTATCTATCACGATTTGTGCGGCGGAAGCGGCGCTCAGACATCGAGAAAAATACGGAGTTTATCCTGATTTTTTGACTTGCGGCGGAGCTTTTGCCGGTGGCTGGCTACAAGGCAAAAACAAGGCAGAGTGTTATGAAAACATAATGCTGGAGCTTGGTTTTGAGCCTGATTGGGTGATGCGGCATCATACCAAAGCGCGGATTAGGCTGACAGACAAGCTGAACGCCGCGGTGGTGAATATTCCACATCAGGGAAAGCTTAAGGTGTTGGCGATTACCGCAGTCGGATGTTCGCTTTTGGCCGCGCAGACGATTGTGCCGATATTTCCGCAAATTGAGTTTTGTTTTTGGGAAACGCCTTCAATCAGGCCTGAAAAGCGCTATCTGGACAGCGATGTGTTGGGGCCGAGCGGGTATGCCGTGGATATGATCATCGGAAATATTGTTCGATCAAGAATGATGAAATATCCTGACGGGTTGCGGCTTTCCGTTGAAAGCAGAGTTGATTTGCCGGGCAAAGACGAGCTTCTGTATTTTATAAGTTACGGCTATGCAATGTGCTGTAATGAGCCTAAAATATGGAAATATTTTGGCATTAAAACGGAGCTGGGAATGAAAATCAGCTCGCAAAGAAACGCCAGCTTGTGCGCAAAAGTTCGAGACGCGAAAATCGAACGGCAAAAAATTATCAAGTTGGTTGAAACGACAAAACAAGATTTGCTTGATCTTGGTTTGTTGTAGCAAACAAAAAACCTCTCACCAAACGGTGAGAGGTTTTTTATTGCTTGGTTTAAGACTGCTTATTCGGCAACCTTAAATTCAGCCATGTGTTCCAGCAGAGAACGTTTTTCATTAACATTCTCCTGAGCCTTTTCAACCAGATGCTCATAGCGTTCCGGATTTTGCTTGTTGACAATCTGGAAACGGGTTTCGTTAGCCATATATTCGGCCAAAGGTTTGGTCGGGGCTTTGGAATCCAACATCAGAGGAGCTTTGCCTTCTTTGATGTTATCCGGATTGTAACGATACAACGGCCAAGAACCGGATTCAACAGCGGCCTTTTGGTGGTTCAGACCATCAGCCAGATTGAAACCTTGAGCAATACAGTGAGAGTAAGCAATGATGATGGACGGGCCGTCATAAGCCTCGGCCTCATTCATAGCTTTGATCAACTGAGTATCGTTGGCGCCGAAGGATACTTGCGCAACGTAAACATTGCCGTAAGACATGGCAATCATAGCCAAATCTTTTTTAGGCAGAGCCTTGCCGGCAGTGGCGAACTTGGCCGAAGCACCCATCGGGGTGGCTTTGGACTGTTGACCGCCGGTGTTGGAATATACGCCGGTATCCATTACCAGAATATTGATGTTTTTGCCGGAGGCAATGGCATGATCCAAGCCGCCGAAACCAATATCATAAGCCCAGCCGTCGCCGCCCAAAATCCAAACGGATTTCTTAATCAGGTAGTCGGCCAGTTTGTCGAGGTGTTTGGCCTCGGCAGTGTTGATGCCGGCCAATTTATCACGCAGCTGTTTAACCAGAGCGCGCTGTTCATCAATCTCAACGTCGGTAGATTGCGGGTTGTTCAACAGTTTTTCAACCAACTCGGCACCAACTTTGTCTTTCAGGCCTTCAAGCATGGTCTTGGCAAAGTGAGTCTGCTGATCAATTGAAAAACGCATACCCAAACCAAATTCGGCATTGTCTTCAAACAAGGAGTTTGACCAAGCCGGACCATGGCCTTTTTCATCTTTGGCATAAGGAGTGGTCGGCAGGTTGCCGGAGTAAATAGAAGAACATCCGGTAGCGTTGGCCACAACCATACGGTCACCAAACAGCTGAGTCAGCAGTTTGACATACGGAGTTTCACCGCAGCCAGCGCAAGCGCCGGAGAATTCAAACAACGGCTGAATCATCTGAGTGGTCTTGGGCAGATTCTTGGCAACTTCGGTTCTCTTGACATAAGGCAATGTCTCAAAGAACTTCCAGTTGGCAACTTCAGTGTCCAAGTGGTTTTCAATGTGATCCATGTTCAGAGCCTTGCGTTCCGGATTGGCTTTGTTCTTGGCCGGGCAGGCAGAGGTACAAATACCGCAGCCGGTGCAGTCTTCAGGAGAAATCTGCAAGATGAACTCTTTGCCGGCAAACTCTTTGCCCTTGTAGGCAGCGTGCTTTAAGCCGGCCGGAGCGTTCTTGAGTTCTTCAGCCGAGGCAACTTTCATGCGGATAACACCATGCGGGCAGACCAGAGAGCATTTGCCGCACTGAATACAGGTGTCAGGATCCCATACCGGAATTTCGGTAGCAATGCAGCGTTTTTCATACTGAGTGGTGCCGGTCGGCCAGGTGCCGTCAACAACCTGCTCAAAAGCGCTGACCGGAAGCTCATCGCCACGGTTGGCAATGATTTCACCGGTAACTTTGCGAACAAATTCCGGAGCATCAGCCGGAACCGGCAAATGACGATGGAATTTGGAGGTAACTTCATGCGGGTATTCAACTTTGTGCATGTGAGCCAGAGAGGCATCAACAGCGGCAAAGTTCTTTTGAACAATGGCGTCGCCTTTTTTGCTATAAGTTTTCTTAATGGCGTTTTTAATCTGTTCAATGGCTTCTTCTTTGGGCAAAATGTTAGAAATTGCAAAGAAACAAGCCTGCATGATGGTGTTGATGCGTTGACCCATGCCGGTCTCGCGCGCAACTTCCACAGCGTTGATGGTGTAGAGATTGAGTTTTTTCTCAATAATCTCTTGCTGAACCTCAATCGGCAGGTGATCCCATACTTCCTCAGCCGCATATGGGGCATTCAACAGGAAGGTGGCGCCGGGTTTGGCAATCTTCAGAATATCTACCTTGGCCATGAACGGGAACTGGTGACAAGCCACAAAGTCAGCTTTGTTAATCAGATAAGCGGCTTTAATCGGATTATCGGAGAAACGCAGGTGAGATGTGGTCATAGAGCCGGATTTGCGAGAGTCATATACAAAGTAACCCTGACCATATTTGCCGGCGTCTTCAGCAATAATCTTAATGGAGTTCTTGTTGGCACCGACAGTACCATCAGCGCCCAAGCCATAAAATACGGCGCGGACAACATCTTTGCCCTCAGTGTCGATATCATCGCTGTAAGGCAGAGAAGTGTGGTTGACATCATCATTGATACCAACCGAGAAACCATTAATCGGTTTGGCAGAGGCACCGTTGTCATATACGGCGCGAACCATACCCGGAGTGAATTCTTTAGAAGACAAACCATAACGGCCGCCGTAAATACGCGGCATAGAGGCAACTTCGCCATTGGCAAAAGCCTGAGTCATGGTAGCAACAATATCCAAATACAGAGGTTCACCGATAGAGCCGGACTCTTTGGTGCGATCCAAAACATTGATAACTTTAACCGAAGCCGGCAGAGCCTTAATGAAAGACTTGCTCGGGAACGGACGATACAAATGAACTTTCAGCAAGCCGACTTTGTAGCCGTTGTTGTTGAGGTAGTTAATGGTCTCTTCAACAGTCTCGGCGCCAGAACCCATAATGGCGATAACCTGTTCGGCATCAGCCGGTCCGACATAGTCAACAACTTTGTACTGGCGGCCGGAAATCTTGGCAAACTTGTCCATCTCTTCCTGAACAATGGTTTCAACCTGATTGTAGTAGGGGTTGGCAGCCTCGCGACCCTGGAAGAATACATCAGGGTTTTGAGCAGTACCGCGGATAACCGGAGCTTCAGGACGCAGAGCATGTTTGGCGTTGAACTGGTAATCTACGCCTTCCAACATGGCGCGCAGATCATCATCAGACAACAATTTAATTTTCTTAATTTCGTGAGAAGTGCGGAAACCGTCAAAGAAATGCATGAACGGAACGCGAGAGCGCAGAGTAGATGTCTGAGCAATAGCGGCAAAGTCATGAGCCTCCTGCACCGAATTGGAACTCAGCATTGCAAAGCCGGTCTGGCGGCAGGACATAACGTCAGAGTGATCACCAAAAATAGACAATGCGTGATAAGCCAAAGAACGAGCGGCAACATGCATTACAAACGGCGACAACTCGCCGGCGATTTTGTACATGTTGGGGATCATCAGCAACAAGCCTTGAGAGGCGGTAAATGTGGTGGTCAGAGAACCAGCCTGAATAGAACCGTGGCAAGCGCCGGCGGCACCGGCTTCGGACTGCATTTCCTGAACCTCAGGCACAACACCCCAAAGGTTTTTCTGCTTGGCAGCAGACCACGCGTCAGCCCATTCACCCATCGGAGAAGACGGGGTAATCGGGTAAATAACGCAGACTTCATTCATGCGGTGGGCAACGGAAGCGGCGGCTTCGTTACCATCCATCATTTTCATTTTAACTTCTGACATATTATATCCTTAAGTTACGTTAATAAAAAAAGCCCTCAGATTAGACGGTTTTATGCCTGATCTGCCGGCTTTAGGTTTAAATAGAATCTTACTTCAGGCGCTTTATAGCATTGATGTTACAAAAAATCCAGCAAAAAAGTGAGCTTATTCCCGATATTTTTCTGAATCGGCAGCGGGGTGAAAATGCGGCGCTTATACTTATAGTGTGGGGTTTTTAATCAAATCTTAAAACTCAGTGGCTAAAATGCACAATTAGTAAATTGTAGAGAGGTGGCTATGTATTTGTTGGTTGCGTTTTTGGTTCCGTTGTTTTCGGGAATGTCGGTTATTATAGAAACTATGTTGTCAAATAAGACATTTAAGCATCCGACAACCATGGTGTTTTATGTTTCTTTAAGCAGCGCATTGTTTTTACCTCTGGTGCTTTTTTATGGTATGCCGACTTTGCCGACTGTTCAATTGTTTGCCTGTTATGTGGCTTTGGCGGCAATTAATGTCGGTTATCTCTATCCGTATTATCTGGCACTGAAAGTTATTGATACCTCGATTGTGGCGGCATTGTTTGCTTTGGGGCAAATAAGCGTGCCGATTATGAGCTATTTCTGGCTGGGAGAACGTTTGGAACTTACGCAATATATAGGCTTTGCGGTGATTGTTATGGCTTCGGTGGCGCTGAGCGTAAAAGGCAACCGAATTCCCAAGCTCAGCAAAGCTTTTTATTATATGGTGTTTGCTGCGATTATCAATTCCATGACTTGCGTGCTTGAAAAGTACGCTCTGAATGTTGACGGTAACTGGATCAATTTGGCAATTTATCCGGGAGTAATTGCCGGATTTATGCCGTTTGCTTTTTTGGTCGTAAAAAAATGGCGCAAAGATATTGCTCGTAATTTTCCGCCGTACAAAAGCAAGCTGAGGTTATTTGTTTTGATTGAGTTTGTATCTTTTATCGGTTTAATGGCAAGTATTTATTCTTTGGTGGGATTATCTCCGGTGGTTACTACCTCAGTCAGCTCAACCGAGCCAATGTTTGTGTTGGCGATGAGTTACCTGATGTGCAAATGTTTCAAAATGTGTCTGAGCGAACAAATATCAGCCAAAGTAATGGTTAAAAAAATGTTTTGTTTTGTGTTGATCGTGCTGGGCGTGATTTTAGTTACAGTGCCGTAAATAATGCTTGATTAATCTGATTTTTTGTTTTATTAACTGAGCGTTGCTTGCGAGTATAGTTCAATGGTAGAACGTGAGCTTCCCAAGCTTAGGATACGGGTTCGATTCCCGCTACTCGCTCCAATAAAAACTCCCCAATTGGGGAGTTTTTTTTGTACTATTTTTAAATTTCATATCAATAGCCATGCCTTATAAGTGGAGTTGTTACTTACTTGCTGATATTAAGAGGTTGCGAATTTAACTCTGCATTCTGATGATGTATAAATTAACATTGACAAATTCGCCTTATAAGTGTATTGCATTTGAAGTTATATATTATTAATAATCAGTATTATTTTTTTATGAAAAGGGAATTAAGACTTTTGGTGACATCGGCTTGTAACTACCGATGTGGTTTTTGCCATCATGAAGGAATAAGCGTTCCTGAAGATGAGTTACTCTCGGCTGAAGATTATCTTTTTCTTTATGATGTTTTTAATGAATTGTACCCTAATGATTCATTGACCATAACGGGAGGTGAGCCTTTAGTTCGTAGTGATATTGAAGAAATATTAAAATTTTTTAAAGATCATTCTGTTAAAACAACTTTAGTTACTAATGGATCATTAATTTTAAAAAATGTTGAAATCATTTCAAAGTATGTTAGTAGAATTAACGTTTCTTTACATTCTTTGGATTGTAATTTATACAGTGCTATTACAGGAACCAATAGAAATGCATTAATGCACGTTCAAAATGGTTTGAAAGAATTAAGAAAAAATTCTTCAACAATAGATATAAGATTAAATGTTACATTTGTAAAAAATGTGAATGATAATTTGGATGCTATTCAAAATCTTGTCGAGTTTGCCAATACCTTAAATGCTTCTATTAAATTTATTGAGCTGTATCCCAATAGTGACGAGATGTTTGTTCCGCTTAATATCCTGAGTTCATTTTTGGATAATCTTGGATATGAAATATATTCACAGGATGATCGCCAGATATCTTTTTGTAAAAGTGAACGACGGGTAGTATTAACTCAAATATTTTGTGCTTATTCGGAGCGGCTAAAAAATAGAAGTGATTTTTGCAAGGAAAAACAAGATTTGTTTATAACACCATCTGGAAAAATAAAAACTTGCATGAATCGTAATTCTGGTGTTTCTATAGGGCAAGATATCTTAAATCGTAGCTCGGTAATGCTAAAATTCAAAATTTTAAAAGCGATTAATCTTTTTGGTAACTGTTCTTTATATGAGAAATGATATGAAAATACTGGATGCATTAAAACATTACAAGACCCCTTTTCAAGAAGAGGAAAACTTTGTTCAACAAACAATAGCGTTTATAGAAAATAATGTAAACGCTTTTGAACGCCAAAATTTATCAGGACATGTTAATGGATCAGCTTGGGTATTGAGTAAAGATGGGAAAAAGTCTTTGCTCAATTTTCATAAAAAACTGAACCGCTGGCTCCAATTTGGCGGGCATTCTGATGGAAATCCCGATACATGGGCAGTCGCCTTACGAGAAGCTGTTGAGGAAACAGGCATACATGATATTGACTTTGTCATGATGGATATTTTTGATGTAGATGTTCATGTGATACCTGAAAACATCAAAAAAAATGAACCTGAACATTTGCATTATGATATTAGGTTCTTATTGAAAGCTGGTTCTGATAAGTTTGTTGTGAGTGAAGAATCCAAATTGCTGAAATGGGTCAACAATGATGAAATTCCTGCTCTGTATGAAAGGGGTGAAATTAACCATTCTATGTATAGAATGTATAAAAAGCTTCTTTCTTTATAGAGAAATGATTATCTAAAAAGAGCCGCTCTGATGAGCGGCTCTTGTGATTTTGGGAGGTTTATTTTTTGTTGGGACGGACATAGGCCATCGCAGAATGCTCGTCGCAATAAGTTTGCCCGATATGGACTTTTTTGCCGCAGAAATGAAAGTTCTCGTCTTTGGGGTCGCCAATCGGCCAACGGCAGGTGTGATTATCCAAATCCGTCAATGACAATTTGTGGTGCGCATGATGAGAAACCTCCGGTTTGGCTTTAGGAGCGGAAATAATCGGCGCAGTCTCTTTGGCCGGAGCCTCAGTCGTCTTGACAACAGGGGTTTTGACAACAGGTTCTTTAACCTTAGGCTCAGGTTTTTGGGGCTTGGGAGCGGCGGTTTTCTTCTCGGCTGGTTGAGCCGGCTTTTCTTCATCTTTTCTTTTGATAGGAGACGGACGTCCGGATAATCCCAGGCGATGCACTTTGCCAACAATGGAGTTCTTAGAAACATTGAGGCGTTTACCTATCTCACCGGTGGTGAGACCTTCATGCCACATTTTTTTTAGCTCTTCAATCATTTCATCTGTCCATGCCATGGCAACCTCCTTGAATAATGCACGCAAATATTGATTGAGTCGATATTATGTCAATATTTTTCCCGAGTCCAGTTTATTTTTATTTTATTACTTCTTTTTTATAAATTTTTGGGTTATATTTGGTGCTGGTCGGTTACAACGGAGAAATTTTATGCGCAAACTGGCGATTATAACGGCAATGATTATGTGGCTGCTGGGGGTGCGGACAGCTGGCGCCGCCATGGCTGATTTTCGTCAGGAGTTTGAGTTTGATGTGGCCACGGCGCCCATGCCGACTATGGAAGAGCTGGAAAAGATATTTATGGCCGAAAACCGGTATTATGACCGTCGTTATAATACGGTTTGGGATTTGTTGGGTGATTTTGACGCTGATTTTTATGCCCGCGCCGCCACTTATGGCATTAATGAAAAACGCCTTAAGTGGGAGGAAGAAGATCAGGTGCTGGAATTTTTGGCGGCAATTCCCAAAGAAATGTATCCCTATGTGGGGCCGATGCTGTTTGAAATTCCCAATATGTCGGAAAAAGTGCTGAATATGCCGGGGATTAAGGAAACCAAACACCAGTTTCCCAAACGCATTGCGCCGCAGTTGCAAGATGTTGAAGATATTGAGTTTTTGTCGCCGTTTTTATACTTTTTACTGATGCCAGAGATGTGGCCGGATAACGCCGAAAATATAGAAATGCCAAAAATAACCAAATATCGTCCCAAGGTGGAGTATAATCCGCAATTTTATGCCGATTTGCAAAAAATAGTGCCGCTGGAGGCTTTTACTCCCGGAACCAGTACGCCGATTGCCGGCAAGAGCCTGATGCGCACCATAAATCCTGACGCCAAAACTTTGCTGACATCAGCCGATATTCAAGCGTTTGCGCGCACTATTCCGGCGGTGGAAGAGTGGTATCAGCAAGGCGACAACCGCTTTTATCTGAGCCGAGTTTCAACTATGCTGTGGAGCTATGAAAGTCAGAAAACGCCGGCGATTTCTGCCGGCCTGCGCGAGATGGTCAATCCGTGCGCTCGTTTGGTGCAAAAAGCCCGATTAATCGGACAGGAATACGCCTTGGCTCAAAAAGTGGCGGGTGAAGGTTTTACGCTGAATGAATGGGCTTACACTTGTGATAAGACGGTGAAGGCGTATCGTTTGTCGCGGATAAGCTTGTCTTTAATGCAGTCAATAAGAGCTTATAAACTTGGGCTGTATGATGATGAGATTAACAAACTGAGCCAAAAATCTCAGGATTTGCGCTACGCGACCATGCAGGCACTGGTTTCGGCTTACAACGCGCCGATGTCTGATGTGACGGAAGTGCGCAAGAATCGCCGCCAGCTTGAAAAGACTTGGAAAGAATCGGAGTTCAGAATTGGCGAAACCTCAATCCGAATCGATAATTAAAAAATAGCATCTTGTATTTGCATGCTTTTTTAATTTTTTTGTTGCTTTTTAATTTGAATTTGTTGTATATCAATGACAAAATAATATTAACCCTTAGAGAAAGAGAATAAAATGGCTCGCGTTACTGTTGAAGATTGTATTGATAAAATTCCCAATCGTTATGAATTGCTTATGGTTGCCGCTCAAAGAGCAAAAGATATTGAGGCCGGCGCTCCGTTGACGGTTGATCGTGACAACGACAAGAATTCGGTTGTTGCTTTGCGCGAAATTGCCGGCGAGACCGTTAGCATTGAAGATTTGCAGAAATCTTTGGTTTTGGGCTTGCAGAAGTATGTTGAAGTTGAGGAGCCTGAAGAGGAAGAAATGGAAATTATGGCCGCGGAAAAAGAATTGTCTGATTTGGACGAGCAGTTTACCGGTCTTTTGCCGCAGACTGAAATTGATGACAATATGCAAATTCATGGCGATGATGACGACGCTTTGGATTTGGACGCTGATGCCGACACTGACACCGACGCTGACGCTGACGCTGACGCTGATTTGTCAGATGTTGATATGGACGGCGATGACGGTTTTGACGGCGGAGATGATTTCGGCGACGACGAATAGTTTGCCGATTGCGTCGATAACAATAAAACGAGCTGCGGTTTGCGGCTCGTTTTTTTGTGCAAATATTTAGACTTCATTAAGTAATCAATGCTAATCTACAATATAATAGTGTTTTGCAACAGAACGGTTTCAAAAAATGCTCAGACAATATGAACTTGTAGATTTGGTAAAATCATATGATCCCAACGCTGATGAAGATGCGCTGAACCGCGCCTATGTGTTTGCGATGAAAAAACACGGAGCGCAACTGCGGACTTCGGGCGATCCGTATTATTCTCATCCTGTGGAAGTGGCCGGTATTTTGACCAAATTTAAGCTGGATTCAACCTCAATTATTGCCGGTTTGTTGCATGACACCGTGGAAGATACCGACACTTCAATTGAAGAGATTCGCAAATTGTTCGGTGATCAGGTGGCACAAATTGTTGACGGACTGACCAAATTGGCGATGATTGAGCAGAAATCAGCCAACAATAAACAGGCAGAAAACTTCCGCAAATTGCTTTTGGCGATGTCTGAGGATATCAGAGTGCTGTTGATTAAGCTGGCTGACCGTTTGCACAATATGCGCACGTTGCACTACTGCGCGCCGGATAAGCGGGCGCGGATTGCCAAAGAAACTTTGGATATTTATGCTCCATTGGCCGAGCGCATTGGTATGCAGGAAGTTAAAACCGAGCTGGAAGAAATAGCGTTTCGGGAATTGCATAAGGAAGCTTATGAGTCCATTATCGCTCGTTTGAATTTCTTGCGGGAGCAGGGCAGTAATCTGGTGCCGAAAATTATTGCTCAGTTGCAGAAAGATATGGAAGAAAACGGCATTAAGGCAGAGGTTTCCGGTCGTGAAAAATCGCCGTATTCGATTTGGCGCAAAATGCAACAGAAAAACGCGTCTTTTGAGCAACTGTCCGATATTATGGCTTTTAGAATTATTGTTGATGATGTGGCGGCATGTTATCAGGCGCTGGGTGTTGTTCATAGCAAATATCATATGGTGCCGCGCCGTTTTAAGGACTATATCTCAACCCCAAAACCCAATGGTTATCGCTCAATTCATACCGGTGTTATCGGGCCGGAAAACACCCGTATTGAAATTCAGATCCGCACTCATGAAATGCATGAGGTCAATGAGAAAGGCGTGGCGGCGCATTGGGCGTATAAACAAGGTGAGAAAGTTGTCGGTAAAAACTTCCGTTGGATACGCGAACTATTGGAGATTTTGGAGCAGGCGTCTAATCCGGAAGAGTTTTTGGAGAACACCAAACTGGAGATGTATAATGATCAGGTGTTCTGTTTTACGCCCAAAGGAGATTTGATCGGTTTGCCGGTAAACTCCACGCCGGTTGATTTTGCCTATGCGGTGCATTCGTCGGTGGGCGACACTTGTGTCGGCGCCAAAATTAATGGCGAAATCCGCCCGCTGCGAACTGTCTTGCAAAACGGTGATCAGGTTGAGATTCTCACCTCTAAGGCGCAGCATCCGTCGCCGGAATGGGATAGGTTTGTGGTTACCGGCAAGGCCAAGGCGGCAATCCGTCGTTATGTCAGGGCGCACAAAAGAGATCAGTTTATCACTTTGGGCGAGCAGTTGCTGGAGCGCACTTTTAAGGGCGAGAACCTCGACTTTAATGAAAAAGCGATTGTTAATGTTTTGCCTAATTTTGAGGCGGAGTCAATCGACGATATCTATGCCAAAGTGGGCGAGGGCTTGGTCACGGCTTGGGATGTGATGAAAGCGGTTTATCCGGGGTATAAACAATCCAAGCTGGAGAAAGTGGTTAAATCCATTATCAGCAAAACGCCTAAAAAAGATAAGTCTAAGAGCGAGCCACTGAAAATTAAGGGCTTGATTCCGGGAATGGCGGTGCATTTTGCCGGCTGTTGTCACCCGCTGCCAGGGGATAGAATTGTCGGCATTGTTACCACCGGCAAAGGTGTGGCAGTGCATACGATTGATTGCAAATTGCTGGAAAAATTTGCCAACGAACCGGAGCGCTGGTTGGATATTTCTTGGGGCGACACCAGCGGAGACGGGCCGCATATCGGACGATTGAAAATAATGTTGGCAAATGAGCCGGGGTCTTTGGGCGAGTTGTCCAATCTGATTGCCCGCAATAACGGCAATATTTGCAACCTCAATATCGTCAATCGCACCATTAGTTATTTTGAACTGCTGGTTGACGTCGAGGTCAAGGATTTGAAACATCTGACCGATATTATTGCCGCGCTGAAAGCGTCAAAAGTCGTGTCCTACGTCTCCCGCGCGGCACAATAACCGCTTATAAGACGGTTAAAATGGGCAAATACCGCTACGATAGCAATATTCAGAGCTGTCGGTTGATGTACATGGATGCCCATCTATATATACCTCATTTCTATTATTATTCTCTCCGCACCAAATATATTTGTTTTGATAGCGATAATCATCCATTATGTTAGTTACACATGAATTTATTTCGCAGAACAATCCAATTTTAACTGTTATTTCTTCTCCAGTCGTAGCGTCTATTGTTAGTTCAGAGGAGGAAGTAGGTGAAGTAAAATAAATGCTGCCAATTTGTAAATCTTCACTTGTTGTTATGTAGCCTGTTTCTCCTGTAATGTTAACGCCTTTCAGTTTTGCTCTAACATAAAATGAGGAAGATACCATATTATAAACCGGTCCGGTAATTTGTAGCATTGGTGAAGCGGGAACTTCAGATGCACAAGGATACAACTCGGCAGCTGAGATAAAAATAGAATTTAATTTGGTTATAGGTTTTGTAATGGTAATATCATTCATCAAATAAAATTTCTTCCCTTCACCAAAAATAGCAGTATTTGACGGAACAGATGATAGGGGGATTCCACCTTTTTTTTCAATGGCTCTATTACAGACCATTGTAGCTTTTTCCATACATTTGGTGTTATCATAAGCGCAATAACGGGTGCAGATATCAAACTCGTCAAGTGAAACGGAATTGGCACACGGAACGTACAACAAAATATTTTCTATGATAGACACCAGGTCTTGGGTTGTTTTCATTGATGAATAAGCTGACGGGTTGTCCGCCAGATAAGCCTGACATGTGGCAGAAGTTATTTTTAGACCGCCAAGACCATTAAGATATGAACAAAACTGGTTTTCCGAGCTGTTGGCGATAGTACATGAAGATATATCTGTGCCAAGAGTGTATATAGGCTCGGTGTGGCATACTGAGAGCAGCAAATTTTGAGCAATTGATAATATGGGGGTTTTTACGATAAGCGGACAAGCCACTTTGTTGGCATCAAACGGACATTTGAGAATGGTATCGGCGCCGGAGCATTGGGCGGCGGTTTTGGTATAACCAAGGGCGGCGCAATCCACCGAAACACAAGCCGGAGTATCGGCCTTGGCGCTAAAGGCTAATAAGGAAATTGCGGTAACAAAAAATAAGGTTTTTCGGCTAAACATAAGTTTTCTCCTTATAGGCAAGCGTTGTAGGCAGAATTAAACGGACAACTGACAATTTTTTGATCCGTACGGCAAGTGCGATTAAAGGTATAGCCTAAATTGACGCAGTCTAAACTTTGCGGAGTTGTACACCAGTGGGTGCCGGCATTGGCATAGTTAACGGCGCAACCGGTAATCTTATACATAACAATATTATCGCATCCGGTGCAGATTTCATACACAAAGTTGGCAGATGGTTTGGTGGAATGGTCAAATTCGGCGGCGCAAGGAACGCAAGTTTTGCAGCCGCCAGCCTGACAAATCTCCGGACAACCGCTAATCTCTTGACCGGTGGCACAACCAAGGTCACAAGTTTGCGCGCCGTTGTATTGAACGTGATAGTCGCATTTATAGAGGCAAGATCCGGTTTCGCAATAACTGGCGCATTCGGCTTGTCCTGAAGTTTGACACAATTTGCCTTCGGCCTCGCAGTCAGATATGGTAACCAAGCCACCACAGCTGTCTTTTTGGCAGGCGTATTTTATGGTGCCGGACGGTTTATCAGCGCAAGATGAGGTCAAATCCACAACATAGCCGCTGTCACAGCCCGAAGATGTGGAAGAAGTGGGGTATAAGCTGGATTTGCAGATGCAAGAACTATATTTGCCGCCGCATTCGTCAACCAAATCATACATAGAAGACGGACAATCCGCCGAAGTATATTGATAGTCAGCGGAGCAAGCGGTGCAATAATAACAACTGAGGCCGGAAATCGGACTCTGACTATAGCAATTCATCCCGCTCTGTATTGAGGAGTAGTAATTGGCGTATTTGTCACAGGACGGTGTGGAAGTTTGTCCAGAAAAAAGTTGAGACCGATTTCCGAAGGTTGTATCTTGATAGTCAGGGAGGTAATAAGTGCGAGCATGAACGCTGTCGATACAGCAGATCAACGTGGTGCCGGCAATGATTAGATTGCTTAAACGCATCAGTTTGGTCCTCACATTTATTTATATAATTCAAGAATATCAGTTGATTATAATGTTGTCAATAATTTATTGTCTATACTGGACAAAATAATTTTCAGGCTGTGTAGTTTTTTGCGAGCAACGGATTATTTAGCTTGTGTTTTGCAGATAGATGTCATATCCTGTTGCCGATGACGAAACGGCGCATTTGTCTGCTCGTCAGTTGTAAAAAACAGCCAATATGTTTGGAGATGATAAATGATTGTGGGATTGGGAACGGATATTGTGAATATAGGTAGAATTGAACGCACGTCTGTCCGTTATGGCAAGAGGTTTGTGGAAAAACTTTTTACCAAAGCGGAGCAAAAAGCCATTGAGGAGGCAAAAGGCGGAAGTTATGGAAGTCCGGCCAAAATGGCCAAGCTTTTTGCGGCCAAAGAGGCGGCGTCAAAAGCTTTGGGAACCGGTATCAGCGCCGGCATATCATGGTGCGATATTGAAGTCGGTCATGACGCTAACGGTCGGCCTTTGTTGAACCTTTATAACAAAGCGTTGGAGCGGGCGCAAAACCTGTGTGGCGACGGAGAAGTCCAAACCTGGTTGTCTTTGTCAGATGACTATCCGGTGGCTAACGCAATTGTAATTATTGAAAAAATTTAGTTGCGGTCATAAAAAATAAGTATATGATACCCGCAAATTGTAAGTTATTGAAAAGAGAAAATTAATGGATAAAGAAGAAAGCCTCGGCGATACAATCAAAACGGTGATTTATGCGATTTTGATTGCAATTGTTATCAGAACCTTGTGGTTTGAGCCATTTAAAATTCCGTCTGGGTCAATGTATCCGACATTGTATGTGGGCGATTATCTGTTTGTATCCAAATATACTTACGGATATTCCAAGCATTCTTTGCCATGGAGCGTGCCGCTGTTTGAAGGAAGAATCTGGAAAGATGCGCCTAATCGCGGCGATGTGGTGGTGTTTAAGTATCCGCGTGACAACCGCACCGATTTTATTAAACGCGTTATCGGTTTGCCAGGTGATAAAATCAAACTGGAAAATGGACGCTTGTATATTAACGGCCAACAGGTCGAGCGCGAAGAAGTTGAAAATTTTGTAATGCGCAATGATTACGGCAACGCCGAACGTTATCGTCAATATGTAGAGACTTTGCCTGGAGGCGTTAAACATCGCATATTGGAGATATCCGATCATGAGGCTAATGACGATTTTGACGAGGTGGAGGTTCCGCAGGGCAACTATTTTATGATGGGCGATAATCGTGACCGCTCAGATGATAGTCGGGTTAACGTTGGTTTTGTGCCGGAAGAAAATCTGGTTGGCAAGGCGCGTTTCTTGTTCTTTTCGCATAATGATGAGGAAGCCTGGTACAAACCTTGGACCTGGCCGAAAAAAATCCGCTGGTCGCGCTTGTTTAACCGCATTCGCTAAAGGTGCTGACCAATGAATGATTTGGAACAAATTCTAAAACACAGCTTTAAGAATAAAAATCTGCTCAAAACCGCTCTGACTCATAGTTCGGCAAATTCTCACGTGGCTAAAAATTATGAGCGATTGGAGTTTTTGGGCGACAGAGTTTTAGGTGTTTCGGTAGCCTCGCTGCTCTATAAAATTTTTCCCGATGAGCCGGAGGGCAATTTGTCGCAGCGTTTTACGGCTTTGGTTTGTCAGGAGACGGTGGCTGAAGTTGCCCGCACGCTGGATTTGGGGCGTTTTATGATTGTGGTCGGCGAGGATATCCGCGAAAACGAAAGCGTGCTCTGTGATGTGTGCGAAGCGGTTATCGGCGCAATTTATATTGATGCCGGAGTCGAGGCGGCTATCAGTTTTGTAAACAATCATTGGGGCGACCTGATTGATAAACGGGTGGCGCCGCCCAAAGATGCCAAAACCACTCTGCAAGAAGTGGCGCATGTCAAAGGTTTTGGCGTACCGCATTATGAAATTGTCGATCGCCGCGGGCCGGAGCATGATCCGGTGTTTACGGTGCGTCTGGTTTTGGAAAATGGTCCGGAAGTGCAAGGCGAGGGGCATAATAAAAAATTGGCCGAGTTTAATGCCGCTACCAAAATGTTGGAGCTGATTTCTCAATGACCGAAACGGAAACAAAATGCGGGTTTGTGGCTCTTATCGGCGCGCCCAATGCCGGAAAATCCACTATCACCAATAACTTTGTCGGGTCAAAGGTTTCTATCGTCTCGCCAAAAGTGCAAACAACCCGCACGTTGGTTAAAGGTATCGGCATATATGGCAACACGCAGATAATTTTTTTGGATACTCCCGGTATATTTAAGCCTAAACGCCGTTTGGATCGAGCCATGGTCGATTCGGCTTGGGACGGCGTGGCCGATGCCGATATCGTGGTGTTGGTGGTAGATGCCAAACGTGGCTTTGATGACGAGACCCGCAGTATTATCGCCAAACTTAATAAGCGCAATATCGAGGCTGTTTTGGTGCTTAATAAAATTGATTTGGTGCAGAAAGATAAATTATTGGCGCTGAGTCAGGCCATAAATTCAGAAGGCCATTTTAAGGAAACCTTTTTCATCTCGGCGGAAACCGGTCAATGCACAAAAGATTTTTATCAATATTTGGCGGATAATCTGCCCTCAAGTCCGTGGTATTATCCCGAAGATCAAATCTCCGATATGCCGCTCAGACTTTTGGCCGCGGAAATTGTGCGGGAAAAGCTGTTTTTGTATCTGCGGCAAGAGCTGCCCTACGAGCTGACAGTTGAGCCAGAGCTATGGGAACGCCGCGATGACGGCTCAATTCGCGCCGAGATTACAATCTATGTGGCTCGCGATAACCAAAAAGTAATAATCCTCGGTCGCAACGGACAAATGATTAAACGTATAGGCCAATCCGCTCGCCGAGAAATCGAAGATCTGCTGGAAGAACGAGTGCATCTCTTCTTATTTGTGAAAGTGCGTGCTGATTGGCAGGATGATCCGGCAAGGTATAATACATGGAATCTCTCCTTTAAATAAACGAGGGCGTCTAGCTGGTGTCTAATACAGATTTGTCGGGCTGATGAAATGCTCACGTACTACCTTGTACGCTCCGCT
>CAKQKH010000005.1 GCA_934248075.1 uncultured Alphaproteobacteria bacterium | reverse complement strand
TGTCTTTTATAACTCCCTAACAGCTCCCGCCGCTTCGGTGACCAGAGGTATAGGATAATACCCTTACTTTGTCAACACAAAATTTCATTTTTTTTCAAAAAAAATACAACTTTTTTACAATCTCTTGAAAAACAGCGATTTTTTATAATGAAAAACTACTTATTACATGCTGTCGATATTTTCAATTTTTTAACTTTTATCAGGCACAATAGCAACAATAACTTTAAACAAAAATAAATACAAGGTAGCAAAAATGTTAAAAAACAAAATATTAGTTCTATTTACGGTTTTAATCCTTTCGGCCTGCGCCTCTGAGCGCCCGAGTCTGATGGGAATTGACGGCGGAGCGATTCCTCCAGCCTTTGCGCTTTTTCCTGATGTTCCGTTTCCGACTGATGCCATTGTTGACTTAAACGAGACCAAAGCTCTGGGCAGCGGCGAAAACTGGATTGGCAGTTTAGTGTATAAAGCGCCCTATAACCCCAGTAGCATTTTTGACTTTTATGTATCTGAAATGCCGAAGTTAAACTGGATTGAGGTTGCGACTGTCCGCGCCAAAATCAGTCATATGACTTATGTTCGCAACAATCGCGCCATGCAGATTCTGATAGAAATGGGACGGGGCGACAGCGCGCGAGTTACCATCACCGCGATTCCTAACACCAACGGCGTCGGCAAATTGTAGTATATATAATATATAAGGAGTGCATTTGATGTTTGGAGGTTTTTACACCATGGGCGGCGGCCACTTTTGGGAAGATGTCTTTTTTTATCAAAAGTGGCGAATCCAGCGCAACTATATTACTAAAAGATGCCGCTTGCTGGACAACTGGGATATTTGCCGCTCTGAAGGAAGCTTCGAAGAATGTCGGCAAGCTTTTATAGAATATATTGAGGCTTTTGAGCTGCCGCGGCAAAAAGGGCATATGATTATAATGCTTCCGGGGCTGGGCGAATCGAAAAACATTTTCAAACCCCTATGGCGCGCCGCGCTAAAAGAAGGCTTTTTGGCCGCCGCCATAAATTATCCGTCAACCCAAAAAGAATTGGACGGACACGTGCGGCAACTTGATTTCTTTTTGAATCATTTGGAAGATGTTGATAAAATTTCTTTTGTAACCAATGGAATCGGCAGTGTGATTCTTAAACGGCTGTTTACGCTGGAAACGCAATGGCGGCGAAAGCTCAAAATCGGCCGCGCAGTTGAGGTTCGCCCGCAGAATCACGGTAGCCTTTTGTTAAAAAAGCTCAGCAAATCCAAACTCTTTAGTTTTATTCTGGGGCCAATGGCCGCTGAAATGGATCCGTTGAACATAGAAAAAATTCCGCCTCTGCCGCAAGAGATTGAAACCGGACTGATATTGGGCGAATCGCAAACAATCAGTCTGTTGGAAAAAATTACCGGCACCACACCTGACCGCCTCAGCGCCGAAAGCGAAAAACATTTTGAAAAAGCAGTTGACGCAGTGGAAATTTCATCGCGCAAAATAAATATTTTTGAGGACCCCAAAATTGTAGATGCGGTAATTTCATTTTTAAGCACCGGAAAATTTTAATTGCTATTTACAAGGAGACCTTATGCTAAAAGCCTGGTTAGTGTCATTTTTGGTTCTGTTGCTCTTGGGCGCGGCGATTTATGCCGGAATATTTGACTGGCTTGCCGGCGGAACCGCAAAATTAATAAGTCTGGGTTTGGTTGGCGCAACTCTGATTGTAGCTTTTTTCATCCTCGGCAATCCCTTTAAAAAATAGCCAGGCCAGCGCCTGGAGGCATCAGCAAGCCGTTACTCACTTACTCACCTGCAGTTCGGCGCTCGGTGCGAAGCCGCACAGGCATATTCCGTGCTGTTAGTACGCATTGTCAGCACAGAAGACCGCTTGACCTCGGGCGAGAATGCTCGCCTCTCGGAGCGGTGACAATTTATTTTTCACACACCACCACGCAAGCCGCTGTCTTGGACAAAAAACTATATCAATTTATAAGTAATTTATGTGTTATGATAGAATCAGTTAGTAGATTATTGGTTACAGGTGCAACATGGCTATGGGCAAGAACATCTTTAGATTGCTTGGCTTTTCGCTAATATGGCTTTGGACAAAATAAAAACCGTTCTCAAATGAGAACGGTTTTTATTACTATTGCACCTTATTTAAATGATTATTTTACAATCACCCAAGATGCTTCTTCTGTCCCAATACGTTGCGTGTAGATATCATCCATGTTATTACGCTTAACTTTGCCTAAATGAGGTTTTAATCTTCTGGCCATTGACAATTCATAATTGTTAACCTTAATAGGCTTTCCAAAGAAATCAAATGCACACCATCGACTTCCGTCAAAGGCATACCATTTGATATCACTTTCTTTGGAATATCCACGATAGTCGCCCTCTGTGGCTTTTCCTAGATGCGAGACGCTAATTATCTGCTGATATTTAGGTTGTAGCAGAACAGCATCACGCTCATAATGAAAATACCAACGCTCCCACCCTGCGGGTGGATTTTCGTGTTCAATCCAATTTCCATACTTAGCGACGCCCCATTTTCCTGTTATGTTATCCTTAAACATATAACCAGTTGCGCCTCCTTGGAAATCTACAAATGGGCCATATTGATACCATGATGCCATATTTTTGTCATAAAAAAGAGCAAAAACCCCTTTTTCTGTATGTACCAGGCTAAAAGTTTTGCTAGAAATCAAAGGCATTCCGGTTCCAGCTACATTTTCAGAGTATAGCATCTCTTCTTTGTCAGCTCCAACCAAAGAAATGCTATCACACAAAACTTTTCCCCAACAGTCAAATAAAATGACTTTATCACCTTTCCAGGCCTGATATACACGCCCATCAAGATCGCCATAACCTATATCATCCCATTCTGGCTTAATACGGATAGTTCCATGACTTTCTACTCCGTATAAGCGGCCATTTTTGGTTTCGATATAAATGCAATCACAGTCTGCCAAATAGTGAATCTTTGGCTTGCACGAAGTGCATAATGCAGCCACAACAAGGACTGAAATTAAAATAATGTTATTTTTCATAATTATATGGTTTAAAAAATTTTGTTCTAATTTTTAGATAACACAATTAGACAAAAATGCAAGAGTTTTCTTCCAACCGCCTCTGATTTTAAAAAAATCAAAAAACTGTAACAATTTATAAGTAATTTATGTGTCATGATAAAATCAGTTAGTAGATTATTGGTTACAGGTGCAATTAAACAAAGTGGGCTGGCGACCTGTCACTCTGAGCGCAGCGAAGAGTCCTGTGCTAACTAGATGTTTCGCTTTGCTCAACATGACACAGACAGATTGTTTTCACTGGATTCCGGCTTTCGCCGGAATGACACTGCGTTGCTGTTCAGGCAATAATCTTAAACACTCCCTGCCTGATAAATCCTCAACATCTCAATTAAAAAAACTCTTGCATTTTTGTCTAATTGTGGTATCTGAAAATTAGAACAAAATTTTTAACACTAAATATTATGAAAAAGATTTTATTATTTATCTCTCTCGTGGTTACGATAGTTTCTTGCGAGAATCTGCAAAGAGAATGCGCTGTAAATTCATCAACTACGATTGTCAAAAAGCAAACATCAAATGGTGTTCGGTATGGTATAGGCTGTGACACCCCAAGGAAAAATGTATATAAGGCACTGACACCGGTTGTTTTTTCCAGCTATAAAGAAACAGCTGATGGTGCCGCCTATTTCCTTTTTTCTGAGGATGGCAAATCCTATTATATGTTTGACCTCTACGGAGCTGATATTCTCAGCGGTAACACAAACACATCAAGCCTTGATAACTTTGTTCCCATATTAAATGATGGAAAAAATCATAAATTGACGGAGGCCGAAACATATTATAGGCACATAGTTAGATATGATTTTACTAAAGAACATAATCTTGAACGGAATGGGTATTACATCTTTCCAACACTAGATGGCTCTGTTTATGGCGTTATTTGTACTAATGGTTATTTATCTGTTGGTCCATACAAACAAATGCGCTTTGGGCTCAAAGGCTATATGTATCAAGATATCCAAACTGGCAAATTTGGCGCTAAAACAGTAGCAGATTTGCAAGCAACTGCAGGATATATAAAAGAACAGTATCCAAGCTTTGATGTTGAAAGGCAGCTTAATAAGCTCACTCCGGTTATTTTCGCTCCAGAATATGATGAAATCATCGAGGTGGAAGTAAATAACAAACGGGACATTTGGTTTGCCCGCAAAGGTGAC
Source organism: uncultured Alphaproteobacteria bacterium (assembly GCA_934248075.1). Classification (GTDB taxonomy): domain Bacteria; phylum Pseudomonadota; class Alphaproteobacteria; order RF32; family CAG-239; genus CAZU01. The sequence continues at coordinate 81,608 of CAKQKH010000005.1, read as the reverse complement.
AAATGGCTTGCCAAAGAAGTAGTTAAAACATCTAAAGTGCAAGACATAGCTCTAGATCAGAAGTTACTGAATCGCGTGCTAAAAATGCAACCACGAAAAGAAGCTAAATGGACAACAAATCCAGATGCTCTTGCTGTCGTGCCTATACTAGCGCATGGACAGCGTGTTGGAACTAAAGAAATGTCTATTGCACATGTTAAGTAGATAAAAACGCTCTCATTCGAGAGCGTTTTTATTTTTAAAAAAATCAAAAAACTGTAACAATTTATAAGTAATTTATGTGTTATGATAGAATCAGTTAGTAGATTATTGGTTACAGGTGCAACATGGCTATGGGCAAGAACATCTTTAGATTGCTTGGCTTTTGCTAATATGGCTTTGGATAAAATAAAAACCGTTCTCAAATGAGAACGGTTTCTATTACAGAAATGCAACCGAAGCCTCTTTGGTACCGATACGTTGCCCATGAGCCAGTATAGGCACGACAGCAAGAGCCTCTGGATTTGTTGTCCATTTGGCTTCTTTTTGAAGCTGCATTTTCAACACACGATTCAGCAAGTTTCGATTAACAGGGATCTTACTCGCCTTTACAACAGTTTTAGATGATACGACTACTTGTCCACTCTTATATACGATCAATTTCTCAGCAATCTCATATGCTTCCCACTGCTGTCCTTTACGAGCAAACAAGGTATTTGCATTTTTAGATTGAACCTCTATGATTTCATCATATTCTGGACGAACTAGCACCGGAGTATCAATATCTTCATTACGATCTTTTACGTCATTATGAAGCTCAACTAGCGCACGCGCTCCCCATTTGCCAGTCTGAACATCTTGGTACATATATCCTGAAAACCCAGGAAAAAATTTTTTATATGGCCCCAAGGCTGCGTAAGAAGTGTTATACACAACCGCATACACATCTCCACTTTGTACGGTAAAAGTAAAATAATCACGGCCTATACCAAATATTTTCCCATAATAGCGCTCAGCATCAGATAATTTGTGCTGTTTGCCATCATTAACGATAGGGATCAGTCCAGCTAATTCTTTCTGATTGCATGTTTTTCCGCTCAAAATATCCCTACCATATCGGTCAAAGAAGTAGAATGTTTTACCATCTGGAGCATAGAGATAAAAGGCCATTCCATCTTGAGTTTCAATACTGTATTTAGAAAAAATCACTGGAGTGCTGGCTTTAACCTGTTTATTAGGATTATCATACCCAACACCATAACGTGTACCATCTTTAGTTTCTCTTCTAACTATCATGGTAGAATGATTGTTAGAATACTCAACCTTTAGATTCTCGCAAGAAACTATCGCAACTGCGAGAGAAATAAGTAATAAAAAGTGTTTCATAATTATATGGTTTAAAAAATTTTGTTCTAATTTTTAGATAACACAATTAGACAAAAATGCAAGAGTTTTCTTCCAACCGCCACTGATTTAAAAAAAATCAAAAAACTGTAACAATTTATAAGTAATTTATGTGTTATGATAGAATCAGTTAGTAGATTATTGGTTACAGGTGCAACATGGCTATGGGCAAGAACATCTTTAGATTGCTTGGCTTTTCGCTAATATTATTAGCGATGCCTGTTTGCGCATCTTCTAAAACCATTCCTGATGATCTTTCGGCAAAAGATGCATATCAGTTTGGTGTAAGTAAAGAGGTTGGTTCTGATGATGCCGTATTAAAGGCTCTAGAACGCATTCATAATACTGAAGAAGCTCGTAAGAAAGTTTTAAATGCAAAACTGTCTGGCAAAAAAATTGACCAAGAAGAAGTCAAATTGCCGCAAAGTGACAATTATATTCAATGCGGTGAATCTATGTGCGATATCAGCACTCACTATTGCTATCTTGTAACAAACATACCAACTGTTTCTGATTCTGCCCCACTTGTAAAGCCTGAGACTACGTACAATTATAAATGTTTCGATGAAAAACAAATCGACAGTAACTCTATCTTCAGCGGCACCACCATATACACCCTCTGCACTTCAGGCTGTGCCAAAGATGATACTAAAGTACTCGGCATGACTCTGTTTGAAGGCGATAGAATTCCTATGACTGGTTCCGATGGCAGTAAATATTGGGTTACAATTGGTGATTCGGTATCGGTAAAATACGCCAATGAGGGGGAGGATAACGGTTCTATCCGCGGGTGCGAGGTTTTGCCGGTTAAGCTTTATAATTATCGCAAGTGTTTTTTCTGTCCGCTGATTGGCACAATTTATGACGGCGTGGCCAAGGTAACTGATTTATCTTTTCAAAAAATGGCGGGCGCATTTGCCACGTTGTTGGCGCTCGGGTTTGGAATCTGGATTGCCGTGCAGGTTCTGACTCAGGTCAGCTCACTGACCAAACAAGACGCGCCCAAGTTTTTGGGCAATTTGCTCCGTCAGAGCTACAAAGTTATTATTGCCTTTTTGCTGTTGCAAAATTCAAACCAGATTTTCGACTACGCGATAAATCCTATTATTGAGACTGGTCTGACCTTTGGCAAAAATATGCTTACCACCCGCGATATATTCTCTGAGCTTGATAAAGACGATAACGGCAACTATCTCCGTCAGGCTAAATTTGTAAAAGGCGGCAAACACTTGCAGCTTAAGACCTATGACAAGATTGAACAATATGTGGTGGCGGTGCAGCAACATTTGGCCTTTATGCAGACAATCGGCTCCTCGCTGACTTGTATCGGCGGCAACTTGATATTGCTGAAGGAAAACGTAAAATGGTGGCATATCTTTAGGATAAGCAATAACTGGGCGCAGTTCTCGGTGGGCGTGCAGATTATGACACAAGGTTTGATAATCACCATATTCGCATTTTTACTATCTTTGGCGTTTGGGTTTTATCTGATTGATGCTATTGTTCAGATTGGCATAGTTGGCGGACTGATGCCTTTTATGCTGGCATGCTGGCCGTTTAAGGCTACCACCAAATACACCTCCACCGGCGTGGGAATGCTGATGAACAGCGCCTTCTTATTCTTGTTTATCGGGTTAATTATGAGCATCAATCTGACGTTGGTTAATGAAGCCTTGTCTGTGGGGCATACCGGCAAAGGCGTGATAAATGAAGAAGAAATAGATTCCACCAAAGAAATTGGCGACGATGTTGAGCGTTGCAGTCATCAAGAATACTATATTCAGCACCGCGAGTTCTGTGATAATACCGATCAGGGAACACTTTATAAAATGGGCATGGCCATCAACAGTCAAAAGGCGGATCAACTCAAGGCTTTGGCGGACATTTCCTCCGTAGGTTTTCTTATCCTGCTGTTCTGCTGCATTTTTGGTTTCAAATTTACCAGTCAGGCCAAACCACTGGCGGACAAGTTTGCCAAGGGCGCGCTCGGACAACCGATTGCACCGAGTATTGCCACAATGGGTACGTCTTTTGCCAAATCCGCCGCCACCAAGCTTACCGAGCCTACTCGCGAAGCCATTGGCCGCCGCTCGGATAGGTTGATTAAAGGTGTGGTAAACGCTCCGTATAATTTCTTGTCTTGGTCATATCATAAAATTCGCGGACGTGACAAAAAATCAAATGCAACCGCCGGCCACAGTATCGGCAACACGCCGATTGACACAAATAATACGGTAGGAGGTGGTCAGAGCGGTTTTGAACCGGCTAAAAACACCTCTAAAGCATCAGCTCTGAACGAAGGAAAACATGGAAGTAAGCTTGGTGTTTTGAATGAGGGAAAAGCCGCCGCAACCGGCATGGCAGGCGCCAAAACGCTCAATGAGGGCGGATATCAGGATTCGGAAGACGAGAATTTGGCCAACGGCAAAGAAGCTTATGACAACGAATCCGGTAGCAGCGTTGCGCCGGAGACAGAATCCGAAAACATAAAAACCCTAAACGAGCAATCGGACATAACTTCGCACGGCGGCACGGGGGCGGCCGCGGCAGGCGAATCTAAAGATAGTCGCCTCAATAAACTAAAAAGCAAATATGCTACCAACGGCATAAAGGCTAAAGATTATTCGCAATATACAAACAAGCGCAAATCCAACGGCGGATCGCGGCATAATCGCAAATACCGCCAGAAATAGACAAGGAACGTGACTATGAGCAAGGTGCTAAACATTAAAAGAATCGGAGGAATGCTGCTGGTGTTGCTGGCGGCGATGTTCCTGCTGTCGGCCTGCTCAGATGCTCCGGAAGCACAAAACACCCGCGCGATTGACAGCGCGCAGGTCGCCGATGCGGCCAATGCCGACGCGCCAAAGGTAGATTGCTGGCAAGGCGATGTCTTGAACACTATCTATGATGTGATTGGCGGAACAATCATGAAACAATATGACAAATTGTGCAAAGGGTCGCTCAGCCTGATGATGATTGGTTTTGCCGTGTGGGTGGCTCTGCGGTTGTTAAAATTTGTCAGCTCGGTTACAGAATCCAGTCCGGCTGAGATTTGGAACGAGATTGTGCATAAGGCTTTTATCTGTTTGCTTTGCGCCTATTTGGCTTATTCATCGGGAACGTTGCTTTATGTTATCAACTTTTTATTGTTTCCGATTTATGGCGCGTTTTTGGAGCTTGGAAGTCTTATTTTGGCCGAGACCCAAAAGCAAGTTGAAAGCGTTATGGTGTTTGGCGAAAAAGTTGAATTTGTTATTAAAGACATGAGCTGCACAATTGGCAACAATACGCAAGCAACGCTGGACGGTTTTCCGTCGGCATACAAAGAAACCATGAGTTGTATGATTTGCGTGTTGGTAGATAAACTGCGAATGGGACGGCAAATGGCGCTGACCGCCATGTCAATGAGCGGTTTTCTGCCCTGGATTACCGGTTTGCTGGTGTATTCTATCTTTTATGTGGTCGGATTTGCCTTTGTGTTTTATCTGGTTGACAGCGTGTTCCGCTTTGGCATGATGATTTTGATGTTGCCTATATTTATTATGGCTTATGCTTTCGGGCCAACAAAAAAATGGACAGGAATCGGATTTACCAACATCATGCATTCGGCCGCGTTTATGATGGCGTTTTCGATCATCATCGCCACCGTGCTTTTGGCAATGATAGATCTGATATCCGATCCTGCCACCGGCGGCATATTTAACCCTCAAGATCCGGAGCAACACTTTAAGCAAATCAGCGTGGCCACTTTGTGCCTGCTTTTGGTCGGCTTTTTGGTATGGGGCAGCATGAGAGTTTCGCAAACGCTGACCGGCGCTATCATCGGCGGCGGCAGTGAAGCCCAGTTCCAGCAAAATCTTAAAGCTTTTGCGCAATGGTGCTTAAACATGATAACCGGCGGATTTGGGTGGATGGTGAAGCATTCAGGTTTTTATGAGACCCGCGTTGGTAGTTGGCTGAAAAAAGGTGGCATCATCCGCGACCGGATCAACCGTCTGGCTGGCAGAAACATAACGGAGAAATAACAATGACTAAGTTGCTTGACATATTGAAAACTTTCTCCGCAAACAGCAGACAAATATGCCGTTTGGCGCCGATAGCACTGCTCTGCGCCCTGATGATTGGGGTTTGTTTTACTAATGATGCATATGCTAAAACAATTAGCGGCGGCGGATATAAATATGAAGTACCAGACGATTGGCAAGTGGCTGGCTTCTCCCCTGGGGATTCAACCGACAATCAGACCCAAGAAAACTCCTATAAAGATTACTATAAAAAAAATAACTACACAGCTACGGATTTGAAAGATTCCCGAGCTTTGAAATTGTTGCAGGACGGCAGCAACAACATTTCATATTTCGACAAAATAAACGCGACAGCAGCAATAATACTCCTTCAAGAGTTAGCAACTTATACCGGGGCTAAAGGTTACGATAAATTTTCAGATCCGATCATTTATGACAAAGAAGGCCTATCTACCGTAGAGAAAAAATCAAATACATTGCGCTCTAGACTTGATAAAATGGTCAAAGACGGCGGACTCACCGAAGATCAGATGCATCAAGTTTTAGATGAAGTTGCTAATATACTGAAAACCGGCGGAGAACGTGCGGCAGCTGCGGCAAAAGCAACTGAACAAAATCTTCTTGCAGATATAAAATATAAAAAATCGATAGAAAATACAGCCAAAGCCAGCCAAGCTCTGATCAGGACTCCTAATTGCCCCACCACTGACCTGTTGCGGGCAAAATACTCTTCCGGCTGCTGGTCTTGTCTGGTGGTGGAAAAACTATCTTCCGCCTTTATGACTGCGGCATCTAAGGCCTATGGCATTGCTCAACGCGCCGGTTTGGTGCTGTTGGGGTTAGGCGCCGTACTGTGGATTTTGGTTTGGGGGCTGCGCAATGTTTCCTCCCTCACCCAACTTGAGCCGGGCAATATTCTTAACGAACTGCTTAAATTCGGTTTTAAGGTCGCGCTGGCCTACCTGCTGATTACCTTTGGTCTGAAAGTCGTCGGAACTTATTTTATCAACCCGATTATGGGCGTGGGTGCCAAAATCGCCGAGACTTTTTGGGATAAAGACCAAATCAAGCCTTATACCGAGAACTATGTCTGGGATGATATTGATGAAGAAGAAGTCCGCAAAGAAGAACAAGCAGCCATGCAGGCGCAAAGCTCAAACGTTGAACAAGAGCCGGTTAAAGGCCTGACTGATGAGCAAAAGAATCTGCTGAATGCGCAAAAAGAAGCCGATAAAGCCAAAGAAGAGCAAGATATTCCGACATTTTTGGTTCCCGGCACCAATACCGGACACCTTACCAGTCCGGTCGGCTGCCGTATCAGACCTAAAGTTAAATGTACCGGCAGCTCTAAGCAGGTAAAAAAAGATGGCATCTGCTATGGCTCCAGCTCACACATGGGATTGGATATCGGCACCTACGGCAAAGAAGGCGGAGTGGTCTTTGCCATGGCCGGCGGCAAGCTCACCTACTTTGGCGGCCCCGGCTCGTCTGCCGGTTACGCGGCCTCAATCCAAACCAAAGATAAATACGGCAATATCTGGACGCATCGTTATATGCATATGCAAGGCCGTTCTCACTCCGCGTTTGTTCCCAGCGGAAGTATCGTCGCAACCGGACAGCAGATTGGGTTTATCGGCAATACCGGCGGTTCCAGCAGCGCTCACCTGCATGTGGAAATTCGCTTTACCGGAACTTGGAAAGGTAAAAAATACAACGACACTCCGCTGGATCCGCTGCGTTTGGTCGCTGGTGTGTTTTATCCGTTATCAGCCAGCAAATGTAACGGCGAAAACGTCGATACTTTTCATAAAGACTTTCAATCTGGCATGCAAGTACCGGCAAAGGGCTGGAAAACCAGCGACAAAGCCGTTTTGGATTTGAGTTCAACCTATATAACCGGCAACCAGTATGACGGCATGCCAACAGCTGCCGCCATGGTTACCGCCATTCCTGATATCAAATACACCGGTCCGACGGATATAATATCCAAGTCGGTAATGAACTCAATTTTGGGCGCGACCAGAGCTATTGGCAACATCACCTCAGAAAACATGATCTTGGGAGAAGCCATTATCTGTTATGCCTCATTGGATAAAGGCGGGGCGTGGCACTTTTTGTCTTTTGTTTTGACCAACGGCGTAATGGTGATTGAAGGTATGTTTATCTGGTTTACGGGTATGTTGCTGACTCTGGCAATAGCCTATTATCTGATTGATATTTCTTTCAAACTTGGTTTTGCCGTGGTAGCGTTGCCAATCGCAATCGGGTTGTGGCCATTTGAATTGACCAAAGACAAGTTTGGAACCTGTATCAGTATTATTGCCAAATCTGCAGCTACATTTGCCTTTTTGGCAATAACCACAACTTTTACCGTCCAACTGACTGACGCGGTTTACACCTATGAGGATGTTGATGGCGCGGCCGAACAACATGCCACCGATGTAAACGCTCCTCGTGGCCTGGCCAAACTATACAGCGTTTATGATCGCGCCGCACTTAATGACGCTGGTTCTATCAGTCTCTCTGACAGTGAAATTGAAGAAGATATTGCCTACGCCTCTGAAAAACTGGCCTTGTTCAGCACCACATTTGTTTTGTTGCTGTTTGCTTTTCTGTATTCTTATAAATTAGTTAGAGCCACAGTGCCGGATTTGGTTAATAAATTCTTCTCTGACAAAGCCTTTGGTAATGAACAGCCTATGCATCATCTGGCAACGGCGGCGTCTAAGCTTGCCAGCACGGCGACCAAGCCGCTCAAATGGGCTGGCGATGTGGCAATGTACCAAGGTGGCAGATTCGTCAAGAATCGTGTCAGCGCCCGGTTTAATGACTTAAGAGGTAAAGGTTCAGGTAATCACAAGACCTTAAGCGGGCGCGCCGCCCGCTTTGCCGGCGGGTTTACGCAAATAGCCGGCGCGGCCATGTCTTTCGTGGGCATGAAATCAGCCGGAGCCGCAGTTAACAAAGCCGGACAAAAAGTATCCGGCGTCGGCAACGCTATTGATAAAAAATATAATAAATTTGCTACCCGCAGAAACGAAGACAAAAAAGACGATGAATCAAACGCCAGCAAAGATGGAGGCGGAAAATGAGAATGAATTGTGAAATAATAAAAAAACTTTTCCGTGCTATATTTTTAGCATTGTTTGTTGCGGTATTGATCGAAATTCCCGATACAAATGCCCAAAGTTTAACCGGCTACGTAGATCAAAGTGTGGCCTCAATCGGTTATAATATCGGCGCTTCTTTGAAAGATGGCAAGCCCAAGAACTGTGATGAAAAATGTCTGCCTAGCTGTTACTATAAAGAACTGCAGACTTGCACGTTTTGTCCCTTGTTCCGCGCGGTATTTAACACTGCCAGCTCTATTGCCAAACACGCCATAGATACCTTTTCAGGCTCAATCATCAAGGTGGTTATTTTGGCTTTTGGTATCTGGATTGCCATGCAGGTGTTGGCGTTTGTGGCCACGCCGGAAGTTAGAGACCTTAAGGATTTGGCATCATCTTTAGTCACCCAAAGTTTTATTGTGATGTTGGTAGTAATTATCCTGCAAAACGGCGCTATGGACTTTTTTAATCAAGCCCTGACTCCAATATATACCACCGGACAAAATATTGCTCAAGCCATTATCAAGCCTGAAGAAGTCAGCGACAAAAAAACAGGAGATAAAAATTTTGACAAGCTTATAAGCAGCAATATAGCCGCCTGCAAAGGCAGAACAGCTATTATCGACCCAAGTGTCAAAGGAAGCCGTGGCGCTCTGCCCAAAGCCATGGGCGACAGCATTATTTGCACTATGACCCTGATTCAAAATCGGGTGGCGCAGGTTAAGGCTCTTGGCAATGCGGCGCTTTGCAAATCATGGCAAGATAACTTTATTATTATACCTCACCTAAACTACTTTTTTATCGGAGCTGGTTTGTGGGTTGGCGCAATGTTGATGATGTTGGCTGTGCCATTTATGATGATTGACGCGGTTTTTGAGCTGACTGTTGCCGCGGCGCTGATTCCTTTTGCAATCGGAGCTTACGCCTTTAAGTTGACTCGCGGCTATACCAAGAAGATTTGGGAAACTTTTTTGAACTCTATGTTTAAGTTTGTGTTTGTCTCCTTGGTGGCGCTGATGTCGGTGGTGGCGTTCCAATCAATTATTACCAGCTCCATTACCAACCTGAGCGACCTGATGGTGGCTACTGAAGGAAACGTGGTGTTTACTCAGATATTAGAGCAGCTTCCATGGTTTTCCACCAAATTTATAAAACTCATATTTGTGATGATTTTAACATGGAGCGTGCTGAACATGGCCGTGGCATTCGGCGGAGAGTTTGCCGGATCTATCAGCAACACCACAATTGGTAGCAGCATTGGCACTATGGGCGGATCTTTTGCCAAATCGGCCGCCACCCGTATTATGGAGCCAACTCTTGATGCCGCCGGCAGACACACTTTATCTGGCCTCAAGGCCGCCGTGGTCGCTCCTGTACATCTAGTCCGGCGTGCAACAGCTGATATTCGCGCCATAAGAGCTCAAAGAAAAGGCACTCATGACGAGGCAACCGGTATTTATTCTTATAAAACCGGCAATGAGAAATATACTATGAAAAAAAATGCCGACGGAACTCAAGATGTGCGGAAAGACATGGTAACTCAAACCAAAGATGGCGGAAAAAAAGTTAAAACCATACGACAGATTGAGAATCTTGATATCAAGACCACCGTTTATACCGACAAAAACGGTAAAACTCACGTAAAAGAAAAAGTTATGCTATCCAGCTCAAAATTGAAGGAAATGTATCGGAAAGACGGCACAATTAATCGTGATTTTGCCAATTCTTTGCGCGCACAAGGCGCTTATGATGCCGATGTCTGCAATATAGCTCTGCTTAAAGAAGCTTTGGCGCAAAGAATACCCAATGCCAGATTTGATCTCAGAAACCATGAATATGTCGAGCAAAAAGCTTTGTATAATGAAGCGGGTCAATGCACTGGCTTTGTTGAAACTCATCCCGACGGCTCAGTAACCAAAGTTCAATACAAATTGGGCGAGGCGGACGAATCCGGCCACCAGATGATCAAAACCGACATTATGCGTATTGACGCCAAAGGCAACGGCGTGATTTTGTCATCTGACGGTGTCATAAACCAAAAAACAACCTTTAAGACAAGCGACGGAACGGCCAATGGTGAAAGAGATGACGCCTCAATCAAAACACACTACCGCTTGGCCAAGCACTATGACTATCTTTATCAGCATCGGGCATATGGCAAAGTTGAGCGAGCTATTAACAATAGTATGTTCAGCCAACAAGAAATTGATAATGCCAAAACAGACATCTATTCCGATGACGATTGGATGAAATCAAACATTTACGAATTTGCCGTAAATTATGATTAATCTTTGAAGAAAACCAATACCCCGCCGTGCAAATCCGGCGGGGTTATTTGTGCTAATTTGTACACAAATTGTCTTTTTTGTACTAATTTTCTTGATTAATATTTCTTGATGATTAATATGTTCTTAGAACAATTGACATATTTTTTATGAGGTAATCTGAAATGGAAGAAATTATTTTCCCAAACCAAATCAGAATGTACCGCCGCTTGCGCGGGCGTTCAATGCAGGAACTGGCAGACCACTTAAATGTCAGCTTGTCGGCAATTTCAAAAATTGAAAAAGGTTATCGTAGAGTTGATCAGGAGCAGTTGGTGCGGGTGGCCGAGTTTTTGGATTGTCCGTTGCAGGAATTGTTTGTAAATGAGCAGAACTCTCAACAAGAAATTGTTCAGGCATGGCGTCGGGAACAGGAGCGCCGCAACAAGATTAACGAGAAATCCGGACTTAAGACACTGGGCGCCGGTTTGCGGCAGATTCGCAATGAAAAGAACCTGACTTTGATTGAGGTGGCCGAAAGCGCGGATATGACTTTGTCAGTATATCACCGCATAGAAATGGGGCAACGAGAAGTTTCGGACAAAGAATTCAAAAACATCGCCAAAGCGCTTAAGATGTCAACCGAAGAGTTACGCGATGAGATTAAGAGCCTTGATGAAAAAGGCATGCTGGAAGAAATTATTCAGCGAAATGACGCTAAATATAAGTTGTTGTCCAATCCGCGCGGAGCTATCGCGACTTTTGGCAACGCATCTCCCGACGGCATGAAAATATCTGTGTTTGGCGCAGCCGGCAAAGATGGCAATATCATTATCGATTTTGAAGAAGAAGCCAAAAAAGTTCAGCGTCCGGTTTCTTTATACAACAAAAAAGATGCCTACGCCGTTAATCTTTGCACACGCCGTTTGGGTTCTTTGTTGCCGACACGCTCAATTCTGTATGTTGATCCGCAAGAGGTTGTCAGTGTTGGCGATATTGCCGTTTATTTTATTTCTGAAGAAGAAGCTCAGGTTATATCAATTCGTGAAGATGACAACGGCCAGTTGTATGGAATCCGTTGGAATCCGGAGGAGAAAATCACTCTCGGCAATGATGATCTGGCTAATGTTCACAAAGTGGTATTCATCAGTTTGTAACCAGAAATTTTTAGACCTTAAAGCCGCCCTTTCGGACGGCTTTTTTTATTGCTGTTGTTAACCCTAAATTTACGAGATTTGACGTATTCTTGGTAGTATGGATAAAGTATAACCTGAGATTTAGATTATGGAATTGGATAAAACATCAGAAGCGCGCCGCAAAGCACAACGCAACGGAGAAGAAGATCCGGTCGTTGTGGCGCAGCGTTTTTTAAATATTTATCGCCAATTACATATTTTCAGCCCCGAAAAAAAAGAAGCTTTTAATAAAATGCTGTTGGAGCTGCCACCGCAAATTCGCGGGCTATTTGGCCAGCTCCCCGGTGGCGCAATGTTGCAAGATTATGTAGATGAGCTGGCCGAAAAACAAGGAATTGCCAAGCCAGCATCAATGCAATCTGCCGATATTGCCGATGATGATGTTAAACAGGCCAAGATTTTGGCTACTGCGCTGGCAGAAGCGCAGGTTCAGGCTACGGCAAAAATGCAGGAAATGGGCGCCGCTCCTATTGCCGCTCCGCTCGGAGTTGCGCCGGCCGCCACCTCTACAACTGCAAAGCTGGCTATGGACAAAGGATTTGCGCAGGAATTTGCCACGGTATTAGCCACCGCCATGCAAAAAAATACCGTCAATCAAGAAAATGAGATTAAAAGCATCATCAATACCTTGGGACAAACTCAATTGCAAATTATCAAGGTTTTGCAAACCGAAAACACCGAGCATCGCGAGGAAATGAAAAAAATCTCGCAAATGATGATGCAGGCGCAGACCCAAATCAACGGCTCCGCTCCTCAGCCAAACGGTTCGGTTATTGGGGAAGAAACCAAGCAACTTATTAGGGTTCTGATTAACGGGCAAAAGCAAATTATTGAACGCGTGGCAAAAGTTGAAGCCTCGACGCAAGCTCCGGTTGCAAGCGCCAATGCGGAAATTACGGCTTTGATGAACAAAAGCGAACAAAACTTTAGCCAAATGATTTCAGCTTTGAATGCGCGACAAAAAAATGACACTTTAGAAATTGCCAGACTGATTAATGAATCTCAGCAAAGCTTGGTGCAAATGATGGTGCAGCACAACACATTGAATCAAAATTCAGGAAACAGCTCAGCCACCAACAACAACGCCAACAATATCCAAATCAATACAACCGACTACTCGGCGGCATTAGAAAAAATCGCCGACAAGCTAAACAACCTGCAAACGCCGGCAAAAGCTGCCAATGCAAATATTCAAATTAACTTTCCGGAACAAGCGCTGAGCAAACTTATTAAGGCGCAGTCAGCGATATATCAAGAAATTGCCGCTAAACAAACGAAGGAACTTTCAGCGATTATATCAGTGGCGCTGAAGGAATCGCAAAAGGCGTCAACCCAATCTATTATAGAAGCTCTAAAAGCTCAACCGTCCGGTTTTGCCAAATCCGCGGATCAGGTATCTATGCCTCGTCATATTCCGCAATTTTCCGAATCTGAGATAAAAATTCCCGAATATGTTTCTTCGGCCACCAGCCCAACTTCCGAGCCAATAGATTTGTTTGGCGAAAATGATACCGCTACGGCAGAACAACCGGAAAGTGAATTTGATTTTGGCAGAGAAGAATTACCCGATCAACCAGACACGACTCTAAACTTGGAAAATATGTTTGCCGGGGCTCCGACAGAAGTTTCAACAGCAACCGAAGAGCCGGTAAAAAAGAAGAGAAAACGCAAAAAAAAGAAAAAAAATCCGGCGCCGGAATTAAGTGCCGAGGCTGAAACCCAGATTATTGAAAACGAGCCGCAAACATCAGACACCGTCAGCGATGAGGAGGGAACAACTCCGACTGAACCGGAAAGCATGACGGCAATAAATGACGTCGAAAATGTGATTGAAGAAGCCCCAATCGCTGTTTTGACTGAAGAGCCGAACAATGTTGCCGAAGAAGACACCGCGCCGTTATTTGCAGCCGCTGATGATAATGCAGTTCAGGACGAACCGAATATCACTCCTGAAGAAGACAACACTCCGTCAGTATTAGCTGAAACAGCAGACAATATGGAGAATAATGAGCCTGAAGAGACCGGAGAAGACGATGCCGGAATATCTCAGCTGGAAGATTTTATTGAAAAATCAGGCGCCGATACTGCCGATGATTGGGGATTTTCCCCGGCTCCGGAGCCAACCAAAGAAACGACTCAGGACTGGGAATGGGCATATGAGGAAGAACCTACAACCGCCGCCGAAAATGTTTCTGATGACGGGGAAGGTACCGAATGGGAATGGGAGTATGTTCCTGAAGACGAAGCGGAAAACGGCATATCCTTTGGCAACAACAATTTGCTTCCGCTGTCTGAGAAGAATCCGATTTGCAGTGGCGATTTGTTTTTCCAGCAACAAATTTTCAACCCCTCGCCCCTTATAAGCGGCAGCACCATGTTGCCGACAGAACATCTGCCGCAAATTGTTGATTCGGCCGTTTGGGAGCAGGATAAAGACCCTTATCAAAATAGTACTCGAAAAGATTAAAATAATAATTTACAAAGCGTCATTGCTAATCTACATTATAATAAAACGTTAGGAGTTTGAAGCCATGGAACAAAATAATTCTTTTAGCAGCGGCAAAGACAGTCAGGGCGATTTTTGGTATGTTGACAACTATGTTTTGCTAAAAGATTATTACGACCGGACAATCTCAAGAGTTGCGGCGCGCTGCGTGCGCAAAGGCAACATCGCAATGGAAGAATATCCCTTCTATGGATATATTCTTGATGTGCTTGAAGAAATTAGCGAAACCGGCGATTATATCGTTGAGCATCCGAGCTTGTATCCGTATGTTGAAAAAAAAGTTGCCGGCGGAATCAATAATCTTAAAAAAACTTTGAATGAATATAAAACCGAACTCAGAAACAATGCTTCGCCGGATATGATAAAGCAAGATAAAGATGAGCTTAATAAGATGAAAGCCGCGCTCGGCGCGGTTGATAAATCGACTGATCCGACTGTCGGAGCAGGAATGTCTATGGACGAAGTGGTGGATAAATTGCTGCAACAAAAACAGTCAGCAGACGGCGCCAATAATAAACCGGCGAAACAGCAAATTAATCAACCAAGTGCAAATAACGGGGCCAAATAAATGCTAAAAAAAATAATTACATTAAGTGCAATTTTTATTTTGTCCGGCTGCGGCAGCTGGTGGGGAACAAACAGCGAAACCGAAAAACAAGAAGCGCTGCGCGCTCCGGTATATAGCGCCACCATTGAAAAGCCGCAATACCCGCAAATTCGCACGCCTAAAGGTGCAAATCAACTGGATTTGGAGGTTCCTCTGCGCTGTTTTGTCAACTGGAACACCCAGCAGATGATTTCAACAATTCCTTATAACCTTAAAGCCTTCAATTTGGTGAGAAACGGCAATAATGACTTGTTGCCGCGGTTTGAAGTTACCGGATTTTCGTTTGATACCATGCCGGCAGAAAAAGCTCTGCTCAAATTGACCAAAGAAGCCGGCATTAAGCTGGTGGCTAAAGACGCGCCGTACGCCAGTATCTCAGCTGAGAATCTGCGTGGCGAACTAACCGAGGTGGTTAATGTCATTACTGAGGCTGCCGAAGTTTATTACAGCTATAACGCCACTAACAAGACTTTACGGATAAGCCGCAAAGCCAATTTCAGCCTTTATGTTCCGCAATCGCGCCCGATTTTGTTGGCAATTTTAGATGTTTTGCGGGGAGCCGGCATAACTGATTTTACGGCAGATTTTGATGATTATACCATTACTTTTGACGCCGATTATGAGCTGAAAAATCAGATTGTAAATTTAATCAGCTATTTTGAAGAAAATCCGATTTTGATTGCTTATGATGTGCGGGTATTTACGTTGTATCCATACAACAACAAGGATATTGAATGGCAAAAAATGTTGCAGACCTTTGATCTGGGTTCAGTAAAAAGCGCTAAAAGCGGCGTGTTAGGCAGAATTCTTACAACCTCAAATGACATTAACATCGCAAGTTTGAATGCCTTTTTGGGAACGCAGGCGCGAATTGAGCCGGTTGCTGAAGGAAAATTTGTAGTGCCGAACGTATGGTTTTCTCGCTTTGATATCGGCAAATGCGCCGCCAGATCTTCAATGGAAACAGATTTATCAATATTGGCCAAATCTTCATTTGAACAAAACGACAAGATATTCGCCAATATCACGCTGGAAGCCAGAAATGGTGAAATCACCCAATTTGATATTCGTTCTCGTTTGGGAGAAAATTTCTTAATTATCGGTATTCCCAATGGTATTTTTGGCATAGACAAACCAAAATCGGAAACAATAGTGTTTATGGTGCCTAGAATCATTAAGACCATGAAAACCTCTAAGCATCTTGAGAAAAATATGTAAGGATAGTGGCAAATGGATACCCCTCAGGCAAATGCGCCGCAAAGGCCTCAGCTAAAAAAAGTAAAGCGACCAATTAACAGAATGCCGCAAATGGCTCCGGCCATGCCGGCAGCAGCGCCGCAAAATCAGTCCACGCCCAACAAACCGCAAATTAACGC
Source organism: uncultured Alphaproteobacteria bacterium (assembly GCA_934248075.1). Classification (GTDB taxonomy): domain Bacteria; phylum Pseudomonadota; class Alphaproteobacteria; order RF32; family CAG-239; genus CAZU01. The sequence goes on along the minus strand of CAKQKH010000005.1, from coordinate 65,138 downwards.
CAATCCTTTTGCGCAGGCAGATTTACATACAGAACCAAACAGACAACCGAAAAATTTGCCTGATGTTGGCGACGAGGCTTTTAATTTAGACGCATATCTAGATGAGGGACCGCTCCCATCTACAAATGTGAATGAACGAACGAACAGCAATCCTCAATTTTTGCAAGACGATGATCTTCAGCCGGAATATAGCGCAGAATCGGCTAATCTTCCGCCGTACCTTACTAAAAATGTGCTGATTCTACTCGGGATCGTGTTGTTTTTTGTCGGGTTGCTTACAGCCAAAATTTTTTGGAATGATTCCAAAATAGTGCGCAATGGACTGCAAGGCGTGGTTGTCAACCCAGAGGTTCCTAAGGGGCGCGCGCGTTGCGGAGTAGCCGAACGTACTCAGGGCTGCGTTCTTTATATTATGAATCCGCAAAGACAAGAACTCAATGCTCGTGATTTTTATGATTTGGCGTCACAAATGACAGGACGCCAGCGTTTTGTGATTGAAACCGGAAATATGCGCTATGCCAACACCAAAATACGACCAGGGGATATTGCGCAACTTAATATTCCGCCCTTATAATCAAATTAAAAGCCTTGTTTTATCAACAAGGCTTTTTTTAGTGTTAGGTAATTTCGGTAACCGCGCGAATATTTCCGTCACGATTGATTTGCACAACTCGCAGTTTTTGGTGCATTTCTTCAATGGTTTTTTTGCGATCAATAGTCGGATATGTATGCAAAATACGATCTGTAAAAGCCTCATAAGCAGCCTCTGAACTCTCGGCGTGGATTGTCGCCAGACAGTTATCGTGACCAGACCCCATAAGCTCCCAGATTGCGCCGGCGTTGCCGGTGGAAATCTCACCGCCGATAATGGCATCAGGAGTAAAGCGCACAACCAAGTCAATGATTTTGGCATAAGTCAAAGCGTTGGTTTGCTCTGTACGCGAAAGAACCAGATGAACCCGATTGGGATGAGGAACAATCAGCTCGCGAGTATCTTCAATTGTCAAAATTCGTTTATGAATGTCCAATATCTTCAATAAATTGTTGAGAAAAGTGGTTTTACCGGTTGCTGTGGCGCCGGAAACCAAAATATGATCGCCGCGTTTTATGCTCAATAAAAGACGTTCATACGGATCTTCCGGCTCCTTAAGATCTTTGAGCGGGTTAATTTTGTGCAACTGGCCGCCTTGTGTCAAACCATAGTCTCCCAACCCAAAAGAAACATCATCGGCATGAACGCGGATTGTAAGAGCAATTCCACCTGTCAAGTCGTCATTGTCATACATAACATTGCGGCCGCAAATCGCCGAGAAGCGGTGTTCGCCGGGGATAGCGGCATAGACAACGGGGTTGCCTTGAACCGGATCAAACGGAAGCTCATAAGTGTTAGCAACAATATATAACAAATCGGTCAGATATTCTTTAGTCAGTTTTTCGTCCTTATACATAACCCAAGGATATGCACGCTTACCACGCAAGCGCAACCAAATTTGCCCCGATCGGTTGATGGCCACTTCCTCAATATTGTCTTGATTATACCAGTAAGACAAAGGGCGAAGGATTGATTCCAAAACTGTAAAACTCATCTGTTACTCCTTAAAACAGCGCCGGAACACTATTATTAGACGATCCGCTGTCCGATGTTGCCGAGGTTGATGGGCGAGCCGACGTATTGCCGGATACAGACGGAGGCGGCGGCGGAGCGACATATGTCGGCGAAGAAGATTTCTTGCTAGACTTGGCATCAGTCAACAAGGGTGTCTGAGCCTTAGCGCTCTCAACATCGTCATCCATACTGGCATCATAAACAACATCGCCACTGGTTGTTGCGGTTATAGTTTTTAGTCTGTCTTGTTTATTTTTTTCACCTTCTGCCGCCGATTTCGCGTCATCAATCAAGATTTGCGGTTTTTCAAGCTGCAAAGTAACATCTTGGTCGTTTTCCCAGTTACGCAGCCACAAATCCGTATTCGGAAAAACGATAATTCTGGTACCGGCCGGAATATACGTCATAGGTTTAATATTGGATTTGTCGCGCAAAATTTCATCAAAAATATTGTTCATTTCATTAATAAAGTTCTGACGGGCATCATTGGCGGCTTGCTGACGCGGGGATTCCGAATCACCGCTGGATCTGCTGTTAGGCGACATAAAATAGGAAGTTGCACTGGTCAAACTGGTAGTCAAAACCGGCAATGTATATTTCTTAAACAGCTGTTGATCAACATAACCCAATGCGCCGGCGCGGCCTTGAGCGTCGGCTGTCAAGCCTTGAAAAACGAACAATGATCCGTCAGGACGAATAAGGCGCTCCCAAGAGATTTGAACGCGAGCGGACTCCGAGGTGGCCTCGGTGCTGGCCGTGACACTACCCAGAGTTCCAATCAGGCGGCTGCCGGCAGGGATAATTACATTGCGCCCCTCCTCCGCATAAACATTGCGTTCAACATAGGCGGTAATCGGAGCCGGATTATTGGAATCAATGGCACGGGCAATAACTGCGGGAATCGGTTTATCAGACAAAATCATCTCGCTCATATTAACCCGCCAAGAAGATATCACCTTGCCAATACCTTGCTCGCTCCAGTCTTTTTGCATGCCGTCAAAAGCCTCTTTACGTGCGCCGTTGCTGATTTTGCCAACCGTAATATTCTTACGACGTTGTTGCATGGCCGCATTAAGCGCCGCCTGTCTGGCCGGATCATAACGTTCGCCCGGACCATAACCGCCACCGGGGCCTAAATTTCCGGGAGAGCCGGCACCGGTGCCATAAGCTCCGCCATCACCAAAAGTACCGGCCGGAACAAACATACCGCTGCCGTCAGTTTTTTTGGCTTCTTCCACCCCAATCAAGCTACCGTCATCATCAATAACCAAACCGTCAGGCATCAAATAGCCGACAGTACGACCATTTTTATCGACAACGCTCTTGTCTTCCATGATATCGCCCAAATATTCGCCGTCAGGCGTCAAGGCAATGCCTAATGATTTGCGATATTGTTTACTTTCAAGCAATTTGAGCGCCGGAGAAATGTCTTCAGACGACACTGGCACATCGGGGCGAGCAACTTTTTCATACCAGTTGCGGCCGATACCGCCGATAACATTGCCGTTGGCATCTTTAACATTACCATTTTCATCGACTTGGCCGATAGTTTTACCATCAGCATCGACCACAGAGCCATCAGCCATCACCTTGCCAATATTGTTGCCGTCTTTGTCATATACGATTTGCCCAATATCACGATTTGCCGAAGAGCCGTCCTTATAAGTAATTTTGCCGTCTTTATCAACAGTTCCGACAACATTGCCGTTTTTATCTATCAAATTGCCATTTTCATCAAGGTAACCAATAAAATTGCCATCTTTGTCGAACACCATCTGTCGTTTGGCTTGAGCAGTAATTTTGCTGTAATATTGCAATGGATACGCGGTGGCAATGGTCTCATTGTTGCCATTTATTATTTCTCCGGCCTTGCCGATTGTGCCTACAGTCAAATTAAGGTTGTCAGCAACCGTGCCATCCAGACGAAGTTCACCCAGAACCAAATGCGAATTATCACGAATCAAATAATCTCTGGAGCCGCGGCCAATTACAGTTTCATTTTTATCAACCAAAAAACCTCGCTCCACACGCCCCAAACTTTGGTTGGTAAAGTTGGTAACATCACCATTGCGGCCGATGATACCGATAACGCGATTATCAGCATCGTATATGTAAAAATCGTACAACGCATATCCGGCCTTTTGATTATTAACTAAAACATATCCCTCAAAATTAACCTGACCGACTTTGCCGCCTTTATCGTCAACAACCTCTCCGTTTGGCCGAACACGCCCGATATAACGGTTATCCATATTGAAAGCAACTTTGTATTTAAACATATTGCCAAGCGGCAATCCGGCGTTGGAGTTAACATTGCCGTCGGGCTGTTGATACGCTATCATTTGGTTAGAATCATTAACTATACCACCGTCTAAAACCGATCTGCCAATAATGTTTCCGCTGAAATCCATCGCTGTGGCATAGACAGCGGCCGAACCGATAATTGCCTTGTCGGCATTATGCAACAGCCCGAATTTATCCAAACAACCAAGATCGGCATTATCAAAAGACATAACACGCCCATCTATTGCCGAAAAGCCAATAATTCTGCCGGAGAAATCTATAACCGGAGCAACTTGCGCCAAATAGCCCAAATAAGAACCGCTGTCGCTAATTACGAATCGATTACCCAGAACCTTGCCGACATATGTGCCGCGATAATTTTGCACATCGCCGCGCGGAGTAAGCACTCCGCCTATCTCACAAGAATCGTTCAGCATTGCGGCATAATCATGAACAGCGCCGACGATCAGACCATTATTGTCAATAACTTGCGAATTTTCAGCCACCGCTCCTATTTTGGCACCTGAAAAATTGTTTACTTGTCCCAATATGTCGGCATAACCCAAAATGTCGCCACCCAAATCCAACGCGATTTTGTCGGAATATGCCTGCCCAAGCACCGGATTATAATTAACAGTGTCGGCACGATCAGCTTCTACAACCGAATTGTCCGGCAATACCTTGGCTACAATATTCAAGGAAGAGTCCATAACCAAATTTTCAGCATTAAGATTACCGAGAACTCCGCCTTGATAAGAAATTGCCAACCAGGCTTTGATAGCCTTAGCAATTAAGCGATTTTGCGTGTTAATAACAAAGCCGCCATTTTTTATTGCCCCAAGATCACTGCCGCCAGAACTCACAGCGCGACCGTTCAACCCCAACAGCGCCTCAATTGAACCGGTGGGGCTGTACATGGGAGCTAACCTGCTGCCACTACCGCGCAACACGCCTTCCTGATTAAAGACATAGCCTTGAGGAGAAACAATAAGCCCGTCACCAATGCCGGTCAAACCACTGCCGATACCAGACATTCCCAGATAAACGTTGTCAGAGGTAAACACCGCCTGACCACGCAGAACCGCGCCAATCATTCGGCCTGACAAATCAAACGCATCTGAGCCAATCATATAACCGATTGTCGTGCCGTTTAAGGATATTACCGTGCCGTTGCTCAGAGCATGACCGCGAAGCGCGCCCTTATAATCAAAAACCGGACCGGTTGCGCTAATTTGCCCAATCGGATTTCCGTCAGCTCCGGAAACAAGCCCTCTTGGCCCCAAAAATGACGTTACCGACTTGGCGCGAGCCAAATTACCGTCAGGCATAATGCGCCCGAGATATTTTCCTTTGCTATCGGTTGCAGTAGCGGCAAAATCCAACCTATAACCAATAATTTTATTTTCCGAATCAGCCACATAGCCGTCAGCACGAATATGCCCCACTGATTTGTTGCCACGGACGACTTCTCCGTTATAAGTAATAAACCCAAGATAATAACCGTTATTATCAAAGGCATAGCCGGTATTAACAATATGTCCGATAATTTGATTTTGGTCATTGTAAACATAGCCGTTAGCCTTAATTCGTCCGATAATTTCCGAATCAAAATCAGAAACTTGCCCGCCAAGCATAACGCTGCCGATAAACTCGCCTTGCAAGGAAATAACCATTTTAGAAGACATCAACTTACCGGCAAGGATATAATCCGGACCAATTTTGCGATAGGCAAAACCATCAGGCATAATCACGCCCATATTTTGTCCTTGCAGATTGGTAAACTGTCCGTCGCCGGTAACTCTGCCGATGGTTTTGCCGTCATCGGCATAAACCAAACCAGGAAAAACAACCCCACCGATAACGTCATAATACTCGTTGACCACCAGACCATTAGGCAACACTCGTCCAACCGTTTGGCCCGACGGCAACCGCACCGAACCATCACTGCCGGCTTTGCCCAGAGGTTTGGCATCATTGCCAATGGCCACACCCTGAGGAACAACTCCGCCAATCAGTTTGCCTTCAGAATCGACAATCAGGCTATCGGCGGTAACATTACCAATAAGCTTGTTATCAAAACTCACAACCTTGCCATCAGGAATAACTTTGCCTAACAGCTCGCCATTAAAGTTGATAGCGGTAATCTCCTGAGAATGGGCTGTATTTGCCCAAACCAACACCGCCGCAAAGATTGCGCCCGCATATTTAATTCCGGTTTTCAGCAATTTATTACAACTCAACCTCAGTTCCTCCGGTTCTTAGCGACTTCTTGTAGAACATAACCGGCAACTTTCTTGTCCAAATCTATAAAAGAGCCGTTGCTCCTGATTTTGCCGATATTTTTTCCCTCCGCGTCAACAACCGTTCCATCATATGCCAAGCGGCCTTTGTAGGAGCCGTCATTGCCAAGCACAGTGGCACCAATTTTAAATATCTTGCCCATAATTCCGTTTTGCATATCAACGGCCATTCCACCGGATAATGTTCTGCCAACTATACTACCATCAGGCGCACTAATTTTGCCATCAAAATTTACATAACCCACAACTTTATCATTATTGCCGATAACAATATCTCCATCGACAACTTCGCCGATTAATTTTCCGGACACACTCAAAACATTGCCGTCAGACAAAACTCGACCGATAGCAACGTTAGAAGCATTAACCACCGATCCGTCTGGAGCAACGGCTCCGATGATGTTGCCGGCAAAATCCACCACAATTCCGCGGCGCAATACGTTTAAATTGGCGTCTGTTGAGCCACCGGGCAAAATTGCAGTTATAATTTCTCCTTTAAGATTATGCACGTCTCCCAAGGCATTTAGCATTCCGCGATAATTTCCCCAGATATCAACCATTACGGCCTCAGGAATAACTTCTCCGATAATTTCGCCAGACAAGCCCATGACCTTGGCATCGTGCGTAACGGATCCGGATAATTTACCGTCAGCATCAATAACTCGCCCATTGGCCGTGGCATAACCCAGATATGCTCCGTTATAGCCTATGGCTGCGCCAGTGACCGCCACCGCCCCCTGATATTCTCCTCGACGGTTAAAGAAATTACCGCGACCGTTAATGTAGCCGATATTTTCACCGTAACGATTGAAAACACTCCCATTATACATAGCGGTGCCGACAACATCGCCTTTAGTATTAATAACCTCGCCTCTGGGCGCTACAACTCCGACCGAGGAGCCATAAAAACCGGTGCCGTCATTATAAATTTGCCCCTGAGGCGCCCCTTTGGCATCATATAACTTGCCGTCAGGAAACAGATTGCCGATTAAATTGCTCTTGGCATCAATTACCGATGTTTTTTGTGGAAACAACACACCGACAATCTGCTGATTTTGATCCAGCAACAAATTGTTGGGCGATACTGACGCCGATGTTTTGCCGGGAATTCTGACCCGAGCGCCGTCTTCAACTTGTCCAAGATACTTGCCGGCAAGATCAAAGCCGTATTGATCGTCGATTACTCGTCCTAAATACGCGCCTTTGCCGCTATATACCTCGCCATACAAACCAACACATCCGACCGGCAGTTTGGCGTTATTGATGACAATATTATCTTCATTAACAGTTCCAAGATAATTACCGTCATAGTCAACCGCAACCCCAGAATAAGCTGTGTGACCTATAAATTCGCCTTTTTCATTCAAGACACTGCCGTCTGGATTTAGGCATCCGACATACCGATTAGTATTATCTTTTATAATGCCAACATTGTCAGAGCGCCCCAAATAACGACACTCTTTGTCAAAAACCTTACGAAGAGAAACAATTTCACCGGCGTATTCGCCGTCCGGCGTGGTGACAACCCCTTCCGCGCTGATTTTTAGGCCAGTGTCTTCGTTGTTCTTTTTTATTTTTCCGTCCTTATCCAGATATCCAAGTTGTTTGCAGCCGAATCCAACAGCGAATCCTCCTCGCACCATTTTGGCTACCACCTTGGAGCCGTTGGAGTCACGCACCAATCCGTTGGCAAGCGCTCGTCCGACAACCTGTCCATTCTCATTTTCAATCGTGCCGTCATTTTGCACCACGCCCAACAAAGATCCCTGCGGCGTTATCGGCAGATAGCCAACCTTTACCAGAGCGCCTATAATTTTGCCGTCTATGCCGATTACGTTGCCGCCAGCGTCATAAATTTTGCCGTCAGCCCCGACGTAACCGATAATTTTACCATTTTCATCTAGCGCCAAAGTCGCAAAATCGCCGACTTTGCCGATAACCTTGCCGTCTTTATCAACAATCGTGCCGTCTTCAAGCAAACGACCAATAACATTGCCATTAAAATCTACAACATTACCGTTTTCATCAACATAGCCGATAACATTGCCAAGCTCATCATAGGCGAGTCTTCGCTGTTGTCCAGATTTTGCAATGGTTTCTTTTTTAACAATATTGCCGTTTTCATCAACCTGACCTACTGTGTTGCCGTCTTTATCAACAACCGAGCCATCGGGCATAACCACGCCCAAAACATTGCCATCATCATCAATTGCAACTCGGCCAGGCTTGGTAATACTACCAATAATATTGCCATTGAGGTCAACAACCGTGCCGTCAGAAAGAACCTTGCCGATAACATTGCCGTCTTTATCAACAACCGTGCCGTCTGGAAGTATTCGACCGACGACATTGCCGTCTTTATCATAAACAAAACCGGTATCAACAGCCCGCCCTAAGATTTTGCCGTTAGCGTCAACAACCGTGCCGTCAGGCAACACCCGACCAATCGCATTGCCATCTTTATCAACAACCGTGCCATCTGGATTAACATAGCCGATCAGATTGCCAAATTCATCATAAACGGCTCGGCGGTTATCCGCAACACCGGTAACATTGCCGTTTTCATCTATAACCAGACCGTCGGCGCCAACTCGTCCGATGATATTGCCGTTGGCGTCGCGAACATATCCGTCTTCATCAACCGCGCCTATAAGTTTGCCGTCGGGACCGATAGCATTGCGCACAGCTTTGGTAGCGCCGCCTTTTTCTGCCGAAGAGCCAGCTGACGGCTCGCAAACGGTGCAATCTTCTTTGGTAACAGCGTTGCCAGTTACCGGAACTTTGGCTGATTTCACGTTACTTTGCCCTAAGCTGAGCTCATACCACGATATAATAAAATTGTTTTGCACGTTTCCGGCGACAACCGGCACCCAATTCATTGTAATATGGCAGGTCTCATCACCAGACAACGTCCGATTATCACAACCATTGTCAAAGGTAAATCCGGCGGCGGGAGGCTCGGCCAAATCAACACTGACTATCTTAACCGCAGTTTTGCCAGTAGTACCAAGGGTCAGGACATTTTTGGCTTCGGTTCCCAAAACAACTTGCCCCATTGGCACCGGATCAGGAGTGGTAGTAAGAGGAATCTCGCCATCAACGGTCGAAAACTCAATATTTTGAGCCAACGGAGCCGTATTGCTGATGTTCAAAACATCGGCATTGTCTGTAAACACAGGCTCCTCATAGTCATCAACCCGCTGATTGCTTTTAATCAGCAGAAACACACCAAATATAAAGATTAATAAAGAAGTAATACCAATCGCAAGAATAATGCGATTGGTTTTTTTTACATACTTCTCGGAATGTGTTAAGTTATCTCTTTCCATTGCCGCTTATCACTGCGTCCTAACCACGCTGCAGAACACACCGTTACGTCCTAAGATACCGCAGGTTTTATCCCCCTCTTCCAGAGTTTTAACAGGCCCGATGCGCAAATGAAACAGTTCTTTTCCCTGACCGTCTGCCGGCGCGTCAACCGAGAAAAACGGCTCATAGCGTTTTAGATCGGCTCCGTATTGAGAAGACAGTCTATCCCATAATTTTTCCAAATTAGAGACATTGTCATCTGTGCCAAGCTCAATTGAAATATTGGAACCAGCACTATCACTAAACCCTGACCCATAGCCGTATTGCTGAACATAAGGATTAGAACGTCCGCCATTGTCATTGTAGCTTATACGCTGCATTTTGGAGTAGTCAAAATTTGCCGCTGCGCCACTGCCAGATTGGAAACCAATGCCAACGCCGCCAGATGTCGAACCGGCAACACCCGACACTCCTTGTCCGGAACCGTATTGCGGCACCACAACCTGACTTTGGCCGATTTGCACATCATATTGCCCCGGAATTGACGCCGCCGCACCACGGCCTGCCGCCATCGAATCGGAGTTGCTGTTGGCGCTCTCCGGCAGAGGAGCCGGAACATCCCAACTAGGCGGCAAATAATCAGCTGAATCAATAGCATATTCCATACCACTCTCATCAGAGCGGCGCAATTTGATGCAGATGATACGTTTGCCGTTGCGCAAAACCATATCGCCAACACCCTCTACAATAATCAGACGATTGTCCGGCCCTTTAGTGCGGAACCCAACCGGCACTTCTATACGCTCAACAATCATGCTGACAACCGGACGTTGCATCATATTCAGAGCTTTTTTGCCCAAATCAATATAAGTAAAGATATCATCGCGCCATACACGCTCAGGAGCAATCACCACATCATCGGGATTTGGAACATAAACCTCCAAATCAAAGCGGAATTTAGAAGGATCAAGCGGAATAGACTTCAACCAATCACTTTTTTGAAAACGTCTGGTGTAGTTGGCATCAACCGACTTGCCGTTGGAAACCGTACCGCCGGTATGAGCGCCCAACACGCCGCCGGAAGCTCCGCCAAAATTAGCCGCCCCCGACGAACCGCCATTCTCACCGCCAATAACATCAATATCTATAATCGAGTTAGTCAGACGCTCAGTGTTAACCGCCTCACTTTTAACATAAAACACATAACGATTACCGGAGCGGCCAAAAACGATGATATTGGTGTCAACTCCAACATTAGCCCCCTTACGCGGATATAACATCAAAGAATTAGGACTTGATATCTGCCCGTCAAACGTGGCGTTATCACCGATAAAGATATCTTCAATCATTTCCCAATTTGGAAAATTAACCAATGTTATCATGCCCTCACGAACGCGAATCGGCAAAACCAGATCCGGTGACCAATAATAACGCGAATAGGCCGGTTTGCTCTGTCCTTCTCCAAGATTTTGCAACGGATCCAACCACGCGGCCTGCGTCATGCCCAAAGAATTAAAACCGGCATACCCCAAATTCATGGGCTGATAATTGCCTTGAGCCTGCTCAGCGCTGGCATCCATAACCTGTTGATCAACCTGCGCGGCGGCAAAAGAGCAAAAGCCGAATATTCCGGCCGCGGCTATCAACGAAATTGATATTTTAGAAAACTTCAAAGACACAGCTAAGCTACTCCACCTTATTGAAAGACAAAGAATATCTGGTTACGGTAAAACCGACAGGATTCTTCAGTCTATCACCATATTTAACACTCTTCTTACGATACGACACATTAAGCGATGCCGTCCAATAATTTACCTCCGGCTTGGTTGATTCCGGATACATATCTCTGGTCTCATATTCAACCTGCCAAATACCGTTTGTCAGCTCATTAACCGAAAGAATCTTAACCTCGCGGCTCAGCCCCCGACTATTAATGACGCTCAAGGCCTTTTGAGCAGTACCGTCCAAAAAGTCCTGATAGACTTTAGGCGAAGACATTTCCTTAATCGGTCCGTCCGTTGACCATCTAGCCTCCATTTCAGGCACGTCGCGAGAAAAAGAACTGCGCAACAAGACATATTCACGCACAAAAATCTCGGTTATGGCTTTTTGATTGCGCAAGCCGTCTTTAATGGGCTGAATATTATAAACTTGCTCAGATCGATTTTGAAACGTGAGCAAAAACGGCTCCACCCGATACAACGGCAACACCTGAAAAATAGCCAAGATAAGCACAATATTACAGCAAACGCTTAAGGCCGTAATGACCGCAAAAGCTCTGGCCGTCCACAAATAGCGCTTTTCTCCGACATTAGCCACGAACACATCAGAATCGCGGCGCCGGCGAGGAGCCTGCGCGCTATTGCCGATGAGGCGACGATTATTGGGGTTTGTTCCTATTTGTTCAGCCATGTAACTAATTCCAACTTAAATTGTTGCCACAAACCAATCCGGTAAATTTTTAGGCAATTCCACCTCCATGCAAGCGCATGGAGACAATTTTAGTTCATCACTGCCTTTACCAACGCCAACCGGCTCCGGCTCGTAATATGAGCCAAAACACCCCGCCAGCAGAAACAAAACAAACACAATCAATAGCTTAGAACATTTATGCATAAAAGACTGCCTCTTATAAAATCAAATTATAAATTCCCAGTTGATATAAAATTATACTCTTTTAGTTTAAATGTCTAACAGCTTGAATATACTTATCAACAAATTAGAAGATTTCGACCTCGGTTTGTGAATATCTGATCACCGTAAAGCCCAGCGGATTAATCAATCTCCGCCCCATAAACATCCGATCTTTTATAAAATGCGCGGTAACAGAAGCTGTCCAATACCGAACCCGCAAGGTAGATTCTTTCTGCGCCTGGCTGCGGCCAACATCATCATAAAGATCATAAGTCTTAAAATCAACCTTCCAAACCGGACTTTTAGCTCCGCCCTGACGATTTACGGAAATAATCTCCACCTCGCGAACCAAGGCTCGTCTAAACATATTTTCCCATATAGTGGAAACATTTTTGTAAAACGCCGTATAAACATCTGGCGAGGAAAGATAGTTAACCATTCCCCCCGGACGCCACCGCGAACGCATTTCCGTAGGATCATTAATAATGGTATTACGCAAAATCACATATTGGCGAATAAATAATTTCATTAGTTTGTCTCGCGAAGGCATATCCATGGTTATAGGCTCATCGCGCACAATTTCTTCAGATGCGTCTTGATTGATGATTAGAAAAGGCTCAACTGTTACCATTGGCGCCAATCTAAACAAGGCCAAAGACGAACTAATCAGCAACAGCAACGAAATTGTCGCCATGACGATAAAAAAGCGAGACAGCCATAAATAATAAGTCAGTTTGGCGCCTTCACTCTGTCTTTCAACCTGAGTAATAAACTCAGGATGACCGGCGGATTGATTCTCAATCGCCAGAGTTTGTTTGCCGTTTTCAATCTGATTGGGACTCATTTGCATATTCTTTCTTAATAAGCTGCGCAATACGGAATATCCGCGATAGTTTCATTGGCAGAAGAATCGTCCTTAGTTTTTTTGACATAATTATCTACCGCGCTATTGTTAATGCGAGTAGATTTGATTTCCGAATCCAGATCATTCTGCTCTTCTACCATTCCCGAAATTATAGTTTCTTCATCTTTGTCTTTTTGCAAAGCGGCCAAAACTTTTTTAAGATTGTCAATTCGCTCAGCCACCACATCATTTTCCTTAACATCGACATCGGCAATTTGCAGCAGAGCTTCCGAGACATTAAGGTTCTTAATGGCATCTAACTTTGAGCGCACCAGATTATAGTCGCTGTCTTTGGCCATATCAAGATTAGCGGCTGGCTCATAACCATATTCACGCAGCTGCTCAAAAAGTTTTGTCATCATCTCATCATATTGATCTTGAGTTTCTTTGAGCTGGTCTCGGATATTGCGCTCATTTTCGGAATAAGTCAAAAACTCGCCGATTTGGTTAGATGACATAGGCGCCCGGTCATATTTGATCAGATATTTAGACAATTTCTTTTCCTTGCGTTTGCTGAGTTCTGAATTGCGCTTGTTGAGATTTCCAGAATGGCGCTTTTCAAACAATATATAGTAAAATGCCTTAAATACCGGCTCACGGATTTGTAACGTTCCGTCCGTCTTAGCCTCTAACAAAGTTCCCAATTCACTGGAAACGCAACCAGCTGAAACGTTGCCTCCGTCCTTAATATCAAGATTAACTTTGCGCAGAGTACTATACGGTTTTACTCCAGAATTAAAAGCAGAGGTAACAAAACGTCGCTCTATATACGGACACTCCACACGCTCATTAGCATTACCATCGTGAAGTTCAATAATCTCACCGTTTTTATTGATATCAAGAGAGTAAGAAGTACCTTTAATTCGGCAAGGCATATAACCACCGCGCAAGAACGTCACATCCAAACAATGGTCGTAATCATCTATGCGCTTCTTAGCATTTTCTTTTTCTTTAGGTGTGCTTTCTTTACTTTCTAATATGGCTTCAAATTCCTTTATATCCGGCATGATTTGATTCAAATCGATATCTCGTTCAACAAAGGCTTTGTCTCTGAGCATATAGCGCCATACCGGCGGAATGTCGCCGCCGACCTTCAAAAAGTTTTCGGCCTTGATAGTGCGGTTGTGTTCGGAATCTTTATATTCTAGCTTATCAAACTCCTTATCGTTTTCATCATTGATATCTTCTTCGGTATTGCCCTCATTAGCAGACAATACATTTTCAAAATCCACTTCATCAAAGTGAAAAGCCTCACGCACCGGCGGCAGGTTCTGGGCAAATATAGCTTTCGGAGCCTTCAGATCCCGAAATTTACCGCTGCTGCCGACAAAATAATCTTCAGTTTCCGGAGAAGTATCACCGGTCACAAGTTTTACAAAAACCGGAATTTGCGATACGGTCAAAACATTGCCGGCAGTAATCGTAACGGTTTGCGCCTTAAGCGTATTGATCATATTTTGGTGGATTTCCTTTATCTGCGAGTATAATTCCGGATTATACAAATCATCTTTACCTTCGCCAAGAGCTTTGATTTCGCCATAAGCATCGTCAACCGTCTTCATTGCCATTAACAATTTTATTTTTAATTTTTCTTTGGCGCTTTGGTTCAACAGATTATAAATTTGGAGCAGTGCGGCATTTTTCCTTTTCTTGGGCAACTTAACTTTGTCGGGCAATATTTTGAGCAACGTCATTTTTACTTCATTTTGATATTCGGAGGCGGCCTGATTGTTTTCATTGGTTATATCGCGAGCTTCGGCGATTTTGCGTAACTTGTCCAGACGCGCTTTTTGCCGCGCTTTATATCTTTCGATAAAGTTCGGCATTGCTTTTCTGTTGGTCTTCCAAATTTCCACATCTTTATCTTTCAGCTCTTGTTCCAAGCTGACAATTTTAGCCTTTTGGGCGGCAACCTTAACTTCCATAGCGGCAGTGCCCAAATCTTTTTTATTGGCGGCAATAGCATTTTTGAACTTGTCACTTTGCGCATCAGATTTATCAACCGTTAACTTAGGGGTTTTGCCGGTCGGAGTTCCTTCCAAGCTGTCCGGAAATTCTTCTCTGGCGGTAACCTCATCACGCATGGCGGTGCCGGCATCATCTTGCGACTTGTTGCGCAAATCTGCAAGCTCGTCACTATATTGCTTGAGCAAATCTGATGCCTTATCAATTTGAGCGGCAATTGCCTTACGCTCTTTTTTTAGCCGAGCCAATCCGCCGTCATCCTCTTTTGGCAGTTCGGAATCAGCCATTATCTTTTCAATATTTTGCTCAGCGACGGCAAGAATTTTATCTTTTTTCTGCAGCAAGTCATCACTGACAGCATTGTCCTGCTGAATGTGCGCAGCGGCAAGAGCCAATATATCATTAGACGATACAGAATTCAGGTATTGTTTAATATTTTCATATTTCAATTTGAGGTATTGATCATAAAATGCCTTTACATCCTGCCAAACGGGGAAAGGCGCAGCTGTTTTAGGCTGTCCTTTCCAAACCTTATAGTCTGATGCCAGCAGTTTGGAAGCATTTGAGCCTATTTGCCAAATCATCATCTGGGTCTGGCGAGACTCCTCCGAGGCCTTTTCTTCCTTGGTAGAGCCGCTGACTGAAAATTTTTCACTTTGCACAACATCTTCATTAGCTTGGGACGGAGTATCCAGATCGACACTTTCATAATCGACATCTGGAGACACTATATTGCCGCTGGAGCTGGCAATTGATGCCTGAGCAGCGCTGGTGTCATCACCGGCATCAGCTGTCTGCTTGGCTTTAGCCGTCTCATAAGTATGAAAAGCCCAACCGGAAACGCCATCTCGCGAATCATAATCGGTAATATCACCTTTGGCGCCCCAGATGGTTTGAGGGTTATCAAAATGGCGAGCCAAATATTTTTGAGCGCAATCATCGGCAATACGCAATGCGTTTAGCGCTTTTTCATATCGTTGGCGCATTTCATCTAAACTTTTGGCGGCGTCACGATAATCGCTCAGGCGATGAATTTGATTATGCACCTCGGTAGCCGTGTTAACAATGCTTTCTATCGGCGAAAGTTTTTCCAACTCAGCCATTTTATCCGCTTCATAGACATAAGGGTGTGCTAAAGGCGCGTTAGGAGGAGTAACAAACATAAAGGCGTCATCAACCTTGCGATCGACACCGGAAGCAACGCTTTCAACTCTGGACAATGCTGAAGAAACGGCGGTTTTGGGATTATCCGCCAAACCGATCTGAGCAAAAACCAACGATGACGACTGGTGAGTGCTGGCCGATGCATACACCCTGCCCAGCGGCAAAGCCGCTTGTGTCTGCTCTTCGGTCGCGCTGTTTTCTTCCTCGTCATCAGTTTTACTAATCACTGATTGTTCGGCAACGCCGTCAACATAGGCAGACGGAGTAGATTTATAAATAGCCTGAGCCGCAACCAACTGCGCCCGCAGTGCCGTAACCTTAAGCAGCGTGGTGTACAAATCTTCCACCGCGCTCCATGCGTCGCCCTCGGCATTTATAGCATCGTTATTGCCGTTGGCTGAACTATTGCCGCAACTTTGCGAATCGCCGGTCACGCATTTGATTGTGGCGTCAACTCTCGGTTTGATGCGATTATCAAGATCTTGTTTAAGAAGCTCTGCCGCAGTGAATACTTCCACAACGGTTTCACGATAAAATTTTTCGCGGCGCGCCTCAAACGCCTGACGCTCCAACTCCGATTTGCCTGGATATTGCAGCAAAATGGCTTTAGTAAGTTTATAAACCTGCTTATCCGAAGTGTTTTTATAGCGATGTCCCTTATAAACGCAGACTTCGGCTTTTTTCTGGCCAGGATTAATGTTAGCGGCACTGACTAATGTGCTTAAATCTCCCTCAAACAGCGACTGCGCCGCGACTTTCAGATTATTGACATTATCAACGCCGGTTTTAATAACCTTTTGAGTGTTATTTGACAAACTGGCCGCAGAACGCAAAAATGTCACGGCCTCATCAATAAAGTCAGGCATGGGATACGGATCTATCGCCAACCCCCAAAAAGCCTGCACCGGAACAGCCGCCACAGTCAGAAACATAAAGAGTAAAATATGTAACCAACGTTTCATCATCACAGCATCCCCTCTAGCGAAGTAGATATATTTTGCGCCTCATCAGCAACATCTTTTACCGTCTGAATACCATCTTCAACCTGATTTTTGAGCTCACCGGCCTTTGCTACCGCCTGTTCGCCTTTGGTCTTAAGATTATTAACACCATCGGTAACTTTATCTTTGGCCTCCTGCGCTTTATTAATTATATTGCCACTTTCGGCGGCGACTTTGTTTTTGGCATCAGACAAAGAGCTTTTTAACCCCTTAGCGCCGACATCTTTGGGATCGGCATAGTTGCACAGATTAAACTTTGTACTGGACGGCGCGGCCTGAACATTGCGCATAGAACCTAGCTCAATAGAAGTTTGCAGCGTTAAATCTGCCAACACAATGTTGATATAATCCTGCAACAAGTTCAGTTGCTCAACCAAAACCTCCGCTGAAACGCCGGAGCCTTCAGATTCACCGGACATTGTATCTGCAAGCCCCTCTTTGCCTTCAATTTTATCCACTGCGGCCTGACGACGCAACAAATAATCTCCCCTAATCACCAGAGCCTGCTCAACGGCATCACTTCTGGCCTGCTGCCGGCGCTCAAAGATTTTGTTTTCGGTCTTAACGCTGGGAGGCTCGGTGGTAAACATCTTGCTCTCATTTTCTTTTAGAGCTTTGGCCGAATCCTCATCACTGATAACATTTTCATTCTTAAATAAATCTGTATTAGAAGCCGTGGCGGCCAAAGATTTGGTTAGATTGGCAATTTGCTCGGTTTTAGTTTCAATTTGATTTTTATAGAGTTCTTCAATCTCATCAAATTTAGCTCGCAGTTCGGCTTCTTTTTGCTGATAATCTTCCTGAATCTGATTGATCTCATCTTCCAGAGCTTGCAGTTCCGACGTTGGCTCAAACTCGGCATCTCCGGATTTTGTATTCTCATACTCCTGCGCCGCTATGCCAAGATTGGTTTGAGCTGATTTAATTTTAGCCTCAGTTTGTTCTTTGAGTAAGTCAAGCTCGGCTTGAATATCTTTTTGCTTTTTGAGCTTTTCTTCTTGAATTTCCTTAAGCTCTTTGCCGGCCACCGCAATGTCTTTAGAGATCATGGTTGCCTTGTATTCGGCACTATCCACCACCTGTCCATACAACTCCATGCCGCGATTATAGGTTTCTTGCGCAAATTTTATGCCTTTTTTGGTATATTCAATTCCTTTGCCGACAAATTGGCCGAACTGTGAACTTTGCACGCTGTCAATAACAGTTTGGCACTTAGCAGCCATAGTCTTAAACCAAGTAACCGCTTTGTTGGCCGCTTTGGATATATCCATTTTTAAAAAAGCATAGCTTGACGGGGCAAAAACGACTTGTCCACCCAACAATCCCAAACCGCAAAGCAATATGGCCAAAAGCCTTTTCATTGTTCGTCCTCCGCGTCTTCACAGCGAACATTATCCATGGTCGCCAATATCTGAGTTCCCTGCAAATGAGCTATTGCCGCCTCAAGCTCCATAATTTGTTTAACCAGCTTAGCCACTCGCTTAACTCTTTTCTTTACTCTTTTTTGCAAAATCTGCTGTTTATCAGTCGCCCGTTCGTCCGCTGAATTCTTTTTCTTTTCCACGCTCATATTGGCTCGAGTTGACAAAGCCTCGGCATATAATCTGGCCGCATATTCATTGATAGTTTCATTAAGCTTGTCAGACAGATCGCCAGCCGTTGTGACACCTTTGCGCTTTGCAGTGTTCTCCCGCAGAATAATGCACATATTTTCGCTAACGTTTTGCGGATCTTTGATATAACTCGGCACATCAAAAGCCATGGCGGCAGACACTGATACAACAAGCCCCCAAAAACTCAGCAGCAACATATGGCTAAGTTTATTCATAATCGGCCTCCTTTGCTGCCTCGGCAGCATTAATCCCAAACGCTTGGCGACGTATCTGCAACAGCTTATCCATACCGGCATTTACCTTTGACAACTCCGGTTTTGAACCTTGCATCTGCGGTCTGATATTAACATTTTTTTTCTTAACAACGCCATTTTGTCGCAGTTGTTCTGTCAACCCCAAGTCGCTAATCCGCTCAGTCTGCGCAACAATTTCAGGCTCTGAGGTATCGGCCAAACGAGCGACATCATCGGCAGATATATCAACCTGCAAATTCTCTTGCGAAGCGGCGTCGGGCAAAACAACATCGGTAGTAACAAAATCATCTCCGGCTGTCATATCGCGAATCGCCGTAATAGTTTGCTCATTATCCGGCCGCAAAGTCATTTCTTGAACCGGTGTGGTATTTGCCGACGATAACCCCAGCTTATTGCGGGTTGTATCGACTTTGTTCTGAAGATTGCCAACTGCAGCCTGAGCTGTATCCTTCAGCCCAGAAACAGTGTCTTTAGCTTCGGCAAGTTTATCTTTTGCGTCTGTAACTTTGCCCTTAACCTCGTTAATTTTATCTTTGGCCTCTTGCATTCTCTGTTCGGCCTCTTTGATCTTGGCGCGAGCCTGATTGATTTTTTCCATTTCCCGATTATACTCAGCCTTAATTTCATCGGCTTTGGCCTTGGCTTCATCAGCCAATTTCATCAACGCTTCTTTTTTTTCTTTGGCCTTGGCGGCAAGTTCTTTCATCTCTTCATATTTTTCTTGCGCTTTGGCGGCTCGATCTTTTAGCTTTTGCACTTTTTCCGATTGCTTAACCGCCTGCATAAAATCACCGATTTTACCAATTTTTCCGGTAATATAGGTACGGGCAATCTGAGAATATTCTTCTTGAACACCGCCAATCTTTATAACCACGCCGTTGGCGATTTCTACCGCGTTAACTACCCAATCCGTCGGCGCATAACAAGGCCGGCCAACCATCGTTAGCAGTATAGTCATGATCACTCCGAATGTCCGCCGGCTAATCATTGGCTGTCCTCCTGCTTAGAATCTCGATAAGCCGCATCGTAAAGAAAATAAGCCTCTATCGCCTTCAGCCAAATCTGATCAGAATGCACGGCTATCAGCTGGCTCATGGTTACGGCGTTACGAGATGAAATCTTAACATTTTTAGTCTGGTCCTTGCGCAAATCCTCTCCAGTAGCACCATCTTCTCCGCCGGCCGCCGGACTTCCAGCTTGAACACCAACACCGGAATCCAGTTTTTCATCTAAGGTGTCTTCATAGTCACCGGCGGCGGATTTATAGTTAAGTCCCTTTTCCAAAGATGTCAGACTGGCTTGGCGCATGGTCTCGTTTTGAATATGCACAAATTCATTGGACGTCTTAGCTATCTTATTTAGGCATTTTGTGATTTTTGCCGAATCCTTGGCATCGGCGGAGGTTATGCCGCAATGCATGGCCATAATCTTTAGAATCGCGACATCTCCGTCCGGAGTGGTACCGTTATCCATGACGCCAGCGGCTGATATATTAAGGCTTGTGTTTGTCGTTTCTTCTGCATATGAAGGAATCGCTGCCAACCAAATAGCCAGCAGCCCCAATATTCCCTCATATATGGCCCGCTTATTCATCTTTTTTCTCCGCAGGCAAAAACATATATTTATCATAATTATACAATGCCCGAGTTACCAGCTGGGTACTGTATATCTTTAGCAAATTATTCATTTGCATATCTATTGCGCGGTTCATTTGCACAATATCAGCATATATGTCGCGGACATTATTCTCAATCGCCATATCAATCGGATCAACATATTGCTCCTCAAAACTGTCGGCTTCTTGTCTGGCTTTATAAGCCTCGGCAATTCCCACCGCCACATATTGAGCCAAGGCGCGATTAAACGCCTTGGACGCGCCATAGCCCGAATAAGCTTGGGCGCCGCTACGCTCCTGATTTAATTTTAACAGACAAGCATCTACGGTTCCTTTGACAAGCGCATCTTCCGCGCTAATTCCGCCACACGCTTTTGACAGCGCCGGAGGGATAACCACGGTGTTATTAACATCGGTGCCATTGTTAGGTAATATTGCCGCTTTGGCAAAGACCAAACTCTCTGTTTGCCGCAAAGAAGAAGTTGTAAAAACTTGGCGACGCATAGGCTGCTTGCTGTTAATTTCCTTATCTTGTCGGGGCTGATCAACTTCTTTACTTGCATTTTCTTCAACCGCATCAACGCTATCCTCAAAAACGGCATCGACCTTAACCGGATTTATGACTTTTTCTGTCTGGGTTTGAGGCTCAAAAGCCCTGCGAGTTGAGGGTGCGACTTTATCGCTTACATCTTCAATCTTAGTCTTAACCTCATCGGCTTTGTCTTTGATATCATCGGCTTTATTTTTAGCCATATCAATAGCCGCGTTAGTAGTGTCTTTAACCGTACCTACGGTGTCTTTAACCTTATTAACCGTATCTTGGGCTTGGTTATATTTCTGCTCAGCCATTTCTTTCATTTCTTTGGCTTTCGCAATGTTTTCATCAAGCATTGCTTTATAAGCTTCGTATTCTTTCTTATATTCCTCGGCTCGCTCTTTATATTTCTTTACTTTTTCGACTTTAGCCTCAATTTTTTCTTTGTTTTTTATTACATATTCGCTAACCGTGGCCTTGGCCGTACCAATAGCGGCGCTGGTCTTTTTGACAGTGGTGATAATGCCAACCACAACCTTGCTTTCCTTAATGGCGCTGATAGTCTGTTTGATTGCCTGCACAAAACTAGACGTATCCAGAACCGGTATGCCCAAAGCCTGCGCCTGATACGGAGTTGCAAACGCAAACAGACTGACAAGTAAAACGCATAAAAATTTTACTTTAACACTCTTTTTCATATTGTCCTCCTGTCTGCTGCCATATGTTCTATTATAGCATGTTTGCTGTGGCAAATAAATGAATTTGCACGTATTTGCTAAATATTTAAATATTTTGTAACAAAGTTTTCTTCGCCATATTCCTTGATCAATTCCTCAACCAACAACACATTTTTGCGACCTGAATTGTACAAGCGCAAATATGGCCCCAAACCGCTCAAATCCACATCTAAAATCACCGACTCACCGGTTGCCGGACGCGATAACAGAATGGCATACGGAAAATCGCGATAGCTTTTGCCGAAGATAAAGTCGGTTTCGGCGTCAGTCAGATTCCAGTTGAGATAGTCCTCCGGAGTTGCTTGCGGGTTGCGGAAAAAGATAACGGTTTGGCACTGTCCGCGAATAACCTCGCCAACCCCGAGTTTATCAATGATGTTAGGCTGTTGGAAAGCGCACAGGTATGCTTGCCGCTTTTTGCGCCCCTCTTGCAAACCGATGACAAAATAATCCCTAAACATCGGGTGTTTGAGCATCGGCGCGGTTTCATCAATCATAATCAATGACGGAACGCCGGTTTCTCCGGTTTCTGACTGAATACGATGCATGATATAGCTGATAACCGCCGGAGCTAAGGTTTCATCTTCAAAAATATGCGTAAAGTCAAAGGCCATAAAGCGCTTAGATTTCAAATCCAAACTATCGTTATCAGCATTAAAAATATTGCCATACTGATCAGGATTAACCCACTTAAACAGTTCTCGACGCATATTTCCGGTTGGGGAAAAGCAGCTCTTGTAAAGATTGGTCATCATGCGTTCTTCCGGACGCAAATAGTCAAATGCGGTTGTGACGGCGCGGGCGATTTCTTTTTCAGACACCGCATCATCAACCAAAGTGATGGCTCGCATCCACCGCCGCAAAAACGCGCGATTATTAGGCGTGTTTTCACAGTCAAACGGATTCAAGGAAACATTTTTTTCATCACCCTCAAACCCAACATAAGCTCCACCGACCGCGCGGGTAAATATCTCGGCGCCGCGATGGCGGTCAAAGAAAAACACCTTAAGGTCGCGATGCCTCATTGCTTGACCGGCCAAAAAGGTCAGCAATGTTGTTTTACCTTGTCCGGTAGGACCAATAATACAGCAGTGAGCAACCGCCGAATCTTCTGAAGAAACATGAAACTGAAAACGATAAGCCGAGCCTGAAGCCGTGCGAAAAACAGTAATTGCCCCCGGCCCCCAATCGCTCTTGGAAAAGCCTTCCGAAGGTTTGTCGAACGAAATAGCCGTGGCAACCACGCGCGACAAATAACGATAAGTACGCGGCAAAGCCTCATATGTCGGAAATTGATTAAAAAACGTGGCCTGCGTAACCCAACCCTCACGCACCGGAGTCACGCTAAACAAGCGGCAAATGCGCTGAACTTCGCTTTCGGCAAACTCAACATCTTCCAAGCTATCGCCCTGCAGCAAGATTGCCATTGCATATTCAGTTAAAGACTGGTGATTGGTGTCGCTGTCTTCAATTGCCGCCAAAACCTCACTGTATTGGTCAATCACGTCGCCCGAAAAACTGGTCATGGTGGCCATACGCTGCTGTTGCATTAGCATAGCTCGGGCATAGGGCTTAAATATCGGGCGGATATTGTGGAGCAAGACCAACTCTGAATCGATAGAGAGCAACGAAACAACCATGCTCTCGTCCATATAATCGCCGGAAGAACGAATGCCCATGGCAATCTCATATTTTTCCCTATTGCCGGAAAAGAACTTGATAATCCCGTTTTCACCGGTAAAATGAATATGATCAGAGGTCAGCAACTCATTAAGCTGCGGTCCTTCGGCATTGCCGATTTTGGGTTGCGGCTTGGTAATCGGACTACAAATTTTGGCATATACCGAGAGCGGACTATCAGCAGCGGCAGACCCTTCGGCCTCAAACAACGCCGTAACTCCGTATTCGTTTAGCGTGGCCATAAGCGCTTGCGAAGCAAAGTTCAGATCCTTAAGATTTTCGTCTCGATCCGCAACCGAAAGCACCACATAGTGAGAATTGCTATAAACTCGATTGAGATTTTCGCTCCAAACATCATCAATTTGCTCCAGCAACGCATTGCCAAAATCGCCTTTGCTTTCTTCCAGAGGCACACGCTCACGCAGAGTAATAACCCGCGCCGCCACCTGCAAATCAGACATACCATCAATCCAGGTCTTGCGCGCCTCCAACATAGACAAGACTTTTTCATTAGTAACAAAAGCCAAATCAACGCCGGTAATCTTAAACACACGAGCCAAGGATCCGTTATAGCAACGAATGGTCATACCATCGGAAAGCAGCTTGTTAAAAGGCAAAAAGTCAGAAACCCTAGACTCACTCGGCTGAGGCAAAACATAATACCCAAACTTTGTAACCCAGAATCCGGCAAAAGCCGCCGCAGATATAAATCCAATTACGGCAACCAGAACTTCAATATTACTTAGGCCTTGCACAAAAGTGCTGAAAAAATCAAAATCAGGGTGCAAATTTGTTCCCCTTTACTTTATAGAGGTTGTGAGATGTTTTGGCGGTTTGGCCATAGGCTTGTATCATCGCCGAGATGTGCGGCTCTTTGGCGCCCATAGCAATGCAGACAATATGCCCAATCACCAGCGTGATCATAAAGACCAGCGGGTTGATGTCAAACGTACCCAAAAACATAAACATCAGCGGGAACTGAATGCCCATATTGAGCATTGTCGGCAAAAACGGCCCCCACAAAATTTTGGGCGGATTGGCTACGGCTTTAAGTATAATTTCGCGCATTGTTTCAATCCTTGCAATATCATCCGATTTTATGATAGCCCTCAAAAAAATTTATGCAACAAACATCAATAGGTTATCCCTTGATTTAATTACACACACTCTTTTTGAAAGCAGAATCCTTATCTTGCTGATTGTAGCTGATTTTTATGAATAATCTGTTAATTCTCAAACAAACAGCCCTCCTGCTTGAGGCAAGAGGGCTGCTTTGCGGCTTGCAACTTTACTTGGTCAGATTTTCCAGCTGAGAAACCGTGCTAAAGTAGGAGTTCTCGGCGGCAGATTTCTGTCTGATGGTTTCATCCAGCTCTTTCTGCAGTTTGTTAATATCCTGCTGGACAGACTGATAGACCTTATAGGCTTGACTAGCCGCCATTACCGCGTCATCGTTATTCGGATCTTTTTCGGCTGCTTGCGCCAATTTTTCAACCTGATCAAGCAGAGTTTTGGCTTTGGCTTGCGCATCAGCAATTTTTGAACGAGCATTTTTCATCTCGGTTTCAGCTGTTTCAATTGCCTGTTTGTGCTTTTTCTGATCGACCTCAAGTTTCTTGACCTGAGCATCTTTAGATTTTTGCTGCAAGTCGGCTATCGGTTTTTGGGCTTCAGCCGCGGCAACATTGGCGCTATCCGCCTCAGCCTTGGCTAAGTCCGCGCGTTTTTGCAACTCTTCTGCTTTGGCCAAATCAGCCGGATTGCCACTATCTTTGGCTTTTTCAGCCGCATTTTTAGCCAGATCAGCGGCCTTTTTGGCAACCTGTTCACGCTCTTTGGCATATGCGGCGGCTTTGGCAGCCTCATTTTGCGCCTTGTTCAACTGCTCTTTAGCGGCTTGGGCAATCTTATCCGGCGTGTTGTTTTCCATGTAGTTACGGCGAGCGTCTTCGGTCTCCTGCTGGGCAAGAGCTTGACGAGCAACTTCCGCATACGCATTATCAGCTGTCTTACGGGAGTCAACATCTTCAACCAAAGTTGCATGCGCTTCCGAAGCCTTATAATAAGCCTTAGCGACCGAAACGTACGCGTCTTGCTGAGTACTCAAAAACTCCTTAGCTTTTTTGATTGCATCGGCGTCGCCGCTCTTTTGCGCCTCTGACAAAGCCTCTTTGGCGGCATCAACTTTTTGCGAGGCATTGTCCATATCTTTTTTGGCCTTTGCGCTAACCTCAGCGGCAGCAGAAACCGCGCTCTCATGAGCGGCTTTTTCAGTTTCAGAAGCTTTGGCAGCCGCCTCAATCGCGGTTTCTTTGGCCTCTTGCGCTTTGCGAGCCGCCTGATCGGCCTCAAGCTTGCTCAAACTGGCGGCATTGCAATCACTGGCCATTTTGGTAATCATGCATTTAGACGCGGCGGCATCAGCCTTTTTCTGAGCGTCTTTAGCAACATCGCTCAACCGTTTAGCATCATTTTCCGCCGTGACAGCGTTATTCTTAGCCTGCTTATACTCGTTTTCGGCTTTTTTGGCACTCTGAACCGAATCCATATTTTTATAGTCTTTGCTTAATGCCTGCTCAATTGATCTGCGCTCCTCTTTGTCCTCGGTCAGCTCCTCATACTTAACCGCAGCTTGAAAATAAGCGCTTTCAGCTTTGTCATATGCGTCCTGTCGCTGATTCAGAACTTGTTTGGCAGCCTTAATAGCATCGGCGTCTCCTTTATCCTGAGCGGCTTTAAGCGCTTGTTTAGCGGCATCAAGATCTTTTTGCTTGTCTTTCATCGCGGTTTCCGCGCTATCGCGAGCCTCAGCTGTTGCGGAAACAGCGCTCTCATGAGCAGCTTTTTCAGCCGCGGAGGCTTTAGCGCTCACCTCAGCGGCAATTTCCTGCGCATTTTGAGCCTTACGAGCAGCTTTTTCAGATTCAGCTTTAGCCTGCGCAGCTCTCATACAGTCGCTCTTCATCTGAGTGGCCGCGCATTTAGCCGCCGCCGCTTCTGCATTTTTCTGCGCAACAATGGCGGCATTGTTCAAAGACTTGGCCGTGCTGGCGGCGGATAGCGCTTCTGACTTCAGCTTATTATAATCAACCGCATCTTGCGCCGCCTGTTTGGTTACATCGGTAACCGTCATACCGGTATCGGCAATACTGGCGACTAAATTTTTAACGGCGGATTGCTGAGCCTGTTTTTCCTGCTGTTTTTTCTGCTGTTTTTCCTGCTGTTTTTCCTGCTGTTTTTCCTGCTGTTTTTTCGTATATTGGTCATTGATGGTCTGACTGCCTTTGTACTTTTGGCCATTAAGCCCACGCATAGCCCCAATTCCGGCATTGCCGATCACCCCAATGGCATCACTGGTAACATTTACAGCATTTTGGTATTGATTATTAAT
Source organism: uncultured Alphaproteobacteria bacterium (assembly GCA_934248075.1). Lineage (GTDB taxonomy): Bacteria > Pseudomonadota > Alphaproteobacteria > RF32 > CAG-239 > CAZU01. The sequence goes on along the minus strand of CAKQKH010000005.1, from coordinate 38,147 downwards.
GTCGTTTGAGGTCTTGACCACATTTTGGATTCCGTCCATAAAGCCTGGCTGATTGGGCGTTTTGAAGCCATAAACAGCCTCATCGTCACCTTTATCATTCTTTTTTGTAATTATATTGCCGTTATGATCGCGCATAATTCCGTACCCGCGGTTGCTGGCAATATCACCGGCGATAGCTTTGCCGTCTTTATCCACACCGCCAAACAGACGTTCGACTTCACCATTTTCATCCAAGACTTGTCCCATATATTTGGCGTTAAATTTATTAGTGGCCTCACCGCGGTCGCGACGCGCCTGCAGCTCGCGCTGTTCATCGGTACTCTTAGTAACATCCTGCATATCATTGCGGATACCGGTGGCATTGTTCATAATCTGCCCCACAGCTCCACCGGTTATACCAACAATACTGTTGACATTTTGGCCAATACGTCCCAAAGCTCTGACACTGTCTTCCAGATTGCCTTTGCCTATACTTTTGGCGGCTCCGACGATATTGGTAACCGCGTCCATACTGCCGTTGACCGCGTTGGTGACAGTATTAACCGTATTTTGAACCTTTTGCGCGGCGGCGACAGCCTTTTTGCCGGCAGAAACCACATCTTTCACACAGTTGCTGAAATTACCCCAACCGGTAGCGCCGTCGGTTTTGCCACAGAATTTGCGGAGTGGATTGTCCGGCTTTTCTTCTTTCGCCTCTACTGTCTCATCAGGCTTGTCCGCGCCCTGTTTTTCCAAAATTGTCGGCGGAGTATATGGGGTTATCGGATCAACCCACATATATTCGGTATCCTTCAAGGCATTTTGCAAATAGTCGCCAAAAGAATCTAACTTGCCATCATTGATTTTGCCGTCATCGTCAGTGGGAAATACGGCGTATTCAATCAGACGCCCCATATTGGCAACCAAGAACAAACCAATTGCGATATTACCAAACCATTTCCAGCTGATCTTGTTAAAGATTGCCATGTAGGCAAACGCAATCAAACCAAATCCGGCAAAGGTATAGACAATCGGTTTTAGTCCAACCAGAATATAAGCCGCTCGGCGGGTGATGGTTTGAAGCACATCTTTGGCATTGTCATAATTAACCCCGCGGTTATCTCCCTCAAAGGCCATATATTCTTGATTAGAATGATCTCCAGCAGCAGAAAGCGCAGCTCTTGCTTGTTCTTCTTCCCCCTGCCAATACAGCATCTGTGCCTCAGCTTTTTCAATCTCTGCAGCTAAACTATCTGCTTCAGCACAGTATTTTTCAGCTTCTGCCTGGCCTTGTTTTGAAGTTAATTTTTTAGAATACTCACAAGCCGCTTTAGCTTGAGCATATTGATCTTGTAAATTAGCTAATTTTTTTTCTGCATCGCTATGATTTTTTGAAGCTGTAGCTACATTTGCCTTTTTTGCCTCCAAAGATTCCGGATCCGGTCCCAAATCTTTTAATTTTTTATTGGCAGCATCTTTATCTCTGTATGCCTGGTCGGCAGTCGTTTTGGCTTCATTTAAGGCTTTTTGAGCATTTTCCAGCTGCTTCTTGCATTCATCACTGGGCTCTTTTTGACATTTAGCTTGAAGTTTAGCTAAATCATCTGCTGCGGTTTTATATCCTTTTAAAGCTTCATCATAGGCTTTATTCGCATTTTTAACAGTTTTATTGGCATCAATTCTATCTTGTTTTTCTTTTGCTGCAGCCGCTTCATATTCCTGCCTCTTTCTTTCTGCTTCAATTTGCTGTGCTGCTTCTGCATCTGCTGCAGCAATAGCAGCATCTTCTTCAGCGGCTATTCGTGCTTCTTCAGCTTTTTGCCGATCTTCAGCGGTTAAATCAGCAATATTCTGTCGCGCGGCGGTCTTAGAATCATTAGCATCGTTTATATTTTTATTTGCCAGCGCAACTTGAGCCGAAGCTTCATCCATTTTTTCTTTGGCTTTTTTGCATGCTCGACTATTGGGATCTTTACCGCATTTTTTCTCAACATCAGCGGCGGCTTTATCTCTCTCTCTTTCAGCCTTTGCCTTATCTTGTTTGGCCTGAGCAATTTTTTGATCCTGCGCGTTTATAGAAGCCATAGCAGCGTTAACACCGGCTTCCTGAGCGGCTTTTTTCTGAGCATTGGCGTCATTTTCATTCTTTTCAGCAGTTCTTAGGTCGCGTTTCAGCTGAGCTGCTTCTTTCTCCATCTCTCCCATTTTTTTACTGGCCGCGTTAAATTCATCTGTGCCTTTATATGCATCGCTTATTGCTTGTGTAAGCGTAGGATCTTCTTGAGCTTTTTGGATAGCTGCATCTCGTGCTTTCTCTGCAGTTTGAATATTCAGCAGCAAATCTGAGCATTTTCCACCACGTTCCAAACAGTTATTATAGTCAGCTTTAGCCTTATTTACTTTTGCAGTTTCTGTATTGGTAACCTCGTTGACGTGCTTATTAAGATCTGACTTTGCTTTTTCAATGTTAAAAAAGTGTTCACTGGCAAGTCTGCTGTGTTCTTCTTTTGCTTTTTTATAATCATCTGATTTGGTATAATCATCATAAGCTTTAGATGCCTTTTCTTTGGCTTCGGCCGCACTCTTTGCCTCTCCAGATGCATAGCTCATTTCAGCAGAAGACGATGCATATGTTCCTAGTGCATTCAGCGCAGCGGAATCTGCCGCTGCATTCGCCTTTCCGGCCTTTTTGCTGTTCTTGGCATTCTTATAGTTATCATCAACAGTCTGTTTATTACTTTTGGTTGCCAGCCCTGGCTGAGTACCAAAAGTAATCTTTTCTAGCGGCGCCATACGCTCATCTGCGGCATTAACACAAAATGAGAAAGTGCAGGCAAATACTGCAATCAGCATTGCTTGGCTTATTTTTTTGAGATTTAACATGGCACCCTCCTATTTTGCTTTTGGGTTGCTGAAACAAGTTCAGCATAATAATTTTTATTTTAGCGTATCAGTGATCATTGATGTATCAGCGTATCAGTGATCATCGCTTTGGTAAAGTTCTCACAGCCGGTAATCATATTGATTATCTCACCGGTTGAGGCGATAACCACCAGAGCAATAACAATCGCTCCCAGCCATTTCCAGTTGAGATTGCCGAAGAAACCGCCAACCGCAACTCCAATAATACCAAAACCGGCAACGACATAAATCAAATCACGCAAATTCTTAAAAATTTTGCGTCCGGTGGTGATTAGTCCAGAAAACAAGCCATAATCCGACGAGCAACCGGTAACCGCCGCATTAGATTGCTGCATATTGGTGTCTTGTGTAATTTTTTCGCATTTTCCGTTAATTTTTTGATAGCCGTCATCACAATCTTTTTTTCCGGCCATGCCATCCGCCACAAATGATGCTCCTCTTAAACTATTTGAAACACATGTGCCATTTTGACAAAACTGTCCTGCTTGGCAGATTATATCCCCACACCTCTCCAGCGCTTGCCCCAAATTTACTTGGAGAATGCAGAACAACGCCGCAACCAGCGTCAGCTTGCATATTTTCTTAAAGTTTATCATCGCACCCTCCGTTAAAATGGCTTATCCTTAAATATCGACCCGCAAAGACCAATGTTAAAAGACAACTCGCACTAACCTTATAAAAGAAAGGGGAAAGGCTACACTGCGCAGACAGCTACCGACCCCCTTATTACACCCTTTGTTCTCCTCGGCTCGGGCCGCCGCAGCAGCCCGAAACCTAACTGAAGGAGAACTCTTTTACTGAGCGGCGCTCGTAAAGCTATCACCAAAGGCATTGGTAGTGGTGTCGCCGGTAGCGTAGTTAACAATAGATCCGGCAGCGGCCAAGATAGCCAAACCGGTAGCCAGACTAGCAAACCACTTCCAGTTAACTTTACCAAAGATGGCGGCAAAAGCGATACCAACCAAACCAAAACCACCAACAATAAAGATAATGGTCTTAACAGCTGTAAAAACGTTAATACCTTTGGTTTTAGCAGTATCCATAACCGTTGATTGGGCCATTACGTCTCCGCTAAAGCCAAGCAGCATAAAGACAGCTACCAAGCTCAATGTCCAAAAATTGTTTTTCAGAAATTTCATTTGTTTTCTCCTTCAAATATTTGTGCAAAACTCTTTATACTCTTTTAGAATAACTGATTTTTGCCGCAATTTCTAGCAAAATTGCTTATAGCAGAAAATGGTTAACATACTGTTTACACACCAAAAAATTTGCTGTAACAAAAAATTCACAGTCCTTAAGGAGTGGTAAACGACTGTTTTGATGTGATTTGTGAGCCATAATTATCAATCAGCGATTCGTAATTTAGAGGGACATCACTGTCACTCTGAGCAAAGCGAAGAGTCCATTATTGGCTAGATGTTTCGCTTCGCTCAACATGACAGTGCCGAGCCGCACCGGTGAGCCACCGGTGGCAGTGCGAAGCCGCACAGGCATTCTTAAGCTGTTACTCGCCACTCACTGCGTTCGAGGCTCGGGAATGTGCGCTTAAAAAAATAGCTGTCATCGCTCCGAGTGGCGAGCATTCTCGCCCGAGGTCAAGCGATCTTCCGTGCTGACAATACGTCCTAACAGCACGGTAGATGCCTGGACTTTGCGGAAGAATGCTTCCGCAAAGAGGCATGACAGAGTCTTTTTTTTATTGTCACCCCCACCCCGCCTCCCCCGTCAAGGGGGAGGAAAGAGATAGTGCTTTATAAGTCTTCCCCCTTGACGGGGGAAGTTAGATGGGGGTGAGATAAATACTACTGTCACTCTGAGCAACGCGAAGGATCCAGTCTTTCATTGACTCTTCGCTGCGCTCAGAGTGACAACAACCTTCATTTCGCCTCCCAAAAACTGTGACCATAAAAATATTTGAAAAAAAATCCACAAGACTGTGCATATTTTTTAGCGACTCTTGCCAAGAGTCGCATTTTGATTTATCAAGGGTTTAGAGGGGTTTATTTTATGCCAAAAACAGGTCTAAAAACTTTTGTTTATAGTTTTTCTGTATCCTTGTTTGCAATTTTTGCCGCAAACGGGGTGTATCGGCATAACTTCAACCCTACCCCTTCCGACATAAAAATCCCCGCTAAAAACGTTACGTTGTTCTTAAAATCCGGCTCGGCAAACCCCTCTAATTTGGCTGTTCCGGTCAAAAAAATAGCGTTAAGCGTGTTGCCGGAGATTGCGTCGGAGCATAAGTTGTCAGGCAATGATGAAATTATTATGGCCGACGCGGCATTTGACAATCTGGAATTGCCGACAATCCCCTTAGAGATTGAAACCGCGCCGCTGAACGAGCCATCGACAGCTCCGGCCAAACCATTGTTGCTGGCAGACAACACTGCCTTGACTGCGGCAACCAAATCCGAACCGCTGCTTCCGGATAGAATTGAGATTCCGTTGCAAGCACCGGATATAACTCCGGAAATTCGACCGACAAAAGTGGCGCAAAACAAAGTTAGCAACCCCGTTGCGGCACCTGCCGCCAAACCTCAAGCCACAGTCGCGGTCAACGAGCCTATTCCGCTTTTGCCGCTGGAAAAAAGCGGCGATGCACTGGCTCAATCCAGCACCAGAGTTAATATCGGCAATCCGGAGAAACTTAATCAAGTGGCTTTAGCGGATAAGAATATCCCTATCCAAAGCATGGAAAAAGCCATAAAACAAAACCCCGAGCCGACAGACACAACTAAACAACAACAATGGCAGAGCATGGCCGATAAATCGACAACGGCTGACACTCCGTGGCTGGTTGCCAAAGCAGACGGAGCGCTGAAAAACCGCAAAATTGCCGAGGAAGATTTTTATCAGAAAGAAAACACCGAAATCAGACGCGCGCTAAACCCTCAACCGGAGCAGACTCAAGGGGTTAAAGTAGCGGCGGAAACCGTCAAAAATCTGCTGATACCAATTCCGCAGGATATTCTTGACGATGAAAACCTTACCCCACAGTTGTCTTATACTCCCAAAGGGAAAGCACCGGAGCAAACCCCAAAAATTGAAAGCACGCCCATAACATCGACCGCGGCCGCCGCAGAAGACGACAACAGCGAAGAGAGCAGAAAAAACCGGATTTTGTCTTCGTTAAACTCTATCTTTAAGGCCAACAGCAAAATTAAGGAAGACGCAAAGCCGGCGGAAACTCCGTCAATAATCGCGGAAATTCGCAAGAAGCTCCAAAAAACCGAGAGCATGGGCAAAATCATGCCCACAGAAATGCGTCTGTCTTTTCAGCCTAACCGCGCCGAAATATCCGGACAAACCTTGCGCTGGATTCAGGCTTTTGCCACCCGCGCCGCCAATGATCAAAACATGAGCATAGAAATTCGGATTGACGGCACCGGAGCTATGGAATTACAGCAAAAAAGATTGAATTTGCTACATAATATATTAACGAATAAGGGAGTAGAATACAGCAAAATCAATACCGTATTCACTCAGCGCGAGCCTAACTCCTTTATTATCAAAACCATTAGTTACAACCGCTTTAACCAAAGAAGGAGCAACGGAAACATAAATAAGACCGCCGCCGGCTATTATCAGCAATGGTAATAAGTATTGCGCAGCGCTTGATTATTTAATTTTCAGTATGTATGATAGGAAAAACGATGACAAAATCTAGTCCGAGGATTGCAAAAATGAACCGAAATTTATGGAAAAGCGCGTCTTTGCTGGCGGCGATTTTAATGGCCGGATGCAGCACTTATGGCGCCAACAGCACCAATTCCGCCAACTCTGAAACACCGCGAACAATGGCGGCAGAACCGGCAGAGGCCGTAATTATTCCACCCGCCGGAACCACCGACAATGGGCTGATTAATTACCGACAGACCGCGGCTGATTATCGTGAATTTGGCGAGAGAACCCCTCGCGATCAGGATATTGTTACCTCAGGCGCTGGCAGCAACATGTCGGCCTCCATTCCGCCTACCATAGACGAGGAAGTGATGGATTATGAGGACGAAGTTAACGCCGCGCTCAACAGCCAAAATGACGACACCACCGGCTCCATGCAATCCGCCGGCGAAGACATGGTTGAGGACTGGCTGGCCGAAGAAGGCAGCACTCTAAAAGGATTGCTGACTGACTGGAGCGAGCGCGCCGGTTGGAGACTGATTTGGAACAGCAACCGCAACTATACTTTGGCGGCCGGCGCCATGTTTCGCGGCCGTTTTGCCGATGTCAGCTCGGCTTTGATCAGAACTTTTGCCAGAGCCAGACCCGCTCCGGTAGCTACTTTTTATAAAGGTAACAGAGTGTTAGTTGTTGAGACTATGGAGGATGAGAATGCTTATGACTAATTGGAAAAAAATCGGACTAGGTTTGCTGGTTGCAGCATTCGCGGCCTCTTGCTCGATTTCAACAAACATGGACGCAACCATTGATCGCGAGGTTGAAGCCGCCACCAAAATGAAAGAGGCGGCCAAGGCTCCTACCCCGCTGGCTAATCAGGATTTGATCAAGGTTAAAGACGATATCTGGCTTGGCGACACTAGCGAGATTGAGTACGACGGCGCTCCGCTTCCGGCTTATCTGGAAGGCAAAAACGGCATTACTTTAGTCAGCAATCGCCCGATTACCCTGTTTGAAATTGGTGATATGATTAACAAAACCACCTCTCTGGGAGTACGCTACGCGCCGCAGTTGGAAAATGACGTGAAATCCAAAGGCGCGGCCAACAAACCGACGGTTGACGCGGTTAACAGCGATTGGGCTGAACCGGATAAAATGTTGGTGTCTTATCAGGGACCGTTAAGCGGCTTGCTTGATGAGATTTGTTCTCGTTTTGGCATTTGGTGGAAATATGAGAACAAAGAAATCCACTTCTATAAATATGTTACCAGAACTTTTGTGGTATATAGCCTGCCCAGCAAACCGAATTTGTCGGTTAACGTTGGCGGAAGCCAGAGCGGCGGCGGCGGAAGCTCGTCTATCAGCCTGAGCAGCTCCATTGAGGTTGAAGTATGGGGAAATTTGGAAAAAAGCATTTCTTCCATGATTAGCGACGGCGCCAAACTCACTATGTCTCCGTCTGACGGCACCATTACCCTGACCGCAACCCCGAATGACATAAAAAAAGTGGCAAAGTTTATTAATGAGCAAAATGTTCGCTTGTCTCGTCAGGTGGCAATCAGCGTAAAGATTTTGCAAGTTTCAATTACCGATAACGATAATTACGGATTGGATTTGAAAGCCACCTTCGGCGACGGCGTTACCAACATCGGCATCACAGGCTCAACCAGCGTAAGCTCGGCGGAAAGCGTTGGCAACACCCTTTCGTGGGGTATCTTGAAAAAGAATTGGTCAGCTAATGCCGCGATTAAGGCATTGTCGCAGCGCAATAACACCAGTTTGGTAACCAGCGGCACGGTTACAACCTTAAACAACAAACCAGCGCCGATTCAGGTTACCCAAAAACAGAACTATATTGCGGAAATGACCAAAACCAACAGTGGAACCGACGGCACCAACTATGACATCTCGGTTACCACTGAAGAAGTGGAAACCGGCTTTACGCTTGATGTTTTGCCGCGTATTTTGGAACACGGCCGCCTGTTGGTTATGTTTAACATGACATTGTCTGACTTGTTGTCTTTGGATAAGGTTGAATTCGGCGCCGCCAGTGAAAACCAATACATCCAAAACCCGAAAATTGAGTCTCGCGCCTTTACGCAGGAAGTTGCAATGTCTTCTGGCGAATCACTGATTTTGACCGGATATGAGAGAGTTAGCAACACCACCAGCAAAGAGGGCACCGGCTCAGCCGAAAACTCGCTGTTGGGCGGATCTGCTTCGGCCAAAAAAGAGCGCAGCGTACTGGTTATCATCTTGACCCCGCAGGTATTGGAATCTCCATTATCTCCGGAAACAAGAATGTCTATGAATTAGGAGAAAGCCCGTGCTTGAAGAAGCCAAACTGCTTGATGATGACGTAGATACCGGCTCGGCCAGACGCTCTTGGGGTACATCTATCACGATTGACGGGATGTCTTATGCCACGAGTTTGTTTTGGCAGCCGTTGCAAAACGCCAGCGATCCGTTTCAGGAAGTGGAAGACGCCTCTGCCGGCGTATTGGAAGGGGCGGACTTATTCTGCATCAAGGGTGGCAAAGCACCTCAGTTTGGTATTTGCGTTTCTCACGAGGGATACAAAAGCGGCGAGACCGTTGCGGCGGTTGCGTTGGCCACGGCATTGTCTGATATCGGCTCGTTTGTAGCCGTGTTTAAGACACCTGAGGGCTGGTGGTACACTTGTATTCGTAACGATATTATTCTTTCGGACGGTGATATGCTGTTCTTGAGCGAAGAAGAGGCTAAAGAACAGTTTACGTCGATGCTGGCGGTGCCGGACTGGGGCAAAAAAATTGCGCCCAAAGAGTGGAATATTGAGGATACCGAGCAGCTGGATTTGAGCGAAATCCTAGCTCGCGGCGCCAAGTCTAAGCTGCAAAAGATTAAGGCTTTGCGCGGCACCAAGCTGTTTATGGTGATTGCCGTGTCCGCCGTGGTCGGCATCTGGTTGTTGTCAAGCCTGATTGACACGCTGTTTTTGACTCCGAGCGTGCGGCCAGTTATGGTTCCGGTAAAGCCTAAGGCTGTACCCAAGGCAGAGCCTGTGGTTGAGGTTAAACCATGGGAGAAAGTGCCTAACCCAAAACAGGTGATGCAAAATTGCTATGAGGGCATTGTGGCGCTGGACAAGATTTTGCCTCCGGGGTGGAGCATCGGCGGCATCAGCTGCAACAACGGCAGCGCGGCGACCACATGGTCGCGCAATGTCGGACGAGTATCTTGGGCCAAAAAGGCGCTTGATGATTCCGGTCTGAAGTTTTCTGGTTATAATTTTTCTGCCAACGGCTCAGTTTTGTCGGCAACCTTGTCTTTGCAAAAAGCTGAGGAATTGCTCAGCCCGCCGCAAAAAAGGTTTGCAGATTTGCAAGATGAGCTTAATGATACTTTTCAAGCTATCGGCGTGCCGATTTCATTGTCTGCCGACAGCATAAAGTCTTCTACCGGCACAGCGTATCGGATGATTAAATTTTCTCTGAACTCCGAATATAATCCGCTGACATGGGTGGAATTGTTAACAAAATATTCAGGACTTGAGATTAAACTTATAACATATTCTCCAAACGACAAAACTTGGCATTACGAGGGGACAATCTATGTTTTATAAAATGAGAAATTTTTTAGGCGTTTCGGCATTAGCTTTGATGGTGGCGGCAAACTGCGGTTATGTGCGCGCTCAAGGTGTTGTTACCCTTTCGGAAGATGCCATGTTTGATGATGATGAAGGCGCAGCTCCAAGCGTGCCAGAAAACGCGCCGTTGTTTGGGAAAGCCGAGCAAGAACAAAAAATTCCGGTTGTGAATTCGGCGGCTCCGGTAGCAGAGCCGACCGCAACAGTGGAGACCCAGCCAGCAACTCCGGTTATGCCGGCACAAATGCTAAACCAGCCGGGAGCAGGTGTCGGTCTGCTCGGCACCAATGATGACAGCCTTATTGATGATGAGGTTTTTGCCAAAATGTCTGATTTGGAAAAGCAGACGGCTTTGCTGAATTTGGAATTGCGTCGTGAAAAAGTTCAGAACGAAATTGAAGCTATAAAAAATCAGCGCAAACAAGCTGTTATTCAGGAGCAAGAAAAAGCCGAAGAACAACAGCGCAAGAAAATTGAATGGGAAAAAGAGCAAGAACAAAAAGTTTTGCAAGAGCAGGAAAAACTTAGAGAGCTGGACATTCAATTTGAGAAAATTCGTCAGGAAAAATTGTTGAACGCTTATAAAAATGATATGTTGGCGGCCACTCAGGAATGGATTTCTCATGACGCGACTTTGTATCAGCAAATTGACGGCCTAAAAAAAGAAAATCAGGCAGTGTTGGACGACACGCAAACTAAACTGAAGAATGTTAAGGCCAGTATTCTTTCTGCGGCGGCTCAGTCTTCAGAGATGATAAACGCGTACAACAAAGAAATTGATAATCTGCAAACACAAATATCTATTCTGAAGGCACGGATTGAGGCTCAGGAGAGAGAAATTGAGAAGCGCAACCCGTTTGCCGACGGAGCGGATTTGGGCGCTCAACCAGCGTCACCTTCTTCGCAAGCGTCTGAGATTGTGGTTCCGGAGCTGAAGTTGCAAAATATGTATGCGGTTATGGAAATCCGCGGTCAGAACGGAGAATTAATCGCCAAACTGATTAATCAGGACGGCACGCCTTTTTATGTTAAAAAAGGCACCACGTTGCAAAGCGGTCATGTGATTGACGATATTACATCTACTTATGTAAGAGCTGAAAAAGACGGACTGAAAGATTATTTGTATTTCGCGGCCGGCGGCATTTTGCCTTTGGAGCAACCGAAGTCTTCCATTACTCCGGCTTTGCCGGCGGCCAGCGAGGCTCCGGCGCCAGCTGACCAATCTAAACAAAATTTTGCCTCCAGCGTGGGGATTCCGGGGTTAGGCCAGTCTATGATGGCCAGGTAAGGATAAATGGCTGAAAACGATGAGGAAATCAAAACTAATGTAGAGCAGTCGGCATCAGAAGAAACTGATGCCGCAGCTGAGTCTGCCGCCTCATCGGTAAGCGACGCATCTCGTGGCGGAAGCGAAAAAAAATCTACAATCGCCGACACATATTTTTCTAACGGCAATCGTCTGCTGACGCTGCCGGGGTCGTCCTTAGTTATTAACGATGACACCCGCCGCCTGCTGGCCTTGTTCTCAGACGGCCGCTTTTTGGTGGCGGAATCGCACAAATTTGATGGCCGCGTGCTCAGTTTTGAGGTTTTGGCGCGCAAAAAAAGACTGAATATTCTTAAACCTACTTATGTTTCTCAGAACGAAATAAATGCTATTTATAGCATTGGCGAACGCGCGCAGGCCGCAGTTGATGTCCGCGAAGATAGCGAACTTGACCAACTGCAAATGCAAAAGGACTTTGTCAACGTAATTGCACGCGCCGCAGCGCAGAAAGTGTCGGACGTGCATGTTATTGTGGCAGACAGCACCCAGATTATGTTTCGTATTAATGGTATGATGACCACGGAAATGGAATATAATAAAGACTGGGGCGAGTCTTTTGTACGCGCGGCGTTTGCTTCAGCTGATGTGTCTGACTCCAACTACGCTCAAAACGAATTTCAGGGCGCGCAAAAGCTTGGTTCCACTCCATTGCGCGGCTCAAAAGGTAAATTGATGTTGCCTCACAACGTGTTGGCTATTCGTTTGCAATTTAACCCGATTGCCTTTGGCTCGCAATATTTGGTTATGCGCTTGTTGTACGCCGATGACAACCCCGATGGTTCCGGCGATCTGTCAAGCTTGGGCTTTGGCGAATATGAAGAAAATTTGTTTTATCGTTTGCGCGCAGTTCCGGTTGGTTTGAATATTATTGCCGGCCCGACCGGATCCGGAAAATCCACCACTTTGCAACGCAACATGATTAAGCTTTTGCAGGAAAAAAACTACGAAATCAACCTGATTACAGTGGAAGATCCGCCGGAGTACCCCATTCCGGGAGCGCGGCAAATGCCGGTGACCAACGCCAACACCGAAGAAGAGAAAGACGAACAATTTACCAAGGCTTTGTCCGCCGCGTTGCGTTCTGACCCTGATGTTATGATGGTAGGCGAGGTGCGCTCGCTCTCAGCGGCTCAGTTGACTTTTAAGGGCGCGCTGTCCGGCCACGGAGTTTGGACAACCTTGCACGCCAACTCGGCACCGGCGATTCTGACCCGTCTGCGCGATATGGGAGTGGAAACCTTTAAGTTGCTTGATCCGGAACTGATAAAAGGGCTTATTTCGCAACGTTTGTTCCGCAAATTGTGTCCGCACTGCCGTGTTTCTGTTAAGGAACGGCTTAATGATCTTTCTGTGCAACGGCTAAGAGTGGCGTTAGGCGATTTTGGCGTTGAAAACACATTTGTACGCGGCTCGGGGTGCAAATATTGCAACAACACGGGCATTAAAGGACGTATGAGCGTGCCGGAAATCATCTTGCCAGACGCGATGTTTTTGGAGTTGATGATAAAAGGCGAAACTCGTAAGGCTATTGACTATTGGACCAGTGATCTCAATGGCCGCACCCTCAAAGAGGCGGCTATTGAACGCATGCTCAAAGGACTGATTGATCTTGATGAAGTTGAGCGTTGGTGCGGATTGATGGATCAGCGTCCGGTATATTAGGAGTAAGATAATGGCGGAAGAAAATAATAAAAGAAAGTCCAAATCTTTGCAAAAGGCGATGATGAAGTTTAACCTCATCGAGGAATATTATGCCAAAATGATTATCTTGTTCTCCAACAAAGTACGGCTCAAGATGTATCGCAAAATCGCCTCGCTGATGAAAAACCGCTTTTCTTTGATGGACGCGCTGGATATGCTGCACGACGGCGCCAGCAATGGCGGCAAAAACCCCGGAGAGCCTTTGGCGATTGCGATTGCTGCATGGGGCAAGGCTCTAAACAACGGTAAAACCTTTTCTGATGCGCTGAAAGGCTGGGCTCCGGCTCGAGAGCGGCTGATGCTTTCGGTCGGCGACGTTTCTGACCTGGAAAGCGCATTGCTTAATCTGATTAAGGTCACCGAGGGATCGACTAAAATGATTCGCCCGATTGTCGGCGCTATTGCCTACCCGAGCTTTTTGATGATGATGGCGGTGCTGATTATTTATGCTATCGGCGTTTATATGGTGCCGCCGATGATTGACGCGGCACCGACCGTAGTTTGGCACGGCATGGCGCGGGATTTGGTCAACCTCTCGGCCTGGATTAAAGACAACTGGTTGGCCGCCTTTTTGAGCTTGCCGATTTTGATGATTGTAATTTATTTCACTATCGGAATTTGGACCGGCAAAATTCGCGCATATTTTGACTATATTCCGCCATGGTCACTGTACAAAGTTTTTACCGGCATCAGCTGGCTGTTGGCACTGTCGGCGCTGGTCAAGGGTGGAACTCCGGTATCTACTGCAATGCGCGCGCTTCGTCGTGACTCAAGCCGCTATCTGCGCGAGCGAATTGATAAGACGCTGATTTATATCAACAATGGTGATAACCTTGGGCAAGCTTTGGCCAAAACCGGACTAGACTTTCCGGACAAAGAGATTATCGGCGACCTTAAGATTTATTCAGAATTGGATAACTTTGAAGAGGCTTTGGACAATCTGGCCAATGACTGGCTGGAAGAATCCGTCTATATGATTGAAGAGAAGGCAGGAATCTTAAACATGGTGGCTTTGCTGGCTATTGGCGCGGTTATCGCATGGGCGGTTATGGGCACCTTTGAAATGCAAGATCAAATCACCAGCGGCATGGGAAGCGGAGTATAAAAAATGAAAGATAAAATACAAACCATACTGTATAACCTGAAAGCAAAAGTCAGACGTATTCGTTTGCGCGGCCGAATATTGGCCGGAATTGTAGCAACAATGCTTTTGCTGTGGGGGGGATTGGTTTTTATCTTTAGTCAGGAAGACAGCGGAGTAGCAGAGGCCGCAACCGAGCTAAACCAACTGGCTGACAATATTCGCCGCTACTATCAAAACCGTCCGGATTATTGGGGGCTTAGCACTCAAGAGGTGATTAAGAAAAAAATGGCGCCGCAGTCTATGCTCAAAAACGGAAATTTAAGCGGATATATGGGTAACCTGGTTGCTGTCGGGCAAGGCGCGGACGGCGGTCTATTAATGCCGGGAGCAAGAAATTTTGACATTGCCTACAAAAATTTGAGCGCAAAACAATGCGTCGAATTGGCCGGACATAAATTTTCACAAAAATTCTGGCTTGGTGTCAGCGGAATTTCTATTATCGACGGCCAAACGGAAACTTTGTTTACTTGGGACGAGGCTGAAAATCGGTTGCCTATCGGCAAAGACAAGGCTCGAAAACTTTGTGGAAACAATAGCATTATAATCTGGCATTTCTAACCCGCGACGGCGGGCGACGGTGCGAAGCCGCACAGGCATTCTTAAGCTATTACTCGCCACTCACTTTGTTCGAGGCTCGGGATAGTGCGCGATTTTGCCCCCTGTTCCGTCATTGCGAGTGTGAACGATAGTGAACCGAAGCAATCCATCTTGTTTCTTGATAAAAATGGATTGCTTCTCACGGCTAAACGCCGTTCGCGCAATGACCTTTCTTTTTAAATACATAAAAAACAACTGTCACCGCTCCGAGTGGCGAGCATTCTCGCCCGAGGTCAAGCGGTCTTCCGTGCTGATATACTACATTGTGAAAACAAGATAATTAGCGTTATTGCACAATGTTCACACACTTAGCTACAAGTCACCGGTCAGCTCGGGATATAAGTCTTTCCATAATGGATTAAGCTGATTTATTAATTTTGCTTTGGTCTTGCGATAACACTTTTTCAGATATTTTTCTCGCCTGATAGCTTGTTCTTCACCTTCGATTTTTTCAAAATACACCAGTTTCAATAAATCATATTGACTGGAAAAGCCCGGAAGGATTTTATTTTTATGTTCATAGACGCGGCGAATTAAATCAGAAGTTACACCGGTGTAAAACGTAGTGTTATTTTTATTGGTTAAAATATATACAAACATCTCTTTCATAATATCAGGTTAGTCTATAATCAGCGCTAAAACAAGAGCATTTTTTCTTGGAACCAAATTAAGATTATACCTAGACATCATTCCAACAGCACGGAAGATCGCTTGACCTCGGGCGAGAATGCTCGCCACTCGGAGCGATGACAGTTGATTTATTATGCGATGAAAAGAGCAGATAAAAAAAGAGGAGAGCCACCACACTCTCCTCTCTTTTTGAGTTTCGATACTTTGACTAGTAATAGTACCAAGTTATAGCAAACGTCTTATTACTGTCAGTCTCAGCACAACTTTTTACAGCGTTAGCTAAAGAAATTGGAATATCTGTACCTATTTTATAACATCCATCACCAGAGCACGTTACAGCGTCTGGAGCTGTAGCAGCACCTCCATTAATATGTATTGCCTCAAGACCGGAACCACTTTGTGAGCCCCAATCAGCAGTAGCTAAAGAAACGCAAGCTTCTGAATTCAAGCCATCATAAGCAATATAAAAACGTCTTTTTGCATCAGCACTGTCTCCTGGGTTACCCAGCAATACAGACCCCTGATAAGAATTAACTATCTTGACCTTGGAGGCAGTACCACCTTGCATATCGCCTGGAATAATGCCTAAGCTAATAGCGTTCGTTGCGCTTAAACCATCATAATCGATGCTGGAAGAAAACAGCGTACGAATGTTGATAACCAACATAGAAATCTGGTCTAAGGTTTTGTTTACGCGATATTTGGCCATCGCTTTAGAATAACCGGAGATACCACCTATCGAAAGCACCCCGATAATCGCGAGCACGCCGAGCATTTCGACCATCGAACGTCCTGATTGCTCATTTTTATATAAACTTTTCATTGTATCTCTCCTCAATTTACTTTGTTGATAGTTTAACTATAACAAATTAATAAATTATGAACAATCTTATCATTAGTCATAAATTTGATGGCCAAAAGTATGTTTTGCGATTTTTATATCACTTAAGTCATAATTCAGGTTTATATTGCCCCGATTTTCATCGCTTTGTCAATATATTGTTTTGGGTTTGACACAGAATTGCAATGTTTTTTTCTATCTTTTGGTGTTTTTAAGAAAGGATATGTAAAGAATAGTGTACTATCGGACTCTTTTCCTTGATTTCAAGGGCGCTCACCCTCCCATTCCTCCCCATCGTCATTGCGCGAAAGGCGATAGCCTTGAGAAGCAATCCATTTTCATCAAGTCACAAGATGGATTGCTTCGGTTCACTATCGTTCACACTCGCAATGACAATTCGTGGTGCACAATCACAAACAAAATAAAAAATTGTCATGTTGAGCGAAGCGAAACATCCAGTCAATAATGGACTCTTCGGTTCACTCAGAGTGACAGTTGCATTTATGCCACCCCCATCTAAATCGTCTAACTTGGTAGGTTCGCCTATAATGGCTCACCAACCGCGTGTCAGTCACTTGTTTACTAGTTTCGCTGCGCTAGCTCTTTCCTTCCCCTAGACGGGGAAGGATTAAGGTGGGGGTGACAATAAAAAAGACTCTGTCATGCCTCTTTGCGAAAGCATTCTTCCGCAAAGTCCAGGCATCTACCGAACTGATAATATCGATTGACAGCACGGAAGATCGCTTGACCTCGGGCGAGAATGCTCGCCTCTCGGAGCGATGACAATCTTTATTTTATCTCACCCCACCCAACCTCCACCGTCGATGAGAAGGAGTCTTGTAAAAATGCGCGGTTATTTGCCGGATTTTATCCGCTCAATCAGCTCCTTAACCGAGGGAATTCCGTTGCGATAAAGCGGATCGGTGGCAAAGCGATACACCTGATGTCCGGCAAACAGCAGATTGTCAACAATACTGCCGTTGTGGCTGACATCATAAAGAGTTTTATGAATACAATAAGAGCGGGGATCCGGCAGTCTTCCGGTGTTGCCTTTGGCCTGCGACCACGCAGAAAACTGGCATTGCGACAAACAACCAACGCAGTTTTTGCGGTCCTCTTTCATTTGCACCCACTCATCAGGCGTTAAGAACACCACCGTATTATCGGGGGTTTCTTTAATTTCGGTGTGGCCTGATTTTATTTGATTCATCGCTTTGGCGGAATCCTCAGCGCGAATAAAGATGATTTTGCTGTCTGTTAAATGTAACGGTTGCGAAAATTCTTCGTTTGCCTCATGAGCAAAAGGAACTTCTCCTTGCTTGCGCTCTATCAATCGCGATAAAAACGTATTTTTAATCGCCGAAGAAAAGAATCCAGTCGGACTGAATTTTTGCAAAATAACATCACCTTTTTTAACCTGAAGCATCAGTTTTTTCCAAGCATCACTAATCGGGCTTTCTTTGGTAAGCATCGGTCTGGTGCCAAACTGAAAAGCTATTTTGCCAATTTCAGGATTATCTATATAGTCTTGCCAGTCATCAAGCGCCCAGATGCCTCCGGCCAGAATAATCGGTTTTTCTTGCAGGCCGAGTTCATTCATTAGCTTGCGCAACTCAACCAATCGCATATATGGAGTTTGCGGCTCTGCGGGATTCTCGGCATTGGACAAGCCATTATGTCCGCCGGCCAGCCATGGATCTTCATAAACCACGCCGCCCAAAAATTCCACAAAACGATTATAGGCTCGTTTCCACAATATATGGAAAGCTCTGGAAGATGAAATTATCGGGTAGTAGTAAACGCCATATTTGGACGCTAATTCACCCAGATTGTATGGCAATCCGGCGCCACAGGTAACGCCATGAATCAAGCCTTTAGCTTTTTCCAGCACGCCGTTAAGAATCTGCTGCGAGCCTGCAAGCTCCCACAACATATTAAGATGAATCCGCCCCTTGCCGTCAGATACTTCATGAGCAATCTGGGCTTGTGCCAGACAGCCCTTTATTGACTGCTCAACCATTTCCTCATGCCGAGAAGGACGGTCTCTTTTTAGGTATCGCTCAAAAATAACGTTGCCGTTATTATCATAATAGTCAGGGCTAACGCCAGAAAAAGTTCCAACGCAATTCTCATGCGCCCAAGCACCGCTGGAGTGTCCGTCGCTGCCATTAATCCCTTTGCCGCCCTCAATCAGGGGCAAAACCTCTTTTCCGGAAATCAAAATCGGATTTAGTGTTTTCAATGACTTATCCTTTCTATTATACACAACAGACTGAATATAGTAAAATCAACGGACTAATTCAAGCAAATTTTGCGGAATATCATTTATCGAAACCAGAGCGACAATCACACAGATTAGGGCAAACACTTGCAACATATCGGTTATCCCCTTGTTTTTGAACAAGGGAATTTGCTCCTGATATTTATAAATCAGGTGATGAATCCCCATGAACCCCAAGGTGGCAATAACCGCCTGCAAACCCACGCCGAGTTCGTACATAATATTTTGCAATGGCTGAAGAATCTTAAATAAAAAGCAAAAGAACAACAGATACAAGGCAATAATCGCTATTGAAATCCGCTGCATCTTGATATCCTGCGCCTGTTTGACGCTCTTATCATGATTAATTTTTTCCTGCGATAAATCCGTAACCTTGATGCCGCGAATCTTTTCGGGCGTCTGTTTTTGTTTTTTGATATCGCGCATATCATGATAAAATTTATCTTCTATTATGCACAAGCCGCAGCCTTTGGTCGTGAAATAAACGTGATTGGGATTGTTTTTGCATTGGCGCAAATGGTGCATGAGTTTCCACAGATGTTCTTGCCATTCATAGGCACTGGGGCGATTGCCGCCCTTGGCAAACGCTCGCTCAAACATCTCCAGCGTGTCTTTGTCAAAATAGCTGTGCAGGCTGTATGGGTGCGGGGCCTGATATTTGTCCGGCCAAAGCCCATAGGCGTAATGATATTGCTCAATGCGGTTTTGAATGGTGAGCATCTCTGCGTCATTTTTGCGCGGAACTCCTGAAAAAGGGTGAATTCCGTTATTGAGCAAGCGAAAAATTATAACCGCAAGCGCAAATTTATCCTGCTCTTCGCCCATATCCTGACAAGCCTGACTCATGCCTTCAGGATAAATATATTCCTCGCTGACAAATTCCGCCGGATAACGGCTGTTTTCTCCCTTAATGGAAAATCCATCGCAATCAACCATCGCCACCAACATATTATTTTTATACACCGACACGTTTGACGGTTTCAGGTCAACAATATAGTGGCCGCATTTGTGCAGAGAGGTAACCATAGCCGCTAAATTATAGGCGGCAAATATACGATATGCGTATTTTTCAGACAAGTTTAGCTTTTTGCGCGTGGCCTTTTGCATTAGGTGATCTAGCGAAACAGCGGCTTGCATATTAATCAACGGCATCAGATAACCAACGCAAAAACCTTGCTCGTCTTCCAACAAAGCCTCTGGCCACGCGATTTGAGTATAAGACACCCCGCCCTCTTCCACCGGAGGAAAACTTGGCTTGTTTAGAAGCATCGCCTCCAGTTTTTGGCGGTTGGTCTTGCTCTTGTCGGTGTTGTGAAAAATTTTGGCCACCAATTCCGGCCGCCCCTCGACACTATATATCTTGCCTGAGGCACCGCCGCGGTTTATCAACTCGCCAAGCGTGATCTTGCCAAAGGAGCGATCGGCATAAACAGCGTTGTATGTTTGCCCTGCAACCATGTTATTTTACCTTTATCCAAACCAAGGTCTTATCATCGGCATTTATACGTTGAGCCTTGGGCGTGTTTAGCGTGTTGGCCAAAGCTTTAACCGCCTTGGGCTTGCTTTTGGCCTCGGTCAGAAAACGATCTATCGGCCCGATAAAACCTTGTTCTATCTTCTGCATATCTGCCGAAAATGAAAAACCGGTAACGCCGTCGCTCATTAATAATAACGTGGTGGCGTTGTCAAACCAGGTCAGACGCAAATTTTCCTGCCATGCCTGTTGCGTGTAAAAAAAAGTTTCACAAGAAAAATTGCCATTTTGCGGGTGGGAGGCAACAAAGTCATCAAAACCGCCGCGAACAGCTATCGCCGCGCCATCTCCAATATGAAAAAACACGCCCCTGTTGCCACGGCAGACCACGCCAACCAAAGTGGCGGCAAAATCACCGATGCCGGATTCGGACTTGGAAGAATTGCGGCGATGCAAAACCAACTTTTCTCGCGCCAATTTTATCACTCGGCGAATTTGCTCGGGAATATCGGCGAATTCGGTGTTTTTAAGCAAATCACAAGCCGTGGAACAAATTGTTTTTGCTCCTATTTTGCCCAATTTGGCAGAGCCGGCGCCGTCTGAGACCACCGCAACCAAATTCTTGCCGCGGGTATGCTTGAAAAAATCCTGACAGCTTTGGCCATGATGATTGTGCAAAGCGCCGGCGACGCTTACGGCAACGATTTTTGGGCGACTATTCTTCATCCCACTCCCCAGTGTCTTCCAATAAATCCGGCGCATTGGGCGCGGCTCTGGAAATGCAGGAAACACTGCGGCTCAGCCACAGGAAGAACTCCGTAAACTTAAGTCCGGTCAAGCGTTTGGGAGACATAGTCGAAAATTTGGCCAGTTTATCAAGGTTTGCGCCCTGAGTACCCACGGCATGAATAACCACTTTTTTATTTTCTTGAGCCAGACGACATTTTTTAGCGATAATTTCCCAATCATAATCTGTCGGCTCGCCATCGCTGATTAAAAATATCCACGGACGTTTGGAGGTTATGCCGCAACTATCATAAAGGCATTTTTGCTCCTCTATTTTTTGCAGCGCTAACTCCATGGCTTTGCCCAACGGCGTGAGACCTCCAGCCTCCATGGTCGGCGCCTCAAAATTCATTGCGTCTATCCAATCAGAAGAAATGACTGCCTCATCTTTGCCAAAAGCTTTAATAATCAGCAACTGCACTCTGGAGCTGGCGTCAATGTCATCTTTCAGCTCGCGCTCCAAAGCCTTGAGGCCGGCGTTAAGCTGCTTGATTGGCTCACCGCGCATGGAGCCGGAGCAATCCAGAACCAAAACGCAGGGTGTGCGCTCGTTGGCATTGTCAGCAAACTCCACATAGGGAATCATCTCGTTTTCAATATTTTCATCAACCATATGCGAAACCTTTGCTAATTACGCGGATAAGTATGCGGATATCCACTGCCCGGAATCGGCTCCGGAGCGGCCAATTTGCCACAAGAAACCGTGACAAAAACGCTAAGCAGCGCCAATAAACATAAATATTTTTTCATAACCATTCCTTTACTTGTTCTGGGTTATATTATAATTATATAGCCGATAAGAGTTAAGTAAAAATTAAGCTAAGCCGAGAAATAGATGATAAAAAGAATCCTGTTTTTGTGCCTGATGTTGTTTTGGAGCAGTCTTGCCGCGGCCAAGGGCGGCCTGAATATCTTTGCCTATCCGCGAGAGGCGCCCCAAACGCCTATTTATACACCAGCCGGACAAGCGGTCAGACTAGCCGACTTTAAGGGCGACTTTTTGTTGGTGATGTTTTGGTCGCGTTATTGCGCTCCGTGTATCAAGGAGCTTGATGACATTAACAACTTTGTGGTAAAAACCCGTGATAACGGCATAAAAGTTTTGTTGGTGTCTAAAGATGACGAGTGGACCAGCGTGACCGAACAGAAAGAACTGCTTCAAAAATATAAAGCTCCCGATGTGGATTTTTATACTGATAAGGACGGCAAACTCTCGGGAGATTTTGGGATATTTTCATCGCCGCACACCGTTTTAGTAAACACCAAAAGCGAAGAAATCGGCCGTATCCGCGGCTCAGCAGACTGGGGCGATGAAGATGTCATCGAATATATATATAAAATTAAGGCTCAGCACTAAAAAATGACTAATAAAATTTATATTGATTGGAACAACTTTCACAAAGACGCAAAATTATTGGCGCAAAAACTTAAAACATACGGCAATTTTTCGCGAATCGTGGCGGTGAGCCGCGGCGGTTTTATTCCGGCGGGAATTATTGCCTATGAATTGGGAATCAGACATTGCGACGCGGTATGTATAGCCAGCTATGATGCCGAAATCAAACGCAACGATAACAACGTAGAGCTTGGAACAGCTCTGCAAAATGTTGATGAAAACACCGTGATTATTGATGATTTGGCAGACAGCGGCCGCACCCTGCAAATTTTGCGCAAACAGTACCCTCAGGCAACTTTCGCCTGCGTTTACGCAAAGCCGGCCGGACAAAAATTTTGTGATGTCTATGCCTGCCCTATGGCCGACAGCTGGGTAGTGTTTCCCTGGGATTAAACATCTATAAACAGCGGCAAACCTCTGGCCATGCGGGTCATTTGGGTCTCAATGGAAGTACCAAGGTTAATCCTTCCGCTCTTGATGATTCCTCTAACTTGATCGCCCTTGCTGGTGTCAGGATTGGCAAACAAAAACGAAACCGCGGCTTTTTTAATCGCAGTGCCAACTAAGGTTTGATGCAAAACGCCTAACATTCCGCGAGAAAATAAGTCATAGGCCAAATCCTCACTCATTCCACCGGCGGCGGCATATTTTACCACCGAAGTTATAGCATCTGTTACATTGTTGGCGTGAATAGTGGAAAGCACCAAGTGGCCGGATGTGGCCGCGCGCAACACCTCACTGGCGGTATCGGGCGTACGAATCTCGCCAACCATAATATAGCGCGGCTTAGAACGCAATGCTGATTTTAAAGACGCACCCCAATCACCGCCGGCCGGCTGAGTCTGTTTGCACAAACCCAAACCACCATTCGGCGTGGTGTAAATGCCGTCAAGCGGTTGCTCATTAGGATCTTCAATAGTGTAGGCAAAACCGCCCTCACTGGAAAGATAATCCTTAAGCAAGCTTGAAATTGATGTTGTTTTACCGGCGCCGGTCGGACCGCTCCAAAGAATCAGACCCGAGGCATTCCGCAATGACAGCAAATAGCGCTCCAGCTGCTTGGGGTATCCGAGCGAGCCAAAATCAGGAACCTGCGCCGGCATTCGACGCGCGCAATATTGAATACCGTCTAGAGCCACCGTGCGTTCAACACGGTAAAAAATGCCGTCATAGACCACTGAATAGCTTGGATTTTGGCCATCCCAAGAAGTCTGTAACAGCTGATAAAATTGAGCAAAATCCTCAGGCGCAAACTTCATTAGAGCATTGGCCGTGCGTTTGTCCGGAATAAACACCTGTTTGTCAGGAGTGATATAAATGTCGGAAAATTGAGTTTCAGTTATAGTTACCATGGCCAGCCTCTTTTATAATGTTTGCAATGGTGACATTATAACTTTTATGTATTAATAAAAAGCAAATCTCTTTATTAATTATGCGGTTCACCGGCTGGCGCTCAAAAATAAAGCTCCCGCAAGGGGAGCCTTATTTTATGGCGCCAGCGGCGGGACTGGCTCCGTTCTCTTAGGTTCACTTCGCCTGCTTCACAAATTCAGCTATGCTGACCGGCATACTTACGTCTGCCTATTTGTTCAGCCCAAACCCACTAACCCGTGGGTTCGAGTTCCGGCTAGCGCTCAAAAATAAAGCTCCCGCAAGGGGAGCCTTATTTTATGGCGCCAGCGGCGGGACTCGAACCCACTGCCCACAGTTTAGGAAACTGTTGCTCTATCCTGATGAGCTACGCCGGCATCTTTTGATGTTATAGCCTTATGCTTATTTTTTGGCAAGAGCCAATTTTTGCAAAAAACGAATCTGAATATCGGCAATCTGCTTGACCGATTCAATCTCGACATATTCGCCTTCGGCATGCATGCCATCGCCGCTTCCGGAATGCATAATCACAGTGGAGCCCCTGACCGCGAAGGCTCGAGAATCCGTAGCTCCGCCTTCATATTCAAATTCCAGAGGCCGACCTAATATGCTTTCGGCAAAATGTTTGTAATCCAAAATATACGGATCTTCCTCGCTCATCACCACCGGCGTGGAAGAAGACACAATCTGATATTCGCAACCACGCACCATTGCCTTATCCAGATTGGCTTTTAATCCTTCTAAAGAACTGTTTTCCGTCAAACGAATATCGCACAAGGCCTCACAGTAATTGCAAATAACATTAGAAACCTCACCGCCTTTGATTTTGGCAATATGCAACGTGTCTATCCACTTGTTTTGCGGAACAACTCCGGTTTGTGAATAATAAGGATAACTTTGGCGCAAATTGGCGATGGTTTGGAACATTATTTCATTGGCGTCAACTCCGTCCCAAGGACGTGAACCGTGCGCCGCCTCCCCTCGAGCCAACAGCTTTACAAACACCGGATTTTTGCATTTGACAATCAGCTTGGTAATATCACCGCCGACATCATTATCCAACACAATCTTTGCTTTCATATCAGGGTGAGCCGCCAAAAACGCCTCTGTGCCACGGCTGCCTTTTTCCTCGTCAGAAGACAAAATCACCCCGAATTTCAGCGGTAATTTTTTTTGCAGAACATATTCCATAGAATTTAGTGCGACAGCAGCAAAAGATTTCATATCCAAAGTGCCGCGACCATACATTTTGCCGTCTTCAATTTTAGGCTCAAACATCTCATCAGCAGCGGCCACAACATCAATATGCCCCAGCACAAGAGCATCAAAATCATCGGTTTCCGCATTGCGAATAAATATAACCGGCGCGCCCTCAATCTGACGAAAAACATCTATTTTAGCTTCCGTGCCGGCAAAAAGATTCTGAATGTAGGCCATTACTTTGTCAATTTCAGTGGCATTGCCGGTTTCAGAACGAAAACGAATCAGATCTTGAGCGACTTCAATAACATTCATAAAAAATTCCTTTCAGATACATTTTTTTACAATTTATTCATCTAATGTCGTCATAATAACGGCAACTGTATAAAAAAAGATTAAACGAGGGTGAAATGAAAACAATATTTACAACTTTAGCAATGTTGGCTCTTTCCATCTCTCTGGCTTTTGCTCAAGAAGCGGTCGATGAGGGAGAGACCGGTTTGGCCTTGCCGCGCTTTGTGGCCTTGCGTTTCAATCAAGTTAACGCTCGTTCTGGTCCGGGAACCCGTTATCCGATAGAATGGGTGTATCGTCAACAATTTGCTCCGGTGGAAGTGATTGCCGAGTTTGAAATTTGGCGCAAAATTAAAGATTGGCAAGGCTCAGAGAGCTGGGTACACAAAACCAATTTGGTGGGCAAACGCCATGTCAGAGTTATCGCTCCCGGTGAGAACAATGTTTATGCCAAGGACGACTACAAAGCGAAGGTGATTGCCAAAGTTGAGGACGAAGTCGTTGGCGAAATAAAAAAATGTCCGGTTGATAATAGTTTTTGCCTTATTAAATTCGGCAACATTACCGGTTGGTTGCCCAGACAAAATCTTTATGGCATCTATCCTGATGAAATTATTGATTAAAGTCCTAAAGTTCGGCTAGACACCAAGCACCGTCCTCATATTCTAATCGAAAGAGGGCGGTGTTTTTCATGGCATGAGGCTGATGCCCAAATTTCATCAAAAAATAACGAATTGAGGCGCTGTGAGAGGCAACTCCTATAACTTCTTCGGAGGTGTTCAACAAATTTTGAAAAACCTCAAACATCCGCTCCTGTATTTGGTTTTTGGTTTCTCCGTCCGGAAAGGCAACATTCATATCATTATCCGGAGCATACCACAAAGCATAGGTTTCAGGAAATTTTTCCGCCACCTCAGTCTTGAGCATACCTTCGGTTTTTCCCAAGCATCCCTCGCGCAGGCCGATATCCACTCTTACGGCAAGGCGCAATTTTTGAGCGACAATCTCGGCAGTTTGGCGCGCCCGCTTAAGCGGACTGGAATATATAATCTGCAGGCCTTTATCAGCCAGTCTGCCAGCCAAATCTTCTGCCTGACCGATACCGGTGGCATTGAGCGGACTGTCTATACCGCAACCTTGCCAACGGCGGACAATGTTATAGTCAGTTTCACCATGGCGAAAAATATAAAAAACCTTATGCATTTTGCTTCTCACAAATTGGAATATCCGGAAACATTGTGGCGGCAACTTTTTGATAATGCTCATTCCAGTTGCTAACCAAAAACTTATAATCTCGATTGCGGCTCAGGCAAATGTCAATCTCTATGTGGCGGCGCAAATAATCAGCCAGTTTGGCTCCCATTAACTCATCTTGCGAGATAACCCTTACCTTGGGCAGAGCGCGGCGAAAGCATTCTTTGAGCAGCGGATAATGAGTGCAACCCAATATCAGCGAATCGACATCGACGAATCCGGCGGCATATTCCGCTGCCTTGGCCTCAGCCAGAGCAAAATTATTGCTTTCAATAGCTGGCACCAATTCCGGCGCGGCAACCTCCCTAATTTCCAGTTCAGGACGAATCTTGTGCAGTTCGGCTGTATATATGCGAGAATCCACGGTGGCCGGAGTGGCAATCACGCCAACCTTGGCGGCATTGTCAAGCAAGGCCTCTTCCACAGTGGGAATTACCACCCCCAAGACCTTAACATCAGGAGCATAGGCCGGAATAAACTTTTGCTGTAAATAACGCAAAGCAATTGAAGTGGCCGTATTGCAGGCAATAATTATCAATCCGCATTTTTGCGAGATTAGAAACTTGATGGCCTCAAGGGTATAACTCATAATCTGCTCGGGAGTTTTCTCGCCATAAGGAAGATGCTCGGTGTCACCATAATAAATATAGTCATAATCCGGCAGAGCGCGAATAAAGGCCTTGGTGATAACCAATCCGCCAAGTCCGGAATCAAAAACACCGATTTTCATAACCTTGTCCTTTCTCTAAAATCAGCTCAAGGTACCCTTTTTCAGGCGGATTGACAAGAATTATTTTGACTCTCGGGCAGAAACGCCTATAATCGAACAAAACCAGAACAGAGTCTTCTAAAATGTCACAACAAAGGATTATAGCTCTAGTCGATTGCGACTGTTTTTTTGTCTCATGCGAGCAGATAGACAACCCTGATCTGCGCGGGCAAGCCGTGTGCGTAACTACCGGCGCCGGAGAACGGGGAATCGTGGTCTCGCGCTCGCCAGAAGCCAAGGCTATGGGTATTAAGATGGGAGAACCGCTGTTCAAACTACATGAGCGGGGAATCGAGGCAACCTTTATACCGGCGCGCCATAACCGGTATGGCGAGGTCTCGGCGCAGGTTATGCGAGTTTTGCAAAGCTTTAGTCCTGATGTGGAACAGGTTTCAATTGATGAGGCCTATGTTGATCTGACCAGTTTGAACAAGGTCTATAAAAAGACTTATACCGAAATCATCAAAAAC
Source organism: uncultured Alphaproteobacteria bacterium (assembly GCA_934248075.1). GTDB lineage: Bacteria > Pseudomonadota > Alphaproteobacteria > RF32 > CAG-239 > CAZU01. Next base: position 10,465 of record CAKQKH010000005.1, on the reverse strand, counting down.
ATGCGGCAAAGAGTATGGGAACAAGTCCAAGTGCCGGTGTCAATCGGGCTTGCCACCTCCAAGACATTGGCCAAACTAGCCAGCGACAAGGCCAAAAAGAATCAGGGTATATTCACTATTCCGCCCCACAAAATTGCGCAAATTGTCGGCAATTGGCCGATAGAAGAGGTTTGCGGCGTCGGCCGACAGAATCTGAAACATCTGCAATATTACGGAATTTTTACTATCAAAGATTATATTGCGCAAGATGATGCCTTTGTACGCAAAAGTCTGGGAATTAATGGTTTGAACCTGAAATATGAGCTATTGGGTAATTGCACATCCAGGGTAAACAACAAGCCTCAGGCGCCAAAATCTATCCAAGACACGGCCATGCTCGGAAATTTTACCCAGGACGAAGCGATATTGCGCGCCGCTCTGCTTGGACATATTCATCACGCCTGCCGCAAACTGCGCAAATGGAACGGATTTTGCAAAACTGCCGGAGTTATGCTGCGCACCAAAGATTTCAGGGTGGTGTCTGCGCGGCAAAAGCTGCCAATCTGCACCAACAGCGAGACTGAAATTGCCAAAACCGCCCTGCCCTTGCTGCGTAGCCTTTATCGCCCTCATGAAATTTATCGCAGTTGCGGCATATCGCTGGAAGAACTGGACTATAATTATCAGCCGTCTTTGTTTGAAACCAGCGCGCCGACACAACAAGACAGCAAACTCAGCCATGCTCTGGACGAGCTTGAGGCCAAGTTTGGTCAGGATATTGTCAAAACCGGCTGGGTATAAGCTATTGGTCAATGCTACCTGATAAAGTGTGCCTCGAGCCCCTAAAGTTCGCCAATTGGCAAAATAGACAAAATGTTTGACACAGTCTTTAATTTATGATATAAGATTGACAGAAAATAATTATTAACAAATAAAATAAAATAAAAAAATGGAAGGAAATTATATTGCAAGATGGCAGACCTCTTGCAACTCAGTTGTTTTTTTGATCTGCGTTGGTGAAAAACTTTTTTTGAAAGAAAAATTCTATGATGGCCTAAGAGGGATATCAGGAGAACTTTTGTTCCTTAACATAGAGATCCCTGAAAATCTAAGAGAGGAGATTTCCCTAAGGACCTCTTGGAGCGAGCCGATGTCAGACGAACTCAAAAAGTTCGTGGACGACATCAAGCAAGCTCTAGCCGAATAGACTTGCTAACGATTTACACCCCTGCTCTTTTATAAAGCTGGGGTGTTTTTTTGCCTCCAACTCTGCCTCAATCTAGCGACACCATACCAATAAAAAAAGCCTGCTCAAGGCAGGCTCTTTTATTGGTGGGTGTGGCTGGGATCGAACCAGCGACCCCTACGATGTCAACGTAGTGCTCATACCACTGAGCTACACACCCGTCATCGTTGGTTGTTTTTTGTTTACATTATGATTTTGTTTTTGGCAAGCCTTTTTAGATTTATTTGTGATTTTATTTGTAAAAACGCTGTACAAACTTTTATAACACATTATAATCGCGTCAATTTTGGATTAACTACTGTTGTAAGAACTAATGAAAAAATATCTGACTTCTCCCCTTTTTGCCCCGGTTTTCTTCTCTCTCGTCTGGCTGTTGTGGATGTGCTGTTTATTTATTTTTGAATATGACCGCCTGCCGGAATTGCTTAGCGAAGAAGGAATCATTGAAATTATCACTAATGTTGCCTATTTGCCGCTGTTGCTGGCTTATATTTGCCTGGCTAAATTCTTCTGGAGTTTGGGAGCCGCTAAACGAATCGACTTTGTAATGTATGTTTCTCTTGGCGCGGCAGCTTTTTTACGAGAAATGGGAATTCAGCACTGGCTGGCAAGTCAAGACACCACGGCCTTCAAGTCGCGCTTCTTTTTGAACCCGAATAACCCGCTACACGAAAAAATTATTGCCGGCACCCTGCTTTTGTTGCTGCTTGCCGTATTGCTTTATTTGGCAGTCAAATATACCAAACATTTGGTAGTCAGCTTTTTTAAGATGAACACTACCACTTGGTCGATTGCCACTCTTTGCACGATTGGAGTTATCGCCAAGTTTACAGACCGTTTCCCCTCCAACTACAAACACAGCATGGGCTTCCCGCTGCCCGAACAACTAAAAACAAATATTGAGGTTATGGAGGAAACTTCCGAAACGATGCTGCCGTTGATTGCCGCGTTTATTTTGCTGCAATATTGGCTGTTGCACAAACCAGGAAAACAAAATTAGCGAAAATTTAAGCTTTTAGGCTTATAATTATCCTCACTTATGAGGAGATTTAGGCGTGTCTGACAAACATCTTGATTTTAGCGTAAACTACAAAAACCTGAAGATATTTGAGGAATATAACAGTAAAGACCTCAATTTTCCGATTGTTTTGTCCTCTCCGCACAGCGGCAGAGATTTTCCGCCGGAGTTTTTGGCTAACTCGGTCTTGAGTGAAAATGAGCTGCGCTCCTCAGAAGACAGCTTTGTAACCGAGATTGTGGCCGAGGCCTCAGAAGCCGGAATCCCACTGCTGAGCATGAACATTCCGCGGACATTTGTAGATGTGAATCGAGATAAGATAGAACTTGATGAAAAAATGTTTTTTGACGCTCCCTTAAGTCAAAATGGCGCCGGCTGTCGCCGCTGCCGCGTCGGTCTGGGAGTGATCCACCGCATTGTCTATCCCAACAAAAATATATATGACGGCCTATTGTCTTATAAAGAAGGGCAAGCCAGACTAAAAAACGTTTACGATGTTTATCACAAACGCCTCAAACAGCTGGTTGACCGCTGCGTGCGCAAGTTCGGATTCTGCCTGTTGATTGATTGCCACTCCATGCCATCGCTTATTTGCAATATTATGGACGAGAAAAAAAGCTTGGATTTTTGCTTATGCACCTTGTTTGATGAAAGCTGCCCAACTCAAATGTCCGAATTTTTAAGCCGAACGTTAGAATCCAAAAAATATCGGGTGGAATTTAACCGCCCTTACGCCGGCGCCTATATCGCCTTTAACTACTGCCAACCACGCAAGAATATCTACACCTTGCAGTTGGAAATTAATCGCGGCCTTTACATGGACGAAAAAAAGTTTGCAAAAAAGCCGAAATTTCAAAAGATTAGCCATGATATTAGCCAAAGTATTTTGGATCTGGCGCATTTTTTACTGGATTTTAAAAAATAAATATGTTATAAGCCCTCCTTGTTTGTAAACTATTTGTTAATATTTATAACGAGTAGTTTGGGTTTTGCCGCGGTTGGAGAGCGGTGAGACCGTTGGATCACCAACCTCAGGCTATTTTTATTTTATGGTTGCCGCATGGCAGGTTGAAATTGGCACATTTGTTGCATGAGGGATACCTGTTGGCTGGTCTGAGGGAGCAGAGGGATGCGACTTTTCGTATCAAAAATTTTAATGTTTTTGTTAATATTGCTGATGTTAATTCAGCCAGTACAGGCTCGAGCTTACGCCGAAATCCGCGATGACGCTCTGGTTTGTATGGATGCCACACAAAAATTTGAAAAAGAATACCATATCAAAGAACACCTCCTTTCCACCATTTCCAGCGTTGAGACCGGACGCTGGGATGCCAATCGTCAGCGCAATGTTGCTTGGCCGTGGACTGTGAACGCTCAAGGCAAAGGATACTTTTTTAAGTCCAAGGCCGAGGCCGTTAGAGAGGTTAAGCGTATGCAAGCTGCCGGCATCAAGAGCATTGATGTTGGTTGTATGCAGATTAATCTGGCGTACCACCCCAAGGCTTTCAAAAGCGTGGAAGATGCTTTTGATCCGCAAAAAAATGTGGAATACGGCGCCAAATTTTTGAAAAATTTATATGCCAAAAAAGGCAACGACTGGATAAAAGCTGCTATGGCCTACCATTCCAGCGTTCCTCGGAAGGCTCAGCTGTACAAACAAAAATTAGCCAATGCCTACGAGGGTGTTAAAGAGGCTTATAACGACAATTCATTTTTGTTTGGAAAAAGAGGGCAAAAAGCCGCTAAAGTTCTTGCAAGCAAACACGTTTATGCTAAAAATAAAACCAAAATTGAACGTATGACAGCAAACAAGGCGAATGCTTGGCGGCAGGCTAAATTGGAAGAATACCGCAACAGCAAACGCCAATAAAAGATTGTGTATCTAAATGGCGGGGTATTTTTCAGAAAGTGGTTTATACTGGCGGCCGCTCGGCGGTAACAACATTGACCAAATCAGCGGACATTGCTACCAGTACACTGACGTAAAAAGCTTAAAATCCGGATTAAAGGCCACAACTATTGTGGTAGATCTTGGCAAATTTGATAATCATCAGGCTCTTGGGATTAAGAACTCGGTGGCGGCGGTTCCCGATATTAGAGAATTGTTGCAAACCCCGTTTTTGAATCCCAAGGCCATTTTTTTAACTCATTCGCATCCGGATCATCTTAACGGAATTGTTCATTATCTCAAAGCCGGATACAATCTTCCGCCGCTATTTGGCGGAAGATACACTATGATGATTCTCAATGAGCTGTATGATGAATTTGACGTTGCTCAAGACGAACGGCCGGAGTTTAACATTATTAACGATGGCGACACGCTAAAATGCGGCAGTTTTAAGATTGAGGTTTTAGCGTCATCACACACTTGTTTTGATAGTTTTGGACTGGTGATAACTGCGCATGACGGCACTTGCATTTATCATACCGGCGATATGAAAATTGACAACAGCACCTATTTTCGGCGGCCGACTAACCTAAAACGTCTGCAACAGCTGGCGGGAATCATAAATTTTGTAGTCAGCGACTTTTGCGGCATTGTTCATGACGGTATGGCCGTGCGCGAGGTAGATACCTTTAAAAAGCTGGTGGAAATCATCAAAAAATCTCGCAAAGACAAAATATTCATACCGGTTTATCCCACTCACGCCGAGATGTATCTGATTGCCTTTTTGGCAGCGCTCAAACAAAAAAAAGATGTGATTTTTTATGGCGATAAAGATTTTTACAGCTATCTGGCGCAAATAAAAAACTACGGATTAGATTTTGCCAAACTGGCCCGTAACAGAATCAAGGTATTTGCAGGCATTCCAGCAAACATCAAGGAACTTAAAGGCAAATTTGCCGTGATTGGCACATTTAACGATATCGGCAGCAAATTTGGCGAACGCAGCTCCGACACCTTGGGCATTATCACTTCGGGAACTTTTTTCAATCCTTTGCGCGGACAATTTAATGCTCGCAACATTCACTTTGTTGACACTAAAAATTTTCCTGTTTTGCAAGGATACGGACATGGTTTTTTGGGTGATTATGAAAAACTCAGCCAAATTTTGCGACAACCATTGTTTATACCAACTCATTGTCCAATATACGTCATTGACAGTTTTCGCGAGTTGTCGCAATATGTTGGCATTAAGCTGGCCGAACCAACCGCGCAAAACAACCATTTGTACAAGCTCTCAGCCCAAACGTTTGTGCAAGTTAAGACCAGTCCCGCGGCCTGGCTGGTGGTAAACTACATTAACAATCAGGCTTCATTCACTGAAGTTTGGCAAAAACCGACTTCAGGCATGGGATTTTTGAAACGCACATTCAGTGCTAGAAGATGCCGCAATCAGTTTAAGATGTTGCTACATAAACGTCAAAGTCAGGATAACGAAAGATGCTAATAAACAAATATTGTGATGAATACAACATTCGCAGTTATGAGTGCGACAGTAACAGCAATCTCAGAATCTTAACCCTGATGAATATTTTTCAGGACATGGCCGATAACCATGCTCGCGAGTTGGGGCTGGGCATTGATTATGTGTTGTCAAAAGGACTGGCTTGGGTTGGCACCAATTATGCCATGGACATTGTTCGTCTGCCCAAGATGCACGAACATATTAAAATTGTTACCTGGCCGTCAGCCGAGCGCAGATTGGGAGCGGTGCGCGATTTTGAGGTGTTCGGCGAAAACGGCAAAAGCATCATTAAAGCATCTAGCCAATGGGTATTGATTGATTTTAAGCGCAAACGTCCGGTTAGCCTTAATGAGAATCTGCCGGAATATACTTGTCTGCCGGAGCGCGCTTTGGAAACCGATTTTCCCAAACTGCCTGATATTGAGCGAATCGACGACGAAACCAAATTTCGCGTCCGTTTTGATGATATTGACATAAACAAACACGTTAACAACGCTGTTTATGTTTTATGGGCCAGCGAAGCGGTAAGCCCGCAGTTTCGTCTGGAACACACCCCAAAACATATTGAAATATCTTTTCGCAAAGAAGGACATATGGGCGAGAAGATTCGGGTTAGCACCCAATGTGAAGGGTCACACACTTTTCACACCATTCGCACTTATGACAGTGATGATGAGAGAGAGTTGGCGCGAGCATATATTGAGTGGGAATAGCCGCGAAATTTGAGCAAATGTTCTCCGAGGAGCAAGTTTATGGCTGATTATAGTGAAGATTATTTATTAAACAAGAGAATAAAAATTTTTCAGCCGATTGACGGATATCGGGCAGCTATTGACGCGGTGTTGGCTGCGGCGGCGGTGACCGGAGTACGTCCTTTAGATACAATTTTAGACCTTGGCTCGGGAACCGGCGCAATAAGCTTGTGTTTGGCCGCGCGCTACCCTCAAAACGAAATTACCGGCATAGAAATCCAGCCGCAACTGGCCGAATTATCCAATCTCAGCGCGCAGGCCAACGGATTTACCAACCTGCATTATCTTAATCAGGATATTTTTGCCGCTTCCGTACCCTTTTGCTCTTTTGCTCATGTGGTAACGAATCCGCCGTATTTTGACAGCAGCATGCCGACATCACCCAAATCCGGCAAGGCCACAGCACACAATTTTAAGCAAGCCGGCTTGAGAGAATGGCTAAATATCTGCATAAAAATGGTGCAGCCGCAAGGATATTTATATATTGTAAACCGCGCCGAGGCTCTTGATGAAATCTTAAACAGCTTGTACGGACGAATGGGCGAAATTCGCATTTTTCCATTTTGCTCCAAAGAAGGACAAGATGTTAAGCGGATTGTAGTCCGCGCTCGCAAAGATTCCAAAGCGCCGCTGACAATTGCGCCTGAAACCGTTATTCATCGTGCCGACGGACAATATACTCCGGCGGCCGAAGCAATCTTAAGAGACGGAAATTGTTTATGAAATTTAGGTTGACAGCAATTGATTTTGTGTTTATAAAACAAACGTCCGAGAGTTCCATGGTGGAACTTTAAATAAAATAATAACAGGCTGACAGCCTGACTAACCGGAGAAAAAATATGAAACGCACTTATCAGCCAAGTAAATTGGTTAGAGCTCGTCGTCATGGCTTTCGCACCCGCATGGCTACCGCCGGCGGACGCAAGGTTTTGGCCGCACGCAGAGCCAGAGGCCGTAAAAAACTTTCGGCCTAAGCGATGAAAGTTCTTATCTTAAAAAAAAGAAAAGATTTTATCAGAGCCGCCAAGGGATTGAAATCGGTTACACCGAGTTTGATTCTGCAAGCGGCTCAAAGTTTATCTTCGCCCAGTAAGCCCATATTGACAGACGGTTGTTATTTGGGTTTTACCGCCACCAAAAAATTGGGCAAAGCTCATATTCGTAATTTGGTTAAACGGAGATTGCGCGCAGCCGCGGCAGAATGTTTTGCAGACAACGCCTCGGCGGGCGCTGATTATGTTCTTATCGGCAGGTATAACACCGCCACCATTGATTTTGTACGGCTTAAGGCCGATATGGTCAAGGCTTTGCAAGCGATAAAAGCACAGAAAGATTCGGCTGATGAAACACCTGATAATTTGGCTGATTAAGATTTACCAAAATTGCCTTTCTCCCATATTGCCCAATGTTTGCCGCTATAAACCGAGTTGCTCGGAATATTTTATTCAGGCTGTCCAAATTCACGGCGTCATAAAAGGATCATACCTTGGAATCCGGCGGATTCTGCGTTGCCACCCTTGGGGCGGTTCGGGGTATGATCCGGTTCCGCCAAAAGAGCCGAAAAAGTGATTTAAGTGCTTGCCTAAAAATACAAAATATACTACATATAAGCAAAGTTAGATTTTGCCTCATAAGGAGTTTCAGGTTCATGAAAGAAGAAACCAAGAGTTTGTACATTGCCATTATCTTGTCTTTGGCGGTTATATTAGCAACCAACTGGTTGTTTCCCAAGAAAACTCAAACCACTGACAATGACGTGGTCGCGGCCGAAAAGATTGAAGTTAAGACCGCGCCGGCTTTGGAAGATCACAACGAGGCGGCAATCTCGGTTGAAGACGCCTTAAAGTCTGATCGTCGCGTGCAGATTGCCAACCAATCAGTAAGCGGCTCTATTCGCCTTAAAGGCGCTCGTCTTGACGAGTTGAATCTGACCAAATACAAACAAACTCTCAACCCTGACAGTGGCGATGTGGCTCTGTTGGCGCCCGCACAAACGCAAACTCCTTATTATGCCGAGTTTGGTTGGCTGGCCACAGACAACAATCTGAAAATGCCTAATGAAAACACTCTTTGGACACTGAAAGGATCAAAACTCACTCCGCAAACTCCGGTGGTTTTGGAATGGAACAACGGACAAGGACTCAAATTTGTTCGTAAAATTTCCATTGATAATAATTACATGTTTAATATTGAGCAAATTGTTGAGAACAACACCGGCCGCAACATCACTGTTTATCCATACGGCTTGATTAGCCGCACCTCGCCCGAGGCAGACCGCAACGCCCGCGTGGTCCATGAGGGATTGGCCGGAGTGTTGGACTCCACCCTCAAAGAGATAAAACTGGACAGTCTCAAAAAGAGCAAAAAAGAAGAATTTACGTCAACCGGCGGCTGGGTTGGATTTTCTGATCATTATTGGCTTAGCGCTCTGATTTTGGATAATAATGCTCAAAGCAAAGTCAAATTTGCGCAAACCGCGGACAACACTTATCAGACTGACTTTGTCGGTCCGGCGATAAACATTGCCAACGGCACCGTAGGCACCTACAACAGCAAGATGTTTGCCGGAGCCAAAGAAATTCGCCTGTTGGATTCATACACCAAACAATACAATATTGACAAGTTTGACTTGGCGGTTGATTTTGGCTGGTATTACTTTTTAACTAAACCGTTCTTTTATATTTTAGACTTTTTCTATCGGATTATCGGCAATATGGGCTGGGCAATTTTGCTGTTTGCGGCGCTATTACGGCTGGCGATGTTCCCGATTGCCAACAAATCTTATGAAAGCATGTCCAAGATGAAAAAGGTTCAGCCGAAGATTCAGGACTTGCAAAACAAATATAAAGACGACAAAATGAAACTTCAGGCGGAGATGATGGCGCTTTACAAAAAGGAAAAGATTAATCCGGCCTCCGGTTGTCTGCCAATGCTAATTCAGATTCCGGTGTTTTTCTCTTTGTACAAGGTGCTGAACATCGCCATTGAGATTCGCCACGCTCCGTTTATCGGCTGGATTAAGGACTTATCTGCGCCGGATCCGCTGACTTTTTCGGCCATTACTCATCTGCCGGTTCCGGGATTTTTAGATATCGGGGTTTGGCCGGTTATTATGGGTTTGACAATGTATATTCAGCAAAAACTGAATCCGGCTCCGACCAATAAGGATCAGGCGCGAATGTTTGCGCTGATGCCGTTGTTGTTTATGTTTATGTTGGGTCACTTTGCTTCCGGATTGGTCATTTATTGGGCGTTGAGCAACGTCTTGTCCATTATTCAGCAAAAAGTAATCATGAAAAAAGTTGGGGTTAATTAATGGATTTTGCGCAACCGGAATTCACCACCGAACAGATTGCCGCCGCAAAAAAATTGTTTGCCGGCAAGTGTGAATTTGTGTTGGGCGTGGCCAAACTAGAGCAGTTGCCGCTTTCTGAATGGCCGGAAATTGCATTTGCCGGCCGCTCAAATGTCGGAAAATCCAGCCTTATAAATGCTATTACCGGCAAAAAAGGTTTGGCCAAAACCTCCAATACCCCAGGGCGCACTCAGCAACTGAATTATTTCAATTTGGCCGATCAAATGCATATTGTGGATTTGCCGGGGTATGGTTACGCGCAGGCTCCGGAAAGCACGGTAAGACAGTGGCAAAAAGTGATTTTTGCTTATTTGCAGGGGCGGGTTAACCTAAAAAGAGTGTTTGTTTTGATCGACTCTCGCCATGGAATAAAAAAATCTGATCAGGAAATTATGGAACTTTTGGACAAGGCGGCGGTTACATACCAGTTGATTTTGACCAAAACGGATAAGATCAGCGCCGCGGCTCTGCAAAAAGTTAAAGCAGAGCTAGAATCCGTAATAAGCAAACACGCGGCCGCGTATTCGCTGATTTTGGCTACAAGCTCTGAAAAAAAGCTTGGAATAGATTTGCTGCAAGCTGAAATAGCGTCCTTATTACCCTTGTGAAAAATTTATTAATTCTCAAAAAAATATCTTGTTGAAAACTGCGGGAACGGCTTGGCTTTTATCGTCAATATACCATAATGTCTTGTGGTATATTAAT
>CAKQKH010000004.1 GCA_934248075.1 uncultured Alphaproteobacteria bacterium | reverse complement strand
GTGCGCTTAAAAAAATAGCTGTCATCGCTCCGAGTGGCGAGCATTCTCGCCCGAGGTCAAGCGATCTTCCGTGCTGATAATTCAATCTAACAGCACGGTAGATGCCTGGACTTTGCGGAAGAATGCTTCCGCAAAGAGGCATGACATTATTTTTTACTGGATCCCTCGCTCCGCTCAGGATGACAATACGAGGTTAGTAATATGCACGAGGCTTGGAATTATAATAGAGTAAATTCAACCTTAAACATTACCAATACGTCAGTATAGTGTATATATATTTAAGTAGAACTGCAAAAAATACGATTACAAAAGAAAAAGTTGCTAATAAAATAACAATATGAGTTTTAAATGTATTAATTGTGAAGATAAACTTTCGTATCTTATTTGAGACAAATATCAGAAATGGTAAAAAAGCAATCATAAATGGGAGCATTTTAAATGTAGGAATAAATGTTGAGCCATATTCAACTCCTCCTTCACATAACATATAATAAATATATGCTGTGGTAATAAACCAAATTACAAACAGACAGAATAATGATCCTGTATTCATTAAAATTTTTAGCAATTTAATTAATGTATTCACTACTCACCTCTTTGTTTGTTATATATTATAATTTCTTTACACAAAGGCAAGACAATTCTTGCCTTTGTGTAAGGGCTATTTTTACCAACGATTATTGGGATAAAATACATTTAATAACATATCTCGTCCGTATTTTTTATATTCGTCAAGAAAATCATCCATATTCTTGGCCAAATCAACACACCCTGCAGAACCTAGACTCGAACCACCGTGTAAAAACACATTTGTTCTGCCTTGCGTATTTGTACTTGTGTCAGGCTGTAATGGAATCCTATGTTTTCCCCACGCAAATTCAGTTCCTGGCCATTTTCCTAGCGGCATTCCAATTTTTTTTGTAATACCCCCTATGCCACTAATTATTTTGTCTTTAGTTGATAAATCATCAAAGTTTTGTAAACTATTTTGATTTACATGCCACTTTCCTTCTGGAATTGGACCATAATTTTTTAAATCTGTATATTTTTTAGCTTGATAATCATTACGCCCTGACATTGCCGGCCATGTTTTTTTAACTTGGCCATTTTCTACCCAATCAAGCGTTTTACCATCAAAATCTAACTCTGCATAACGCGGCTTGTGTTCGGGAACAGGAATATATGGCGCGGTGCCAAAGTTGGCCTCATCAGTTGTAGAACGCAGATTCTCGGCCTCTTGCTTTTTCATAAAATAATCAAGCGTATCTCTGGTGCTCATATTTTTGGTAGCCTCCATATCTTTTTGCTCTTCTACATTTTTGACTGCTTGTGCAGCAGCACTGTTGTCCCATGCTTGCTCAATCTGATCTCTTGGGCTCATATTATTTGAACTGTTTTGAGCTTGTTTTTTGCGACGTTCTTCTTCAGTATCCCAAGGATCGTATTGGTTATAAAAATTATACATTTATTTTCCCTTTCATAATATGTTCCCATTATCCCGCAAATTTTCCGGTACTGATGGTTTCGGCAATACGGCGGGCGCGGCGGCCGGTATCTTGGGCATAACGGCTGTTTAGGCACTCAACGGCGGCCAGCCGATAATCCCCCAGCCACATAAAACCAAGCATTTTTTTGAACTTGCACAAACCGTCCACCCCCAGATTAAACGCCATATCCAGCAGAGCATACTGCCGCTCGTCATCTAGTTGCTGCCAAAAACTTATGCGGCGGCTGAGCCTGCGCTCCAGCCGGCTGATGTCATGCCGAAGCAGATAAAACGCCATCTGGCGGGTGATGCCATGGCGCCAGTCGCCCACAACTTTCAATTCCTCCGCCGTAAACGGATTGTTATCCAAATTGCGGCCGATACCGATAGTCAACTTGCCTTTGGAACAGCGATAAGGCGTTAGGCTTATGCCCTCATGCAAGGCTAAACGCCGACAGATTTCATACGTATCAAGCATTTTTCTTACGTCCTTTCTTGTCAAACAACAAATCAAGTTTGACTTTTATCTCGGTTAAAATTCGATTCTGCTCGGTGATTGACACAGTCAATTTCTCCAGTCTGGTATCCTGTTTTTCAAAAGTCTTTTCCATTTTATCCACTCTGGTTTCAATGTTGCCCTGCCAGCGGCCGATGCGAATGAAATTGGCAATCACTCCGCAAATGGCGGCAACTCCGGTTAATAATCCCCAGTCCATATTGAAATTCCTTATAAAAAAAGGGAGCCTCAGCTCCCGATTAAAATCTCCCGCGCGGTCAATGTTATTCCGTCAAATAAGGATTGGCGGCGCGAATGGCGTCCTTTTGGCTGAGCCATATGGATTTCAGCTCCGGCGCCGTGGGCAAACCTCGCGCCAAAGCCTCTTCATAATCATATTTAAGACAATCGGCCTGAGCCGCATACAGCCGCTGGCGGGTTTGGCGGATATTTTCGTTACGCTCGGTTAGGGTCGGTTGCGGATTTGGCGCCGCTGCCAAAAAGACGCCGCGATCTTCAATGTGGCAGTTGTGATTATTGCAATAAATCGCCAGTTCGGCGTATTGCTTATCTGAATAAGGTTTGTTTAGTTGCATGACAAAATCTCCTAATAGCCGCAGGCATACCAGCGAACTTTGCCGGAACTGTTGTATGACCCGCAGATAATTTGCGTGTTGTTTAAAGGTTCGGCCAAAACATAGTTGGTGCGAGCCGCGCCGGTATCGGCGGTGTTGGACTGATAGTTGCACAAACACCAAAAGTTGGTGTTGGAAAAAGGACGAAGAACATTGACAACAGTGGTGCGGTCCGTAGCGATTACCCTGCCGCCCTGCTCAATCCAACCGTCCGACCAAATCCGGTACCAATCCGTGCCGTTGACATAGGTGCTGACAACCCTGATTCCGATGTCTGTCCACGCGGTGCCGGAGCCGTCGGACTGCAAAAATCTGCCGACTTGTCCGGCGGGAGAAGGAATTAGCGCCGCGGTAGCCTGAGCCGAGCTGGCGGCCGCGTTGGCCGATGACTGAGCCACATTGGCCGAATTGGCGGCGGCTTCGGCCTGAGCGGAAGCGGTGGCGGCGGCGGTGGTTGCCGATGAAGCCGAATTTGCCGCGGAGGTCGCCGATGAATTGGCGGACGCGGCGTTAGTTTGCGCCGTTGCGGCCGAAGTTGCGGCAGCATCTTTATAATCCTGCATCTCGGCGGCGGCAAATGAACTGATATTCGGCTCAATCACCGAAGAAACATAATCCGCCAGCTCCGGTTTGGCAGTGCCATTTACATAAGCGTCAATAATGGCGGCGGAATTTTCGCTCACCACCTTATCAACAATAGGCTCGGCATAAGTCTGGATAAACCGCCTGATTTCCGGCTTGGCCTGAGTTTCGACATAAGCGTTGATTTCCGCTTCGCCGGATTTGACATATGTGAGCGTGGCGGCAACATCAACCACCACCGCCTCCTGCCACCAAATATCCAGCTCCTGCGGGCGATCTGCGCCGATTATTGCTATATCTTGCTGCTCGGTTATCATCGGGTTATCTCCTCGGTAATGTTAAAATAAGCCACCGCGCCAACTTCAGACGGATAAATGGTATGCACCTGACCGTTGGCAAAAGTTATCTGAATATCGGTCTTGTAGCTACCCACGGCAATGGCGGTGTCCTGCGGCGTGAGTTCGATTGCGGCCAAACCGCGCGCCGCGTCGGAAATAATGCCCGCTTTATCCAACAGCAGATTATCATCAGCGTCGCGCACCGCCATTTTTATCGCGGCGTTGCTGATGTCAAAATCTCCGCTCTCGGCATGAAAACGCATGATAATGGTGAAACTGTCGCCGCGGCGAATAGTGATGCCTTTAGATGTCATTTTACCGCTCATTTATTCCTCCCTGGCTTTGATGAAGAAATTAACCGCTTGATTAATCGGGGTTACATGGTTTGAGGCGCCGTAAATCGGATTAGACGCCGAAGCTTTGGTTACGGTTCCGGTGGGATTGCCATAGGTTACGTCGCCGTCTGACCACCAGGCTCCGGTTGGACCGGCGCCACTGCGGCCATGACGAGATTGAGCGGTGTAACTATGCTCATGATCCGGCAACCCCTCAGCCTGAGTGGTTTGCATATCGGCGGCCGAATCTCCGCCCAAACCGCGTAAAAATTTGCCCTGATAATCAGGTATGTTAAAAGTAGTTACGCCGTCGCCGCCGCCAAATTTGGTGCCAAGCAACGCAAACAACGCCGCATAGTCGCCGCGGCTGACCGCCTGCCCATTGCACAACAGCCAGTTGCCGTGGTTTTGGGTTTGCAAAGAGGCCTTGATATCGCCAATAAAGCTCAAGCTGTTCAGACCTTGAGCCAGATCAGCAGTAGAATCGGCGATGCTTTTGTCCAGCTGACCGCGGTTTACGGCATCAGACGCCAAAGTTCCGGCGGCCAGATTTTTGACCTTAAAACCGGCGCAATTTACATCGCCGCGCATCGGCGCCCGACCGTCACGCAAAAAACAGCTGCTCAAAGCCTCGGCAAAATTATCGTCTTCCGCATCATGATGATCGGTCACAATCTCAATATCATTAACCCGATCATCTTCCCAATTGTGAATACGGGTAAAATTTCCTTCACTGTCATAAGGCATTTGATTTCTCCTTGGAATAAAGTTAAAAAATCAGCGGCAAAGCTCCAGCTCCTGCCGCAGTTTGTTGATACGCCCAAGCCACTCCCAGGTATGGGGATAGTCCTGATAAGCGGCGTGTTCCAGCTCGGCGGCAACCAACGGGCCGGCCGGCGGATAGAGAGGGCAAAAATCAGAGCTTGGCGTCTCGCATGAGGGCAAGCAAAGCATCCCTAGAAGCGTTGGGACGAGCATGAATTTTGGCAGTCTGCCGCTGAACATGGCGTATGGTCTCCGTTTGTTGAAGCGCAATTTCCGCTCGGGCGTGAATCCGGCCGAGAGCGTAGCTCGTCAAGCACAGAGCTATGGTTAAAATCAGCACGCAAAAACGCGGCATCACCACGCCCCCAAGAGCAAAATAAAAGCCCGAGCCACGTTCTCCGCGGTATCGGGCGAAACTATTGAGGTAATTGCCAGCACCATAAGCGCCAACAACAACCCCCAATAGCGATACTTAGATTTTAAACGCATTGTTTCCTCGCAAAAAAAATCGCCGGTCTTGTCCAACCGGCGATAAAATATAAAAAACAAGATTTTCAGTTAAGCGCCAACCGCCTGACTGATATAAAATGTTATAAGCTTGAGAGCAAACATCCACAACAGACCGCCGATGATAATGCCGAAAATCAGCCCCCAGCCGGCCGGCTGCTGCTGACGGCGCTCCTGTATGTAGTCATACAAAAACCACACCGCCTGCTCCAACAGATATATGCCCAGAACAATGCCTAATTCCATGAGAAAATAGGCGCTGCCCCACAACTGCGGAATGACAAAAACGCCGCGCAGAGCCACCGTGGCAAAGTTTGCCCAAACCCAATGATCTTGATTGTCAAGCTTTTTGAGCAGATACAGCACAATCGCGCGAATCACGCCCATTGCCGCCAGAGTACCCAACAACACGCCCCAAAACACAGCCATTATTGTATTCCTTCCCAATGGTTAAAAGATAGTGCCAATATACAAGCTCAACCGCAAACTGTCAATATAATCGCGTGTTTTAACAACAAGCTAAAGCGTAATTCACCTTGAGATAGCCGTTGGCGTCAACCGCCACCGCCTCGGGTTTGACCACAGCCACCTCTTGCGCCAACAAACCGATGCGCGGAGTATCATCACCGCGATAGGTGTACAAATATACCGGCAAACCATTGTAAAGGCGGCCGACCTCGACAATATTTTGCTTGAGATCGGCATCGGAAAACAAGGTCAACGCCGCCAGAGCGCCATTGCCAAGAGCGTTCCAGCCGGCCAGATTGCGCGAGTTGGCGTTATCGGCGCTGTTTTGGGCGCTGCGAACATCGCCTTTGTTGGCAATGGTGTATTTGTCCATAGCCACATCATAGCCGCTTTTGGATTTGGACAACAGGCTCAAGATCTCATTAATCGGCAAACTCTGCGCCGAATTTTGGAAATTGGCGGCGGATATTTGATTGTTGAGGCTGGTGGTGAAGGCATTTTGCCCCTGATTAATCGCCTGATAGGCCGCCTCGGTATAAGCGTTGTTTTGCTGTTGCTCCAAATCATTGAGGGCGGAGCGATAAGCGGCGCTGTCCGTACTCAGACCCTGATTTTGCAATCTGGTTTCCAGCTGACGGCGACGGTTGTCAAACTGCGAAGATATTTTAGCGGCGGCGTTTTGATAAACGGCATTTTCCGTCCGCTTGGCGGCATCGGACGAACCGTCAACCGAATAAACATAGCCGGGGCGCTGACTGAGCTGCCCGCTCATTTGGTTGCCCAACGCCGCCATATTGTTATAGGCGTTGTCCACCTGTGTGGTATTATAGTTGTTCAGATAATTTAGCGCGTTTTGTTCGGCGCCAAAATAACCGGTTTTGGCATTGCCGTAGCCCATAAATTTGCCAATACTTTTAGACATATGTTTTCTCCTTAAATTTTAGATTGAGATTTATATAATGCCATGATCACGGCGTCTTGACCATCATCACGAAATTCCTTAAGCACTCCCTCGGCCTTGAAACCAAGGCGATAGGCCAGTTTGAGACAGGCCGTGTTGCGGATTGAGGCGAGCATGCTGATGCGGCGGCAGCGATAAAAATCAAACGCCAGCGCAAAAATAAAGCGCAGCACTTTTTTGCTGCACCAATGTTTGTCGGTGGTATAAAGCGTCCACCACACATCGCGACCAGGGCGGCAGTCATGATAAATCAGTCCGCCGATTAACCGGCCGCCGCGCATGAACCCGACGGTGAAATGCTCGCCCAGCCAATTTGTGCCGATGTTCAGCCCGCGGCACACCCAATTGGTGATAACCTCGTTTTCATCAGCGATAATTTTACAAAATGCCGTTGCCTTGCTCATATCTGAACCCCGTATCATACCATTCAATTAAATTGCCGCGGGTCTTGGTTTTGAAAACCACGCCGGCCTTAAATCCGGTAGCCGAATTGCCAATCCACTGCGAGCGGATTTTGCCCTTGAGGGTCGCCCATTTGGCGCCAATCGGATTGGCAAGCGTACTCCAGAGAGCCTGATTCCATTTGGTGATGCCGCCATTGCCGATGTTTTCGGCATAAGCCTTGGTTTGGGCGGCAAAATCCATGTTGGTATAAACCACCAGCGCAAATTTGGCCGACGATTTGGTGCGCGGATTTATCAACTGCACTCGTTTGAGATTGGGACTGCCCAAGTTGCTGAAAGCCTGCTCAATATGTCCGCAAATATGGGTGCCGTTGTCAGCGTAGCCTTCATCAAACAAAAACACGCCGTCATCAGAGCCGAAATAAAGGCGGCCGCCAAACATTCCCCAACAAAAAGAACGAATATTGGTAAAACGACACCAGGCTCCGGTGCCGACATTGACCACATGCTGCTCAAACTGCTGCGCCACCGGAACATTAAACAAAGCATAGCCGCCGCGACTGTAAATGACGGCCTGCCAGCCAAATTTGCGCGCTCCGGAGCGAGTGCGCTCCAGCACCAAACCGCGAATTTTGTCAGAAAAAGCCGCTTGCGAGGCATTGGCCTTGTCCAGAGCCAGCGCCTTAGACAGCGGAACATAGCCGTCTTCGGAAATCACCACGATATCGCCTTGATACGGTATCACGCAACGATAACCCAGCGGCCGGCTCATCTGATATACCCCGCGCAAAGCCCAATCAGCGGCATTATCAGGATCATTGCCGCTATAAACCGCCACCTCGCCTTCTGAGGTGATAAACACGGTCAGGTCATCCATGCCGCTGCCGGCGTCCTGCGTCCAGGCCGCAACCGCCAAAAGCTCGCCGCCGCGCCGAAAAACAGTTGATAAGTCAAACTTGACCAGCGCGCCCTGAACATTGCCAACCTCGGCGGCGTACCAAATATTGAGGCTGCCTTTTTCCACAAAAAACAGCCGCTGTTTGCACACTGCGACATTAACCAGCTTTTGCGGCATTAGTCCGGTGCCGGAAAATTCGGCGTTCTGCCAGTGATCGCCTTCGGCATCGACATAAAAAGTCTGCGGCAAATCAGCGCCATTGACCACAATCAACCTGTCCTTAAACTGACAATATTGCCAATCGTTGCCGGTATAGCCCTCGGCAATTTTGGTAATGCGGCCTTTGCTGCCGATGCTCCAAATTTTACCGCCGCCGCAAGCAAAAAAACGCTCGGCCGCCGGTTTTTTGTATTCCAGCAGAGTGCGAACCGCCGCACCCAAACCGGCATAGAGGATATAGCCTTTGCGCAGACAAATTTT
Organism: uncultured Alphaproteobacteria bacterium; assembly: GCA_934248075.1. Classification (GTDB taxonomy): domain Bacteria; phylum Pseudomonadota; class Alphaproteobacteria; order RF32; family CAG-239; genus CAZU01. The sequence continues at coordinate 85,930 of CAKQKH010000004.1, read as the reverse complement.
GGTCTCGGAGGGCAGATAATTGTCCATCACAATAGCGTCGGTTTCGGCCATGGTGTCAAGACTGTCGCGCGCGTTCAGCCCGCCGATTGGCGCCGGCAAAGTGTAGTTGGCGGAGGTATTGCCGCGGTTAACAATTCGTTGTTGCATTGATAATCACTCCCATAGGCGCGGTTTCCCATATCGGCTCGCCAAGCGCGATATCTTTGGCGGCCAAACCCGAGGCAAAACGATTTTTGACCTCGCGCTCGTATTCATTGTACTCTTCCTCATAGGGCATTCCGTTGCGGCGATACCAGCGCCAGACAATGCCTTTTTTGACCAAATATTCATCAAAAATCGGAATGTCGCTGTTGGCGGTAAGCGCTGATTTCTCCTCGCCGAAACTATCAAAAACAATGGCCGAGGATCGATATTGAAAAGCAATTTTCAAACCCGACGGCGGCGGAGTCAAAAAACGGAACATTCCGTTTTGAATCTTAAACTTCAGCCCCAACGAAGGCAGATTAAAACATTTTTCCCGCATCCACTGCTCAGGCGAGATTGAACCGACAACCCGCTCGGAATGGTCTTTGATATATACGGTATTATTAATCAGGCAATAAAAATCCGGACAATAATCCGCCAACAGATAGCGGCTTTTGCCGGCGATGGTGCGTATCTCGCCGTCTTTGGTCAACTCCTGCCAATCTCCGTAGCGCAGCAGACTGTCCAAAGTGTCTTTGGCCACGCTCAAAAATATTGCCTCCTGCTGGCTGTCGGAGTTAAACAAATCCTCGGGCTTTTGGGTGGCGACCAAACTGGCGGCCTCCTGACAAATATATAACATGTTATTCATCGGCGGTATCCTTTTCTTAGTTGTCCGCGCAGATTATTAAGCTCGGTTTCCAAACTTTTTATTCGCGCCAAATATTTTTCCTCTGTCTGTTGCCACTCTTGCAGCGGTTTGTTGTTTTGCGCGCGCTCCACAAACCGCACCGCCAGATCTCGCTCGCGGCTGATGCCCAAATCGGCGGCTTTTTGCGGCGCCAAAGCGGCTAAAGTCTCAACAGTGAAAATTCCGCGGCTTTTGAGCGCGTCAACTTCTGCCAGACTCAAAAAAGCAAACTGCTCTAAGGGCGTGCCTTCGGGCTGCTGTTGCTTGGCTTGCAGATAGCGCGCGTATTCACACGGGAAACGCCTGATTTTATCGGCGTCGGCGGGCTGATCAAAAACCTCGGTGTTGTTATCTTTGATCCGAATTTCGCAAAAGCAAACATTGGCAAAGACCGGAAAACCGTGCTTGTCAATTTGGCCGGTTTTGACGCTGCGGTCATAGAATCTGGCGCAGACATTGTCTTCTGAGTGGCGTTCCGCGGCCATATTGGCAAACATGGAAAAATCCATATCCATCTGATGTTCCTTTCATAAAAAAAAGCTCCCGAGATGAGAGCTTATGGTTAAAAAATGCTGATAAATGTCCGCATGGCTTTCTTGCATTAAGAAAGAAAACCATGCGGAATTTGCTAAATCGCCTAGTTTTCAGTGTTTGATGCTATCTCAGAGCCAGCGGCTTTGTTTAGCAAAACGCCCTGCAACGCGGCATTGGACATGGTCAGATTACCGGCCCAGCCGATGATCTTGTAAAGCGCGTCCTGATTAACCGACATCCGCTCGCCGCCGATAACTTTCATATCGCGGTCTTTGTGCGGACGCAGATATAAATAATCGGTATTGAGGAAATAAATTTTATCATCAGGACAATGCCCGCCCTGACCGCCGTCACAAACCAAATCCGCGCCCTTAAAACGCAAAGTTGTAAAACCGGCATCGGCCATTTTATTGTCGGTAAAACGCTGCTGCGGCATCAGGGTCGCCTCATAAACACCATACAAGTCATTGCCGCAGATAATCAGATCCGGTTTATCGGTGCCGCGGCACAAAGACATATACATCTTGTCCATGGCCGACTGAATATTGGCGGCGCTCAGAGCCTCGGTCATCTGAGTGGCTTTGTTGCGCCAAAACTCGTTGCCGGTAGTGGCGCGGTTAATGCCGCCGACCGTGCCGGTGCTCGGATTGTCTGCCACCAGCAGCTTGAGGCCGCCGATTTCTTTGCCGGAAGAACCGGTTCCGTCGCCGTAAACTGCGGCCGACATTTTGTTGCACATGGTTTTGACCGCGTTTTCAACCCGTTTTTCAAACAAATCTATAATTCGCTCGCGGCCTGAGTTTTTGAGCATATCCTCGCCGGAGATTGCCACCGGAACCGCGCAAAGTTTGAGACTGTATTCCGCGGCGCTGAACAGCTGTTTTGGGGTGTAGGATATGGTGTCATAGCCGGAATACCATGTCATATCGCCCTCGCCGTATTCAAGCTCCTCAATAATTTTGGAGCCGCCGCTGACCGGACGAATTTTGCCTTTGCTTTTAAGCCGGCTCAACAGCGCGTTGTTGTTGCTCATGTTGTCCGCCATTTTACCGGTGCGGCTGGCAATGGTGGAGGTTAAAATATCATTGAAATCGAGATTAGCCATAATCACATTTTCCTTTCAGAAAGTTAAAAAATTAATCGTCATAATCGGCAAATTTCAGCTCCAAAACCTCACGCGTGGTGAGTTCGGACAAATCCCGCGCCGAGTTTTTGCCTTTGGGCGCAAATGAGGCCTCGCGGGCTTTTTGGCTTAAGGCAATTTGCTCGTCATCTTTAGATTTGGCTTTATATTCTTGGGCAAACTGATTGAAGTTGCGGTTTAATTCCGCCAGCCCCTGCTGCAAAGACGTAAGCTCCCGCTCATAATTCTGAGCAGCAGACGCGCTGTCTTTGACTCCGTAAATCTGCGCCAATTCACGCAAGGTTTGGTTAGGATCGGCAGCCAGCGCATCATCTATCCGCGCCATGGTCTCAACCCAATCCTGAGCCTTGTTAATACCGAGTTTTTCCAGCCGCGAAAGGCGCGAGGCAAAAGCATCGTCAATCCAACGGCGGTTGTTTAGCTCATTGTTTATGCGCGAAAAGCCTTTTTCGGTTTCGCTCTCCCGCTCATGCAAATATTTGCGCATTTCGGGCGGCAGCGTCTTGAAGGTTTCGGCATATTCTTTTTTGTAAGAACGCGGCGCAGTCAAATAATCAGCCTCCGGCTTGACAGGCGGCAACTGCTCGCAAGCCGCGGCTGAGGTTTCGTCTGATTGACTTTCCGGTTTTAATCCTGTGGTCATTTCCAAATACTCCTTTTGTAATGTTGAATGAAGTCAGCGAACAACTGCGTCCGCTGAGCTTTTTCATTATGCCGCCGCCGACCTTGCAGCCAACCAGCGGAATAATCCTGTTTTAGGGACAAATCATGGTCCCGCAAATATTGCTCCAGCTCGGTTGATGAAGACACAACCGAGCCATCGGGCAGCCGCAAGCTGTCCGTCCAGTTTTTGTTGAAATACATTGGTTTAATTTTCCATGCGGCCTTACACAAACTCGACTAAGATTTGTTTGTAGGCTTCTTCGGCCGGAGTTTGCGCCGTGGCTTTTTCTTTAAGAATCGCCAAAACTTTGGCTTTGCCTAAAGAGGCGGAAATCGCCGCGGTTGGAGATTCATTGCGCAGCGCCAGCAATCTAGCCTCTTCCAGCTCGGTTAAGATATCTTCAAAAGTAGTTTTGTTTTTGGGTGCCATATTTTTCTCCTCTAAAATTTTTTGACCAAACCGGTGGTGATATTGGTATCGACTTTGCGAGCGGGAACCGGCAACGGCTGACGATCATGAATCACCACCGGATCGGAGTTAAGTTTTTTGCGCTCGTCGGCCAATTGTTGAACCTTTAGTCCGGCTTGCAATCCCATCTCTCGCTCAGTTAAGGACAATTTGGCGTCCTCGGTTTTTTCCTTGATATCCAATTCTCGTGATTTGAGGCGGTTTTTCTCTTGCTCCAGAGCGATTTTTTCTTGCTCAAGCTCAAGTTGCGGATTAGGCTCCGGCGCTTCGGTTTTGGATAAATCCGCCGCCACATCGGCAAAAACTTTGGTTATCACCGTTTCAAACGGGCGCGCCTTGGGCAGTGATGCGCACACAGCCTCGACCATACGGCGATATAGCGGCAATAGCAGCGGCTGTTGGCTGACATTTGGCAGGGCGGCGCCGATTAGCTCGTTGAGCGCGCGCACTCCGTTTACAACCTTTTGCGCCTCTTCCTCGGCATTAAAAACATTGTCGCTTTCAATCTCCAAACTCATACCGCGCATTTTTTCGTCCTTAAGCAAAGACACAGCCGCCAAAGCCTCGGGCTGGCGCCGTTGGTCAGCCGGCAAAAACTCCAACAAAGCATCGGTTGAGAACTGCTCGCAAATAATCTCGGCCTTTATGACAAACAAATCTCGAATAAACCTTTGCATATCATTTTGCCGGTCCTGATTGCGCAAAGTGCCGAAATTGGTCTTTTGCGTTACCGCAGTGGCAGTGTCGGCGGCATTGGAACTACCGCGCATGATATCAGAAACGCCGGTTACCTCATAAATCTGCCCGATAACATCTTGCCGGCGCTCGGCCAGTTGCTGAAGCGCCGAAATATATTGCTCTATCGGAATAAAATCGACAATACCGCGCAGACCACCGCAATCTTTGAGGCGCTGAAAATCTTTGGCGGCGACCAAAGTTACGTCTTTGCTGAAAATGCCGGCCAATTCGGGAAACGAATTGTCATAAGCGCCGCTGACTTTAAGCGCCTGCATGGTCAGTTTCATTCGAGAATTAATGCCGTTCAACTCGTGCAGAAGCTCCTTAATCATATCATAATCCGGCACCGGAATAATGCTGTCATTGGTCAACGTGGCAAAAATCGGTTTCGGACACGGGAAAAAACCGGTGATTGACAACGGATTGGCGGCAACTTTTAAGAAATCATCGGTTTTCTCTTTGGCCAGCCAATAAACCTTGCGCGTGGTTTTATCCCACACCTCATAGACGCAAATTTCTTTATTTTGGTAGCCCTTTTCTCCGGACTTGACCAACCCGACACAGGCAGAAGCGCCAAAAATTTCAACCGCCTCTTGTTTGCTCATAAATATTTTGCGCGCCAGCCAGCTGATGTCTTCCCAAATGCCAACCTGATCACAATCAGCCAAAAAATGCTCGGGGCTGACATATTCGGACACAACTTTTTCATTGGCTTTAACCTCTATCAGGCGGCCGGAATCACTCGCTGACGGAACCAGTTTGAACTCGGGACAATAACGCTCCCAGACAATGCCGCAGCCGCTGATTAAAAAATCGTTGCGGGCGTATTTTATGACACTGTCAAAATCAAACTGCCGCAAATTCCACTCCAGAGCTTTGGTCAAAATGTCGCAGGCCAGTTTTTCAACTTTGGCAGATGACTTGTTGCCGCGCTCAATGCAGGGCTTGGGCTGTTTGAAATAAAGAAACGGTTTAAGGGTTTCTACCGTGGACCAAAAAATATTATAATGTCCGTTCTGGTAAGTTTGCCCGCGGCTGTCCTTGTAAAAATCACGAGTTTCTTTGACCAGATTGTAATAATCGGCATATTTCTGCTCGGCGACGGAAATTTTTTTCAACCATTGCTCAACTTGTTGCTGCTTAGTCATCGGTAAACACTCCCAATAAAGAATTTTGCCGCACTACGACCACCTCCGGATCATAACTGGGCAAATCATCAAAAACATGAAACAAAACTCGGTCGCCAACCTTGACGCTGCTAACATCAGGGCCAACGCTTTCCACCGTGCCGACAGTGCGCTCGGAAACAAAATCATCGGTAAAAATAATGCCGCCGGAAGTGGCGGCAGGTTTTTGATCGAGGCGAATGAACACCCGATCGGCTATGGCTCTCACCATTCTACTCTCCTTGGTTGTGAGTTAAACAAATCTTCAAAAGTCAAACGACCGTTGCCATAGAGTTTTGGCGCACCGTCGTCATAAACCGGCTCGGCAAAGGTCAACGCCAAAGCATCGGCCTTATCCGGAGAGCGGCCAAGACGTTTTTTAAGCTCGTCTTTTTCCTCCAATTTCAGGCGGCCGCGCCGGTCATATTGTTTGTTGATGGAGGTCAAATCATCTAGCAACTCCTCATCTGAGGGAAGCTGCACCGCCGGTTTGCTCTCCAGCCACAAACGGATCTCATCCCACATCTCGGCGCGGCGATTGTAATAGCGGCTTTCATTCAGGGCTTTTTCACCAAAATATACTCCGCGGATTATCTCGCCGAAACCACGATCTTTGAGAATATCATAAACTCCGGCGCCCTGCCCGCCGACATCCATAAACACCCGATGCGGCTGATGTTCTCGAATAAAATTGGTGGCCAAATTGGCAACCGCGACATTATCCAGTTTTTTATAAGCGGCAAAACGCTGACACCAGCGCCCGCGCCGAAAACAAAACGAAGTCTGGTCATCTCCAAAACGAGCGATATCCAAACCAATTATCAGCGGCGAGTTGCAGGAATCTATTTTGGCGACAAACGCTTCACGCACCCGAGCGGAAGATATAAGTTTGTAATTGCCCTGACGAATCGGCTCGCCCAGCCAAATATGCTCATAGTCCTCGGGACTTTCCCGACGGCATTTTTCCGCCTGCAGGCGCAGCTCGCGCGGACAAAACGGATTGTCATAATAATTGACTTTGCGCACCAATGTCCGCTCATCGGGTTTGCTGCCGACCAATACCCACAAAGGGTCATTTTCGGCCTCGCGGTTCATGGATATCCAGATTTCCGATCCGTCTTTGCGGATAGTCGGGCTTAAAATCTCCCAGGATTTTTTGGTTATGGTATGCGCCTCTTCAATCCATGCGATATCCACGCCCTCAAGCGACTTGATGTTGCTGATGTCCTGATCGCGCAGCCCGCGAAAAATAAATTTGCTGCCGGTGATTTTGTTCTCAATCCGGCTCTCAAAAATTTTATAATCATCTAAGCCCCACGCGCCAATGCGATCACATAACAATTTATATACGGAATCTTTGATAGAATCCTGAATCTCCCGCAGGCAAGCAATAAAGAGTTTTTTCTGTCGCCCCAATAACAAAAGACTATCGGCAAAAGCATAAGATTTGCCGCCGCCGCGCCCGCCATAATAAAACTTAATTCGCCAATTCTCGCTCAAAAGCGGCTTAAAAACCTCGGCAATCTCAATTTTTAGTTCCAGCAGTTTGGGCTTTGACTTCATCTAAGCACTCCTTTTGCGCATAAAAAAAGCCCGAGGCAAAGCACCTCGGGCGGTTGATTGAAAACAGAAGATTATTTATTACAAACAGCAGGGTACTTCCAATGTCCACTAAGTTTTCCGCAATCTGTCGGCAAAAATGTAAAGAGACAGGCGCCGCTATCTAAATTAAGCGCCTTATTATTTTGCAGACATATGTCCGCATAGACATCATCGGCCGGACAGCGACCGACTTTATGCCGGCACTCGGCAAATAGCTTCACCTGTTTCGGAGTGAGGGCTATGCAACCAAACTCCGGCTGCCATACCAAACAATCATCGCGGCATTGTTTTTGTTCATAATCCCAGACTTTTCCGGCATCAAGACAAGCTCCGGCATCATCAAACCAATAAAACAGCAATAAAACCAGCGGACCTAAGAGCAGTAGGACTAAAATCGTTTTTATCAACGACTTAAATATGTAGATTAATTTCTTCATTACCAATATTTCCTAGGAAGAGATTGGTTCTTATCACGATAATCAGAACAAGCATCTTGCGCCGATATTCCTAAACAAGAACGTGCTCTATCTCGCCCAATCCGGTTTACAGTCAAATCATTTTGCATGTCTTTCTGCGCTGCCTCAACAGGCATTTTTTTATACAACACATTACGCAACAAATCAAATACTTCTTTTCCTGTTCCTAAAACATTTGCTGTCACATTGCCAAATATTCCGTGACTTGCCGCATTATAATTTGCTTTGCAATGATAATAATCATCAAGATTCTTATAGTTATGACTTTTCATCAAATCATACTCATCTGACATATCTTTGATGGCCTGACCGATTTGCAACGCAGGATTTTGAGCATCTTTAACTGTCCAGCTTCTTTTAATGCTATCAAACTTTTCAGGATTATTTATATCATCATCACTATATTGACTTTTTTGAACGACATCATCATACTTTTGATAAAGCATTTGACGACGGCGTTCTTGTTCTTCCGGTGTTTCATTAAAAAAATTGGTATAAATTCCCATTTATTTTCTCCATAAAAAAAGCCCGAGGCAAAGCACCTCGGGCGGTTGATTGAAAACAGAAGCTTCGGTATATTTACATTAAATATCCGCCAAATAAAAATACCGTTAACCCCAGCAGTCCAAACGGCGTTATAACTATCCAAAACAAAATGGACAACCACTTAAGAAAAAGTTTTATATGTTGATTATCAAGATTGAGCATTGAGCTATCCTAAATAAATGACATAAATTGTTGCCGCTCCAAAACCAATGATATTGGAAAGCAATATAATTTTAAGAACTTTGAGAAATTCACTCATTTAAATATCCTAAACACCTGATTGTGATATATGATAGTAAAAATGACATTATTGCCTTTTGGCGGGGATACTATATACGCTTCGATTATACATAATTTGTATAGTAATTGTCCCGACTTGTCAAGTCCTGTGGATAACTTTGCTATTTTCTATATAATTCAAGAGCTTGGAGCAGATTTGAAATTGCCCAGCCATGGCGGCGGCGGTAGCGCTGTTCAATCTCACGCGCCTGACTACCAAAAAATAAGATATCCATTGCCGCCGGTGAGCAAACTCCCCGCTGTCGGCAGACATCAACCCAACGCAAGTAGTCTTGTTTACAGCGCTGCAAATACTCCCAATCTGAGACTTCCGCCCCGCCGCCATGATGATTATAACTGGTGGAAACCCGCTCAGTCCACGAGGAAACGCGGACATTTCCGCCCTGCACAATATAACTGTAACCACGGCAAATTCTCAGCGCCGCCCACTCGAGCCCAGCGGCAGTAATTTGTTTCCAGATTCGCACATCTTGTAATTTGCGGCGAAAAAAGCGCGGTGATGAAAATTTGGCAGAAGAGTTGGAATGCTGAATAATCACGGGTAGTCCTAACGTTTGAGATTTTTACAACTAAAACTGTATTACTAATACGGTATGCGTACTAACAAGTCAAGTAAATTTTATACGTTTATCGTATCTTTACAAAAAACGAGTTTTAGGATACTATTTTCGTAGTTTATGATAATATTTAAGGATAATCGGCATGCAACAACGATGGAACTGGTTACGAGATCGACTGAGCGAACTTGGCAGCAATCCCGCAAAATTTGCCAAAGAATTAAACTGGCCGGCCAGCAGAGTTTATGAGCTTTTTTCAGGCAAAACCAAAGCTATTCCGCTGGACAGAGTGGCAAAAGCCGCCGAAATTTTGCACATCCGCCTAGACAGTATGCTCAATTTTAACTCCGGAATATCTAACAATATATGCCTGACCGACAAAAACAGCGTCGAATATTTGTCTGATGAAATCGAGCAAAATGTTCCCGAACTTGACGTATATAACAAACGAAATTTTGCGGTGGAAGATTTTGATGACGAAATTAATGGCTTTTTGCAAGAAGACAGCCGCCACTTTAACGCGGACTATCTGCCCTCAAGGCGGATCAAGGATTGTTGGCGCATTCCGGCGGATTATCTGAACGAAATTAATGTGCAGAACCAAAACGCCTATATTATAGAAGCCCTGGGCGACAGCATGGCGCCGACCATAATGGCCGGAGACAAGGCGGTTATTGACACCTCCGCCGCCGGCAAAACCCCTTCTCCGGCGGGCGTGTTTGCTATTTGGGACGGGCTGGGCGTGGCTATTAAACGAATCGAGCTTATCCCCAACAGTAATCCGCAAATGCTCAAAATTATCGCCGACAACGCCAAACACAGCTCTTTTGAATGCAAGCTGGAAGATTGCCGTATTTTGGGGCGTGTCGCCTGCGTTATCAGAAAGCTGTAAATTTATATACACAATCCGTATATCAGCGACTTGACTTTTCAAGTACATATATCGTATATTTTGGTCGTATTTAATGTACGGACATAATTTATGAAGCTTAGTCAATACCAACTCGCCGAAAAAGCTAATCAGCTTTTTACATATTTTGAACTCAATCATTTCAGCAATGAACTGGGGTATTCTCGCCGTATGAATCTGGTGTTGGAGTTTTGCGATTATGTGCAACAAAAAGCCGATTGGGAGCTGTTGGCGGATTTGGACAGCGAAAACCCGCAAGACGCCGCAAATTTCCGCCGGATTATTAATCAGGGCGCCGATGTCTGGCTGGGTGATTTAATCAAAACCATTAATCTCTAACCAGCCCGCTGCCGAGCCGGCAGGGGCATAACTAAGAACATACTCGCCGCTCACTGCGTTCGAGGCTCGAGATTGTGCCAGATTTTAACCACAATACTGTCATTCTGGCGAACGCCAGAATCCAGTAAAAACAATAGGCAACGTCATTGCGCGAACGGCGGCTAGCCGTGAGAAGCAATCCATTTTTATCAAGCAACAATATGGACTCTTCGTTTCACTCAGAGTGACAGTTGCATTTATCTCACCCCCATCCAAACCGTCTAACTTGGTAGGGGTGGCATAGACTCTGTCATACCTCTTTGCGGAAGCATTCTTCCGCAAAGTCCAGGCATCTACCGTGCTGTTAGATTAAATTATCAGCACGGAAGATCGCTTGACCTCGGGCGAGAATGCTCGCCTCTCGGAGCGATGACAGCTATTTTTTTAAGCGCACTATCCCGAGCCTCGAACAAAGTGAGTGGCGAGTAAATTCTTGCTATGCGCCACCCGCCGTGCGGGCGAGTAAATTCTTGCCAATGCCTGTGCGGCTTCGGCAGCGGGTTAGGCCAGCGCCTTAATCAGTTCATCCAGAGTAACGCGGGTTTGTTCGCCGGTAGCCATATTTTTGAGGGTGTAGTTGTGGTTAGCGGCCTCGTCCTCGCCAATGATAATCAGATATGGAATCTTAATCTTGTTGGCATATTCCATTTTCTTTTTGAACTTGCAATCACGCAACACCACATCGGCGGCTATATCGTTTTGCCGCAGTTGTCCGGCCAGTTGCGCCGCTTTGTCGGCGAACTCAGGCGATTGAGTGATGATCAGAGCGCGGTTGGGCGTGGAGCCGGCGATTTTGAGCAGGCCGTTGCCACGCAGCTGGTCAAACAAACGAGTCAGACCGATAGAAATGCCGACGCCGGGGAATTTTTTATCCATAAACACACTGGACAAATTGTCATATCTGCCGCCGGAGCAAACTGAGCCAAACTGCGGATAATCATCAAAAAAGGTTTCATAAACCGTGCCGGTATAATAATCCAAACCGCGGGTGATGCTCAAATCTATCTTGATGTTATCGGAATTAACACCCAAATTTTTGGTCTGCTCAATCACGGTTTTCAGCTCAGATAAACCGGTTTGATAATTATCATTTTGAACCGCGAGATTTTCAAGTTGAGCAATAATTTCCTCATTACTGCCGCTGATTTTGATAAACTCCAACAAGCGGCGGTTTTTATCTTCCGGCAGACCAAGGTCAGCCAGCTCTCCCAAAAACGCGGCTTCGGGAATTTTCTTAATCTTGTCAACCAAACGCAAAACATCTACTGTTTTGTCGGCGATGCTAAGCCCCTCCAGAAAACCGGACAATAGTTTGCGGTTATTGATGTAAATCTTAAAAGCCGGCAGCTCCAGTTTGTTAAACACCGTATAAATCACCGCCAGAACCTCGGCATCATAGGCGATGTTCAGCTCGTCGCGATCGATAATATCAATATCACATTGATAAAATTCGCGAAAACGTCCTTTTTGCGGGCGTTCTCCGCGATAGACCTTGCCGATTTGATAGCGCTTGAACGGAAAAGTCAGGTTGTTGTGATAAAGAGCGATATATTTGGCCAAAGGCACGGTCAAATCAAAGCGCATGGCCAAATCCGTGTCGCCTTTTTTGAACTCGTAAATTTGTTTTTCGGTATCGCCGCCGGATTTGGAAAGCAGCACCTCGGCCAGCTCCAGAACCGGCGTATCAAGCGGGGCAAAACCAAACAGCTCATAAGTATGGGCGATGACGGCTTTCATCTTGTTCATTACAATCTGCTCTTCGGGCAGAAGTTCCATAAAACCTTGCAAAGTGCGTGCCGTCATTGTTTTGTCCTTATAAATATGGTTAAAATCGGTCTCTAATTAAGCCGTAAAAAGCGTCTTTTGTCAAGAATAAAGCTGTTGGAGGCGCCAATTTGCAAAAGTCTGTGATTTAGTATCTAAAACAGTTGTATTTTATTTTACAAAAATGCTATTATCTCGACAATGTTGAAAATGATTTAACCATAAGGAAAACTAATGTCTAAAATTGCAATAATCGGTGTAGAAGAAAACGGCGGCCGCGAGGTTTTAAATCTGTTGGCTGAAAATGGACGCAAACCACAGGAGGTGATTGCTTTGGAGCCACGCTCGGCGCTGGGCAACACGGTGTCTTATGGTGAAGATGACGAGATAGATGTTTTGAGTCTGGACGGTTTTGACTTTAAGGGGGTGGCGGTTGCGGTGTTTACATCTGCTGCTCCGGTCGCCAAAAAATATATTCCGCTGGCGCTCAAAGCCGGCGCCAAAGTGATAGACGCTTCCGGCGCTTCTGCCGGCGAGCCTGAGGTTCCGATGATTGTGGCCGGAATTAACGATGATAAAGCCGCCGGCCGCGATTTGATTGCCGTTCCCTCGGCCGAAGTCTGCCAGATGTTGATTCCGTTGCAGAAAATTCAGCAAAACTATCAGATTAAACGCTTGGTTGTTTCTACTTACAGCTCGGTTTCGGCGTATGGGCGGTCGGGCATGGACGAATTATTTAATCAGACCCGCAAGATTTTTATGAACGACACTTTGGTTGACGATCAGGCGGTGTTTCATAAGCAGATTGCCTTTAACGTGATTCCGCATTTGGGTGATTTTATCGGGGAAGAAACCTCCTGCGAGTGGAGTTTTAATACCGAAACCAAGCAGGTTTTGGGCGGAGACGTTAAAGTTCACGCCAACTGCGCGGTGATTCCGGCGTTTATCGGCTCGGCGCAGTTTATTAATGTCGAATGCGGCAAAGAAATAGACGTGGCCGAAGCCGGAGAACAGATTAAGAAAACCGACGGAGTGGTGGTCTTTGACAAGCAGACCGACGGCGGCTATGTGACCTTGCATGATGTTCAGGGCGAAAATGAAATTTATGTCAGCCGGCTGCGTCAGGATTCCAGCGTGGAAAACGGCATTAGTTTCTGGTGTGTGGCGGATAATCAGCGCGCCGCCAGCGCCAAAAACATTTTGCGTCTGAGCAAATTGATGACAGAAAAAAAGAATTAGGAGCAAATTAATGAAGCGTTGGGCGCGGTTTGGTTTATTGGTACTGTTGGGCTTGGGCCTGCTTGGAGCAGGTTTGGCGGAGGCGCAGTCGGTTAACGCCTTGGGAGCCGACCTCAAATATAATACGGTCAGCGCCAATTTGAGCAAAATTGAAAGTCAACTCAAGAAAAAAGTTTCGTCATCTGAGCTAACCGAGGATTTGGAGTATTTGCACAATATCCGCTCGCAACTGGAGAGCAGCAAAAAGCAAATCGAGTTTGATATCAAATCCGCCGAAAAACGTGTGGAAGCCTTAGGCTCTGTGCCGGAGGGCGGACATGAGATCGCCATTATTGCTCAAAAACGCAAGCAGTTTACGCATGAGCTGGCCGAGGAAAAAGCTCGTCAGGCCGAGGTGGATTTGTTGCTGACCAGACTTGATGATCTTGATATGGCGGTGTTTAACCTGCGCAATGAGGAGCTTTGGGGCAATCTGCTGATTGCCGGCGACGCGATTATTTATCCCAAGGTGTTTATTGATTCCGGCAAGCGGTTGCTCGGGCTGATGGCCGATGTGGCGATGTCGCCGGTTTTGTGGTATAAGACCTTGGACAATTCGGCGCAAAAAGTATTGCGCGCCAATATTTTGCCAGTGTCTTTGACCCTGATATTGATTGCGTTTTTGGGCTGGATTTTGCGCCGTTTTATTCTGCGCCGGTTTGGCTATCGGGAAGATATCGCCAACCCGCGTTTCGGCCGCAAAATTTGGGCGGCAATATCGGTTTGGGTGGCCTATGGCGTGATTCCCACGTTTATTATCGGGCTGTGTCTGCTGTGGATGATCAGCGGCAAAATTCTCACCACCGGTTTTTTGGGCTTGGTTTTGAGCAGCTTTTTGTATTATTCGCTGTTTGTAATTATCGGCATGGCGGTTTGCCGCGTGATTTTTACGCCTTATCATGAAAACTGGCGGCTGATTGCGATTTCAACCGATCGCGCCAAAAAAGTTACCAAAGCTTTGTATGTGTCGGTAATTTTGATCGGGGTTTTGGCGTTTTTGCAGCATATTGTTAAAGATGAAAACTATCCGATTGAATTAATGACTTTTTTGGTGGCGGCCTCGGCCATAGTCAAGGCCTTTTGTCTGGCTTGGGTTTTGCAACGGCTGATGTGGGTTGAGCCGCAATCTCAGGTTGACGAGATTGGTCAGGATTTGACCGACGAAAATGAAGACGAAACCCAGCTCAGCCCCGAGATGCTGGCGGAAGAAGAACAAGACAGCTTTATGATTCGCGTCATATCGTTATCAATTTTAGGGGCTTTAGCAATTACCGGTATGTCATTGTGCGGATATCCGTATTTGGCATTGTTCATCATCAACCGCATTATCATTTCAATAGTGCTGGTGATGGGGTTTGTCGCGGTGCGACGCCTGATGCACGAGATTTTGCACCGGTTGCTGTTTCTCAAATTTTGGGCGCGCACTTTCCGAATGCGACGCCGGATTTTGCGCAAACTCGATTTTTGGTCAAGTTTCTTAGTTGACCCGATTTTGGCTTTTTGCGGATTTTTTGCCCTGTTGGCTTTGTGGGGCGTGCCGACGGAAATTTTGCGCACCATTGTCTATAAGCTGTTTACCGGTTTTACTATCGGCGGAATGCGCGTGTCTTTGCTGTCAATTATTTTGGGCATAGTGGTCTTTTTTGTTCTGATTGCGCTGGTTAAATCTTTGCGTCCGAAGATTGAAAACAATATGTTGGCGCGCATGGATATAGACGAAGGCACCAGACACTCGCTGGCCTCGGGATTTTCTTCGGTCGGTTATGTGGCCTCGGCGCTGTTGGCGATAGTGATAATGGGCGGAAACCTCACCAGTCTGGCCTTGGTTGCCGGTGCTCTTTCGGTTGGTATTGGTCTTGGTCTGCAAAATGTGGTCAATAACTTTGTTTCCGGCATTATTCTGCTGTTTGAGCGGCCGGTTAAAGTCGGCGACTGGGTTGTGATTAACGGCGAAGAAGGCCGGATTAAACAAATTAATATCCGCTCGACCGAGGTTGAAACTTTTCGCAAGTCCAGCCTGATTATACCTAACGCCAACCTGCTCTCCACCACCGTGACCAACCTGACCCACGGCAACAACTGGTCGCGGCAGTCGGTCAGCGTCGGCGTGGCTTATGGTTCGGATACCGAGAAAGTCAAACGGATTTTGCTGGAGTGCGCCGCCGCCCACAAGCGCGTGTTGCGCAAGCCCGAGCCTTATGTGTTGTTTAAGGATTTTGGCGCCAGCAGTCTGGATTTTGAGCTGCGCTGCTACACCAATGACATCTGGACCGGTTGGGCGATTCCCAGCGATTTGCGCTTTGAGATCAACCGCCGTTTTAATGAGGAAGGTATTGAAATTCCGTTCAATCAGCTGGTGGTTCACACCGGTAGTTCGGTTGCCGAAGAAACGCAGGATATGTTCTATGCTTCCAAAAGGAAAGGAAAAAAGCATGTTGATTAAGGACTTGAAAAAACAAAATATCGCTATCTGGGGCATGGGCGCAGAGGGGCAAGCCGCCAAAAATTATTTGGAAAAACACAAAATCACCAATAATATCCTGCTCTATAATGATAGCGACGGACCGGAAAAATTTGCGGAGATTCTGGCCAATGCCGATGTGATTATTCGCTCGCCCGGTGTAAGCATCTACAAACCCGAGCTGGCGCAGGCCAAGGCCGCCGGCATCAAGATAACTTCTTGCTCGGATATCTTTCTAAATGAAATGCGCGCCAACCACCCGCACACCAAAGTTATCGGCATCAGCGGCTCCAAGGGCAAAAGCACCAGCGTCAGCATGTTGTTTCATATGTTGCGCCGCTTGGGACTCAACGCGGCTTTGGGCGGCAATATCGGCAAACCGCTGATCGAGCTGTTGGACAGCGAACATGATTATATGGTTTGCGAGTTCTCAAGCTATCAGGCCAGTGATTTGACGGCGTCGCCGAATATTGTGATGTTTACCAACCTGTTTTCGGTGCATACGGACTGGCATGGCGGGCATGGCAACTACTGCCGCGATAAAGTACATCTGGCCGCCAATCAGCAGGCCGGAGATTTGTGTATTGTAAACGCCAACAACGCCCAACTGGCGGAATATTGCCGCAATCTGCCGAATGTAATTTATTATGGCAAGCCCGATGGTTTTCACGCCAACGGCAAAAATCTGTTCTATAAAGACGAGCTGCTGATCGGTATAGACGAGCTGAAAATCAGCGGCAATCATAATATGGATAATCTTGCCGGTGTGATGACGATTGTTGAGCATTTGGGATTGGATTTTCGCAAAGCCGCGGAACTGCTCAAAACCTTTGAGCCACTGCCGCACCGCTTGCAAAAAGTCGCTACCATAGACGGCGTGCTGTTTATTAACGACAGTATTTCTACCGCGCCGGAAGCCGCAGTCAGCGCCATGCAGAGTTTTGAAGGCGGTATGGTGGTGATTTCCGGCGGTATTGAAAACAAACAGGATTATCAGCAATACGCGCAGACAGTGGAGCATAATTCCAAGGTCAAAGCCGTGATCACCCTGTTTCAGTGCGGTCCGCAAATTGCCGAAAGCATTCGCCGCGTGGTCAAACGTCCGGACTTTAAGCTGATTGAAACCGATACTTTGGAAAACGCCGTCAAAATTGCCTTTGACGAAGTGCGTCGCGCCGGCGGACATTTGGTGCTATTCTCACCTACGGCACCGAGTTTTGGCTACTACAAAAACTTTATGGAGCGCGGAGAACACTTTATCAGCATCGTCAAAAATTTGGAGAAAGAAAACTTATAAAAATTTAAGCATGACAAATGCGTGATTTGCGCGCATCGTAAATTTAAATCGGCGCAAATAAACGATTTGGTGTTGTCAGTTGCACAAAAGCAATAAAAAAACTTGCTAAATGAAAAATGATGATGTAATAAGTAAGGCGATGCCGGTTTAGCTCAGTTGGTAGAGCAACGCATTCGTAATGCGTGGGTCGTGTGTTCAAGTCACATAACCGGCACCATCCTCCTTTGTAATAAAAATCCCGCTCCATACTATGGACGGGATTTTTGCTGCCGAGCCGGCAGGGGCATTCTTAAACCGTTACTCGCCGCTCACTTTGTTCGAGGCTCGAAATAGTGCGCTTAAAAAAATAGCTGTCATCGCTCCGAGGGGCGAGCATTCTCGCCCAAGGTCAAGCGATCTTCCGTGCTGATAATTGATATTATCAGTTCGGTAGATGCCTGGACTTTGCGGAAGAATGCTTCCGCAAAGAGGCATGACAGTCTTTATTTTAAACCCTTCCCTTGAAATCAAGGACAGGAGTTTGATAGTACACTATTCCGAGCCTCGAACGCAGTGAGCGGCGAGTTACAGCTTACTTATGCCTCCAAGCGCTTGCTTGGCTTTCGCCGGAATGACAATGCGTGGTTGTCTCGTCGATGGGGAGAAAAAAGGAAAAAAATACAAAACGAGTAACAAAAAAAGTCGTAACCGAAGTTACGACTTTTGATGTCATGAAGAAGATTATCAGAGCTGTTCGAAAATGCTCTGGATCTTCTTTGACAACAGCACCTTGTCGGTGGTGTCGTCGAAGCCGATGGCGTAAACCGGATAGCCCAGCCTCTGATACGCCTCGGCGATCTTGCCCCAGTGCTCCACACCGTCTCGATTGTAGAGGATGATGTGCGGCGTGCTAGGAAACATCGCCAGCATGTACCAGGTATGCGTTCCCGCAATACCGACAACTTTGTTAAGCTGTCTGTACATGTCCCAGTACATCTCGTGCTTGACGCCCCTGATGCCGAAGACCTCCTCGTTCTCGGTCATGCCGGGAACATACATTGAAAATTCTTCAGCGAGCTTCTTGACAGTCTCCAGGTCATTGACCTTGTGGAAGTGCTGTCCGAGCACGAGATTGTATTCGCTTCCCTTGAGGAAATTGAACACGGACGGGTTCAGGCTCTGTTGTGAAGCAGTGACTCCGCACTCGTTGTCTGACAACAGCTTCTGCGGCACAACCAGGACATTGTTTTTGTCCTTTAATTCCTTATAGACCGGAAGGTCAACAGGGAATGTATGTGGCTGCAAGGTTGATGCGGCAAAGGTGAGCCACAGCTCATCATCAAGCTTTCCCGCTTTCAGTCCGGCGATGATGTCCCATGCCTCTTTCTCATACGTTGCACGCTGTTCGAAAGGAACAATGAGAAGATCATTGGAGAAGAATTTCATGTTGGCATAGATTTTTGATGCCTCTGCATAATATTCTTCAGCCGTTTCCTTATTAGGAATGATTACTACCTTAAACCCAAGGGCGTTTGCGAAGTTGATCGCCATGATCTCGTGGCCAAACTGGCTACGAATTATTACATAATTATAATTTTTCATATTTGAAAAATTTTTAAATTAAACTTAAACACTACATTGTATAATATAGTACAGATTCGGATAGGTGTAAATACACAATTTTCGTAAATTGACAAAAATTACAATTTTAATGTCAAATATGAGGATTTGTCGGCTATTTGAACAAAATCAGCGGCAGAGCCAGAGCCAATGCAACCAGCCCAAACAGCAGCTGATTCTGCCAGCTTTGCTCTTTGTAACGCAAGGCGGAAATAACCATTACCACCGGCGCCGCCAACCGCATGAAAATGCCGACAAATGACACCGGCAACAGATTGGTTGAGGAGTAAATAACCAAAAACTCAGTAACAACATAGCAAATTCCCGCCACATATAAACTGGGAAGACTGAAGATTTTGCGAAAATCAGCGCGCGAAATGCCATGCGCCCAAGAAACGAAAAACCAAGCCGCCGAAGACACCAATAAATGAGTGTACCAGCCAACACTCGGAATGGCCAAATGATCAGTAACCATAAAGACGGCGCCGCACAAAACTATTGCCCAAAAGGCAACCACGCCTTTTATGGATAAACGGCGGGCATCTCCTCTGAACATAAAGGCGCCCCCTAAAACACCAAAGCCACAGATACAAACTAACTGAAACAGTTTCAGCCCCTCATGAAAAAACAGATTGTTGGCCAACGAGCCGAGCGCCAGCGCAATAAAACCGAAAAACACCGAAGACGAAGTGCTTTCTTTATTGACAACCTGTTGCAGATTAATCATCCACCACAGCAAAATTCCCTTGAGCGCGCTCAACAGCCAATAAGGCGAATAAAAAATTTCTTTGGCGTTGTCGGTTATCAGATGTCCGAAAAACGGAAAAGACAGCGCCAACCCGACCATGAGCCAGACACTGGTGAATGCTGATGACATTTCGGCCGGAAAATAACGCGCGGCAGGCTTATAAACGAATGGGCGCAAAACCATGGCAAACAATATTAACAAACCGATAAAAATTTGAAAAAGCGTCATCAGAATTAGTCCGTAAAAATTAAAACCTTATATATAGGTGTTTCATAATTATGAATTGTTGGCAAGTATTTTATGCCGCTTACGCTCAAATTTGAAAATAAAAAAACTTCCGCCTTATAAAAAAGAACAGAAGCTATAAATATTTGCGAGAATCGGAGCGATTATTGCGCCAGAGCGGCCTCTTCCCAGGTTGTAAGACCGATTTTGTTCCAATCAACAGGTATCTTATCAACCATATGCATGATAGTGCAGTAGCTGTCTTTGATGTTGTCCATAATCGCTTCAACCACCACCACCTGACTGGCCTTGCGCAGTTTGTCGCGAACTTGCGGATTGATATAATCCAGAATGATTTTTTCTTGAGGGGTACGTAAAAAAATGGCATGATCACGCCCGTCATATATAATCTGCGGATTAGACGGATTGTTGCGTTTGGCACTGATGAAGAAGTACAGTTCACCGGCCGCACCCTCAGCAATGGTATATTTTTTTTCTAGCTGATACTCAGTCATGACCAACCTCTAGTAAGTTTTTGCCTTCCGAAGAGCAGCCATTTGCGACAGGATATTGCCGTTTATCAGCTGTTTCAGCGCATTTCTTTTACGGCGCAGAGATTTGGCAACCCTGTCCTTGCACCCAATATTGCCCTGATGCAAAGTATCAGCCATTACTCTGGGCGACTTGGCAATTGCACTACCGCAACCGTACATAGTTATGCTCATTATTATTACTCCCTTGGTTAATTATCTTAACTATAAACAGCATATCTCTTTAGACAAAAATTGTCAAGTGAAAGCGCAAAAAACTCAAAAAAAACTCCGCCCTAATTTGAGCGGAGCTTTTGATTGCTTAAGCCGAAACTTATTTGCTTTCTTCAGAAGAAACTTCTTCTTTGGCCTTGGAAGTGGCAGACAAATCATCGGCAATACGAGCAGAACGACCACGCAAAGCGCGCAAGAAATACAGTTTGGCGCGACGGATTTTACCGATGCGGGCAACTTCAATCTTGGCTACATTCGGAGAATACAGCGGGAATACACGCTCAACGCCTTCACCGAAAGAAATTTTGCGAACGGTGAAAGAAGAATTCAGACCGTCATTCTTGCGAGCGATGCAAACGCCCTCATAAACCTGAATACGCTCACGGTCACCTTCTTTAACTTTGGTATGAACCTTCAAAGTATCACCGGGTTTGAAGTCAGGAAGGTTTTTGCCTTCGAGGAGCTTGTTCATCTGCTCTTTTTCAATGTTTTCAATAATGTTCATCACTTTTACCCTTTTGTAAGTATTTGGTTAGCTTTTACACCTAATTCTTTTCAGAATCAAGATATTTTTTCCACAAATCAGGCCGTCTGGCCTTGGTTACCTGTTTGGACTGCTCTAATCTCCAGTCCTTGATTTTTTGATGATGCCCGCTGAGCAAAACCTCCGGCACCATACGCCCATTCCATTCGGCGGGTTTGGTGTATTGCGGATATTCCAGCAAAGCGTTTTCAAAGCTCTCATCTGCGGCGGATTCATCATTGCCCAAAACTCCGGGCAACAAACGCACAACCGCATCAAGCATAATTTGCGCCGCCTGCTCGCCGCCGGTGAGAATATAGTCGCCGATTGAGATGTCTTCTGCCCCATAGGCCTCCAACACTCGCTCGTCAATACCCTCAAAACGGCTACAGATGATGGTCAAATCATCTTCTTGGGTCAGCTCATGCACCAGTTTCTGAGTTAAGGGCTTGCCCCGCGGACTCATATTTATCAGGCGGCCGCCTGAATAATTGGCCGCAAGCGCCGCGCCCAAAACATCGGGCCGCATAACCATTCCGGCACCGCCGCCGGCCGGCGTGTCATCTACCGAACCGTGCTTGTCAAAAGCATAGTCGCGGATATTCACCGCCTGCAACGACCATTTGCCCTCATCCAGGGCTTTGCCGGTCAGAGAAGTTCCCAAAAATCCGGGGAATAACTCGGGAAATATGGTTAAAACCTTAACCCTCAACGTCATCTCCGTCTTCTTCCGGTGCAAACTGCATCATCTCAACAATAATAAAACCGTCTTTGAGGTTGACTGTCGGAACATATGCCATGGTAAAAGGCAACATCTCCAACCGCCCATCAACCGTCTTCAGCTCAATGATATCGCCGGCGCCAAAGTTATAAAGAGCATTAACCACCCCAACTTTCTCGCCTTTGGCATTGAGCGCCATCAGTCCGATAAGGTCGCTGTGATAATATTCTTCATCAGGCAACTGAGGCAAGAGCGAACGCTCAACATAAAGCCCTGTGCCGATGAGGGTTTCAGCCGTGTTGCGATCATCAACCCCTTTTATCTTGACCCGCAGCAAATCTTTGGAATGACCGACAATCTTAAGCTCAAACTTGCGACTACCCTCCAGATTGGAAAGCGAGCCATAAGATGTGAGGTGGTTCTCGTCTTCGGTAAAGCTTTTGACTTTAACTTCACCTCTGATACCATGAACCCCGACAATGGCGCCTAAGCAGATTTTGGTTGGTGCGGTCATTTTAAGAACCCTTTCTTGACGGCAGGTAACCTAAAAATTTGTTATTCAGCAGAAGCTTCCTCAGCCGGAGCGGCAGCTTCGGCAGCGGCGGCGGCAGCAGCCTCAGCGGCGGCTTTAGCCTTCTCTTCTTTTTCCTTAATGCGCTCTACGGCTTTGGCCTTAGGAGCAGACTTTTTGGGCTGTTCACGAGTGGCCGGAGCAGCAACCAAACCAAGGTTAGACAACATTTTCTGCAGTCTCTCGGTCGGCTCGGCACCGTTAGAAAGCCAATATTTTACACGCTCTTCGTTGATAACGAATCTCTCAGCGTGATCTTTGGGCAACATCGGGTTGTAAGAACCCAGTCTTTCGATGAAACGGCCATCACGAGGAGAGCGCTGATCAGCGGCTACAACTTTGTAAAACGGACGTTTCTTAGAACCACCACGGGACAGTCTGATACGTACTGACATTTATTTTCCTTTCTATATTGTTACTTAAACGGGAATTTTCCCATTCCTCCGCCAAGCATATTGCCAAACGGAGAGTTTTTTAACATGGCCGCAGAAGGCATTCCGCCCATGCGACCCATTCTTTTCATCATGGTTGACATCTGCTCATAGGATTTGAGCAGCTTGTTAACCTCATGAACTTCAACTCCGGAGCCTGCCGCAATTCTTTTTTTGCGAGATGCTTTGATAATATCGGGATTGCTCCTCTCCGCTTTGGTCATGGAGAGAATAATCGCCTCTTGCTTCTTAATCAAATTGTCGCCAACTCCGGCAGCTTCAATCTGATTTTTAAATTTGGATAAGCCGGGAATCATACCGATTATACCACCCAGCGAACCCAATTTTTGAACCTGTTTCAACTGCGATAACATCATATTGAGGTCAAAACGGCCTTTCATCATCTGAGCGGCAAGCTTTTCGGTCTCGGCTTTATCAACGTTTTCAATGGCTTTTTCCACCAGAGAAACAACATCGCCCTGACCCAAAATGCGGCCGGCCAAACGGTCAGCGTGAAACTCTTCAAACTCGTCTAACTTTTCACCGGTGCCTAAAAATTTGATTGGCACGCCGGCAACCATTTTCATCGACAACGCCGCGCCGGCGCGGGAAGATCCGTCAATGCGGGTCAGAACCAGACCGGTAACGCCAACTTGCTCCTTGAACTCTTTGGCAACATTGCAGGCATCTTGACCAATCATGGCGTCTGCCACCAACAAAACCTCGGTCGGTTGAGCAATCTTTTTGACCTCAACCACTTCATCCATCAGCTGTTGGTCAATATGCAAACGGCCGGCGGAGTCCAAAATAATCACATCATAACCACCTTTTTTGGCGGTATCAAGCGCGCGGCGCGTGGTGTCTGCCGGCTT
Source organism: uncultured Alphaproteobacteria bacterium (assembly GCA_934248075.1). GTDB lineage: Bacteria > Pseudomonadota > Alphaproteobacteria > RF32 > CAG-239 > CAZU01. Next base: position 62,319 of record CAKQKH010000004.1, on the reverse strand, counting down.
TTCAGCCTTGATAATCGGCAGAGAGTGGCCGCCAATCTGCTCGGCCAGTTGCGCCAGTTGCTCCTGCGCCGCCGGACGATAGATGTCTAAGGATACCAAAAGCACCTTTTTGCCCTGTTTGGCCAAACGCTTGGCCAGCTTGGCCGAGGTTGTGGTTTTGCCCGAACCCTGAAGACCGAGCATCAGGATTGAAACCGGCGGAACCGCCTGAAAATTAAGCGAAGTGTCACCCTCACCCAGCAGTTTGAGCAGCTCATCATGGACTATTTTGACCACCATCTGCCCCGGTTGAATTGAACGAACAACTTTCTCGCCCAGAGCCTGCTCCTTGACGTGGGCTATGAACTCCTTGACCACCGGCAAAGCGACGTCTGCCTCCAGCAAAGCAATGCGAATCTCGCGCATGGTGGCATTAATGTCATCTTCACTCAGCACCCCGCGTGAAGTGATCTTATTAAAAACCGCCGTCAATTTGTCCGTCAAAGCTTCGAACATCGTCAATCCCAAAATTTAAACCTCTAACGCGCCAGTGTGCGAACCCTCGCTGACTGGCGGTACTCCTCGGAGTAGTTGAATTTTTCGTTGTCATAATTGAAAAATCTGAGGTTTTTATATTAGCTTTACGCACAAGAGTCAAGCAAAAAAAACAGCATTTATTCAGCGCCACGCCCTTAAATTTTGCAATTACGGCTATATTTTAGTGTCAGGGAGGTGTTGAGGGCAATGAAAGTGGTTATTATCGGAGGGGGCAACGCCGGAATTGCAGCCGCTACCAGACTGCGGCGCATTAATGAAAACGCGGAGATTTTGGTGCTGGAAAAAAGCCCGGAATTTGCCGTGGCCAGCTGCGGGCTGACTTATCTGTTGTCGGGACAGATTAAAAACAAAGAGGACTTGATCGGCGCCACGGAGGAACAAATGCGCGATATTTTTCGCATCACGGTGCGAACGAAACATGAGGTTATCGGCATCAATCGGGCGCAAAAGCTGGTAATGCTGCAAAACCGCCCGCCTGAAAGCTATGACAAGCTGATTATCGCCACCGGCAGAGAACAAAGACGGCCGGATATTACGGGAATTTTGGGCGAAAACATTTTTACGCTTCAATCATTGGCGAATGTGGAGCGCGTAAGAGATTATTACGCCGAAATTAATGCCGGCAAAGCACTGATTGTGGGCGGAGGCAACATCGGAGTTGAGGCCGCGGAAGCCTTTGCCAACCTCAAAGCCAAAGTTACAATCGCGGATAAAGGACAACAAATTTTGCCGCATCTTGACGAGGATATGGCGCAAATAGCCGCGCAAGAACTGAGGCGACACGGCGTGCGCCTGATTTTGGGACGGCAAATCTCAGCCTTTAGGGAACAAACCGCCAAATTTGACAACAGCCGCAAAATCAGTTTTGATATAGCGATTATCGCCACCGGTGCCAGACCAAATGTGAAATTGCCGATTTTGGCCGGATTGGAGATTGGCGATAGTGGCGGAATTGAGGTGAATCATCATATGCAGACCAGCGATCCCGATATATATGCCTGCGGCGATAATGTGGAGGTGATTAATCACATCAGCAAAATGCCGGAGCATTGGCCGAACGCCGCCTCCGCCAGTAAACAGGCTCGAGTGGCGGCTGATCATATCGGCGGGCTTGACAGCCGGTTTGGCGAGGTTATAAACACCAACATTACCAAAGTGTTTGACTATACGGTGGCGGCCACCGGTTGCACCGAGAAAAAGCTTCAACTTGCCGGTATCCGATATCACAAGCTGTATTTGCAACAACTAAGTCATGCCGGTTATTATCCGCAGGCGGAAAAAATATTTCTCAAACTGCTGTTTGCGGAAAACGGCAAAATTCTGGGGTTGCAGATGGCGGGCAAAAACGGAGTGGCCGAGCGGATCAACGCCGTAAGCGTGCAATTGCAGCATAATGCGGAAATCACCGACTTGATTGACGAGGAAGTGGCATTCGCCCCGCCATATGCCACCGCCAAAGACGCGTTGAACAACCTTGGCTCAATGGCGCAAGAAGTCCTGCAAGAAAGGTTGCGCCTGATTGGCGAGGACGAATTAAACGGACAAATCGTGCCGGTGGATATTCGCTCGCCCCAAAACTTTGTGCTGGGGCATCTGCCGGATGCCATTAACTTTCCGCTCGCGAAACTGCGGCAGAATCTGGACAGACTGCCCAAAGACCAAAATATAGCCCTTTATGACAATAGCGGCTATGGCGCTTATTTGGCGTATCAAATCCTTTCTCAGCACGGATTTGAAAAGATTTCTATGCTGAATCGTCTTAATTAATCGCAAATAATCAAAAAAACTTCTTGCAAGTTAGATTTTTTTAGATTATTAAGGTGATGTCTTAAGCACATGGTCCCATCGTCTAGCGGCCTAGGACATCGCCCTCTCACGGCGAGAACACCAGTTCGATTCTGGTTGGGATCACCATTAAAAAAAGCGCCATTGAGGCGCTTTTTTTGTGCGTGATGCGCAGGGGTTCATCGGTTTATCGTCAAAGTTGAGGGGCAGAGTAAAAAACACTTGACGTAACTCGCTAAAATTGTTATATTTTAGCCAAAATTAACACTTAAAACGGAGTGGTTATGGAAAAAAGAAAATGGAGTGAACGTCCCATTACTAAATGGGAAAAAGTTGCGGTAGAAGCTGTAGAAAAAGCAATCGAAAAAGAGCATCAACAGAACCTTCCTACAACTCACGGTGATGACCGCGGATTATATAAAAAATACCCTGACGGAAAAAAATTGTATTTTAAATTATACAAGGATCATATTGATGTCCGCTAACCAACCTGAATTATGGATATTTATCGGTCCTAATGGCTCAGGGAAATCAACTTTGACTGAAGGTATGAAAGCACAATCTGGATTTCCTGATGAATATATTAACGCTGATGAGCTTAAACAAAAACTTAAAATAACGGATAAACAGGCACAAGAAGAGGCTTGGAATAGGTGCGCTAGTGCTCTCTGCAATCACAAAAGTTTTGCATTTGAAACGGTCGGTTCACATGTAAGTAAAGCAGAGCTTATGCAAACCGCTAAAGATAACGGATACCATGTAAAATTGTATTTTATATGCACGCAAGATCCTGAAATAAATATTGCAAGAGTAAAAAATCGCGTAAAACAAGGTGGACATGATGTTCCTGAAGATAAAATACTAAAAAGATACAAAAATTCTTTGGCTCTTTTGCCTAGAGAATTTGAGATTGCGGATGAGGCTTTGGTATATAACAATTCATGGGAACAACCTGTAATACTTATACAAAAAGATCAAGATGGAAATGTCTATACAAATGATGAATATGCAAAAAACAGCAAATGGAGCAAGACAGCTATTGATAGACTTATTGGCGCAAACCGAAAACAAATATCAAATATTATGGCCTCGCTTTTACAACATAAGCAAAGATCTCTGAAAAAAGATTAATTAACCAAATAGCATCGGAGGGCAAAATTGCACTCCGATTTTTTTTGATTTTCGGCCGTTGGCAGGGGATTGAAGATTTTGGTTGCATGGGTCTTTTGTCTATGGTATATTAGATATTGTAGAATATTATTTTTAAATTAACTTAAAACCAGAAGCGAAAGCTGCAGGAAATATTTTGTATAATTGAAATCATTTAATAACTAGAGGTAAAATTCGGTGTTCGGCTCCGACTAATTAAGGACAGGCTGTTTGTCCGGATGCATCGATAGATGTAGTCTGTTTAGTCGTTCCCTTTGCCTTTGCGCATTGGCCGGTTTTGCTGATAGTTAACTTGAAAGATGTTTTATAAGATATTGCAGTATTAGTGGATGGCATAAATTCAATTTTTTCATATGAAGAATTGGAAAACATACATCAACAGCGTAATGAGTGGTAACCAGTATGACAGCCGTCTTGGCGGTCACAGTTATACAATGTGGACAACCGGTAGAGACTACCGTGTTGTCCTCACCAGTGGAGAAATCCTTTGGTTGCAGAGCCGTTCGTACGATCATACGAGCGTGAAAAAAATCGAGGCGCCTGAGGAATTCCTCGGTGCTGAGATTTGCACACCGGGGGAGGCGCTCCTTGAGTTCTTGTTTTCTTACTTGTTTCCGCAAGGAACGGAAGAGGATAAGATCTTTTTCCTCCACGAGGAAGAAGAAGCTCAGCGCCTTGTCGAAGAGCGCCGCTGGGCCGAGGATCATATGATCCATTCGTTAGAAATAACGATGGAGATTATGAGAAACATCGGCCGCTGGGATCGAGTGATCTCAAGCCGCAGCGTCTCGAGAATGCGCGGAACCGGCTGCCAGAATTTCTTCTACCGCCTCCAGTGCGGCAAGAAGGAGTATGAGGCGGAGATTCACGCAGGATGCGTGGACTATTTCGATCATACTATATTCGACAAGCTGCGCTCGGTAGCTGAGATCGACGTAGCGGCTGAGAAGGCTGAAAAAAGAGCCTTCTATTTCAAGGTCAAAGAGCTGGCAGACGCCGCTCAGGTGCCTTGGGCTATCGCCAAGTTCGTGGCTAATGCGGCGGATAAAAACATGGCGATTGACGCGCTGTTCAAGGCTAGAGAGATCGCTGAAAGCGAGCTCGATTACCGCACAGAGCATGAGCTCGAATGCGGCATAGTCAGACGCAAGGCGGCGATGGCTGACCTGCTCGGCGAGCACTTCGACATGTTCGACGTGCAGGGGCAGAAAAGAAGCCAAGAATTGGCTGATTATCTGCTGGGCCGCCAGTGGTAGAATGAAAGGACGGAGTGTAAATTTTACACTCCGCTCTTTTTTTTTAAACTTATGGCAAAATGGAAATGGCCAATAACCCAAAAATTTTAGAAAGCGCAAAAAAAACGCCGACGGGATAAAACCGTCAGCGTTAGTTCGTTGCCTTAGACCTCAGTTAAATAATCGTATATACTGCGGTCGTCAACTCTGTTTGAGTTGTTACGGTAGAAAAATTTGGCCATTTCTACCATGTCACCCTTCCAATACCATAGTGTCGGGTTACCGGCTTGCTGGCGCGCGGTGCAATAATCATGCACCAAAACACACCAGTCAATCACCTCTGAACGGGTATTGAAAATCGGAGCAAACCGACGCAGGCTATCTCCGCTGGTTACAATCACAAGATGATTGTTGGGAAAAAGATCGCCCAGAACGAATCTTTTGACCACCTCGCCATTTTGGCGCAACTGGACTTCCAGATGATTACCACGACGAACTGATCCGTACTGCGGGATATATTCCGCATTAGTTGTGTGCCTTCTCAGTCCGTTTCCTTCCATGGCAGAGATAAACTCATACCCCGGAACTTTGGCCTCATCTCCCCAACCGGAGACATCATTAACAAAAATGTTCTGTCCACTGCTGGTGATAGCTTCAAAGAGCTCAAAAATTTTTTCTTTTTCCATAATATATTAATTTATACGTTAGTGTTTGGCAATATATCATATCTTTCCCTTGCTGTAAATAATAAATTTTGTCTAATTTTTACTAATTTCAAGAAATCAGAGTAAGTCGGCGCCGGTTATCTGGGAATATCTGGTAATTAATATTGACTTATCTGGGAATATCAAATGAAAAAAGGGTTTCTGGTTAAGTTAGGGATAACCAAGGGAGTGACTTATAAATTAAACCGATAAGGCATTTTTTCGGCAAAAAAGATTGCAAAAAACGGAATTTGTGCTATTGTGCTGTTTAGTGAAGAATTATTAACAAATAAAAAAAATTTGAATATGAAAAAGATTGAAAAAACCGCGATTGTATTCGTTGTCATCGCGGCGCTGGGTATCGTGATTTTTTGGGTGGCCGGCGTGCTGGAACACTCTTTAATTATGAAGTGTGCGTTGCTTACATCAGGCGCATCAGCCATAATATCAATTTTTCTTTTCTCTATACACAAGTTGCGCACGCGCAATTTGTGTGATTAACTAAAAAGCGCTTCTTCCGAAGCGCTTTTGCGTTTTTAAATTGCGGTTAAATCTCCGGCCAGCTGACCAGATAATCCAAGAATTCATCAATATAATCGCCGCGGCGATTTTGATAATCCAGATAATAAGAATGCTCCCAGACATCAAGCACGATGATAACCTTAGAACCGCGGACGATCGGAGTATCGGCATTGGAAGTGGTGAGAATCTGCAGTTTATCGCCGTCTTGCACCAGCCAAGCCCAGCCGCTGCCGAACCGGCTCAGCGCCGCGGTTTTGAACGCCTGACAAAAATTATCATACGAGCCGAACTGCGCCTTGATCCGCTCGGCCAGTTTACCTTGGGGTTCGCCGCCGCCATTGGGCTTGAGCGAGCGCCAGAACATTTGGTGATTCAGCACCTGAGCGGCATTGTTAAAAATCGCCTGCTGATCTTTTTGGCCGTGAGTGGCGCGGATAATCTCCTCCAGACTCATCTCGGCGTATGGAGTGTTGTCAGTCAACCGATTGAGATTGTCAAGATAGGTCTGATAATGCTTGCCATAATGAAAATTAAGCGTGTTTTGCGACATATACGGCTCCAAAGCATCTGACGAATATGGTAGTTGTTGCATTGCAAACATCTTGTTCTCCTTAAACTATTTTTTGACGGTGTGTTTTTTGATATAAGCATTGGTTCCGATTTCATCAAGCATCTTCTGATCTTTTTGCTCGGTTTCCTTGCGCTCGGCGGCGGCGCGCTGACGATCCACAATCTCAAAGGTCTTTTGCTCTTTGAACATATCGGATATTTTATCGCGAATTTGCTCAATCTCTTGCCGAATTTGCTGCAAACGATCCTCCTCGGCGTGGCGCAAACGCAAGTAACGTTTGGTATAGGCGCCGAAATCCGCCACCGCTGGGTTTTGCGCCGCAAAAATCTTTTCTTCCTCATAGCGGCGGTCCATGCGGCGGATATTGTCCATAACCGCGGTCTCTTCCTGCAATTTTTCAGCCATAAGCTTGCGCTGCTCATCTATCTGAAACTTCTGAATTCGGCTGAGAGTTTTGAGAGACTTGTTCATCTAAATCAAATTTCCATGGAATAAGGAATCGCCAAAATATTGCCCAACAACTCATAACACTCGGGCAAGGTGAAACGCTCCTGTTTGCCCTGCGATAAAAAAGCCTCCAGCTTGGGATAATAAAAAATCGCCTCGTCCACACTCTGGTTGGAGCCTTTTTTGTAGGCGCCCAAACGGATAAGCTCGGCCATGTCCTCATAAGCGGCAATGTATTTGCGCGCCTTGGAAACCAGAGCAAACTCCTCTTTGGTATCACAGTCGGGCATGGTACGGGAAATGGAGCGCAAAATATTGATCGCCGGATATCGCCCGCGCTCGGCAATGGCTCGATCCAACACAATATGCCCGTCCAAAATTGAGCGCACGGCGTCTGCCACCGGCTCGTTGTGGTCATCGCCGTCAACCAGCACCGTAAACAAGCCGGTGATAGTGCCGTTGCCAGACCCCGGCCCCGCTCGCTCCAGCAGGCGCGGCAGCTCGGAGAACACGCTCGGAGTATAACCCTTGGAGGCCGGCGGCTCGCCAACCGAAAGGGCAATCTCGCGCTGCGCCATGGCAAAACGAGTGATTGAATCCATCATGCAAAGAACGTCTTTGTTTTCATCGCGAAAATATTCGGCAATCGCCATGGTGACATATGCGGCCTGACGGCGCAACAGCGGGCTTTCATCAGAAGTGGCCAGCACCAAAACCGATTTTTCCAGCCCCTCGGCGCCCAAAACATCTTCAACAAACTCTTTGGCCTCGCGCCCGCGCTCGCCAATCAGCCCGATGATCGAAACATCGGAACTGGTGTGGCGCGCCATCATCGACATCAGGGTGGATTTGCCCACGCCGGAGCCGGCAAAAATGCCCATGCGTTGGCCTTTGCAAATGGTGAGAAAAGTGTTGACCGCCTTAACCCCCAAATCAACCTTGCCTTTGACACGGTCACGAAACTGCGCCGGCGGCGGCGAAGACTTGATGAAATAAGGCTTGTTGCCCTTAATCAGCGGGCCTTTGCCGTCTATGGCCTCGCCAAAAGCGTTGACAATCCGCCCCAACCAGGAATGGTGCGGATAAATCACCGGATGAGCGTCTTCCACCTCAACCCGACAGCCTAAGCCAATGCCCTCCAAAGAACCATAGGGCATGAGCAACAATTTGTCTTCCTTGAAACTAACAACCTCGCAGGCGACGTTTTTGCCGTTGTTGTTGACAACCTTGCAACGATCACCGATAGACAAGCCGGCGGGAATGCCGCTGACCTCAATAAACAACCCCTGCACGCCGGTAACTTTGCCATAATAAGCGGCGGTATCCAGCTTGCCAAGCTCTTGCAATAGGTTTTCGGTTAATTCTGACACAATCTTCCCCTTGATAAAATTTGTTTTAATATAAAACCATTTCAAATAAATTTCAGCTATTTTTACGGTTATTAACATTTATTGCATTTTTATGACAGTTTGTCACACTTGCAAATATCCGTTTGACAGTAAAATTAATATCAGTTATTCTATATTTAATGGGTGTGGAAGCCTTGGAGTTTGGAAAAATGAAGACTATGCAATGGTTGCTTATACTCGCAATGGGGCTTGGCGTATCGGCTTTTGACGCCAGCGCGAGGACGTATTACCTGCCTGACTATCAAGATCAGCCGATGCGATATAGCGCTAGCCGTTCTGACAGTATTTCCGGCGGCGGAACTATCACTCCGGCCTGTCCTCCGGAATACAAATATACCGACAGCGACTGCCCGACCACCAAATATGATCGCGGCAGCTCTTGCGGCGGCAAATATAAATCCTGCACCTGCAAAACAAGTGTTTATCCGACCACCTCTACCTCAACAGGTTGCAGCGCCGGATATGTGGTTGACGCTTCAGCGTCTTGCACCGACAAACCCAGCGGCGAAACCAGATATGCCTGTAAAGACGACGCCTGCTATGGTCTGACCTCAGAAACCCAGTGCGAGAACGAGGGCAAATGGTGCGCCGCATCCAGCATTAGCGGCTGTTCGGCTTATTGCAGCGAATGTCTGGAAAAATGCGACTATATGCAGAAATATGTTGGTGCGGTGTCCGACTGCGAGCTGGGGTGCGCCCCCGGGAAAGAAATTGACGGTTGCGCCGGATTGTGTGAGGCCGGCGGGTGCAAAACCTGTTCGCCCTGCTCTGCCGACTTTAACCTGACCAGCAAACCTGCCGCCAGCTTTATCTATGAAGAATGCACCGGTTGTGATTCTGTGGTGATGTATAAAATCACCGGCTGCGCCGTGAACTATGAATATTGGTGCGATGTTTCAAATTGCGAGGCTTTGGGATATAAGTTAAATGCCAGTTGCGGCGCAAATAAAATGATAGTGCGCTGTCCGTATAGCTCCGCTTATGCGGCCTGTTTGTGAGGAGAAAGATTATGTTTAATCGTAAAATGTTGTTATTTGTTTCGGCTTTTTCCTTCTGGGCGCTGGGCGCGCAAGCCGATACTACTTGTGTTAAACAAGACTGCGCCGCACTAGGCTACACCAAAACTTTGGCGCAATGCAGCGGTGCCGACAACATCATCAAATGTCCGTTTGACACCAGCAAAGTGGCATGCAACACACCGGTAACTATCAGTTCGCCGATTTTTGATATATTGTATAATTGGGCGAGTGGTTACTGTTCGGATCCGATTGAGCGGAGCCTGAGCGCTAATATCCGCTGTGTTATAGATAACTATTACCACCAATCTGACCTTTGTAGCGCTTTAGGAAACCTTGGTCTAAATATGGATGTTAACGCGTGTAATGATGCCAATGATGCTGATCCTAGCTTAGTTGATACGATGCAAGACTTGGTCAATGCGGTAGAAACCGTATTAATAACAAAAGTTGATCCCTGTGCCGGGGCAACTGAATATGATCCTGAGTGGCAGACCTGTAGCAATGTTTGTAATACTTCTGACAACACCTCAGGCAAGCACTATTGTTCGGATACGCCGCAAGCGATTTCCTGCTCAACGGCAATCGCCGATGCCGGCGGAATTGAGTTAAATTCCAGCACTTCATTGGTTTCTGGAAAAAAATATTATCTGACTAATAATGTAACAATATCGAGTATCTATTACAACCCCGGTACTTTCATATTTTCTGAAGCTGCTACATTAAAACCATGCGCTAAGACGTCTTCAGTAAACAGTAATCCGACATTAACAATTAGCCACTTAAGTATTCCGGAGGGGGGAGCTGGCCCAGCGAACTTTGAGGGGATATTTTATGTAAAAACAATAATCAACAATTTGTCATACATGAATTATGACACAGTTGCCTCATTGTATTTCATGAAAGGCGGTTCAATTGGGCAGGCAGCAGTAGCTGCTTACGGATATACATCTTTGGATATTCATGCTCCTGTTGGTCAAACGGTAACAGCCAAGCTTATTTGCGACACAGGAAGCTCTAGTGGTTATAACACATGTAAGGTATCATTTGATGGTGATACAGCAACTTATTTCAACTATTGCAACACGGATAATAATGTTACAGTTGATTGTGTAGATGGAAACTGCACTAAGGTGTCTTGTTCATCCTTATAAATTTCCGCTAATAACCCACGCAAGCCGCCTTGTTCTTAGACAAGGCGGTTTGTTGTTAATAATTATTAACAGCCCTATCAAAAAAGTTAACATTAGCAAAAAATAGCGTTAAGATGTTGGCATATGAAAAGCAATATTCTTTTATGGGGGAGCAAATATGCGTGTTTTATTAGTGGAAGATGACTACGCCATCTCGCAAAGTATTGAAACTATGCTCAAAAAAGAGGGCATGATTGTTGACACCACCGACCTGGGCGAAGACGGCCTGGAAATCGGCAAGCTCTATGATTATGATATCATCATTCTGGATCTGATGTTGCCGGATATGAACGGCTATGAGGTGCTGAAAAATCTTCGCGCATCTAAGGTCAATACTCCGGTGCTGATTCTATCCGGTTTGACCGAGCCGGACAAAAAGGTTAAAGGGCTGGGCTATGGCGCTGATGACTACCTGACCAAGCCGTTTGACAAGTCTGAACTGCTGGCAAGAATTCAGGCCGTGGTTCGTCGCTCCAAAGGACACTCGAATTCGATTATCCGCACCGGCGATGTTGAGGTTAATCTGGATAATCAGACTGTCAGCGTTTGTGGCAAGGCTCTGCACCTGACCGGCAAGGAATACGGCATTATGGAGCTGTTGTCTTTGCGCAAAGGTTCAACCCTGAATAAAGATCAGTTCCTCAACCACCTCTATGGAGGAATCGATGAGCCGGAACTCAAAATTATCGACGTGTTTATTTGCAAATTGCGCAAAAAGCTGGAAAAAGCTTCCGGCGGTAAGAATTATATCGAGACGGTTTGGGGCCGTGGTTATGTGTTGCGCGATCCCGATCTGCCGATGAAATAGCAGGAAAATTGCAGTATTGTTTGATTAAACCCCTCCTTGCTATAATTTTGCAAATTTGAGTGGTGTTGTTATTAAAACCCTCCTAACCTCCCCTTGAAATCAAGGGGAGGAATCAAAGGGTGCACTATCTAACCTCTCCCCTTGATTTCAAGGGGAGAGTGAGTGGGGTTTAAAAGTCATTGCGCGAGCGGCGGTCAGCCGTGAGAAGCAATCCATTTTTATCAAGAAACAATATGGATTGCTTCTAATTTTAAACCCCTCCTAACCTCCCCTTGAAATCAAGGGGAGGAATAAGAAGAAAGTACGATATTGCTTCTCCCCTTAATTTTAAGGGGAGGAATAAGAGGTGCGGCCTTAAAATTAAGGGGAGGAATGAGATATGCCTTGGAATAAAGGGGAGGAATGAGATATGGCCTTGGAATAAAGGGGAGGAATGAGATATGGCCTTGGAATAAAGGGGAGGAATCAAAGGGTGCACTATCTAACTTCTCCCCTTGATTTCAAGGGGAGAGTGAGTGGGGTTTAAATATTTGAGACAAGAATGCAAAAAGCAAGACATCAAATTTTAAGACAAAACGCTAGTACTTTAAGAGCCAATATGACTTTGGCAGAGCGAAAACTGTGGGCAATTTTACGCGCTCATGGTTTAGGTTGCAGGTTTATTAGACAATATATATTCGATAATAAATATATTGTTGATTTTTACTGTCCGCAAAAGAAATTGATAATTGAATTAGATGGTGGACAACACTGTGATAATATTCAGGACAAAATAAGAGATGAATATTTAGCGCAAAGAGGATGCCGAATATTGCGTTTTTGGAATAATGAAATACTTAGTAATATTGACGGTTGCCTTGCTCTTATAAAAGAAAAATTGGAAGAGATTTAGATTTATCTGCATACAAATTGAAAGATATTACAGAAGAAGAATTTTAAACCCCTCCTAACCTCCCCTTGAAATCAAGGGGAGGAATAAGAGGTGTGGCCTTGAAATCAAGGGGAGGAATGAGAGGCAATATTTTACTGGATTCCGGCGTGCGCCGGAATGACATCATGCGGAGCCGTGCGGGTCATTGTGCGAGCGGCGGTCAGCCGTGAGAAGCAATGACATTGGTGACTATTGTTAAGAATAGTTGCTACAACAGCTTATTTCTTTATCAGCTCCGAGGCCAAAGGACGCTTGGCGGTGAGAGCGTCGGGTCTAACAAAACGAGGCATGCCGACATCTACTCCGGCGTTCTCAGGAGAAGTCTGCAACCGCGGACGTTCTGAGTTTATGCCTTTGCAAGCATAGACGCAATTGTAGCCGTCCAACTTGTCATAATATTCATCAATGCCGCGGATATGCTCATTTTTGCCCAAATATAAAATACCGCCGGCGTTTTGACAGCTGCTGATGCGCTGCAAAATCCGCTGTTGATGCTCGGCGGCAAAATAACGCAAGACATTGCGACAGAACACAACCTCAAATTTATCGGTGAATGTTACGTCATCAAGCATATTGTAACGGCGGAACTCCACCATTTTGGCAATGTCTTCATTAACCTGCCACTGGCCGCTGCCGTCCTGATGAAAAAACTCCAGAATCATACGCGCGTTAAGCCCCATTTGCACCTCAAAATTGCTATATGCGCCGCGTTGCGCCTTGGCTATGGCCAAAGAAGAAATATCTGTGCCGAGAATATCTATGTTCCAGCTGTCCAAACCTATAAATTTGCGCTTGATAGCAAAGGCTATGGAATAAGTCTCTTGTCCGGTGCTGCAGCCCAAACTCCAAAAACGCAGTTTTTTGTTGGCGCGGTTATTCTCCCGCAGATTGGGCAAAACCGAGTTTTCAAAACGCATGAAGACATCATAATCACGATAAAACGAGGTGTCTGAAAAAGCCATGCTCTCAACCACCTGCGCGGTCAACGGCTTGTTGCCGGTTTTTAGCTCGCCAATCAGCTCCTCTACGGAAGCATAGCCTTTTTCGCGGATAAAATTTGACATCTTTTTATCGACAACAAAATATTGCTCCTCGTCAAACTCCCAACCGGCGTTATCCCGCAGCAGAGACACCAAAAACTCAAAGTCTTGTTTTTTCATGACAACAACCCCAAAATAGCCAATTTGCTGGCAATGATATCTTCATCAAACGGACGCATGATAAAATCATCGGCGCCGCCGTCCAACGCCTGACGAATAACCGCCGCGTCGGTGATATACGAGCAAAAAACAAACAACGGCTGTTTGATCTTGCGATCAGCGCGAATTTTGTACAACACATCTATGCCGTCTATCAACGGCAGAGACCAATCACTGATTATCAGCTCAGGACGGAGCTTTAGGCATTGCTCCAAAACATCTTCCCCGTCTTCCGCCTCCGCAACGTCAAAGCCAAAGTTTTCCATAATCTTGCGCAACAGCATACGCATAATCTTAGAATCATCTGCAATCAGACATTTAGGCATTATCTACTCCAACACAAAACACAGCACCGGATTGCTGCGGTATAAAAGTTTGATTCCTTGAGCGCGGCATTGCTCCAACAAATACAACAACGGCGCGTCTTGAGCGCTGACCTCAGAAGCGGTTGAGGCCAACACACTAACCGACTGAGCTAATTTTTCAGACGCCAGACGGGCATCGGCCTCAGGAGCGACAATCACCTTGCCGCCCTGCTCCGCCACAGTGATGACACCACCGCGAATCAGCAAATCCGCCAGCGCCATAACCGCAAGCATAACCACTCTGGAAAAACGCATCGATTCTAACTCAAAACGCAAAGACGGCGGATTTTTGCCGCCAACGGTTGCCAAATATTCGGCAATCGCGGTTTTAACTTTGAGCGAATCTTGCAAATTGGCGTTATTGACCCCAAAGGCCATGCGAAAAAACTTTAGTCTGGCCGCCAAAACTCCGGAGCTGGTTTTGAGAATCGACTTGATGTCATCTAAAAACTCCATATCGCCTTCTTCCAGCAACTCCGCCGCGTTGGCAACCGCCCCGATATTGCCGATGATATCGTGGCTAATGCGCGTGCAGATTAACTCAGAAACTGAATAATTCATATTAATTGTCCTAAAAACTATATAAATCCGTGTTTAGATAGCGCTGATCTTCTCTGGACATACGGGTATAATCAAGCTCTCGCAGCATTGGATCTTCCAGTTGCAAGTATCCGGTTGCCGCCTTGAGAAAAGGCTTGTTGCCGCCCATGCCCCAAATTACGTTCTCTTTATCATCGGGTTTACCAAATTTTTGGTTAATTTTTTTCCAAAAATCGTAAATTTTTATGTTGCGCAAATAATTGGCCTTGGGACTATTGCCGCTAACGTTGGCCGCCTGACTGTGATAGACAATCTTAATCACCTTGTTGTCGGTGAAATTGCTGCTGAAGGTAACTTCAACCTCCTCTTTGGTGTCATATTTGGCGTATTTGGCGGTCTGCACATATTGATGTTGATCTTTTTTGGCTTTTTGGGTCACGCAGGATTCTATCCGCTCATAGCCAACCACGCCGGTGTTGCGGCAATATTCCTCATTGCGCCATTTGATGAAATTGGGAATCTGATATTTTTGCATAATCTTGCGAAAACCGCGGTTTTGCATGGTTTCATCAACCTGTTTGAGGCTCATGCGCAACATTACGCCGGATATATCAAAAACCGAGGCGTTGGAGCGGCGGTTGCTGTTGGCCTTAGAATCGCGAGCGCTGTCAACCAATTGCTCCAAACTGGCGCCGCCGGCCGAAGATTTATCTCCGCCGATCAATGACAACGGATTGCCGGTGGTTAGTTTGCCCACCCAAGATTCTTCAACTTTGGCCGGAAGAATCGGTTTTTGGGTGTCGGGATCTTGTTTGAGGGTGTCTGTCAGGGTCGGTTCCTTGCCGGCAGTCACGGCCGAAGGCGCGGGAGCGGGATCTTCAACCGCCGGAGATGTTGGCGCCGGTGCCTGCGGTTGCGCCAGAGTTTGCGGCGACGGAGTGGCAGGCAAAGGTTGCGGCTCAGCAGAATCTGACGGCGGCGGAGTGAAATCCGACTCAAACTGCGGAGTGCTTTGTAACGCCGGAGCTGATTCCTCATGCCAGGTAATGGGATTGACCGGCGCAGCCGCAGCAGAATCGGCCTCCGGATCCTCAACCGGAATCTCGTCTCCGAACATAAACGGATCTTCATCTTCACTGGAACGGGCGTTGGTCGGCAGTCCGAACGCCAGCACCAATGCCGCCAAAACTATAAAACGCGTTTTCATTGTTACTTTTCTCTGTTTAATTTCTTTTACTATATTCGCATTTGTCACCAATGGCAAATGTTATGCTCGACTTATCATAAGAAGTTTTTGTTTACATTCGGGCGCAAAAAATATATAAAAAGATAATTTTTGGTTTTTGAGGAACAAGCCTATGGTCGCAACCATACATATTATCGGCGCCGGACTGGCCGGATCTGAAGCCGCGTGGCAGTTGGCGCAACGCGGGGTGAGCGTGATTATTCACGAAATGCGCCCGCAAAAGACTTCTCCGGCGCACAAAACCGGATATTGCGCCGAGCTGGTTTGCTCCAACTCTTTGCGCTCTGATGACTGCCAGATGAGCGCGGTCGGATTGTTGCATGAGGAAATGCGGCGGGCGGGTTCATTGATTATGCAGTGCGCCGACGCAACCAAAGTGCCGGCCGGCGGAGCGCTGGCGGTTGACCGCGACGGATTTGCGCAAATGGTAACCGAAAAACTCCACAATCACCCGCTGATTAGCTTTGAATATGGCGAAATCACCGAACTGCCGGCGGCGGATGCCGGTCGGTGGATTATTGCCAGCGGCCCCCTCACCTCGCCGCAACTGACCGCGGCAATCCTGCGCGAGACGGACAATCAATCGCTGAATTTTTATGACGCGATCGCACCTGTAATCTATAAGGACAGCATTAATTTTGACAAGGCCTGGTACCAATCGCGTTATGACAAAGGCGATAAGTTTGACTACATCAACTGTCCGCTCGACAAAGACGAATATTATGCCTTTGTGCAAGCCCTGCTGGACGGCGACAAGGTGGAATTTCACGATTTTGAAAAGGCCGAGTATTTTGACGGCTGTCTGCCGGTTGAGGTGATGGCGGAAAGAGGCAAAGACACCTTGTTGTTTGGCCCGATGAAACCGGTGGGTCTGACCAACCCGCACCGGCCGGAGCAAAAACCTTACGCCGTGGTACAGTTGCGGCAAGACAACAAAGACGACACCCTGCGCAATATGGTGGGGTTTCAGACTAAGCTCAAACACGGCGAACAGCAACGAATATTTCGGATGATTCCGGGGTTGGAGAACGCCGAATTCGCCAGACTGGGCGGGATTCATAAAAACACCTTTATCAAAAGTCCGATTTTGCTGGATAAGTATTTGCGCCTCAAGAGCCGACCGAATATTTCTTTTGCCGGACAAATCACCGGCTGCGAGGGCTATATCGAAAGCGCGGCAATCGGATTTTTGGCCGGATATTTTGCCGCCGAAGAAGCTCTTGGGCAAGAGATTATCCTGCCGCCGGACGTGTCGGCGTTCGGCTCGATGCTGGGGCATTTGCAAGATGACACCAATATTGAAAACTATCAACCGATGAATATTAATTTCGGCCTGTTTCCGACTATCTGCGGCGAAACCACCGCCAATGGCAAATTTCGCAAAATCAAAGGCGGAGAGCGCAAGCAAGCCTATTGCGAACGCGCGCTTGAGGCTATTGGCTTATGGGTGGAAAAGCTATGAGTAAAACCGCCGAACAGGAAAATTTTCCGGTGGGAAAATTGATCGCCCCTAAGTTGCGGCCGATAGTTGCGGCTTATTATCTGGCGGCGCGGGAAGCTGACGATGTCGCCGATAATCCAAGTTTGTCAACAGCGGAAAAATTGCGACGACTGGAAAATATGGAGAAAAGCTTTTTGGCGCAAGATGAAACCGTCGCCGGAAAACTGGGGCAAATTTTTCGCACCGAGAATTTGGACAACAGCTTGTTTATGGATTTGCTGGAGGCGTTTCGGCGTGACGCTCAAGAAAACAAAATCGAGATTTGGGAGCAGTTGCTTGACTATTGCCGCTATTCGGCGGCGCCGGTGGGCAGATTTATGCTGGCAATTCATGATGAAAGCGCCTCAACTTATCTGCCGGCGGAAACCTTGTGCGCGGTGCTGCAAATCGCCAACCACCTGCAGGATCTGAAAACCGACGCCTGCGACCTGCGCCGCTGCTATCTGCCGCAAAAAATGATGCGGGAGTTCGGAGTGGCGGAAACCGATTTGTGTCTGACCAACGCCACCGCGCCGCTTTTGGCTCTGATAAGGGATATCTGCCGGCGGCTGCGCGCAATGCTGAAAGACGCGGAAGTTTTGCGGTATTTGGTGCAGAATCGCAGGCTGAGAGCCGAAATCGGCGTTATCTTTTCCTTAACTAATTCTATGCTAAAAAAGATAGAAAGCGGCGACGTTATTGCCCGACGGCCGCGACTTGGACGCTGGGATTGGCTGAAAGCATTGTCAGCCGGCATAGGGCAAGGAATTTTTATAAGGAAAAAATCGTGCAACAACAAGCGCAAATGGACAGTATAAAAAAGATGGTCAAAAAATCCGGAACTTCGTTTTTTTGGAGTCTTCGGTTGTTGCCATTTGCCAAACGTCAGGCGATGTACACGATTTATGCCTTTTGCCGCCATATTGACGACATTGTCGATGGCAACACGCCCACCAAAGAAAAATTGGAACTGCTGAAAGCCTGGCGGCAAGAATTGGATAATATCTATGACAAAAAAGTGCCGACCACGGAAATCGGCCGCCGGATTTATAAAAATTGTATGCGTTTTAAGCTGCCCAAAGCAGAGTTTGTGCAGTTGATTGATAGCATTTCTATGGATTTGCCGCAACCGCTGCAAGCGCCGGATATGGACACGTTTAATCGCTATTGCCGCGGGGTGGCCGGTGTGCCTGGGAAACTGACACTGCGGATTTTTGGCTGCGACGACGAAACATTGATTGAAGAATTATCAAGCTCTCTGGGGCGGGCATTGCAAATCACCAATATTTTGCGCGATGTTAAGGAAGACGCGCAAGCTCAGCGGATATATATTCCCGCCGAAATGTTGCAAAACGCCGGCATTACATCTCGCAATCCGGAACAGGTTTTGCGCGACAAAAATTTGGCAATCGCACGCGAGGAACTGGCGCGACTGGCTGACGGCGACTATAAATTGGCTTTTGAAAAAATTAAACTATTGCCCAAACAGACGGCCAAACAAATTAAAATGATTGCCTATATTTATCGGCGCTATTTTGACATTATGCAAAACCGCGGCTGGGAGGTTATATCTCCTAAGCCGCGAATTAACAAACCAACCAAACTTTGCTTGATTATAAAAGCCTGGCTGGGGAAATGAGATGAACGCTAAACCGATAACTTATCATATTATCGGCGGCGGGATTGCGGGGTTGTATTGCGCCTACCTGCTAAAACAGAAACACCCGCGAATCCGCACGGTTGTTTATGAGGCTGGCGAGAACATCGGCGGGCGCTGTCGGTCTTATTGGGACGAGGAGTTCGGCCACGCTTTGGACAACGCCACCCATGTGATTATCGGCGCCAACAAAAAAATGCGCAAGTTTGTGAAAGACGGCGAATGGTGTCTGACACATTTTTTTTGGAATGCCGCCAAAGAAACCTGCGATAACAAATTGTTGCCGGCGCTGGGGCATATTCTGAAATCATGCTGCAACACTCAGGCTCAAGACATCGCTCCGATTATTGGCAAAAAGATATTGCGCCGGACTTTTCCTTGGACAAAAAATCAGCGCAAAGTTTATTTTTCTAAACAGGATTTGAACCAGCGGATTATAAACGTGCTGGCGGCTTATGCCGATGAAGTGCGGCTCAATAGCAAACTTTTGAAAATCGAAACCCAATTTGGCCGCGCGGCGCAGCTTAATTTTAACAACGGCGTGGTGGAAATCGGCGCCGATGATAAGGTTATTGTGGCGCTGGATAATCGCAACTGCGCCAAACTATTGGGAACCGAAGAACTGCCGCATAACAGCATTATCAATATTTTTTACCATACATCGCAAAAGATTTTTTTGCCGCAGGGCGCATCGTTTGTCGGAATTTTGCAGGGAATTGGCGACTGGGCGTTTGTCAATGAAGATATTTTGGCAATCACGATCTCCGCGGCAGATGACAAGATTACGGATTTTGCGGATTTGGCGCGCAAAGTTTGGGGCGAGCTGGACAAATTGCGCGGAGTCAACTCGGCTTTTGTGCCGCCGTTTAAGGTGCTGAAATACCGGCATGCCACCATTGCTCAGGACAGCGTGACCAACGATAAACGCCCGACAGACGCCCTGACCAGATATCCTAATGTGTTTATTGCCGGCGACTGGACCATGAAAGACTTGCCCTGCTGCATGGAAACCGCGGCGCTTTCGGCCGAGCGCGCGGTTAAAACCGCCCTAAAAAAATAATTTTCTCTATTTTGTCAAATTTTGCACTTGCACGGCAACTAAAAATGTGCTATTGTAATATCCGTAATAAGGATTATTAATGAATTAGTATAAATAACCGATAGATTGATTGGCAAAATTTATTTTGTTAGTTGTTGCCCCATATTTTATAATGAAAATATTTTTAACATCTCTATGGATACTTAAAAGTATTAGAATTTTTTGATAAAGAGTCATCGCGGACCGCCCGCCTGCAAAGGTTTGAAGTTGCGTACTTCAGGGATCAGTTTAGAATCAAAAATTTCGTTTTATAAAAAATGGCAGCAGAAATTTCAACTCTTTGGTAAAATAATGCTAGTTCCCAAAAACTAAAAAAATATGGCAAACTACTACGAAAGCGAAAAGAAGACAGGAAAAAATGTTGCTAAGTGGATCGGCATTGGCGTGGCAGCATTGGTGGTGCTGATAACAATCATATCATCAATTTATTCTATCGCCCCAGGACATCGAGGCGTGTTGATAACACTTGGGAAAGTGGCTCAAAAGTCCTACGTCAATGGTGTAGGCGTTAAGTGGCCGTTCGTATCTACAATGGTAGAGATGGATGTCCGCACGCAAGAAATGACGGAAAAAACGTCCACCTATACCTCTGACGTACAGACCGCGGAGCTGGAATACACTTTCACATATAATCTAAATCCTCTAACTGTTCATATGCTGTACGAGACTGTCGGACAAGATTATGAAGCGAAGAAGATTATTCCTGTCCTTAATGACGTATTGAAAAATGTTGTCGGTAAATGGCAGGCACAGGATCTGGTCAGCAATCGTGACAACGCTCGCGTTGCTGTGGTTGCCGGTCTGCAGGAGAAGCTTGATGCGAGATTCTTCCAAAATATAACGTTTCAACTTAAAAACGTTGATTATTCCAAGAAGTTCGAGGATGCTATTGAGGACAAGGTGATTGCTGAGCAGCAGGCGCAAAAGGCTGTCAACAATACCATGCGCATTAAGGAGGAAGCCGAGCAGAAGATCATCACCGCTAAGGCAGAGGCTGAGGCGATGGAGATCAAATCTCAGGCTCTCTCTAAAAACAAAGGCCTCACCGAGTATGAGGCTGTCCAGAAATGGGACGGAAAACTCCCGCAGTATATGCTGGGAAACAGCGTCCCGATGATTAATCTGGGAACAAAGTAAAAGATAACCCCCTTTCCGAAGAAATTCGGAACAGGGGGTTGTTTTTTGGGGCTATAAAAGGGATTAATAATCCATCAGTTCCAGCATCTCGTCAACCAGATTGCGGGCGGCGTCATAAATCTCGGGCAGAGATTTGGCCAACATGTAGCAAGGCGTGGTGACAATTTTATGCTCCTCGTCAACACAGGTTTCGGTGGCGGCTCTTTCCTCGGCAACCGCGCCCATTTTGGCCAAGCCGGCGGCAACTTTCTGGTCATTGCCGACAGTCAGATGAACTTTGTCTTTGCCCAAAACTTTGGCGATGACTACCGGAGCAATGCACATGGCGCCGATAACCAGCCCTTGGGCATAGCTTTCTTCTATGGCGCGGCGAACTTCTACATTGACATCGCATTCTGAAGCTTTGACCGCAAAGTCACTCCAGTTGAGCGCGGCGCCAAAACCTCCGGGGAATATTATCGCATCATAATCACGGGCGCTGAATTCTTTGAGATTTTTGACATTGCCGCGGGCAATGCGGGCAGATTCGGCCAAAACATTGCGGTTATCTTCATCTCCGGCAATGGCAACGGCGTGGCCGGTATAGTGATCTATGGTTCTGGCCTGCCAGGTGTCGGGCGCAAAACACTGATAAACGCATCCGGCCTGCTCTATGGCCAGCATGGCGCAAACCGCCTCGTGAATCTCTGAGCCGTCAAAAACTCCGCAGCCGGAGAGTACTACCGCAAATTTAGGGGCTGTATCCTGCATAAACTTATCCTTTCATAAACAAAATAGCTGTTGTCAAACCAAATATATAGCTTTATAAGATTATATATACTTTTTAATGAAGGGAAAGCAACCAAAATGCAGTCACAAATAACAACTTTAAAAAACGGACTACGCATTATAACTTCTAATTTTCCGCAGCTTGAGAGTGTTTCGCTCGGTATTTGGGTCAAGACCGGCTCGGCGTGCGAAACTCCGGAAACCAACGGAATATCTCACTTTTTGGAGCATATGTCTTTTAAGGGCACCAAAACCCGCACCGCTCTGCAAATATCCGAGGAAATTGAAGACGCCGGCGGACAATCTAACGCCTATACGGCGCGCGAGTTTACCGCCTATTATGCCAAAATGCTCAAAGGAGATCTGGAATTGGCGCTGGACGTGCTGGCGGATTCTCTTTGCAATTCCACATTTCCGGAAGAAGAAATTAAACGCGAGCGTGATGTGGTGATTCAGGAAATTAAACAAACTGTTGACAGTCCTGATGATATTATTTTTGACTATTTTCAGGAGGCGGCGTTTCCGAATCAGGCAATCGGACGCTCAATTTTGGGAACAAAACAAAATGTGCGCTCTTTTGGCCGCGAAACCCTGCAAAACTACTTGCGCAACAATTACGCGGCGGAAAACATGGTGGTTTGTGCCGTGGGTAATGTTGAGCATAGCAAATTTGTGAAAATGGTGGAAAAACGACTGGGCGGAATTCAGCCGAAAACCAATTTTACTCAAGAAGCCCAGATTTATGTGGGCGGATATTCCAGCGAGGCCAGACCGATTGAGCAAGCGCATATGGTGTTGGGCTTTAGAGGTTTGCCCTATAAAACCGAGGATTATTACACCTGCGTTATCATGTCGAGCCTGTTTGGCGGCGGCATGACCTCGCGCCTGTTTCAGGAAGTGCGCGAAAAACGCGGGCTGGCCTACACGGTGTATAGTTTTACGGCGGCGCATACCCAAAACGGTGTTTTTGCAATTTATGCCGGAACCGACGCCAAAGACGTGAAAAACCTGATGCCGGTGATTACTACCGAGATTAATAAACTGCGCACCGATTTGGTAACCGAAAAAGAATTGCAACGCGCCAAAACCCAACTTAAGGCCAATATGCTGATGGCGCTGGAAAGTCCGTCGGCAACTGCGGAAATGTTGGCGCGGCAAATGCTGATATATAACCGGATTATTCCGGTGAAGGAAATGGTGGAAAGAATCGAAAATGTCAGCCGCGAGGGAATTTTGACGCTGGCTCAGAAGATATTCGCCACTAATTCGACTTATAATCTGGTGGGAGCGATTGAAAACCATCTGGAGTATGATAAACTCAAACAACTGTTAAACCTCTAAACGGAGTGGCGGCGATGTCTCGTGCGGAAGATATTTTTCAGAAACTGATTTATTTTGGTGAGGACGCAATTGATGAATTTATCTTAAACCGCCAAACCGAAGAGTTGTTTCTGGATTTTAAGCAAGCGGTGTCAGACGGCAAAAATTTTAACACGCTGCATCGTGATGACCGCAAAAACTTGTCTAAGGCGATTTCCGGCTTTGGCAACTCCGAGGGCGGCGTGGTGCTGTGGGGAGTGGAATGCTCCCGCGATTTGGAAGTCGGAGACGTGGCTAAAGCCAAAGTTAAGGTCAAAAACGTGCATCGCTTTTTGAGCTGGTTGGAAAACGCCATTTCCGGCTGCACAATTCCCAGCCACAATAAAGTGCGCAACCATATTGTCAGTATTGATCAAAACGGTGACGGTTTCGTGGCAACCTATATTCCAAAATGCGATATCGCGCCGCTGATGGCCACCGGATCCAACAGTATATATATTCGTTCCGGCTCCAACAACGTGCCGGCTCCCTACGCCGTGGTGGCCGGAATGTTTGGCAAGGCGCCACAGCCGAATATTGAGCTTTTGATGGGCGATCGCAAAATCGAGGCGCTGGAAAATGTTGACGAGGATATGCTCTATCCTAACAGTATTGACAATCCTCCGGAGCAGTATGTGAAAATATCTTTTGCCTTGCAGGCCTCCAACAGCAGTAACGTTATTGCCCGCGAGCTGTATTTGTCTTGCCGCACGATTGAAAACGGCGGCGAGTATAATAAAGTGCGTTTTGCTAACTATAACCAAATGGACTCAATCCCCGGAATTGACGGCCAGCTGAATATCATCACTCGTCCGGAACTGCGCCTGCCGCCGCGGGGAATCATTCGCTTTTGCAATGTGGAAATTATATTGTCGCCTTATATTGATGATGATTTTAAACTTGAGGGCGTTATTGGCGCCGACAAGGCCGCGCCGCGAGATTTTCGGATTTATATTCCCAAAAACAAACTTCGCTCTTATGTGGCCAAGGTTATCCGCGGGGAAGAAAACGACGCTATGCTGCTGAATGAATTTTTTAATGAATATGTGTGCGGAGAGTTTTGATGCCGGAAGTTGAAATTTTTACGGACGGAGCTTGCTCCGGCAACCCCGGCGCCGGCGGCTGGGGCGTTATTTTGCGCAGCGGCAATATCGAAAAAGAACTCTCGGGCGGAGAAGCCGACACCACCAACAACCGTATGGAACTGCAAGCAGTTATATCGGCGCTTAAAGCGCTTAAGAAAGCCTGCAATATCACCCTTTACACCGACAGCCGCTATGTGATGGACGGCGTTAATCAATGGTTGCCAAACTGGAAAAATAACGGCTGGAAAACCACCAACAAAAAATCCGCCGTCAAAAATATTGACTTGTGGCAAGAACTGGACACTCTGCTGCCATTGCATAAGATAAAATGGATATGGGTCAAGGGGCATAACGGACACCCCGAAAATGAAAGAGTTGACCAGCTGGCTCGCGAACAAGCTAAAATCCACTTGCAAGCTAAGGCTTGAGATATTCAAAAATATTGCGCAATTCCAGCTCTGTCGGAAAACGCGGCAATGCCACGCCATCTGGCAGATTGGGCGCGAACACCATATAAAATGGTATATTGTGACGGCCGAATTTTTGCATGAGCCGCACCAGCTCAGGATTATATTGTCCTTTGTTGACGGTAATGACCGCAATGCGCTTGTCTGCGAGCAGTTTTTGCACCTGCGGAGCTTCAAAAGCAACAAAGTCATTATATCGACACGCCAGACACCAATCGGCCTCAACCTTGAGCAAGACGGTTTCTCCCTGCTGAACCAGCGTTTGCAATTTTTTTTGATTGAACTCGTCAGAGCGAATATCGGCGAGAGAATCGGCCCAGCGCCAACCCAGCCCAAATAACGCGAGCAGACACGCCACGGTGATGATATTGAGTGTGAGACTCACAATGCGGCAAATTTGCGGCTCAGAGGAAGTTTCATCTAAGCTCTCAAACACCAAACGGCGAAAATACAACATCAGACGGAGAACAACCAATAACAACGCCAAACGCCACAGAATTCCGGCGCCGCATTGCAAAGCCAACAACAACGCCAGCCACCCCAGAGTTAACCATAACGCCAACAACGCCAATTTTTTCAGCCAGCGCAGCCAGCGCCCCGGAAACGGCAGATAGCAAGCCATTGAGGGAACAGCCACAAACAACAGATATGGCGCGGACAAACCTAATGCGGCCAAAAACATTATTACGGCAATCTCAATTGAAGAGGCCGGCAAAACCTGACTAAACGCCGCTTTTATATACAAAGAAGGACAAAACAAAGCCAGACTAACGGCCAGTACTCCGCAACCAAATTGCAGTATTAAACGACGCTTGGCCGGCAAGATGATGTCACTGCCGATTGTCAGGCTCGGCAACAGGCCGCGCCAAACGCTAATCAGCATGAAAATTATCAAAAACATAAACACAATGAATCCAAGCCAAGCAAATTGCATGCCCCAACCAACTGCACAGCCGAAATGTTTGGCGGACAGAATAATCCCCAGCAATAAAGCCGCCGCGGTCATGATGCCGGCGACATTGGCCGCAAAATCACGCCGAACCTGCGCTGTATCTGGCGCGCCAAACTGAAGCAACGATATAATTCTCAACGCCAGCACAGAAAATGCGCCGGACACAAAATTGAGCAACAAACCGCCGGCCAAAGCCCACCACAACAACCGCAGACTGAAGCCGCCACGAGAAGCTTGCGCCAAAGATTCAGATTCCGCGGTCAGCTCCTGACGGGTGGATATATCACCGGCAATTCCGGCGGAAATTGTAAACTTGCGGCCAACCAGATCGGCATCGCCATGATAAGGCACAAAACGCGCCTCAATATCGGCGCCATTGAGACTAACCAGCGGCGGCGCAAATTCTTCCGGCCCCTCACCCTCAATAAAGGCATCAAACTTGTCGGCTTTGCGCGCGGCTTCAGCCTCCAACCGCAAAACCGGAATCTTCCCGTCTTCAACCACCAAGCGTTTCAACCGCAATTTTGAATTTGGATATTTTGGAGCTTGATTTTGCAACAAATCCAAAGCCACCGCCACTCGCGACGGCTCTTCCGCTGTGCCGGACAGCAACTCTAATTGCGGCCGCAAAACCACATTGCGACAACCTTGCGCATCATTGCAAAGGTTGGCGTTGACAAGCGAGCGTAATTGCAGAGGCTGCGCCGAATCGGCAATATCCAAATCAAAAGGTATCGTTATCAGTCCGACATAGCCGGTAAAACTTTGCCGGCGGCTGTAATAACGCTTGGGCAGAGGCCAGTTGAGCCGAATATCTTGCAGATTTGCAGAGGCGGCAAAATCTGTTTTGACACCGGAATGTCCTTGATATTCACGCTCCAACAAAAACCAGCCGGGAACAATATATAGCTGCAAAGCGCCGCTGACTTTAACCTCACCGCCGAGATTCTTGCTTCGGGTCAACAATCTGGCCTGCAATTCTGGTGTTTTTACCCACTCGCCAACCCCGCGCTTATCCTCAAAATCTTTACCGTCAAACAAGCCATAAGATATCAGTGTCTTCCAATCACGACGGAGCAGAGCTTTTTTGAGCAACTGTTTGCGCTCATACGGAGTGACGCGGCCGGCGTCTCGAGCCAGTTTATCGGCAATGGCGGCTTGATCTTGCGGCGAATCGGAATAAGCAATGGCTTTTTTGAATTTTTTGATAACCAACGGCTTGTCAGTCGGTTGATATTCCTCCGGCTGCCCCATTTCATATTCTTCATCGGCAAAACGCAGCGGAATGTCATTTTTTAGCATAAACTCTTGCAGCTCATGCAGCAAAAAACGATATGTGCGGCGGGCGCGAACGCTCAAACGCAAAAATCCGGCGCGGGCCTGCGCCTGTTTGGTAGTGTAATCAGGGTGCAAAGCCGCAACGTCGTCAGTGAAGTTTTCATAAATGTCAGCGCCCGAGTATTTGTTGTCAAAATAATCAAGCTCTTGCAAATATTCCTGATATAGCGCCGGAACATCATATTCGGCGACAGGCTCGTCTTCCTGCAAATCCAAAATTATGCGACCACCGTCGTCTGCCGCCGCCACCAACGCCGGCAACAATAAAAAAATCGTCAGGACTATGTATTTTATCTTATCCAACATATATATTATGCCAAAGTGAAAAAATTTGTTTTTAAATTACGATATATTGTGCTAGAATACAAGTATTGTGTTTGTGGATATGGGAATAAGATGGAAAAAGACGCTAAATATTCTTTTGCGGGCAAGTGCCTGATTTCAACCTCCAATATGGCGGACGAACAATTTGAAAAAGCGGTCATTTATGTATGCTCGCACACAAAAGACGGCGCCATGGGGTTTGTGATTAATAAAAGAATCAAGGAATTTTCTTTTGCCGATTTGGCTATGCAGCTGCCGATTGACACCTCGCGCCCTGTGGCGCCGATTGACTTGTATTGCGGCGGCCCTTTGGACAAAGTGCGCGGATTTGTGCTGCACTCAACTGATTATTTGCGCGATGACAGTATTGCTCCGGGCGGCGGAATCGCCATATCTTCTTCAATGGGGATTTTGACCGATATCGCTTTTGGGGTGGGGCCGCGCGAAAATCTGATTGCTTTGGGCTATGCAAACTGGGCGCCGCAACAGCTGGAAAAAGAAATTATCAATAACTATTGGCTGGTGGCTCCGGCCAGCCCGGAACTGGTATTCCGTACCAAAGACGATGAAAAATGGGGCGCGGCTCTGACCAGTCTGGGGATTGATCCGGTGCATTTGTCAGATTTTTCTGGCCACGCCTAACTATGTACGAAATTTTCGATTGATCGGTCAGAATTTAGCCGGCTTTTCAATTAAAAATATCCGGCTATAATACCTGTATCAGCCACCAGAACAGTGCCTGAATCAATTTTTAATCAGGGAGGATACAGATATGAACGCAAACAAACCTATGATGCTATATGATATTGTTGAAGATAATCTGTCTTTGGTGAGTAAAATTTATCAGAGCTTCGAGGCGCTGGAAGAAACATTGGGCGCGCTGAAAATGGAAGAACCGCTGTTTATGACCTATGCCGCCAAAAAATCTTTTGCCAACAGTATTATGAAAACTACTCATGGCACCCACAATTTCAAAAACTAACCCGCGCGGCGGGTGGCGCATAGCAAGGATTTGCTCGCTTACTCGCCGTTGGCTCGGCGCTCGGGATAGTGCCAGATTTGCACCCTGCTCCGTCATTGCGAGTGTGAGCGCTAGTGAACCGAAGCAATCCATCTTCTTGTTTCTTGATAAAATGGATTGCTTCTCACGGCTAAACGCCGTTCGCGCAATGACCCGCACGGCGGTGCCGAGCCGGCACGGGCATTCTTAAGCTGTTACTCGCAACTCACCTTGTTCGTTGCTCGGGATTGTGCACCTTTGAGATTTATATCCGTTTCCAGGTTGTGCCTTGGGGAGAATCCTCAAGGATAATGCCTTGTTCTTTGAGCTGATTGCGAATCTGGTCAGCCAGAGCATAATCTTTGTTCTTTTTGGCGGCGGCACGTTCGGCGATTTTGGCCTCAATCGCCGCGGCCTCGTCATCACTCTCGCCGCCTTTAAACCATTCGCTCGGCGACTGCCACAAAATGCCAAGCAAACCTGCTGAAGCCAGCAATTTACCTTTGGCAGCGGCCTGCTCGGCCGGAGTTTCCGCCTTGTTAAGAGCATTGGTCATTTCATGCAGATAAGACAAAGCCAGCGGGGTGTTCAGGTCATCGGCCAGAGCGTCAACCACCCGCTCATCAGGAGCGCAATCAGAGGCGGTCACATCAACTACCCGCAACAAGGCGTTGTAAAACTTATCTAAAGCGGTTTTGGCCTGCGCCAACCCCTCAAAAGTGAAGTTAAACGGTTGGTGATAATGCGTGGTTAAAAACAACAAACGCAAGGCCTCGGCCGGAGCTTTTTCCAGCACCTGATCAATGGTATAAAAATTGCCCAAAGATTTGCTCATCTTTACGCCGTCAACCATCAACATACCGCCATGCACCCAATAGCGGGCGAACTCGGAGCCAGGGTGAGCGCACAAGGACTGAGCGCACTCGTTCTCATGGTGAGGAAAGATTAAATCCGAACCGCCGCCGTGAATATCAAAATTGTCACCCAACAGTTTGGAACTCATGGCCGAACACTCCAAGTGCCAACCGGGGCGGCCATATCCCCACGGGCTGTCCCAACCGGGCTGGTCGGCCTCAGATGGTTTCCACAGCACAAAGTCAGCCGGATTTTTCTTGTAATCGGCAACCTCAATACGAGCGCCGGCCAGCATCTCTTTCATGGAGCGGCCGGACAAAAAACCGTAACCGGGCATGGAATCAACATCAAACAAAACATGGCCAGCCGCCTCATAGGCGTGGCCGTTTTGCAACAAAAGCTTAACCAGCTCGATCATTTCGGCGATATATTCGGTTGCCCGCGGGCGATGATTGGGCGGCAAAACATTTAATTTAGCCATATCATCAATATACCACTGATAGGTTTGCTCGGTAATCTCACGGATAGATTTGCCGGTTTCCTGATGTTTCTTCAAAATCTTGTCATCAACATCGGTAATATTGGAAACATAGTTGACATGATCCGCCCCATAGACATGGCACAGCAAGCGATACAAAACATCAAACACCACCGGAGTTTTGGCGTTGCCCAAATGAGCGCGGTCATAAACCGTGGGGCCGCAAACATACATGCGCACATTGGCGGCGTCTATGGGTTTAAATTCTTCTTTGCGACGGTGTAAGGTATTGTACAGCGAAATTTTGGTCATGCTTCTATTCCCAATAAACGATTATAGGCGCGCTCTCTGCCAATCAGAGGCAGCAAAGCTTTAAGTTCGGGCCCTTCGGCCGCGGCGGTCAGAGCCAGCCGCAGCGGATGAAACAGATTTTTGCCGCTTTTGCCGGTCTTTTGTTTGAGCTCGGCAACCCACGACGAGAAAGTATCGGCATTCCATGGCTCGGGCGGCAAAATCTCCGCCGCAGCTTTGGTTAGCTCCGCGTCTTCAATTATCGGCTTAAGTTTTTGACAACAAATTTGATGCCAAAGCTCAACATCTTGAACCAAATTCAGATTACCGCGGACGGTGTTCCAAAATACTTTGGAGACATTGACGCGGTCGGCGACTTTGGCATAAGGCAGCGAGCGGACATAATGAGTATTAAAATGCAGCAGCTCTTCAACATCAAATTTTGGCTGCGAACGGCCAAGCTTGCTCAGATCCAAACTCTCAGCCAAAGAATCTAAGTCATAATATGGCTCAATCGCTTCAGAAGTGCCGAGTTTGGCCAAAAATGAGCAAATCGCCAAAGCCTCAACCCCTTGCTCTCGCAATTCGCGCACGCCTAAAGAACCCAAGCGTTTGGATAACTTGCCCTCGGTGCCGGTTAGCAACGGCAGATGAGCAAACTGCGGCACCGGCGCGCCCAACACCTCAAACATCTGAATCTGCAAAGCGGTGTTGGTAACATGGTCCTCACCGCGGATAATGTGGGTAATGCCAAAATCCGAATCATCAATAACCGAAGGCAGATGATACAAATAAGAACCGTCTTCACGAATGATGACCGGATCCGCCAAATTGGCGGCGTCATAACGGCAATGACCGCGCACCATGTCGGTCCACTCGATAATCCCCGGCTCCAACTTAAAGCGATAGTGCGGACGGCGCCCTTCCGCCTCGTAAGCGGCAATCTGCTCGGCAGTCAGATTGAGCGCGCCGCGGTCATAAATCGGCGGCAGGCCTTTGGCCATAAGGCGTTTGCGCATGATTTCCAGCTCCTCGGCGGTCTCATAGCAAGCATATACCCTGCCCTCGGACTTGAGTTTGGCGACAATTTCATTGTAACGATCCATGCGGGCAGACTGGCGAGCCTCCTCGCTCCAGTTCAGCCCCAGCCATTGCAAAACATCTCGCAGCGAATCCTCATATTCTTTTTTGGAGCGCAAAACATCAGTATCATCAATACGGAGCATAAATCTGCCGCCCAACTTGCGAGCCAGCAGCCAGTTGAAAACCGCGGTGCGGGTATTGCCGATATGCATATATCCGGTGGGACTTGGCGCAAATCGGACTTTGATATTATTCATAAATTTTGACCTGTATTAAATTAAGAAAACTAAGCAGAGATATTATAGTCATTGCGCCATAATTTCAAGGACTTTTTACAAAGAAGATGCGGCGTCGGAATTTAACTGCTCCATAGAATCGGCCAAAGACTGCAAATTTTCCAAAAACCATTCAATTTCGCCATCGTTGTCGGCAATCATTTGATAAAAACGACTGCGATAAGACAATATCAAACTGCTTTCGGCCAATTTAATATCCACCAACTTTATGTCCGTGTCAGTGCCATGCAGGCGAAACTGCATCAGAAGATCTTGCGGTTTGTCGCCCAAATTGAGGTGAATCGCGGCGGGAACAATGGTGAAAGAGCCGTCCTCGTACGCCTGACCGAAATCGTAGCTTAGCTGATTGGCAAAATCCAGCGGAAAGGTCTTGTATAAGGCCAAAGCATAGCGCCGAAACAGCTCTTGATACTCAGTTTGCTGAGCGGTGGTCATCGTACGCCAATATTTGCCCATGAGAAATTTGCCGATATAAGGCAAATCCACATATTGCAACAATAACTTGTCCAAAACCTGATAACGCTTGGCAATATCCGGCTCCTGAAAAGCATCTAACAACAATTTGCCGTTTTGTTCGGCCCATTGTCCGGCAACCGGAGGACTGACTCTGGCGCCGGCGGACGAGCTGAAAAATAAAACTGCCAGCAATACGCTGATAACTCGCAAAAAAAGATTACTTTTCATAAAATTTTGCCTTATAATTGCCAACTATAAGGATTTTAACATAAATTGGTTAATAAAATGAAACTTAAAACATTATTTTTGGCCGCCCTGGCCGTGTGGAGTGTTAATCCGCTCATTGCCGCGGAAAACAACAGTGTTGAGGCGATTATTAACCGCGGATACATCTCTTGCGGAACCGATCTTGGCTCAAAAGTATTGGCCTATAAAGACAGCGAGGGCTTTTGGCAAGGTATTGACGCTGATATTTGCCGCAACTTTGCCGCGGCGCTGTTGGGAAATGACGAGGCATTCAGACTGGTTGACGTCAGCCCCGAGCGGGCGGGCAAAGCTTTTGCCGGCAACCAAATTGATATTATGCTCGGAAACTCAGCCCTCTCGGCCAGACAAGAAATGACGTCTCCGGCCATGGCCATTGATTTGTTGTATTTCGACCGACAGGTTTTTGCCACCAGAGAAAAAGTTAACGCCTCTTCCATGGAGGAATTTAGAGGACAAAAGGTGTGCGTGGTTGATAAATCGGCGGAAATGGCCAAAATCATCGAATATAATTATAAATTTGCATTGGAGTTTAAGATTTTGCCGTTTGCCGACATGAACGCGGCTAAACAGGCTTTTTTGCTTAATCGCTGCGAGCTTATCAGCGGAAGCGAAATCTATCTGAAAGGTCTGAGCCAAAATCTGATTACTAAAACCGGCACGATTAATGTGTTGCCTGAAAACATAGCCTATCGTCCGGTATATGCGTATAGCCGCAAAGATAATCCCGCCTTGAGAATTGCCGCGAAATGGATTATCAACGCCCCAAAACTGGCGGAAGAACACGGCCTAAGCTCTAAAAACATTGACACTTTTATCGGGGTGAGAGACGTGTCTTTGCAGAATCTGCTGGGTGGCAACGGATTGTGGAACAGCTTAGGGATTCAACCAAATTGGGTTAGTGCCGCCATTAAAGCGCGCGGTAACTTCGGCGAAATGTTAGAACGCAATTTGGGGCAGGATTCACCGTTGCAAATTGAGCGCGATAAAAACAAGCTGATAGAGCAAGGAGGACTTGTCAGCGTTCAGCCGTTTATTTGAGGCGCCGACGAATAAACTCGGCCGCCATTGCCACCGCCTCGGGAGTGATTTTATGCTCGCCGCCGACAATGGTGCGGCTCTCGGTACAACAACCGATTTGAGCTAGTTTGCGCGCGGAAAAATCCAGCAATGGATAACGCAGACACTGGTCATTGGTGCCGTGAATCAGCAAAACATCAGGATAAGCGCACGCGTGCTTTTGCAAAAAATCGCCGCCCGCGACCAAGCCGGAAAAACTTATTATTCCGGCCGGCGATTCCGGCAACATCAGACCTGTGTGTATTGCCAACATTGCTCCCTGAGAAAAACCGCACAAAAACAAATCTTGATAATCCATACCATACTCAAGCAAGGTTTGCTCCAAATATGGCCGCAACAAACCGCTGGCCTCGTTAAGAGCGGGAACCATATGATTATAATAAGCAAGAAATTCCGGCATGGACGAAGCGTTTTTGCGCTCGTAGCGAGGATCAAACCGATAAACCGAGTACCATTGGCGCATATTGTGTCCAACCTCGCAAGCAATGGGAGATTGCGGAATGTGCAAAGCGATGTCCGGCAACATATCTGACAAAACGGCAATTTGAGAGTCTGCGTGGTCGGCGCTGTCAAGATAGCCATGCAAAAACACCACCAACTTTTTGGGAATTCCGTTAATATGGACGATTTCTTCACGAATCATAACTGCACCTTAGGATTGTTGGTATCAGATTATTAACGCAAATGTATAAATAAATCGTAAAATCAAATTGCTCTAATCAATAATGCGGATAAGCCGTTCCAGCGCCAGAGCTGGCGGCTGAGCAAAATCGACTGCGCGGCCGTCTGCGGTTTGGCAAATATCGGCATGGTGAAGATAACGGCAATAAGGGGTGGTAAACCATTTGACATAGTGTTCGCTGTCATCAATATGCACATTTATGGCGGCGCGGCGGCAATAATCGGCTTTGGCGCTGTCCCATAACTCATCGGGAATGTGAAAACCGCCGTCTGTCAGATGTTCAACCAGACCTCTGGCCTCATAATAATCTAAAATGGCAAAAATTCGAGTATAAGGTAATTGAATTTTGGCCAGCGCCTCTGATACTGCCAACTCGGGACCGCCGGTAATGATGTGAATCTCGCAACCATACCGCACGGCCGCTTGAGCAAAGGCCGCAAAATATTCGGGACGGCGCGTGATGACGCCATGATAGTCCAAACCGATTTTTAACTTATTTGTCATTGTTGCCGCCAAATATTGAGGACATCAGCTCTTTGAGCGAATTGGGACTAAGAGCCGAAAGCGGGTTTATGCTGACGTTGGCGTCGTCAATATCGCCGGTGATAGTGTAATTGGCGGCGAAAACCGTGCCGTCTTTGCCGCTGAGCAAAGTGCCAACCAGCGGAATGCTGCCGATAAAAGTATTCAGTCCATAGGCCGGAGCAATAAGACCTTTGAGGTCAAACTCCTGATAGCGCATTGAATAAGTGCCGTTGCCAGTGATGCCGACAACATTGCCAAAGGCTTTGGCATCATTGACCTTAAGCGTGGATTTTTTGTACTCAAACGGCGCGTCAAAATGCGAGAAGGCAATCCCCTCGCCGGTCAGCAAATCCACCATGCCGGTAAACGAGGCCACAGTCAGCAATTTGGCAAATATCGGAGTGTTGTATATATTAAAATTGCGAATCTTGGCATGACCGACAAAATTCTTGGCGGAATCTCGTTTGGCGTTGATGCTCAGACTGCCACCGCGCATATAATCATATAAACGCAAAAATTTAAAGGTGGAACCGGCGTCATCACTCTCAATGGTTAGCAAATATTCATTGTGCGGACGCGGAACATAGTCAAGCTTGAGATTGGTGATCTTGCCGTTTTTGCGACTGGAGGCAAAATTGCCGATAAGGTGCATCTCTTGCAAACCGGTGCCGTGAACAATTTTGGCGGAGCCGGCAAAATTGCGCAAAGCCACGTTTTGGTTGGTCCAAAGACTGTTAACCGCAATGTTTATCTCTGTATTGGGAGCGGCGGCAAGCTCATCGGCCTCAACGGCGTCTGGAGCGGCGGCGTCAGCCAATTTTTGTTGTTTGCGACGCTCTTTGGCGGCTTTGATATCTTCTTCGTCTTTGGCAAAAAACTCCGACAGATTATAACTGCTGCCCGAAACATTGATTTTGATTTTTTCTTGAGGAGCATAAGCCATATCTATCTTAGCGCGGGCAGAGGTTTTGTCGCCTTTGATATCGGTGATGTCTATGGTTTTGAGCTTGCCTTGTTTGTCCAGCGCAATTTTGCCTTTGAGATTAAAATTGGGCTTGGACAAAGCAAACATCGGGATATCAACAACCTGATTCTTGAGCAAATTTAATCTGGCGCTGATTACGCCCTCGGTGCCGACTTTTTTCTTGAACCCCAAAAAGGCATAATCGATATTGGCATTTTGCAAATCACCGTTAAAATCAACCACCGCTTTTTGATCATCATATACCGTGACAATCGCCTGCGCCGGAATTGAGCCTTGAACATAGGGATCATTGAGGGCGGAAATATTCAGCCCCATCTTCTGTTTGAAATTGTTGTCAAAATTAAAGCTCAACCGATAGCGGCTGCGATAGTCTTTATGATTAAAATTCTCATTCCATTTGAGAGTTATGGGAATACCGTCAAAATTGGCAACTCCGCCAAGCTCCAAACCGCTATTGTCAACCTTGAGATCCAACTGTTTGGCCTCAATGGTTTTGTCTTTGATGATATCGGTCAAAACCACGTCTTGCAAAGTGGCGCTGATATCGACGCCAACCTCATCGGGAGAAAGGTCTTCTTTTAGCTCAAACTGCAATTTGAGGTTGGTTTCGGCGCTGCCCTTGATATTTTGCGGATTGATCCCCATCTCGGTGGTATAACGCAGCGGCGGATTGTCTATCAGACGCAAAATATCCGTAATCGAACCGACGCCGGTCAAATCGATTTTGGCATAATTATCTTCTTTGTTCAGATCATATAGCTCAATATAGCCCTGATTGAGGATAACGTCATCGGACACGCCTTTGTCAAAATACATTTTCAGCTTGTCATTGTAAAAATCGACCTTGCCATAGACATCGGTAACCTTGGGCATACCGCTCAGATAGTCTAATGACACTCCGGAGGTTTCGGCGCTGCCCTCCAGTTTCTGAAACGCAAATCGCTTGGTTTTGGAATCATAACCGAAATGGAATTTGAACGCGGCGTTTTCTATCGCTCCCTCTGACAAGCTGTCTTTACACCAACTCCATGCCTGAGGAGCAATATGTTGCGGCCAATAGCGAAACAAATCATTGGTGGGAAGTTTTTTGATGCCGGCAGAAATGGTCAGCTCCAAATCTTTGAGCGAGGATTGCAACAGATAATTTTTGAGACCGGTGGCCTTCAGCCCCAACACCGCTTGCTGTCCGTCAAGCTCAAATTCGGCGTCTTTGATACTTAATTGGTTTAGACCGCCGGCGATTTCACCATTAAAAGTAAGAGCGCCGATATTGTAATTTTCCTCAGCCTGATCGGAAAACGCAATATGCCCTTGTCCGCCCTCTATGGCGAAAGTGATTTTTTCAACCGCGGTGTCTAAACTGCCGACAAGATTATCACGATGTTTGACAATCTCGGAAATATTAATCAGCGCCTCCACCCTGCCGCCGGCCGGAACATCAATCTGATATGGCATGGCGTTTGGTTGCGAGGTTAATAATTCCAAGAGATCTGCCGGAACCAAGTCGGCAAAATAAAACTGCAGCGCCAATTTGTTGGCAAGAGGGCGATAAACCGCCTCCAGTCCCAAAGACGACGGAGTGTCATTAAACTTAAGCTGGGCGTTAACCTCGGTTTCCAGTTTGCTGAAACCGCGATCAAAGCGATAATTTACATCAGACAAAACCCACTTTTTGCCGAGATCAACCTCGTGAAACTCAACCTCGGCGCCAGTGATGTTTATATCATTAATATAGCTCTCCGGATAGCTCTGGTCATCAGAGTTAAATCGCTCCAAAAACTCCTCAAAACTGTCAAAATAATATTCCAGTTTTTTCTGGTTGATATCCTCTTTCTTTTCCTTGTCTATGCCATAGGTGGTAAAAATATAAACCCGAGGGTCAAAAACATCTATGGAACTGGGAGCAACAATGCCGTGCAACAGCGCCTTGATGCTGAAAGATACCGAAGTTTTGGGCGCGTTGATGGATATGGAGCCGTCAGACTTGCGGTAGTTGACATTGTTGGCGATAATGCGCAACGGTTTGATAGAACGCACCAGCTCCAAATTTACGGAATCCAGCGACACTTGATATTCGGAGTCATCGTGATTGAGCGCCTTGATGATGTATGGCTTGAGAAACGGAACCGCTACCGAGCCGCGATACAGCTGCCATATGAAAATAAGCAGCATGACCAGCAGAACCACGCCGAAATAATCAACCAGCTTGCGCAGTCGATATATTTTAGGATCGATTTTTTTCATGCTCTTGCAACCAGTTTAAAATATCGCGGTAGTTGGCGAAATCATACAAATTGTCATGTTTGGCTTTGGGATAAACAATCATTTTTTTGGGTTCGTTGGCGGCGGCAAACAACGCCTCAGCGTGATTGACCGGCACCAAAGTATCCTGACCGCCGCCCATTATCAGCAACGGCGAGCGAATTTGGGCAATCTTGTCCATATTGTTGTATTTGTCACGCATAATCAACTTAAGCGGCAGCGGAAACCACACCAAATCTTTGACATCGGAATACATGCTGTCAAACGGAACCTCAAGAATCACTCCGGCAAACGGATCGGCCCGACCCAAGGTATGGGCGCTGTACGTGGCGGTGTACGACCCCAAAGACATTCCGTATATATAAATATCCCGATTGGCGTAGCCCTGACGGCGCAGCCAATCCAGAGCCGCCAAAGCATCTTGCTCCAGTCCGGCCTGAGTGATAGTGCCTTTGACATCGCCAAAGCCTCGATACTCGGGCAGTAAAATGCCATAACCGGCGGCGACAAAAGGCTGCAGTTTGTGATAAAACTTTTCAATATTATAAGAATTGCCATGCAAAAAAACAATCAGCGGGCGTTGCGGCTTGGGCGATATATACCAGCCATACAGCTCAGTGCCGTCAGCCGCCCGATATTCCACTCGTTGGGCGGCAAAGCCGTTGGCGCGGGCGTTTTCAAGACTGCTGGCGCGCAAAGTCGGATCATAAAAAAATAATTGCGGCCAAAAATAAACCGTGGCGCAAAAACCAACATAGGCCAACAAGGTTAAAAACAATCCGATTTTTAGCAGTCTTTTAAGCATCATGCGCCAGATTTCCCACTTTATCGGCCAACGAAGCCGCCAAAAACATATCAATATCACCATCTAAAACTGCGCGGCAATCAGAGGTCTCAACATTGGTGCGCAAATCTTTGACCATTTTATATGGCTGCAAAACATAGGAACGAATTTGATGCCCCCAGCCGATATCACTCAGGGCATCGCGTTCAGCGGAGGCCGCGTCCTCACGTTTTTTCAGCTCCAATTCATATAATCGGGCTTTGAGCATTTTCCAAGCGGCATCGCGGTTTTGGAACTGTGAACGCTGGTTTTGGCACTGAACAACTATGCCGGTGGGAATATGAGTTATGCGGACGGCGGAATCGGTCTTATTAATGTGTTGGCCGCCGGCACCGGAAGATCGATAGGTATCAACCCGACAGTCAGCCTCGTTAATATTTATTTCAATTTCATCATCTATCACCGGATAGACGCCGACAGAGGCAAAACTGGTATGGCGGCGGGCGTTGCTGTCAAAGGGCGAAATTCGCACCAATCGATGCACGCCGCTCTCAGACTTGAGCCAGCCGTAAGCATTGTGGCCGCTGATTTTGACAGTAACCGACTTGATGCCGGCGACATCGCCCTCGGTTTCTTCTATATATTCAACCTTATATTTATGAGCCTCAGCCCAGCGGGTGTACATTCGCAAAAGCATCTCGGCCCAATCCTGCGCCTCGGTGCCGCCGCTGCCGGAGTGAACCTCCAGATAAGCGTCATTGGCATCTACCTCGCCGGACAACAGAGCCTCAAGCTCGCCATGCTTAACCTCGGCCTGCAACTCAGTCAGCTGGGCAATCACATCGGCAATAATATTTTCATCGCCCTCAGCCTCAGCCAGCTCCGACAGCTCAATCAAATCTCGCAGTGAAGAGTCCATCCGCTGAAAATTGGTCAGATTAAATTCCAGATTATTTTTTTCAGTCATCAGACGGCGGGCGGCCGCAGGATCGCTCCACAAGTCAGCGTTGGCGGTCAGAGCGTTCAACTCTTCCAGCCGCAGGCAAGCATTATCATAGTCAAAGAGACCTCCTCAGCAACTGCAGGGAGTGCTCAATGTTTTGGGTCAATTCGTAAATTTCCGAACGCATATTATTTTCCTAAAAACAAACAAGTTTAAGTTATACGCTCAGGCTTTTAAAAGCAAGCAGTTTCTATAATTCATACCGCTAGTATTCCGAGCCGAGCTGAACTTCATCTGTATCATCGTTTTCAAAAGCCGGCGACGCGGCTGACGAGGCCTCGTCCTCGGCGCCGGGAGTACCGATGACGCGCTGTTTTTTGCTGTCAAAGCTAAACTCAGGCTTAAGCGCCTCGACAATCACCGATTTGTCGCTGGGTTGAGCCGGACGTCCGGTGTCATGATTGACGCGAACCAACTTGATGCCGGCGGGAATGCGGAACGGAATATCCGGCTGGTTGGCTAAAGCCTCGTTCATAAAGTTGTAGAATATCGGCAAAGCCAGAGCGGCGCCGGTCTCATAGCGGCCGAGACTGCGCGGCTCGTCAAAGCCGACATAGGTGGCGACCACCAAATCTGGAGAAAATCCGACAAACCAGGAATCCTGATTCTTGTTGGTGGTGCCGGTTTTGCCGGCCAAATGCTTGCCGATTGAACGAAGCTTGGAACCGGTGCCGTGCTGAGCCACACCTTCCAAAATGCTGACCATTTGATAGGCGCTAAGAGGATCAATGATTTGCTCGCGGTTGTCCGCCAACTCCGGCAATGGCTGGTTTTCCCATTTGGCAACCCGACAGTTTTCGCAAGCGCGGCGATCATGCCGATAAATGGTTTTGCCGGCGCGGTCCTGAATACGTTCAATCAGATAGGGTTCGGCTTTTTTGCCGCCGTTAACCATTATGCCATAGGCCGAAGCCATGTTTATTAGCCTGGTTTCGCCGGCGCCCAAAGACATGGAAAGCAAATGCGGCAGGTGGTCATTGACACCCATTTTTTTGGCATAATCAGCCACCTTGTCCATACCGACATCCTGAGCCAGACGCACGGTCATCAGGTTGCGCGATTTTTCAATACCCTGACGCAGGGTCATCAGGCCATAAAACTTTTTGGAATAGTTTACCGGTTTCCATTTGGGCAGGCCGGGACCTTGATCCAACACAAACGGCGCGTCTAAAATCAAATCGGTGGGAGAATAACCGTTATCCAACGCCGCCAAATAAACAATCGGCTTAAAGGCGGAGCCGGTTTGGCGCAGTGCCTGAGTGGCGCGGTTAAACTGCGATTTTTGAAAAGAATAGCCGCCCACCATGGCCAGAATTTTGCCGGTATGCGGATCAAGCGCGACCAAGCCGCCCTCAACATTGGGAATCTGACGGAGATAGTAACTGTTATCTGGCAATTTTTTGGCGGCGGCAGTCTTGGCCGCAAGTTTTTCAACCAAAATCACATCACCTTTGGACAAGACGTCTTTGACGGTCTTGGGCGGATTGCTCACCGCTTGATTTTTGAGATTTTTACGCGCCCAGGACAGCAAAGCAAATGGGATAACACCATTGTCGCCGTCTTTGGTCTCAATGGCGGCGGAGTTGTTGTCAGTGTTTTTGACCACGGCTAAAGTCCAGTTGTCATTTTTGCCGGCCGGAGTTTCAATTTTTTGCAACGCTTCTTGGTAGTTGTCATCTAACGCAATATTGGCAATCGGACCGCGCCAGCCGTGGCGAAGGTCATAATTACGAAGCTCGGCGTCAAAAACCTTGGTGGCAATGTGTTGCAGGCGGGGGTTGAGCGTGGTGCGGATAAGCAATCCGCCCTCATTGAGCGCCTCACTGCCAAAACCGGCGGTTACCTTGCGGCGCACTTCCTCACTAAAATATTCGGCATCTTGCACAAACTCTCCGCGGCGGGCAATAACCTCCAGCGGTTTGGCTTTGGCGGCCTCGGCATCATCGGCCTTGACATAGCCGTCATCAACCATACGATCAATCACCCAATTGCGGCGGGCAACCGCGGCGGCGTATTTGGTTTTGGGATTGTAGTTGTTGGGGCCTTTGGGCAAAGCGGCCAAAAACGCGGCCTCTTCTATGCTCAAGTCATCAAGCGATTTACCAAAATAATTAAGTGCTGCGGCGGCAACGCCATAAGAGCGATTGCCCAAATAAATTTCATTGAGATAAAGCTCCAAAATATGCTGTTTGGTAAAGGCTTGCTCCATGCGAGTGGCCAACAGGGCTTCTTTGATTTTGCGCTTGTAGGAAACCTCGGAAGACAACAAAAAGTTTTTGGCCACTTGCTGAGTGATGGTGGAAGCGCCAGCCGGACGACGACCGCGGCCAATATTTTTGAGGTTGTCAAACACCGCGCGGGCAATGCCCAGAGGATCAACGCCAAAATGGCTGTAAAAGTTTTTGTCTTCAGCGGAAATAAAGGCGTTTTTGACCAAAGCGGGAATTTTTTCTTCCGGCACGAATAACCTTTTTTCCGAGGCGTATTCCATCATCAGCTGACCGTCGCCGGCGTATAATCTGGTGGTGACCGCCGGTTCATATTCGGCAAGTTGCAAATAGTCCGGAAGTTCTTGCGACATCTGCCACACCGAAGTGATGATCACAACCAGAAAAATTACGGCAAAAAAGAAAAATGTGCTCAACAGCGAGGACAAAGTTTTGAACATGGCAGACCCGACAAAATTTATGATAAAACAACTTGTTTGTGCTGATATATAGCTAAAAAAATTTTTGCTGTCAAATACTAAAAGACAGATGCGTGCTGCATGTTGTCAAAATATCTATCAATAGCTCTGACCGCTGAAGCAGCCAATTTTTTGCGATAAGATTTTTGTTGTAGCAACTTCTCTTCAGTGCGGTTGGAAAGATAGCCAAGCTCCATCAGAACCGAGGGAACATCAGGCGCTTTCAGCACGGCAAAACCGGCAAAACGGTGTGTGTTGTCGAGAGTATGGGTGGACTTGCGCATCTCCTGCACCATAAAAGTGGCAAACTCGGAAGAACGGTTAAGCGTCTCGCGCTGAGCCAAATTCAACAACACATCGGAAACCTCTTTGGAGTGTTCGGCAAAATTCAGGCCGGCGACAATGTCAGCTTTGTTTTCTTTTTCAGCCAATGCGGCGGCCTCTTTGTCTGAGGCTTTTTCAGACAAAGTGTAAACCGACAAGCCAGTGGCTCTTTTGTTGGCGGCGCTGTCAGCATGAATAGATAAAAACAAATCGGCATCATGACGGCGAGAGATTTTGACCCGATCTCGCAAGGGAATAAAAACATCACGGTTGCGAGTGAGGTAAACGGTATATTTGCCGCTCTTGTCCAGCTCGGCTTTCAGCTCACGCGCCATGGCCAAAGTGATGTTTTTTTCATACACGCCCGAAACTCCGATGGCTCCAGGGTCAACCCCGCCATGACCGGGGTCAAGCACAATTATCTTTTTGTGTGAACGTTTGACCGGAGCTGAGGCTTTGCCGGAAGCCATTTTTATTGACGGAGTTCCCTGCTCATATGCATCGGTACTGACAGCATGATCATTGCCGACATGTTTGGCAAATTCACGCTCGGTGGACAACTCCAAATCAACCACAAAACGCCAGCTGAACTTGCTCTGCGGCGGAAGCATAAACACTTTTTTGACAGTTACCGGCTTGAGCAGATCAAACACAATGCGCACACCGCCAACTCCGGCGGCACCCAAACGAGTGGCCGCAACAAAACCGTTGGCATCTATGGCTTTTTCAATCTTGGGGCTGACATCGATATTTTTGGTATCAACCACCAAACGGCGGGGTTCGTTGAGCAAAAAAACCTTGTAATCAAATTGCGAATCGGCGTCCATTACAATGCGGACATTGCCCACGCCCTGCCCCACGCGCACACTGGAAATTTGCGCGGCAGACGCGTTTGGCGCCGCAAGGCAAAGCCCAGCCGCCGCCAACAACGGCAACCCCAGAAATATCAGCATTTTGTGTAATATTCGCATCATCGGCTCAGATTAATTCACTTTCAAAATTAGGTTTGATTATAACGCAGAGTTCTTACCAATATCTTAAAAACATACAAAATATGCGTTAGCGCGATTTTATTGTTGTGTTTTAAAACAAAACGTATATTCTATATGAGATTTATGGGAATCTGATGTATCGGATGCGTCCTTTTTATGTGAAACATGGCAAAATTACAAGGGCAAAATCTGGTATCGCCACCTCATCATTAGGATAGGTCGGCTGTTCCGATAAAGATAGACAAGCAATTTTGCTGGACGGGTTTTCGGCGTGAAGCAAATTAATTAACAATAAGAATCAAAGCTTTGCGTCATTAAAGAGATTGGTAAATTGAAACTATTGTTGGTTTTGACATTGCAGATGGTTATTCCGGATAAGAATCCGGAGTAGTTGTGTTTTTCTTTAAAAATCCCTCCGGCCTGGTGAAATATTTGTGTTCTGCCCGCATGGGCAGAGCCAGCGTGGAGAATTATTGATGACAAAAAGAATGTTAATTGACGCCACTCAA
Organism: uncultured Alphaproteobacteria bacterium; assembly: GCA_934248075.1. Classification (GTDB taxonomy): domain Bacteria; phylum Pseudomonadota; class Alphaproteobacteria; order RF32; family CAG-239; genus CAZU01. Next base: position 18,420 of record CAKQKH010000004.1, on the reverse strand, counting down.
CCGGAAGAAACCCGAGTTGTGGTGGTTGACGGCAACAAGCTGGAAGATGTGGAGTTCGAAACCACTCACCGTCGGCAAATTAAAGGCAATATCTATTTGGGCAAAGTAATGCGGGTGGAACCGTCATTGCAGGCTTGTTTTGTGGATTATGGCGGAAATCGCCACGGATTTATGGCTTTTGGCGAGATTCATCCGGATTATTACAATATTGCGGCTGAGGAATTGGAAGCGCTTGATCAAGAAGTTGACGAGATAATCGAAAACAAAAAACAAGCGATCAGAGAGCGCGAGGCTGAAAGAGAGCGCATACGTCAGGAAAAAGCGGCCGCCCGCGAGGCTCGCGAGGCAGAAAAAGCGCGTTTGGCAGCCGAAGCCGCCGCCAAAGAGGCCGAAGCTCAAGAAACGGCTCAACCGGAAGCAGCGACACCGGAGACAAAAGATCCTGTTGCACAGCCGGCGGCCGAAATTGAACAACCGGCCGAGGCGGAAGCTGAGCCTCAGGCTGAGGCTGTCACTGAGCCTGTCGCTGAGGAAAATGATAAAAAACACCCGCAGAAAAAACGGCTGTTGAAAAAGCGTATTCGCAAACAAGCCGAAGCTAAAAAAGAAGCCGAAGAGACCCTCAAAGTGTTGGCGGAAGAATGCGGTTGCGATGAGCCGACCATCAGCGAGGAACCCGCGGCGATTGAGGATACCGAAGAAAATAAGACCAGTGATTTGGTTGATGACGATATTGAAGTTGACGACGATGATGAGGCCGAGCTGGATTTTGAGTTGCAGCGCAAACTGATTAAGGCGCGCAAATTGTTTCATCGCCACAAAATTCAAGATGTTATTAAAGAAGGGCAAATTGTTTTGGTGCAAGTGGTTAAGGAAGAACGCGGCAATAAAGGCGCGGCTCTGACCACTTATTTGTCTTTGGCCGGACGCTATTGCGTGCTTATGCCTAACCGGATTAAGAGCGGCGGTGTTTCTCGCAAAATCACCAACGCGGCAGACCGTAATCGTCTGAAAGGAATTGTTCGGGAATTGCCGTTGACTGCAGATATGTCAATAATTGTTCGCACTGCCGGCGAAGAAAAAACCAAAACCGATATTGTCCGCGACTATAATTACCTTATCCGCACCTGGAATCAAATTCGCTTGGATTCAGTTCGAACCAAAGCTCCGGCGCTGATTCATGAAGAAGGCAACCTGATTAAACGAGCTTTGCGCGATATATACAGCAAAGATACCGCGGAAATTATCGTCGCCGGCGAAGACGCCTATAAACTGGCGAAAGATTTCTTTAGAATCTTGTCACCGCATAATCTGAAAAAAATTAAGAACTATCGCAACAGCGATATGCCGCTGTTTCAGCGTTTTCAGGTGGAGGGACAGCTGGATAAGCTACATGACACCAACGCTCAGCTGGAATCCGGCGGTTATCTGGTGATTAACCCGACCGAGGCTTTGGTTTCTATTGACGTAAACTCAGGACGCGCCACCAAAGAGAAAGATTTGGAGGAGACCGCGCTCAAAACCAATCTGGAAGCCTGTGATGAAATCGCCCGCCAGCTCCGTATGCGCAATTTGGCTGGTTTGGTGGTTATCGACTTTATTGATATGGAAGAACCGGCCAACAACCACGCGGTTGAAAAGCGTATGAAAGAAGCTCTGAAAAAAGACCGCTCCAGAATTCAGGTGGGCAAGATGAGTATGTTTGGTTTGTTGGAACTCTCCCGCCAGCGTATGCATTCTTCCTTCTGGGAGAGCAATTATCAGATTTGCCCGCACTGTCAGGGCAAAGGGATTGTCCGCACCACCGAATCCAGCGCGGTTTATGTCTTGCGCGGAATTGAAGAAGAGGGAATTAAGAATCGTTCTTCTAAGATCAATGTCTTTATTCCGACCGACATCGCAATTTATATTTTGAACCAAAAACGCCAGATGTTGGTGGAACTTGAGCGAAAATATAAGATGGAAGTGGTGGTGAGCGCCGATGATTCAATCAAATGTATTGCGGATTATCGGATTGAGCGCACTAAAATAGTGAAAGAAGACAAACCGGCGGCTCCGCAACCGGCAACAGCGCCGATATCTAAGCCAGAACCGGAACCGGTAAAACCGGAAATTGAAGAACCGGCACCGCAAGAAACCAATGAGACCGCGGTTATGGAAAATCAAGCTCCGGAAAACAGCGAGGAAAATCGTTATGAGCGCCGCCGCGGTCTGAGAGATCGCCGCCACGGCCGCAATAGATTTGACCGCCGCCGCGGCCGCAACCGTTTTGAAAACGGCGAGCAAAGCCAACCGGTGGTTAAGGAAAGACAAGAGGCGGTTATCTTGTATAACAGCCATGAAGATATTACTTCTACCCCTGAGGCTCCCAAGGCCGAACCGGTAAAGGAAAAATCAACATGGTGGAAAAAACTTATCAAAGGATAAAATTTAATTGTCGCTTACTGGCGAGCGGTTTGGTGCTGCTCGCCAGTTTGTTTGCGTCTGCCGCCATGGCGCAAGAAATTCGGCTTATCAGCGATGACGAAACCGAAGATTTTTTGGCGCAAATTATTAAACCATTGTTTCAGGCCGCCGGAGTCGCCTTTAACCGCAATGATATATATATTGTGGAGGATAACAGCCTCAATGCTTTTGTGGCGGACGGCAATCGGTTGTTTGTGCATACGGGAACGATTATCAGCGCCGACAGCCCCGAGGAACTGGCCGGAGTGCTGGCGCATGAAACCGGACATATTCAGGGCGGACATATTCTGCGGCAAAAACTCAAAAGTCAATCTTTGCAAGAAGTATCGCTGGCATCAGCGATTTTGGCCGGCGCGGCGGCAGTAGCCAGCGGTCGCAGCGATGTGGCGATGGCGGCCATGCTGGGCAGTCAAAGCTCTATTTTGACCAATTTTACCCGTTATCGCACCGAAGAAGAACGCTCGGCCGACGAGGCGGCAATTTCGTTGCTGAGCAAGACCGGACAAACTCCGAACGGCATGCTGACGTTTATGAAGCGGATTGCCGCCCAATACCGGCTGCAGGGTATGGAAGAAATGCCATATTTCCGCACTCACCCGATAACTCAGGAGCGGATTGCCTTTTTTGAAGAGGCCGTCAAAAAATCCGATACGACGCCAAATACCGATTTGCAACCACAATTTGAAAGAATTAAAGCGAAAATTTATGCCTATCTGATGCCGCCGGCTCAAACATTGCGCCGTTATCCGGCTCAAGATGACAGCATTGCCGCCCATTATGCCCGAACAATTGCTTATTTTAAGCAACTGCAACCGGCAAAAGCCAACAAGGAGCTGGATAGGCTGCTGGCAAAAGAGCCTGATAATCCATATTTTCATGAACTGAAAGGGCAAATGTATCTGGAGACCGGAAAAATAGCGCCGGCCAAAAAGGAATACGCCACCGCACTGAAACTGCGGCCAAACTCGCCTTTGTTGCAAATAAGCTACGCTCAGGCAATTTTGGAAGATAACCCGAACCGGCAGGAAACGCGGCAAGCGATTGATATGTTGAACCAAGCCGTGATTAAACATGATTCCGGATTTGCCTGGCTGCTGCTCTCCCGCGCCTATGGATTGCAAGGCGATATTGCCGCCGCCAATTATGCCGCCGCGGAATATTCTTTGAGAATCGGCGCGCCGGAAATTGCGCTGGAGCAATTAAAACAAGCGCAAAAATCATCACCATCGCCGAGACTGGCGATTAAAATTGACGATTTGACCGCAATGATTACCGATTTGTTAAAAAAACGGCAGCGTAGCTAGGCCAGAGCTTTGATGATTTGCGCGGCAATATCCGCATATGCTTTGGCATAAGGACTATTTGGCTCGGCAACAACTATCGGCGAACCGGCGTCGGCATGAGCGCGGATATCCATGTGCAGCGGAATCTCGCCTAAAAACGGCACCCCTAGTTCGGCCGCGGTTTCCTGTGCACCGGCGTGGCCGAAAATATCATCACGCGAACCACAATGCGGGCAGATATAATAGCTCATATTTTCAACAATGCCCAGAATCGGAACATCTACGCGCTTGAACATATTCACCCCTTTAATCGCGTCGATAAGAGCTATGTCTTGCGGAGTGGAAACAATCACCGCACCGGCAAAATCCAATTTTTGCGACAAGGTAATCTGAATATCGCCGGTGCCGGGCGGCATATCAATCACCATAACGTCTATCTCGCCCCAGTTGACCTCTGTCAAAAGCTGCTCTATGGCGCCGCAAGCCTTGGAACCGCGCCAAATCAGCGGTGTGTTGCGGTCTATCAGCGTGCCAATAGACATGGATTTGATATTTTGGAACTCAAAAGCCTCAAAAGTTTTGCCGTCATATGATATGGGAGCGGCGCCCTCATAACCAAGCATGGTGGGAATTGACGGTCCATAGATATCAGCGTCAAACAAAGCGACTTTTTGCCCCTGAGCCGCCAAAGCCATGGCTAGGTTCACCGCAGTGGTGGATTTGCCGACGCCGCCTTTGCCGGAAGCCACGGCAATAATCTTTTTGACACCTCTGACCACCCATTTGGCCGGAGCCTCATTAAGCGGTTGAGGCTTTTTGTCAGCAGTGCAGACAATCAGGGCTTTGCTGACGCCGTCCAGCTGCTTCAGCTCTTTAGAAAGTTGATTATTTTTATCTTGGTTCTCAATGGTGTTGTGCAAAGTTACAATTACCCGATCGCCAAATATGCCGATATTTTCAATTTCAGCGGGGGTGTAGTATTTTTCAACAATGGTTCTGATTTTTGTTTCCATGACGCGCATGTCCTGTTGATATATATTATCGATTATTGTTTTATTGCTATATTTATATTATATATTCAGCTATGGCAACTAAAAAAGAAAAGGAAAATTTTATGGCAAAAATTCCAAATCCGTGGGAAGATAACGACAATGACGATAATCCGTGGAAAGACAACGAAACATCGTCCGTTAACCCGAAAGTTCGCAAATTTACTCCCCAAAAAATGCCGACCGGTGATTTGATGTTGCGCTGGGAGTGGATAGTGTTGGGAATAGTTCTGCTGTGGCTGGCATCAGGCTTTTATCAGGTTCAGCCCAATGAGCAAGGCGTGGTTTTGCGGTTTGGCGCTTATACCGAAACTACCGATCCGGGGCTGCATTATCATCTGCCCTACCCGATTGAAATGGTGAGAAAAGTGAATATCACTCAGGAACGCAGTATCAATTTGGGCGTGGTGGAGCCAACCAACCGCAACGACTTTACCGAAAGTCATATGCTGACCGGAGATGAAAATATTGTCGATATTAACTTGACGATTGTATGGCGGATTGCCGATGCCAAAGATTATCTCTTTAATATGCAGAGTCCGGATCAGACCGTTAGAGTGGCGGCGCAATCAGTGTTGCGCGAGATTGTCGGACAATCGCAAATGATGCCGATTATTTCCGGCGACCGCGGCAAGGTTGAAGATGAAACCAAAGAAGAACTGCAAAAAGTGCTGAACGAGTTCGGTTCGGGTATTCATATTGTGCGCGTGAAACTGCAAAAAGCCGACCCGCCCAAACAAGTGGTCGATGCTTTTAATGAAGTGCAGCGCGCTAAAGCCGATATGGAGCGTTTTAAGAACGAGGCGGAGGCTTATCGTAATGAGATTTTGCCAAAATCCCGCGGTGAGGCCACGCAGCGCCTGCAAAACGCCGAGGCTTATAAGCAGGCAACCATAAACAAAGCTCAAGGCGAGGCTGACAGATTTCTTTCGGTTTATGAGGCTTATAAACAGGGTAAAGAAGTGACCGCCAAACGCTTGTATCTGGAAACAATGGAAAATGTGTTGTCGCAGTCTAACAAGGTGATTATTGACCCGTCGGCCGAAGGCAACAACGTGTTGCCGGTTTTGCCGCTGAAACAGTTGAGAGGAGAATAACCATGACCGATAAACTGAAAATTGCTTTTGCGGTTGCCGCGGCGGCGGTTGTGATTGTTTTGGCCAACTCTCTGTATGTGGTGAGTCAGGTAGAACAAGCGATTGTTCTGCAGTTTGGCGAACCGGTGCGGGTGGTTAAAGACGCCGGTTTGAAAATTAAGGTGCCGTTTATTCAGAAAGTGGTGTTTTATGACAATCGTCTGCTAAACCTCGACCCACCGGCGCAGGAAGTAGTGCTGAATGACAAAAAACGCCTCGACGTGGACAGCTTTACCCGCTATCGGATTGTTGAGCCGCTGCGTTTTTATAAAACCGTGCGCACCGAAATGCAGGCGCGCTCCAAATTGGAAGAGATTGTTAACTCCTCGGTTCGCAAAATTTTGGGACGCATCACTTTGCAAGAGTTGCTCTCTCAGCAACGCACCCAGATTATGGCCGATATCAGCAACGCGGTGAAAATCGATGCCGAACAGATTGGCGTTAATGTGGCAGATGTGCGTATCCGCCGCGCCGATTTGCCGCTGGAAGTATTGCAGGCGATTAATGCTCGCATGAAAGCCGAACGAGAGCGCGATGCCAAAGAATTTCGGGCGACCGGACAGCAAGAGGCGCAAAAAATCCGCGCCACCGCCGAAAAAGAAAAAACCGTGATTATTGCCGAGGCTGAAAAGCAAGCGCAGATTATCCGCGGACAAGGCGACCAACAAGCGGTGGCTATTTGGAATAACGCCGCCGGAGTTGACCCGCAATTTTATGCTTTTTATCGCTCGCTGGAGGCGTATAAGAACGCGCTGGCCGACAAAGAGAACACCTCTATGGTTTTGGCGCCGAACAGCGAATTCTTTGATTTTTTTGGAAAAACGAGAAAATAGATGATGAAACTGCCGTTATCTCTGGCCGCGGGATTGTGTTTGCTGGCAAAACCGGTTTGGGCGCAAAACGCTCCGGCCAGTTTTGCCGATTTGGTCGAACAGTTGCAACCGGCCGTGGTCAATATATCTACTACACATATGCCCAGCGACAATGAGGACGTTGACGACGGACTGGGAATCATCAGCCCCAATCCGCAAATTCAGAATTATTTCGCTCCGCATAATCCGCAGCAGGTTTCTTTGGGTTCGGGTTTTGTGGTTGATGAGACCGGATATATCGTGACCAATCATCATGTTATTGACAAGGCGCAGGAAATCAACGTAACGCTGGCAGACGAACGTCAACTGGCCGCGGAAATCGTGGGCAGCGATGTTAAGACCGATTTGGCGCTGATTAGGGTGAAAACCGCGGAAAAATTGCCGACGGTAAAATTGGGAAACTCTGACAAAATCCGCGCCGGCGATTGGATTATCGCAATCGGGAATCCGTTTGGCTTGGGCGGCAGTGTTACCGCCGGTATAATATCTGCCAAATCACGCGATATTGAGGCCGGAGCCTATGATAACTTTATTCAGACCGACGCCTCAATCAATCAGGGAAGTTCGGGCGGCCCGATGTTTAATATGAACGGCGAAGTTATCGGCATTAACTCGGCGATCTACTCAACCTCCGGCGGCAGCATGGGCATCGGTTTTGCAACGCCGATTAATTTGGCTAAATTTGTGATTGAACAACTAAAATCTAAGGGAAAAGTTGATCGCGGCTGGCTGGGAATTAAGATTCAGGACGCCGATAACGGAATCGTGGTAACTTCTGTGGCGGAGGATTCACCTGCCAAATTGGCGGATATTGAGGCCGGCGACGTCATTATCAGCCTTAATGAACAAAAAATCACTGATCCCAAGCAATTTTCACGCCAGATTGCCGAAACTTCGGAAGGAAGCAAAATTACGTTGAAAACTTTGCGCAATCAGCAGCCGCAAATAAAAAATCTTGTGGTAAAAAAAATGCCGGATTTGCCTTTGGTCAAGCCGACAACACCACCGCAAACAAACGATGACAACAATCTTTTGGGCATGGAAATGGCCGAGCTGACGCCGGAATTGATTGAACGGTATCAGTTGGAAAAAGAAAGCAGCGGCGTGGTAGTGGTGGCGGTTAAATCCGGTAGCGATGCCGAAATCAAGGGGATAAAACCCGGAGATTTGATTGCGGCAATTGACAAGAAAAAGGTTTGGGATATAAATGATGTCCGAGCCGCGGTTGATGACGCCAAACAAGAAAACAACCGTCAGGTGCTGTTGATGATTAATAACCACAATGTTCCGCAATATGCAGTAGTGAAACCATGAGTAGAGTAGATTTTTATCATTTGCAAAGCCAGCCGCTGGAGGCGGTGTTGCCCAAGTTGCTGGAGAAAGCCTATGCCACCGGCAAAAGCACCCTGGTGCGGGTTGGAAATGATGATCGGGTTGAGTTTTTGAACTCATTGCTGTGGACATACAGCGACCAGTCTTTTTTGCCCCATGGCTCACACAAAGACGGCAATGCCGAACTGCAGCCGATTTGGCTGACCAGCGGAACCGACAATCCTAATTTATCAAGCCTTTTGTTTTTGGTGGACGGGGCTAAAGCGGAAATATCCGAACTGGAAAAATTTGGCCGCGTGTTTAATGTTTTTGACGGACATTCCGAAGAGGCGCTCGCTCAAGCGCGCGCCTTTTGGAAAGAGATTAAAGCCGCGGGCAGCGAGTGCCATTATTGGAAACAAGATGCTCAGGGCAAATGGAGCGAAAACTAAGCGGCTTATTCGGCCGGTGTCGGCTGGCGGCGGTAGAAATGCAAAAACACCACCGGTTTGATATCTGTGGCTTTGTAAATCTTTTTGCGGATTTTGGCGCTCAGATATTCCTTAATCAAGGGTTCTTTGTAATCATGTTTTTTGAGCATCTCGGGAATCTCTTGACGCATTTCTTCAATTATATTGTCCCGCAACTCGGCAAAGGCTTTTTCCTCCAAAATATCAATTGAAGAAATTTGCAAATCTTCCAAAGTCCAGTCATGGCCAAAAACCACGCTGATAAACAAGCTGCAATTATAAGCAATGCGGCGGCGGTTTTTGATTAGCTGCGAGCTGAGATCGGTGAGCTGTTTGCGGTCAACCCCAAGCAGGCCGGTAGGAATCTCGCCGCAAATCTCGGCATGGCCGTCTTGAATATAAACAACCTCTCCGTTGCGAGCGATGACAACATCGCCAACGCCGTTTTCCAGAGCTAAGCGCTTTTGACTGCGGATATTGCGCTTGTCACCATGAACCGGCAAAACCACTTTGGGGCAAAGTAGTTTGTACATTTTCACAATCTGTTTGGGATCGGCGTGGCCGGAGGCGTGAACCAAATAATCCTCTGCGGAAATTACATCAACACCGGCATCGCGCAGTTTTTCCTGCATACGTTCAATTTTTTCCTCATTGCCGGGAATAATTTTGGAAGAGAAGATAATGGCGTCGCCCTCGCCTAATTTGATATCTTTGTTTTCACCATTGACAATACGGGTGAGAGCGCTGCGATAGTTGCCCTGAGAGCCGGCGCAAATATATAATATTTTATCTAACGGAATATCCACGGCGTCTTTAGCCTCAACATATTTGGGGCAATCTTGCAGATAACCGCATTCTTTGGCAATCTCCAAATTTTGGATAAGGCTCATGCCAGCGATAACCGGAGTGCGGCCAGCGGCATCAGCGGCTTTTATCAAGCTCTCCATGCGCATGATATTGGAGGCAAAACAAGTGGCAACCAACGTATTTTTGAACTGCGGCACCAGTTGCATAAGGCTCTCGCGCACTTCTTGCTCGGTCGGCTCGGGGTGAGAATCCGCCATGTTGGTGGAATCTCCGACATAAAGCTCAACCCCCTCCTGAGCGACTTTCTTAAACTCGTCCCACGCGGTCGGCAACATCGCCAACGCCTCATCATCAAAACGCCAGTCCGTGGCGTGAACTACGTTGCCATAGGCGGTGCGAATAATCAGGGCTGAGTTTTGCGGAGTGGAATGAACCAGCGGCGCGAACTCGACATCAAAATTATCCAATTTGACGTGTCCGCAAGGCTTTACGACATTAAGCTCAACCAAACCATCAAGTTTATATTCAGCCAAACGACGGCGAATGTGGCCGGCGGTGAACTCGGCCGCGTATATCGGACACTGCAGTTTGGGCCAAATATGCGCCACCGCGCCAAAGTGATCCTCGTGAGCGTGAGTAATAAACAAAGCCTCAATTTTATCTTGATAATTCTCTAAAAAAGCGGCGTCAGGCAATCCCAGCTCAATTCCGGGAAAATCATCATTTAAAAAGCCATACCCGCAATCAACGACAATTATTTTGCCGTCAACCACGTAGGCATACATATTGAAGCCAACCTCTTCGGCGCCGCCGAGCGCCACAAAATAAATACCTTTTTTGGCAAAACCAGACAATTTGTCTTCCGCAATAATATCATTCATTAAATTATCTATTTCCTCTTTATAAAAACGTCTCCGGCATAAATTTTGCGGATTTGCTTTTGTTGCTCCAGCAACAAAGCGCCGTTATCATCAAGTCCGCGAAAAATGCCGTCTTCAATACTGTTTTCCATGTTTACCCTTATCTCCTGGTTCAGATGTCCGGCGTGCTTCAACCACTGTTCACGCACAGCCGTAAAACCTTGCTGCTTTTGCAATGCGAGCGTTTCATTAAACCGATGAAGATAAAGTTTTAAGAAACTGCAACGATCAATATCAATTCCGCAATCTTTAAGCCCGATTGCCGGATATATCAGCTCAGTCCCTTGGGCGGGAGAAGCCTGAATATTGACACCAATGCCGATGATTATATACTCATTTTCGGGTTTTTCAAGCAAAATCCCCGAGACTTTGGCGCCCTTGACCAAAACATCATTGGGCCATTTGAGCATTATATCTAAGTCAGAATCCAGAGTTTTGATGGTTTGGAGCAACGCCAAAGAAGCGGTGAACGGCAAAAAATTGATATCCTGCAACTCGCCTTTGAGCGCCAAAGACATGAATAAATTGCCCCGAAGGCTCAGCCAGCTGCGGCCGCGACGGCCACGCCCGTTAGTTTGCTCTGCGGCGGAAACAACAAATTTCTCAGCCGGCGGATTGGCGCTTAAGGCCGCCGCGTAATCATTGGTGCTGCCAACCGTGGGCAGATCCTGCCAATACCAATCTTCAATCATCATTAATTTAGTACTCCGCTCAAAACAATTTCGGCATCATGCAGTAAATAAGCCGGATTGAGAATTGAAACCAAAACCAACAACACATTTACCAGCAAACAGATGTATATGGCTTTGTCGGTGCGGTCAAAGCTGTTTTGCCGCGGCATAAAATAAACCACGCGAATGATCTGCAAATATGCATTGGCAATCAGCACCAAAGCCGTCAAAAATCCCAACACTTGCCACCATTGCTCGGTGCGCACCAGCACATTTATCAACGACAAACGCCCCCAAAAACCCAGCAAAGGCGGCACGCCGATAAGTGAAATCATGAAGATTAAAAACGCCGCCGAAACATAAGGCTTGGCCGTGGATACGCCATTAATATCGGTTAGCTCGCTGAGATAATCTCCTTTGCTCTTAAATGCCAAAAATACCGTATAAACGCCAATCATGCCCATAACGTAGATAATGACGTAAACAAAAGCGCCTACAATCGCGGCGGCATCAAAAAAGCAAATGCCCAACAGCATTACTCCTAAATTATATACCGTGCTAAAGGCAAAAAGCCGTCTGATGTTGTTTTGGGCATTGGCAGAAACAGCGCCAACCAACAATGACAATGAGCCGACAACCAACAACAGCGGCTGGAGTTCTGCCGCCAACGGAGCAAAAATACCGCTTATCAGTTTAAGTAAACACGCCAAATAAACAAAAGGCGGAATAATTGTTAAAAACCCGCATACCGGCAAAATCGCCACCGTTGTCGTGCTGACAAACCAAAAATGAAACGGCGCCGCGGCCATCATAAACAACAAAGCGCCAAATATTGCCACCGCCGCGCCATATGTCAGACTACCAACCGGCACCGAGGCGCCGATAAAATCGCGAATATCGGAATATGCGAATGACTGAGCCTGATACACCAACAAACCGGCGCCACCCCACAAAAGCAAACAAAACACCACCGCCATAACGGTATATTGACGAGCCGCGATTCTGACTTTGTCTTCATCCCAATGCTGCAAAATCAGAATGCGGGTTGACCAGCATAATAACGGCACAATCAACATCGGCATAAGCATGGTTTGCGCCGACAATAACAGCCCAAACAGCAATAACATAATCATACCGAGCAGATAAAAACGAAAAGACGAGCGGCTCTTGTTGAGAAACCATTTTGATGATAAATAAAACCAAACCAACCCCGAAATATAAACCAACACTTTGAACATGGTGGAATAGCGGCTGTTTTGCCACAGGTTCGGCCATACGCTTTTGTTGTAGAATATGATTGTGGCCAGAATGATCGCGCATAGAAAAAATTTGCTGAGCGTGAAAAAGGTTTTGGCGGTTTTGCTCTCGCGATAACGATTGATGACAAATGCCAGCGGGATAAAACCTACAAACAAAAGCTCGGGCAGTAATATTAACCAATTTTGCAGCATTTGTTCTCCTATTCGTTGATTACAAACCACAGCGGTTTTATAAAAGACATAAGCAAAATAAAGACAATAAACAACATAAAACCAAACAACGCCGGAGAAATGTCATCATCTTTGCCCAAACGACAGCTGTTGTCATCACTCTTGAGGCGGAAAAGCTCTTGCAACATGGTCATGCCGGCAACCACCAACGCAAAGACCAAAAGCATTCCCAACTTGATGTTGTCTCCCAACAGTTTGGATATAATCAGAAAATTGTTGATAAAGACCGCGGAAACCGGCAGACCTACCGCCGCCAACAGCATGAAAGAATAAGCAAACGACAGGCGGCGCGCCCGACACAGAAAACCATTAGATGAACCACCGGCCAGCCGCTCTTTGTGCAGAATATATCCGGACAACACCTCCAGCGCCGAAACAATAATGATAAAGCCAAACAACGAATAACCGATGTTGGCGACAATCACATCATCATTACTGAAAATCCCGAGCAGATACATAATGTAATATACCGTAATGTAAGAAAAAATCTTGTATTGAGTATCTTTGTTAATCAGCCCGATGAGCGCGATAAAGACCATGGTGATGGCGCCGATGATATTAATCCAGACCACATAATCGCCGATACCGCTGGAAAAATGCGGTGGTAGAAAACGGATAAAACCATAAAGCGCGGTCAAGGGCATCAGAGCGGTGATTATAAACGCCAGCGGGTTGCGAATGCCGGAATTAATAGATGATATCCAATAGTGAAACGGCCAAATCGGAATACGCGACAAAAACGACAGGCAAATTGCGCCGCCGATATAGTTGGCAATGCCGCCTTTGAGCGGCAAACGGCTCACTTGCTCCAGACTGATGCTGCCGTAATGATGATAAATCAGCATCGTGGCGCTGAATAAGATCAGGGCGCCGATGAAATTGTATAAAAAGAAACGATAGATAAGCTCTTGCTTTTTGACCTCGCCGAACATACCGATAATCATAAACAACGGCACCAGCATCGCCTCAAAAAAGATATAAAAAGAAAAAATATCCGCGGCGACAAACAATCCGGTAACCATGCTCAAGAACAACAGAGTGAAAACCATTAGCGATTTTTGCCGATACAGATTGCCGCGCACGCCGGAAAGACCAATCAGAATCGCCAAATGTACCGCCAAAATCAACAACAGCGAAAAGGTGTCCACACCAAACACAATGTTGATGTCCGGCGTGGATAACCAATTAAAATGCTCCTGAAGCTGAAGTTTGCGACTGTTTTCGTTCAGCAACATAAATACTCGCCAGATAAGCGTGATGTTGGCGATGATAGTAAACGCGCATACATTAAAAGCGTTGCGACCGGGCTGATCGGCGTCATCTTTGGCGGTGAGAACAAACAACATGCCGAACAACGGCAGAGCAACAATCAAAGATAATAAGGCAAAAGGGCTACTCATGGATATATGCTCCCCAAACAATCAGCAACAAAAGCAGGCTCGACACTAACCACAACCACAAGCATCGCCAGGATTCCGATTGCAGGCGATCCAACGTGGCCGAGATCCGTTTGGCAACCTCTGAAATTGTGCCGATAACCCGTCGCTCAATGACCACAAAATCAACCGCCAACCACAAAACGCGCCCCAACAAATGCAACGGAGACGTAATAAACAAACGATAAAAATCATCAAGCCAATCACGCTCTTGCAAAGTTTCATTATCTGCCTGCCAATTACTCAGGCGCTGCGGCCAAACAATTAGCAACAACAAAAAAGCAGACATGGCAATTAGCAGTTCAACCGGCGGAAATGAAGGCCGCCACCATAGCAGAATCGCTACCGACGCAACTATCGGCAAAGCATAGCGCCAGCCGCAATTACGCAACAAAGCCTCAACTTTTTCATCGGCAAAGCAGCGCCCCAGATAAATGCTGTGCAAATTGACAGCCAGCCCGAACATTGCCAGCCCCAAATAGACAATAAACGGCCAGCCATTGCCCAAATGCAAGACCATGAGAGCAAAACCAGCCACAACACTAACAGCCAACAACAAATTGTATTTGGCGGCGCCGAATATTCCTCCCATTTGCGAAACATAAATTTCATCAGAGGTCGATATCGAGGCCAACATCAGTACCCAATTCACCAACACAACCATGGGCAACAGCGGAATGATAGTCGTGTCCAGCGCTTCGGCTCGACGTTGGAGCAAAAACAAGGCAAACGCGAAAAACAGCATGTTAAAATAAAGGATTTTGGATTTGAGGTTATCTTGCCAAAGCAATCCCCCCAGACAGCACAATACGCTCAAGAAGAGAATCGCGTATAAAACAGGCTCGACATAAGAAGATGCGCAAAATATGGGAAAAAGTTTGTAGTATATGAGCAAACCCGACAAAGGCGAAGCCAGCGTTGAGGCGGCAAACATACGGGCAAACTCCAGATTGCGCAGGTTAAGCAACTGATTTTGAAACAAAAACATACCGCATTTTATCAGCACGCCAACCAAGAGCAGCAACACCACCAAATCTCGATGCCAGCCATGATGAGCAAAATCCGCAACCGATGACAAACTAACGTTGCCGGTTTTGGCATATAATATTGACAACGCCGTAAACACGGCCATTTCGGCGGTAAAGTTATAAAAAATAAACTTGTTTTTGGCTTCAATGTCATTAATCAGGTAAAAACTGAGAATCGAGAAACAACACGACCCCGACATGAGTTGCATAAAATCTTGCGACGAATACATAAAAACAAACGCGGCCAAAAGCAAAAGCATTATGTTGCCGGCGGTGAGCGGGTGTTCCTCACGCGGATATACCAAATTTAGATAGAGCAAGCCCAAAAGCATCGGTAGCAAAAATTGCAGATTTCGAATCAGCTGTGGCGTGGCGACAATAACAAACTTGGCCTTGAGACTGGTATATGCCTGCCAATGATAGGACAACAATGCGTCCGGCAAAAGATTTATGCGGTTATAAAACAAACAGCTCAAAGCCGTCGTTCCGACCAACAAAAGCAGCGGCCAAATTCGGCGACGTTTGCGGCTGACCAGCATGGACAGAAAAACAATGGCCATAATGCCTAAAAAAAGCTGTGAAATCATTGAATCCTAAACCTTATATCATTTGCTGCCAATATAACAAAAAATAAGGGCTTTTAAAGCCCTTATCAATGGATTGAAACCCAAGATGTGCATAAATCAGCTCAAAACCACTCTTAAATCGCGGACAATACGCACCGGAACAACATATTCACGGGCAACCTCATCACCGTCTATCTCCGCGACCAACACCTCGTCAACCAGCTTGAGCGGGCCTCTGGCCTCGGCATTGATACCGCCCAAAAAGACCGAACTCTCACGGCTGCGATACAACAAAGCTGTCTCCCCTCCGTCATATACAAAACGGGGATTCTCCGGACCACCGCGGCGCTGTTTGATCATAACCAGAATCTCTCCGGCAGCATTTTGCAAGATATCATATGTACCTTCTGTACTGTTTTGCTCGTCAATATCTTTAGTCATAACAACCTCTTGATGATTAGTATTATCTTAATTTGCGGTTATGATAGCATATAATTCTTAACAAATATACTACATTTTTTATTTTTTTAACTTTTTTTATTTTTTTAGTTGACTTAGTTTTTTTTATCTTCTATACATAGCCTCGTTGTTTGATTGGGTGCGTAGCTCAGTTGGTAGAGCATTTGACTTTTAATCAAAGGGTCCCGGGTTCGAATCCCGGCGCGCTCACCACTCAAAAGAAAAAGGCTGTTCTGATGAACAGCCTTTTTTGTTGTCTTTCTTTTGCGGCGAAGAATATTGCCTCAGCCGATTTGACAAAACAATTGATTTTGGGGCAAAATGGGGGTACACTAAGGCGGAAGAAAGGATAAATTCCTGATGATCGAATATTTTAAAAGAAAATTCTCACGGCTGAACACAACGTTAAAAATCGACTCTTATCCCAAGTATTATGAGGAAAACGGCTTTCTGATAAGAGAAGAAAAAGACGGCTGCCGCTATATAATCAAACTTGATGAAAATCATCAGGAAATTGTTGTTGGAGAGTATCATGGCTGACAAACCTTGGATTGTGATGATTGCCGGCCCCAACGGCGCCGGAAAGTCAACCTTTTATGAACAAGTTCTGAAAAACGATCCTTTTTTTAAGTCCGCCGAATTTATAAATCTGGATATTTTGGCTCAAGAAATGGCCGGCGAAAACGAAAACCCCAATAACCTGATGTTTAGCGCCGGAAAAATTATCAGCAACCGACTGGCCGAAAACCTGAAAAATAAAAAAAGTTTTATCTATGAAACAACCGCGTCAGGCGTAACTCATATTAAATTGTTGAAAGAAGCCAAAAAACAAGGATTTAAAATCAACACAATTCTGATTGGTTTGTCGAGCGCGGAACTTAGCTATTTGCGTGTGAAACAGCGAGTGAACGAAGGCGGACACGATGTGCCGATTGATGATATCAACCGGCGTTACCCCAAAATCATCAACCATTTTCCGGAGTTGCTCAAGATAAGCGATATTTCTGCCGTGTTTGATAACTCCGGCAAAAAACCATTTGAGCTGATTTTTCTGATGGACGAGAGTCGTTTTTTTTTTTTTAACAGCTATCCGAGTTGGCTCAATAAATCTTTGCGAGACCGAAAAACCCGCAAAGAATTTGTTCATTTGACCGGCAAAGAAATACGAGCCATGCCGCAGGAAAAGTTCTCTCAGATTGTCAGCAATGTGTTTCAGCGCCTGCGCAACAGCCAGCGCTAAAAATTGATGTGAAACAAAATGATTAACGCCCGCCTTTGAATCGGTTGAGCATAGGATTCATTCTTTGAGTTACCTGTCGCAAAATTGTTTGGTTTTGCGCGGCATTGCCGTCCACAACCGGTTTATATTCTTCTCCTGGTTGAAGGTCTTTGGTGCTAATAAAACCAGCCTGACGGTCAGATGTTCTTTTGCTGATAACCTCGTTAAACTGCTCCTGATTGCCTTTAACAAAATCTTCATTACTGTTTAATTTCTCTAAATCTTCGGGCGAACACGGCTGGCCGTTGTTGGTCAGGTTGCTAATGGTGCCGTCACGATGAATAGTGTAGTTCAATTCGTTTTTGCCTTGCATAGTTGCAACGTTTACTTCCTCAAACTCTCTTCTGACCAGCTGACCGTCATCATTATGAGTTAGACCCCATTTACTCAAGGTTTCCTGATGATCCTGGCAAAAACTTTTTTCAACATCTGACAAAACTTCTCCGGCTTCGCTGCGGCTTTGCAGATCCCGATAAACCGAATCATCAGAATGTATTTTTTGTAGTGCTGCATTAGCCATCATATTAAGCGTACTCTTATCCGTAGCCACCACATCTCCGCACTGATAGTTGCTATCGCCGGTATAATGAATGAACGGCGGCTTTAGCATCGCTTCTTCTTTTAAACTTAATGGAACTGCTCCGTTATATTTCATGTCACCATTTTCGTCAGTATAATATTTTATACCGTCTTTGGTCTCGTGAGTGACATATTCAACGGCAGTTTCGGCCGTTTTTTGAGTATCATCATCTAAACTCCAGGTGCCGTCTTTACCATCATTCCCTTGGACATAGCGGCCATATTCGCGCTCACCGTTTTCATTGCGAAAAATGCCATATTTTTCTTCCATAGTTTTAACATCATCAAGATATTGCTGCTCGACATCAGTGATGGGCTCGCCGGCGTGTTGCCGGGCATAGATGTCATCAGCAATTTCGCCGTTAACGTGCAATTTCCACATATTTTGAGTAAGCTGCTGGCTGGTTATATTGGTATCGCCACCCAAAATCACCGTATTTCCAACCTGCACCGTTCCGGCCTCATCGGTTACATGATTTGTTCTAATGTGTTGAAGTACTGGGCTTTGCGCCAAATTCACCGTGCCATTGTAGGAACTGACATACCCTTTTTCGGTGGCCGATATAGTATAATTAATCCCGCTTTGAGTGGTATGCGG
>CAKQKH010000003.1 GCA_934248075.1 uncultured Alphaproteobacteria bacterium | reverse complement strand
ATGGCAAAAGAGAAGTTTGAGCGGACGAAGCCGCACTGCAACATCGGAACGATTGGTCACGTAGATCATGGTAAGACGACCTTGACCGCCGCAATCACGAAGGTATTGGCTGAGCAGGGTGGCGCGAGCTTTACCGCCTATGATCAAATTGATAAGGCGCCTGAAGAGAAGGCACGCGGTATCACCATTTCTACCTCACACGTAGAATATGAGACCCCGAATCGCCACTATGCACACGTAGATTGCCCGGGCCACGCTGACTATGTAAAGAACATGATTACCGGTGCCGCCCAGATGGATGGCGCAATCTTGGTAGTGTCAGCCGCTGATGGTCCGATGCCGCAAACCCGCGAGCACATTTTGTTGGCTCGTCAGGTAGGTGTGCCGGCATTGGTAGTATATATGAACAAATGCGATCAGGTAGATGATCCGGAGTTGTTGGATCTGGTGGAAATGGAAATTCGTGACTTGCTGAAGTCTTATGATTTTCCTGGCGACGAGATTCCGATTATCCGCGGCTCTGCATTGGTAGCTTTGGAAGACGGTGACAAGACCTTGGGTCATGATTCAATCATCAAATTGATGGAAGCAGTAGATTCTTATATTCCGCAGCCGGATCGTCCGAAAGATCAGCCGTTCTTGATGCCGATTGAAGACGTATTCTCAATTTCTGGTCGTGGTACAGTAGTAACCGGTCGTGTAGAGCGCGGTGTATTGAAAGTAGGCGACGAAATCGAGATCGTAGGTATCAAACCGACCCAGAAGACCACTTGTACCGGTATCGAAATGTTCCGCAAATTGCTGGACAGCGGCGAAGCTGGTGATAATATCGGTGTATTGTTGCGCGGTACTAAGAGAGAAGAAGTAGAGCGCGGCCAGGTATTGGCAGCTCCGGGAACCATTACCCCGCACACAGACTTCACCTGCGAATGCTATATTTTGACCAAGGAAGAAGGCGGTCGTCATACTCCGTTCTTCAGCAACTATCGTCCGCAGTTTTACTTCCGCACCACCGATGTAACCGGTGCAATTGAATTGCCGGAAGGAACCGAGATGGTAATGCCTGGTGATAACATTCGTATGACAGCAAAATTGATTCACCCGATTGCGATGAACGAAGGTTTGCGTTTCGCTATTCGTGAGGGTGGACACACTGTCGGCGCTGGTGTTGTTTCGAAGATCTTGAAATAATATAATGGTGGAGCTCAGTATTTGGGCTCCTAGCGCAAAAAACTACAAAACGGTCAAAATTCATGTACTATGATGTACACTAGAATTTTGACCGCTTTGTTTTTTACGTTATTAACCTCAAATCTTGAGCTTTTTGGGGCAGTGCTGACATGGTGTTGTAAAAATTCATGTGCTACTGTGTACACTAGGATTTTTACGCGCCGTCTTTTGTTTCTACTGGCCGCAAATTTTGAACTTTGAGGATATGTTGCAGGGGGTAATTTCCCCTGTCTTGAGATAGAAAAACGGCTTATGTAAGTGTGAGCCGTTTTTGTGTTTTGGAGTTGAAAAAACAGATATAATTAAATTCCGATGAATCACAGACTATCGATTTAATTATATGAATTATCCGCTATCAATTTAACCATATGATAAATCATGTATTATCGATTTAACCATATGAATTATCCGCTATCAATTTAACTATATGATAAATCATATATTATCGCTTATCGATAGACGATAATATATAGAGGCGTTGAGGGGGGCAATTGTTGATGAGGGATTATTTTTTTTGTAAACATTATTTGATAAATATCATTTTGTAACTATTTGAATAAGTGAATATTATCGACTATCGATAGGCGATAATAAGGGAAGTTGTGCTGAAAAAGTTTTGATGGTTGTGTTGGAAAAATTATCGATAGGCGATAATAAGGGAAGTTGTGCTGAAAAAGTTTTGATGGTTGTGTTGGAAAAACTATCGATTGATGATAATAAGGGGATATTGTATTGGGCAAGTGGCGGTTAAGCATGGATAATTTAGCCTATAAGTTAAGTAGGCGTAATGTTGCGTGCTGTTCGTAGTGGCTTATGTTGGTGCCGAATAAAAATGATATTGGCCGAGATTACTCAATAAAAATGACGTTGCAAAATCGCAATGGCGAATTATGCGAAAGCGCTGTTAATTCACTGAGGATTTATGCCTAAGCTAATTCTTTAATGATTGCCGCGGCATGTTTGCGTTTTGTCGGTACGGCCAATGATTGATAATAAAGCAATAAAAACAATCTGGTGGCATAGGCCAGTCCAAGATTGTGGTTTTTGTTGTTTTCAATCAAAGAGAACAAATCGCTGCGACTAATTTGTTCAATGGCACATACATTGTCTAACGCATTCCATTCCTTGCAGCATAGGCGCATGCTGGTATGTCGTTGATTAACTTTTATGACTCTGCTGGTTAATTTTGTCATGATAGTGAAACTTTGTTGCTATAACTTGGGTAAGTATAGCATAGATTTTATAAGTTGCAATTAATAACTGTAATAATATTAACAATCACCTGAAAGGTGTCTGCGTTTGTGGAATAAAATCTCTAATTGGACATGTGTTGGACAAAAAACATAATGTGACTCAAACAGAGTCTGGTTAAGCTTTTGCAGAAAATGAAAATGGCAATTTTTTTGAATTTTTTTCATTTTTTCTCTTGCAATATGTTTTCGGTTGTGTTACAAGGAGCGCACGACGAGTGAGGGAAAGGGGCGACTCTGTCCGGAGCTTGGATATAAAACATAATGCATCCCTTGTTATATAAGGGGTTGCCTAGTTTAACATTTTAGATGGCAAATCTGAATAGCGGGTTTTGCCGTCTAGTTATAGGAAAAGTATTTTAACATGATGGATACACAAAATATCAGAATTCGTCTCAAGGCTTTTGACCATCGCTTGCTGGATCTCTCTACAAAAGAGATTGTGCATACAGCCAAAAGAACTGGGGCAAATGTCAGAGGTCCGATCCCTCTGCCCACCAGAATCGAGAAGTTTACGGTAAACCGTTCTCCGCACGTTGATAAAAAATCTCGTGAGCAGTTCGAAATTCGTACTCACAAAAGACTTCTGGATATCGTAGATCCTACTCCGCAGACTGTTGATGCTTTGATGAAGCTTGATTTGGCTGCCGGTGTTAATGTAGAGATCAAATTGTAATAATGTTAATGTTGGCTTTTCGAATATCGTGGAAAGTCAACCAATTAAGAAAAGGAAAAACTAATAATGCGTACGGGTCTAATCGCAAAAAAGCTTGGAATGTCGCGCGTGTTTGAAATGGACGGGACACACGTTCCGGTTACCGTTTTGCATGTTGACGGGCTTGAAGTTGTTGATGTCAGAACCAAAGAGAGAGACGGTTACACCGCCATTCAGCTGGGCTGCGGCAACATTAAAGCCAAGAACCTTTCTAAACCGTTGAAGGGTCATTTCGCCAAAGCTAACGTAGAGCCGAAGAAAAAATTGGCAGAATTCAGAGTTTCTGAAGATTGTCTGTTGTCTGTCGGCGATAAATTATCTGCAGAACATTTTGTTCCGGGTCAGTTTGTTGACGTTTGCGGAACATCAATCGGTAAAGGCTTTGCCGGTGTTATGAAGCGTCATAACTTTGCCGGTCTGGAAGCCACCCACGGTGTATCAATTTCTCACCGCTCTCATGGTTCTACAGGACAAAGACAAGATCCCGGTAAAGTATTCAAAGGCAAAAAGATGGCCGGCCATTTGGGTGATGAACGCGTAACCGTTCAGAATCTCAAGGTTGTGTCTGTTGATGCTGATAAAGGTTTGATTATGGTTAAAGGTGGTGTTCCTGGTGCTGAAAATGGCTGGGTATATATCACAGACGCCGTTAAAAAGCCTGCATCTGTAAAATTGCCGATGCCTGCCGGTTTGAAAAAAGTTGATGAACCTGTTGCAGTTAAAGCCGAAGCTGAGGCCCCGGCTGATAATGCATAGAAATTAAAGGATTGAAATTATGAAACAGGACATCTTAAATTTAGAAAACAAAAATGTCGGGACAATCGATCTTGACGAATCCATTTTTGGATTGGAAGTTCGTCCGGACATTTTGCACCGTGTTGTAGTATGGCAATTGGCCAGACTGCAGTCGGGCAATCATAAGACTAAAGGCCGTTCTGAGGTTGCTCTGACTCCGGCTAAGCCGTTTAAGCAAAAAGGCGGCGGTCGCGCTCGTCAGGGTTCTCGCAAGGGTACTCAGTTTAGAAAAGGTGGCGTGGTATTTGGTCCGGTTGTTCGTGACCATTCTCACGATTTGACCAAGAAGTTTAGAAAGCTTGGTTTGAAAACAGCTCTTTCGGCTAAGGCTAAAGAAGGTAATCTGGTTATTATCGACGAAGCTAAATTGGCTGCTCCGAAAACCAAAGATCTTCAGAATAAACTGGCTGCTTGCGGTCTGTCTAACAGCTTGATTATTGACGGCAAAGAAGTTGATATGAACTTTGCTTTGGCAACCAGAAATATTCTGGGTGTTGATGTTTTGCCGACAATTGGTGCCAACGTATATGACATCTTGAGAAAAGACAAACTGGTTTTGACTAAAGATGCAGTTGTTTGCTTAGGAGAAAGATTGAAATGAGTAAGTCTAACAAAACAAACAATGTAACTGCAAAAATGTACGATTCCCTCGTTCGTCCGATTGTTACCGAAAAATCTATGAATGCTTCGGTAGCCGGCAAGGTTACGTTCTTGGTGCCGCTGTCTGCCAGCAAAGATGATGTTAAAGCTGCTGTTGAAGCAATCTTTAATGTTAAGGTAGATAAGGTAAATACAATTCGTCAATTCGGCAAAGAAAAACGTTTCAAAGGCTTCTTGGGTCAGCGTTCTGACTTTAAGAAAGCCGTTGTTACTTTGGCCGAAGGTCAAAACATTGATGTTACTACAGGGATATAGAAAATGGCATTAAAAAATTATAAGCCCACATCTCCTGGACTTCGTCAGCTCGTTATCGTTGATAGAAGCGAGCTTTACAAAGGCAAACCCGAGAAGACATTGACTGTTGGTCTGACTAAGACCGGTGGTCGTGATAACTTCGGTCATGTTACCAGTCGCAGGATTGGTGGCGGTCATAAACGCAAATTGCGCGTGATTGACTTCAAACGTAATAAATTTGATTCTGAGGCTACTGTCGAGAGAATCGAATATGATCCGAATCGTTCGGCTTTCATTGCTCTGATCAGCTATGAAGACGGCGAAAAGGCTTATATTTTGGCTCCGCAGAGACTGAAAGCCGGTGATAAAGTAATATCTTCTGCTAAAGCTGATATTAAACCGGGTAACGCTATGCCTCTGAAAAACATGCCGGTTGGTACTATTATTCACAACGTTGAGCTTAAGGTTGGTAAAGGCGGACAATTGGTTCGTTCTGCCGGCTGCTATGCTCAGTTGGTTGGTAAAGACGCCGGTTATGCTCAGCTGAAATTGAGCAGCGGTGAGCTCCGTATTGTTCGTGAAGAGTGTCTGGCTACTGTCGGCGCTGTTTCCAATCCGGACAACCAGAATAAGTCACTTGGTAAGGCCGGTCGTAGTCGCTGGTTGGGTAACCGTCCGGTTTCCCGTGGTGTTGCGATGAACCCGGTTGATCACCCGCATGGTGGTGGTGAAGGCCGCACCTCCGGTGGTCGTCATCCGGTTACTCCGTGGGGTAAACCGACCAAGGGTTACAAGACTCGTACTAATAAGAAGACGGATAAGTTCATTATGAGAAGCCGTCATGATAACAAGAAGAAATAAGGAGATTTGCATATGACACGTTCCGTATGGAAAGGGCCGTTTGTTGATGGCTATCTTCTGAAAAAAGCTGAAGCTGCTAAGTCTTCCAGCCGTAATGAGGTGATTAAAATCTGGTCTCGCCGTTCTACAATGTTGCCGCAGTTTGTTGGTTTGACATTTGGCGTCCACAATGGTCACAAGTTTATCCCGGTTCTGGTTACCGAGGATATGATTGGTCACAAATTTGGTGAGTTTGCTCCGACCCGTACTTTCTACGGCCACGCAGCAGACAAAAAAGCTAAGAGAGGTGCATAATGAGCAAGTCTAAAGACGCTAGAAGAGTTGCTGCAAATGAAGCTTTGGCTATTTGCCACTCTATCCGTACTTCTCCGCGCAAGCTGAATTTGGTTGCCGAATCGATCCGCGGTCTGGCTGTTGCCAAGGCAGTAGCCGAGCTGAGCTTTTCGAAGAAAAGAATTGCAAAAATTGCTTTGTCTGTTTTGCATTCTGCAATCGCAAACGCTGAGAATAATCATCAGTTGAACATTGATAAGCTTTTTGTTAAAGAAGCTTTCGTGGGCAAAGGTTTAGTAATGAAACGTATGCACGCCAGAGGCCGTGGACGGGGAGCAAGAGTTTTGAAACCGTTCTCCAATATGACCATTGTCGTAGCCGAGCGTGGGGAGTAAACTAATGGGACAAAAAGTAAATCCTACCAGTCTTCGTCTCGGAGTTAACCGTACATGGGACTCTCGTTGGTATGCAGACGACAAGTATGCAGATTACCTCCACGAAGATGTTAAAATTAAAGAATTTCTGAAAGATAAACTGGCTCAGGCCGGTGTTAGCAAAATCGTTATCGAACGTCCGGCCAAAAAGGCTCGCGTTACTATTCATTCGGCTCGTCCGGGTGTCGTAATCGGCAAAAAAGGTCAGGATATTGAAGTTTTGCGCAAAGAAATTCAGAAAATGACTGATTCAGAGGTTCAGTTGAACATTCTGGAAGTTAGAAAACCTGAGCTGGATGCTCAGTTGGTTGCTGACAGCGTTGCTCAGCAGTTGGAACGCCGTGTGGCTTTCCGTCGTGCGATGAAACGCGTTATGCAATCGGCTCTGCGTTTGGGTGCCGAAGGCATTAAGGTTTGCTGCTCCGGACGTTTGGGCGGTGCAGAAATTGCCAGAACCGAGTATTATCGTGATGGTCGCGTGCCATTGCATACTTTGCGTGCTGACATTGATTATGCAACATCTACAGCTCACACCACTTATGGTGCCTGTGGCGTAAAAGTTTGGATCTACAAAGGCGAGATTATGTCTCATGATCCGATGGCCCAGGATAAGAAGCTGGCTGAGCAAAAGTAAGGATAAGAAGAGATGTTAAGTCCTAAAAGATTAAAGTTCCGCAAACAGCATAAGGGCCGTATTCACGGTCTGGCCAAAGGCGGATCAAACTTAGATTTCGGTTCATATGGATTGAAGGCTCTGACTCCGGACCGCATCACAGCTCGCCAAATTGAGGCTGCTCGTCGTGCGATTACCCGTGAGATGAAGAGAGTCGGAAGATTGTGGATTCGAATTTTCCCTGATGTTCCAGTGTCGGATAAACCGGCTGAGGTTCGTATGGGTAAGGGTAAAGGCTCTATTGAATTCTGGGTTGCCAGAGTTAAACCGGGTCGTATTCTATTTGAGGTAGAAGGAATCGATGAAGAGACTGCGCGCTCCGCATTTGCACTGGGTGCAGCCAAATTGCCGATTAAGACCAAGTTTATTAAGAAACTTAATTCAGAGCAAGGAGCCTAAAAATGACAAAAACTAAAGATCTTCGTGCTATGAGTATTGATGAACTTGAGGCTAAATTGTTGGAATGCAAAAAAGAACAGTTTAACCTTCGGGTGCAACAATCTACTGGACAATTACAAAATACTGCTGTATTAAATAATGTCCGCAAAGAAGTAGCCAAAATCAACACGCTCATTGCTGAGCGCAAGAAGAATAGTTAGGAGAAAAAATATGCCTAAAAGAATTCTTCAGGGTGTTGTTGTTAGCGACAAGCAGGATAAGACCGTTGTTGTTCGTGTTGAACGTCAGGTTATGCATCCTGTTTATAAGAAGTTCATCAAGAAAAGCAAAAAATATGCTGCTCATGATGAGAACAATCAGTGCAAAGTCGGTGATACCGTACGTATTATTGAATCCGTACCTTATTCTAAGACCAAGTGCTGGACTGTTATTAACAGTGATGATGCTGTTGAAGCTTAAGTAAAGTCAACAAACACCTAGAGGGGTTAGTTTTCTTAAGCTCATCAAAAAAGGCTTTTGCGGTCGGGGAATTTTAGGGTTCCCCTGCCGCGGGAAGCCGGTTTGATAAAGTGCTTATTGAAACTAAACAATTAGAAAAAAGGAATTAAAAAATGATTCAAATGCAAACCAACCTTGATGTAGCCGATAACTCGGGTGCGCGTCAGGTGCAGTGCATTAAGGTGCTTGGCGGGTCCAAGAGAATGCACGCTACCGTAGGTGACGTCATTGTCGTTGCCATTAAAGACGCTATTCCTAAGGGTCGTGTTAAGAAAGGTGATGTTATGAAGGCAGTTATCGTTCGTACTGCTTCTGACATCAGACGCAAAGATGGATCCATCATCCGCTTTGATAAAAATGCCGCCGTTTTGATTAATAAAGACGGCGAGCCGATTGGTACTCGTATCTTTGGGCCTGTTACCAGAGAATTGCGTGCCAAGAAATTTATGAAAATTATTTCATTAGCACCGGAGGTATTGTAATGCCTAAGTTGAAAATTAAAAAGGGTGACCAAGTTGTCGTATTGTCAGGTGATGACAAAGGCAAAACTGGTGAAGTAGTAAAAGCTATGCCTAAAGAGAATAAGGTTGTGGTTCAGGGCGTTAATTTGGTTAAACGTCATACTAAACCAAGCCAGACCACTCCGGGCGGAATTGTTACTAAAGAAGCGCCGATCCATGTTTCTAACGTGGCTCTGGCCAAAGACGGTAAAGCAACCAAAATCGGTTACAAAACCGTTGATGGCAAAAAAGTGCGCGTTGCTCGTAAAACCGGTGAAGTAATCGATTAATGGGAGAAAAATTTATGGCAAATTTTGAGACATTGTACAATGAAGTCATAAAAAAATCTCTTGTGGAGAAATTCGGTTACACCAACCCACATGAGATTCCTAAGCTGACTAAGATTGTGCTGAATATGGGTGTCGGCGATGCCGTTACCGATAAGAAAAAGCTCAACAACGCTGTTGAAGAGCTGGCCTTGATTGCCGGTCAGAAGCCGGTTGTTACCAAGGCTCGCAAGTCTATCGCTACCTTTAAACTCAGAGAAGGTATGCCGATCGGCTGCAAAGTAACTCTGCGTTCTACCAGAATGTATGAGTTTCTGGAAAGACTGATTAACATGGCTTTGCCCCGCGTTAGAGATTTTCACGGTATTACCGGTAAAAACTTTGACGGAAAAGGCAACTTTGCTTTTGGTATTAAAGAGCAGATTATCTTCCCGGAAATCAACTATGATAAGGTTGAAAATGTCCGCGGTATGGATGTATGCATTTGCACCAGCGCAAAGACTGATGAAGAAGCTAAGGCTCTTATCACTGGCTTTAACTTTCCTTACAAGAAATAGGGGAATAAACCATGGCAAAAACAAGTTCTGTTTTCAGAAACCTGAAAAGAGCCAAAATGGCCGAGAAATTTGCTTCTCGCCGTTCTAAGCTCAAAAAGATAGTTATGGATAAAACTCTTTCTCCTGAAGAAAGATTCCAGGCTACTTTGAAATTGGCAGAGATGCCGCGTAACTCTGCAAAGATTCGTTATCGCAATCGTTGCAAACTTACCGGTCGTTCTCGTGGTGTGTACCGGAAATTCGGTTTGTCTCGTAATGAACTGCGCGACATGGCCAGCTTTGGCGAGATTCCGGGTTTGGTTAAATCTAGCTGGTAGGAGGTAAGAGATATGTCTATGTCTGATCCTTTGGGCGATATGCTCACACGCATTAGAAACGCACAAAGAGCGAAGAAGAGTGAAGTTGTATCCCCTGCTTCTCGCTTGCGTGAAAATGTTTTGGAAGTTCTGAAAAAAGAGGGCTACATTCAAGGTTATGAAAGAACCAATGTTCGCCCGGGTGTTGATGAACTCCGCATTAAGTTGAAGTATCATGAAGGTACTTCGGTTATTACTGAAATTTATCGTGTATCTACTCCGGGACGTCGGGTTTATTCCAGCGTTAAAGATTTGCCGAGAGTATATAACGGTCTTGGTATTTCAATCATTTCTACACCGTCTGGCGTTATGAGCGACAACGAAGCTCGCAAGGCTAATGTTGGTGGCGAAATTTTGTGCCAGGTATTTTAAGGGAGAAATAGGATGTCTAGAGTTGGAAAATATCCGGTTATCGTCCCTGAAGGCGTTAAAGTTGTTGTTGAAGGTAATATGGTTAAGGCCAGCGGCAAGCTGGGCGATTTGAGCCATTCTTTCGACGCTGAACACATTGCCGTAGAAGTAGTAGAGAACAAAGTTGTTGTTACCCCTAAATTGGAAAACAAGCATTCTCGTGCTTTGTGGGGTACCACTAGAGCCAACATTAACACCATTGTTAAAGGTGTTCATGACGGTTTCAGCAAAAATCTGGAATTGGTTGGCGTTGGTTATAAGGCTCGCGTTGAGGGCAGCAATAAATTGGTTCTGTCATTGGGCTTTTCTCATGACGTGCCGGTTGTTGCTCCTAAGGGCATTAAGGTTGTTTGCCCGAGCGCAACCCAAATCACCATCTCTGGTGCGGATAAACAGCTTGTAGGTCAATTTGCTGCGGAAATTCGCAAATTCAGAAAACCTGAGCCTTACAAAGGTAAAGGCGTTAAGTATGAAGGCGAATACATCCGTCGTAAAGAAGGCAAGAAGAAATAAGGAAAAAATTAAATGAGTACGCCAAGAGAATTGTTTCAAAAGAGAAAAGATCGGGTTCGGTCTGCTCTGAAAAAAGCCGCGGATGGAAAGATGAGATTGTCTGTATTCCGCAGCAATATGCATGTATATGCTCAGATTATTGACGATGCTAAAGGTGCGACAATTGCTTCTGCCTCTACATTGGAGAAAGAAGTTCGCGATCAGATTAAAAAATCTTCTAACATTGAAGCCGCAAGCTTTATTGGTAAATTGGTTGCCGAGAGAGCTTTGAAGGCTGGCGTTAGCGAAGTTGTTTTTGATCGCGGTGGTTACATCTATCATGGTCGGGTTAAAGCCCTGGCTGATGCAGCTCGTGAAGCTGGTTTGAAATTCTAGGAGTTTGAAAAATGGCACAACAAGCTGTAGATCGTCATAATAATAAGACGGAAAAGAAAGATGAATTGGTTGAGAAACTGGTTCATATTAACCGTGTAGCCAAAACTGTTAAAGGCGGCCGCACAATGTCTTTTGCCGCTATCGTTGTCGTAGGTGACCAAAAAGGTCGCGTCGGCTTCGGTTCCGGTAAAGCCAGCGAGGTTCCTGAGGCTATTACTAAGGCTACCAATGAAGCTAAAAAGAATATGGTTCGTATTCCGCTGCGCGAAGGCAGAACTCTGCATCATGACGTGGCCGGACGGTTCGGCGCTGGTAAAGTTTATCTGCGTACCGCTCCTGCCGGTACCGGTGTTATTGCCGGTGGTCCGATGCGTGCTATCTTCGAAGTTTTGGGTGTTCAGGACGTGGTTGCTAAATCTTTGGGTTCCAACAACCCTTATAATATGATTAAGGCTACCTTTAATGCTCTGGAAGCTATCAATTCACCGCGCATGGTTGCTGCTAAACGCGGCAAAAAAGTAGGTGACATTGTTAGCCGCCGTGAGAACACCGCTAATGCAAAACTCAGTGTAGAGGAGGCATAAGCCATGGCTAGCAAAAAAACAATTAAAGTTACCCAAATCAAGAGCCCGATCGGTCGTCCGGCCGTTCAGAGAGCTACTTTGATCGGTCTTGGTCTGAACAAGATGTACAAGACTTCCGAGCTGGAGGATACTCCTGCAGTTCGCGGAATGATTAGAAAAGTGGCTCACTTGGTTAAAGTCGAAGAGTAAGGAGTTTGCAAAAGGGTTGTCATACTTGAAAATTTTCTCCTAATGTACTTTTTTGGTACATGTCGTCGAAAATTCTCGGCGTAGCACAACCCTTTATCAAACTCTCTGTAAAATTGTTTAAGGTGAAGAAAAATGAAACTTAACGAAATTAAAGATAACCAGGGCGCTCGCAAAGATCGTAAACGCGTTGCTCGCGGTATCGGTTCCGGTTCAGGTAAAACTGCCGGCCGTGGTCAGAAAGGCCAGAAGTCTCGTTCCGGTGTTGCTGTAAGCGGTTTTGAAGGTGGACAAATGCCTTTGTACCGTCGTTTGCCGAAACGCGGTTTCAAAAATCCGTTTGCCAAGGTATTTGCAGTTGTTAATTTGGATACTATCCAAAAGGCTGTTGATGCAGGCAAACTGAATGCTGAAGATGTTTCGATTGCTTCTTTGCAGTCTGCCGGAATTGTCAGCAAGACCCTTGATGGCGTTCGGTTGTTGGCTCGCGGAGCAATTACTTCTAAAGTAAATGTCAGTGTTAATTCGGCTTCTAAGGCTGCGGTTGCCGCAGTTGAGAAAGCTGGCGGTAAGGTAAATCTTATCTAACATTCTTGACAACAGAATATAACGGTTGAAGTCCTGATGCTTGGGCTTCAACCGTTTTTTTATGGCCGGGATAAAGGTTTTGAATTGACGAAAAAGAAAAAGTGTAATACGGTCATTGGCAATATCCTTATTATTAACTTTAAAAATCTTTTATTATGAAGAATTTAAAAGGCATCAACTATGTGTTGTTTGTGGTCTTTGCGATTGCAATCATTGTTTCTTTGGTGGACATGAGCGAAAACATCGCTGATTGGGTGTTTATTATCAGCTTGGGTGTTTTTGCTGTTGAAGGAGTGTTCGTCAGAGGCAAAAAAGCGGTGCAAGTCGAATACAAAGACGGACAGGTTATCGGCAATTTTATTTGGGCGATAATTGTATTGGTAGTGTGGTTCGGTATGCTTGCGGCAATGAGCAGGTGGATTTGTGGCAATGATGCCGCGGCAATAGGCTTTATTGCAATGATTGTGTGCATTTATAATGCAATCAATCTAACTTTTTTTGCTAAGATTAGCTGAAAACTGAAGAACGTGCTTTCTGTAAAAGGAAAGCGCGTTTTTTTGTTTGTTAGAACTATTTTTGAGGTGAGTATAAATAAATTTTGGCCTTGATGAATTTATAGGGCAAAGTAATCTCTTGTTTTAATTTAAGAACCGAGAGCTTGAAAATCTCGGAAATTACCAAACTGTTGCGGTTTAGCTCGGCGTTGAGTTTGTTGCCGATTTTTTCTTCAATAGTGGTGCAAAGGTAACACAGAACCAATTGATATCGGCTTAAATCCTCTTGAAAAAAGTCACGATACAAAATGGTTACGTTAGGCAGGTGACGGGTTTTGAAAATTGCCAACATGTAAGGAATTATGTCCCACTCGTAACCGACAAAATGGTGGTCTGGGAATTTTTGAGCAAGAGGGATTAATAAGCTTCCGGATCCACAGCCGAGATCGGCGGTCTGAGCCGAGGGATTTTGCTCTAAGAATAGGGACGCTTGGCGAATTACTTCAGTTTTAGGTTTTCCTAAAGAAGCGATAAACGGCGGATTGTGGCCGTTGCTCTTGATGAAATAGATAACCAGCCATAGATTGCCAAGCAAAGCCAAGAAGAATAAAAACAATGCAAAGTATAAAAACATGGACGTTCTTTCAGTAGAGATAAAAAGGAAAAGTCGCCGTAGAGGAGGCGACTGGAAGTTGGTAACTATTTGTATGAATAGTGCGACATATTGACTGAAACAGCGTATTTTGCCGCCTTCCAGTCAGGTTGACTTTCCGGCGTGCAAAAGTTTCGTCTTTACACATAGACGCATACAAAGAGGTTACCACACCCCAAAATCGCATGGAACGATTTCAGTGATAAAATATAAGGCTTTTGCCAAAATGTAAAGAAGTTTGTTGCCGAGGCGGGAAGGTTCGGTGATTTTGATATAAATTATGGATAACAATAAAGTAGTTGCATAAAATTAAATTTCGTGTATTACATTATGAACAAAAGGGATATATTTATCCCTGTGTTGCTTTTTTAAATAATTGATAAGGATATAAAAATGGTTTCACTGGCAGAGAAAATGGCCGCCAATTTGGATATGTCGGCTTTTGGCAAGGCAGAAGAACTAAAGAAAAGACTGTGGTTTACAGTTTTGGCCTTGATAGTTTTTCGTCTGGGTACTTTTATTCCGTTGCCGGGAATTGATCCAAATATTTTGTCGGAGATTTTTGATCGCAACTCCGGCGGTATTTTGGGTATGTTTAATATGTTTGCCGGTGGCGCGTTGGAGCGTATGACCATTTTCGCGTTGAACATTATGCCGTATATCTCGGCATCCATTATTATTCAGCTCGGGCAGTCGGTGGTTCCGTCTTTGCAGGCGCTGAAAAAAGAAGGAGAGGCCGGACATCGTAAAGTTACGCAATATACTCGTTATTTGACAGTGTTGATTACGATTATTCAGGGATATGGTATTGCGGTCGGGTTGGAGAGCATGACCGGTTTGGCCGGTTTGTCGGCGGTGGTTATGCCGGGGTTTGTGTTCCGCTTTACCACAATTGTTTCTTTGGTCGGCGGCACAATGTTTATCGTTTGGTTGGGTGAGCAGATTACTGCCCGCGGCGTCGGTAACGGTTCGTCTTTAATCATTACGGTTGGTATTATTGCCAATATTCCCGGCGCTTTGGCAAAAACCTTTGAGTTGGGACGAGTCGGTTCGATGTCGGCTCCGGTGATTTTGTTGCTGTTGGCAATGGTTTTGGGCTTGATTTATTTGATTGTATTTGTAGAGAGAGCTCAGCGTAAAATCATTATCCAATATCCTAAGCGGCAGGCTATGGGGCGCATGGGTTCTGAAAGTTCGCACCTGCCGTTGAAAATCAATCCGACTGGCGTTATTCCTCCGATTTTTGCCAGCTCGTTGCTTTTGCTGCCGATTACAATCGCCAACTTGAGCGCTGAGAGCGGTCCATCTTGGGTGCAAAGCCTTAGCACAATGTTGGGACACGGCCAGCCGCTGTATTTGGCTTTGTATGCTTTCTTGATAGCGTTCTTTGCCTTCTTCTATACCGCGATTGTGTTTAATCCGGAAGAAACAGCTGAAAACTTGAAAAAACACGGTGGCTTTGTGGCCGGTATTCGTCCGGGTAAAAATACAGCTGAATATCTGGACTATGTGATTACACGTCTGACCGTTTTGGGCGCAGTATATCTGGTGGGCTTGTGTATCTTGCCCGAAGTGCTGATTAGCAGATTGTCGGTTCCGTTTGTTTTGGGCGGCACGACTTTGCTCATCGTGGTACAGGTTACTATGGACTTTGTTACACAGTTGCAGTCTCATTTGATTGCGTATCAGTATGAATCTTTAATTAAAAAAGCTTCTTTGGCTAACAGAAAGAGGCGCTAAAATGAGCAAAAACGGTTCGGGACTGCATGTGGTTTTGACCGGAGCGCCGGGGTGCGGTAAGGGTACTCAGGCGCGTCTGCTCAAAGAAAAGGCTAATATTTGCCATTTGTCAACCGGAGAAATGTTGCGAGC
Source organism: uncultured Alphaproteobacteria bacterium (assembly GCA_934248075.1). Taxonomy (GTDB): domain Bacteria; phylum Pseudomonadota; class Alphaproteobacteria; order RF32; family CAG-239; genus CAZU01. Next base: position 110,674 of record CAKQKH010000003.1, on the reverse strand, counting down.
AGAAGCTGCTAAAAAAACTCCGGAAGGGCTGGCTCTGAAAGAAGTACTGGATAAGGGCGGATTTGCCACCGATGAAATGATTATCAATATGGTGTCAAAACGAATCGATGAGGACGATTGCAAAAACGGTTTTATTCTAGACGGTTTTCCGCGCACGTTGCCGCAAGCCGAAGCGTTGGAAAAAATGCTTGATGAAAAAGGAATAAAACTTAATGCCGTGATTGAGATTCAGGTTCCTGACGAGATTATTATGGAGCGTATTTTGGGACGCTATGCTTGCATGAAGTGTGGCCAAGGGTATCATGATAAATTTCAGAAGCCCAAAGTTTATGGTGTTTGCGATGTCTGCGGCGGAACGGAGTTTTATCGGCGAATCGACGATAACCGAGCCACAGTGCAGAATCGACTCGTTAATTATCGGGCGCTTACTTATCCGACTATTCCGTATTTTGAGAAGGAAGGTTTGTTGCGCACGGTTGACGGAACCGGATCAATAGCGGCGGTTGCGGCAAAAATTGATGATGTTTTGGGACTCAAATAAATTAGACTGATGCAATTTTGCGAAAAATGAAGTTTTTTCAAAAAATTGGTAAATCTTTGTTGACACATACAAAATTTAGCCTATAATCCGGCTTAATTTTGAAAAGTGGTGATCAACTTTTTAAATGTAATAACAATATCTAGATAATGGAGAGTTAATTTGGCTCGTATAGCTGGTGTAAATATCCCGACTGCCAAAAAGATTGAAGTCGCTCTGACTTATATTTATGGTATCGGAAGAAAAACTGCTCAAGACATTTGCGCAAAATCCGGTGTTTCTGCCGACCGCCGCGTTCATGAACTGAGCGATGAGGAAGTTGCCAAAATCCGTGATGTCATTGACCATGATGTTGTGGTTGAGGGTGAACTGCGTCGTGAAATCGGTGTTAATATTAAAAGATTGATGGACTTGGGTTGCTACCGCGGCCTGCGTCATCGTAAAGGTTTGCCGGTTCGTGGTCAGAGTACAAAACAAAATGCTCGTACCCGCAAAGGTAAGCGCAAGACTGTGGCTAATAAGAAGAAATAAGGTAGGTTGTTAAATGGCAAAAGCAGTAACACAACGTGTTAAAAAGAAAGAAAAGAAAAATATTACGGCAGGTGTCGCACATATTGATTCTACTTTTAACAATACAAGAGTAACCATTACTGATGCCCAGGGCAACACCGTTGCTTGGTCAACTTCTGGCGCACAGGGTTTTAAGGGTTCTCGTAAATCTACTCCTTATGCCGCTCAGGTTGCCGCTGAAGATGCTGGCAAAAAGGCTCAGGAGCATGGTATGAAAACTTTAGAGGTTGAAGTTAAGGGTCCGGGTTCTGGCAGAGAGTCTGCGATCAGAGCTTTGCAAGTTTTAGGATTTACTATCACAACTATTCGTGATGTTACTCCTATTCCTCATAATGGCTGTCGTTTGAGAAAAAGACGTCGCGTCTAATTTTTTGGTTTTCAGAGTGATGAGGCTGTTAAAGGCCTCATCGCTGTCTGATTTTTTCTGAACTTTGCATATGCAGTAATAAAGAGGACACCCCAGTGATTCAAAAGAATTGGCAAGAACTTATTAAACCGACTAATTTGGAAGTTACTCCCCTCGAGGGGCAAAACAAGGCCAAAATCGTCGTAGAGCCTTTGGAAAGAGGCTTTGGCTTAACCTTGGGTAATGCTTTGAGAAGAGTTTTGCTCTCCTCTTTGCAAGGCGGTGCTGTCACCAGCATTAAAATTGATGGTGTTTTGCACGAATTTTCAGTTGTCCCCGGTGTTAGAGAAGATGTTACCGACATCGTTCTGAATGTTAAATGTTTGGCAGTCGCTCTTCATAGCGACGGTCAGAAAATTATGACCTTGAAAGCTGAGGGACCGTGCGAGGTTACCGCGGCGATGATTGAACATGGTCATGATGTTGAAATTATGAACCCGGATTTGGTTATTTGCACCTTAGATGCAGGAGCCAAAATTAATATGGAAATGACTGTTGGAACCGGTAAAGGCTATGTTCCGGCAGCAATGAACAAACCGGCCGATGCTCCGATAGGATTGATTGCCGTTGACGCAATCTATTCTCCGGTTCGCAAAGTATCTTACAAGGTTGAAAATACCCGTGTTGGACAGGCTACCGACTACGACAAGCTGACCATGATTGTTGAAACTAACGGTGTGGTTATTCCGGAAGATGCGGTGGCTTTTGCGGCTCGTATTTTGCAGGAACAGCTCAAACCGTTTATCAACTTTGATGAGCCGGAAGCTGAAGTCGAAGTTGAGAAGGAAGAACTGCCGTTCAACCGTAACTTGCTTAAAAAGGTTGAAGAGCTTGAACTTTCTGTTCGTTCAGCTAACTGCTTGAAGAACGATAACATCGTTTATATTGGCGATCTGGTTCAGAAAACAGAGGCTGAAATGCTGCGCACTCCGAACTTTGGCCGTAAGTCTTTGAATGAAATCAAAGAAGTTTTGGCTAAGATGGGCATCCATTTAGGTATGGATACTCCGGGCTGGCCGCCAGAGAACATTGAAGAATTGATTCGTCGCTGCGACGAGCATTTCTAGAAAAATTGATGAAGCACCAAGAGGTGCAGTCGGATTTGGAAAACGGATAGTCGAAAGGCTGTCCGTTTTTTTTGTGATCTGTCGGTAAGTTTTTTGTTGCAAATTGACAAAAAAGTGGTATTGCTTTTTACACTATTAATTAAAAACAAATTATGAAAAGATTTTTGCAAAAGCTTGATCTGCCGATAGCGGAGTTAAGCAAAATTATTGATGAAATGTCATGGCCGAGGGCAAAGAGAATCTATCTGGCCTTTAGTCCGCGCGAGGATTATGTCTCTGATGAACATGATAAGGAAGTGTCCGAGTTGCTGTATAGGCGTATGTGTCGGATTGAACAGCCAAAGTTCAAGCCTAATGATGAGAGCAGAGTTATCCGAGTTGCGAACAAAGCGGCAAATGAAGAAGTTAAGAGAATCGTTGCCGAGCAGATGAAAGATGGTGATGCGCCAAAATTTGTGTTGGAAAACAACGGCAAATTACGGGGTTTTGCTGTTTCTGACAGTTTGATTATTGCCGGAGTCGCCGGAGAAGTGGAAGAAGCATTTGAGATTGAAATTCGTGCTTTGGAAGCGAATCTGCAGTTGCTCTCACACGATGACTTCAGAGTCGTTGAAAAGTGTTGGGTTGATCTTTCTGCTATGATGGCTGAGGCTAAGGTTCCGGATTTGGAAATTGCGGACATGTTTTTGATGGCAACGCCATTTGATGAAGGGCGTGTAAGCTATCCGGCTTGGTCTCATGACAGACAGCGCGTTTCGCAAATAGATTGGGACGACTGCGCTTGGCTGATAGCCAAATTGTGATAATAAAGGCTGAAAACATTTGTGTTTTCGGCCTTTGTTTTTGCTAAAAGACAATGATTTTGCTTGCAATTACTAAAGTTGTGTGTTAGAAACGCCAACGAATGTGGAGTCTTTATGTATGTGCGGTTGTTCCGAGTCCGTAGTAAAGACTTGAGTTTTGATCCGGTCTGCCCGTGCAGGCCACAGAGAAATTGAAAGGAAAATGTCATGAGACATGGAATGAAACAGAGTAAATTTAATATGGACACTAATGCTCGTAAGGCTTTGTTCTCTAATTTGACCGCTGCTGTTTTGACACATGAGCAGATTAAAGTTACGGTTCAGAGAGCCAAAGTTTTGAGAACTTTTGTTGATAATATGATTACCTTGGGTAAAAAAGGTGGTTTGGCGAATCGTCGTCAGGCATTGTCATTCCTGCGTGATAATGAAGTTGTTTCTAAGCTTTTCTCTACTTTGGCTGAGCGTTATAAAGACCGTAACGGTGGTTATACCCGCGTTCTGAAAGCCGGTTTCCGTTATGGTGACGCCGCTGATATGGCAATCATTGAGTTGGTTGACCGCGATGTTAATGCCAAAGGAGCTAAAGATTTGGCTCGTGTAGCCGCTGAGAAAGCTGCCGCTGCCGAAGCTGCTAAGGCTGATGCTGCCAGCAGTGAAGCCAAATAAGCTTACGACCTAGTTGTAAAAATCCCCATTGGTTTGACCGTGGGGATTTTTTTTGATTAAAAACTATTGATATTTTGCTAAAAGTTGTTATATTGCCGCTTGTTTGAAATAATTATGTTAAATGCCTATTATTTGACCAATGAAAAAATTGGCTGCAAATAATGAGACAAGGGTGAATAATTTCGCTGTTGTTGCTTTGCAGTCGGCAGTCGTCTTTTGTGAGAGTACAATGATCTCTTGTGGCAAAGGACTAGATAAAGAAATACCTCGGCAAAATAAAACCGAGGTATTGGTGTTTTAAAAGGGTGATTTTAATCGTTAATTTCAGCCTCATATGCATAAACAATGCTGGTGTCTTTTTCATCATCTTCAATGCTAAGCTCGCAAATGAGCAGTTTGTCCGCATCTCTGAGGCTGTCAAGAACTTCATCGGATATGCCTTCCAGATTAACAACATCAGCGGAGTTTCGGTATAAGACGGCAGATTTGTTGTCATAATCGACATTAATAACGGCGTCTTGCGGCTCACCTTCCCGAACATACAAAAGCAGCATCGTTTCATCTTCATCGTTAATTAAAAAGTCGTAAGTGTCAAATTCTTCGCCGGTCATGATTTTTATCCTTTAGCATAATTTGGAGCCATAATACAACAGCGGTTATCTTTTTACAACAACATAATGCGAAATTGGCAAACGGTCACTCAAGTGTTTTTTGGGGAAGCAACAAGAATGACCGATAAACTTTTTAGGTTTATGTTGCTATGATAGATAATAATAATTGAAGAAGTGTTAATATATACAAATAGAGACTGCAAAAAAGTTTTTTATGGTTTATAGTCAAACAAGATATTGAGAGGAGCAGTGCGTTGATTGACAAACTTATAAATATGTTGAAATGGCCGGTGGCAGTGTATATGCTGTTGTCATTGCCTGCATATGTTCAATCTTTGTCTTATTTTAGGTTTTCAAGTTTGCCATATTTGGCTTTGTTTGCCGGTTTCTTTATGTTTTTTATTGCTCGCACGATGATGGATTCTTCGGTTAAGGCCAATATGGAAGTGGTGGCTCATGAACTGACACACGCTTTTTTCGCGGTGATTACGTTTCATAAAGTGAAGGGAATCCGTGTGAATCCTGATGATTCGGGTGGAGAAATGTCTTTTGCCGGAGAGGGAAATTGGCTGATTATTATTGCTCCGTATTTTTTCCCTTTACTGGGTATGGTGTATATGATTGCAGTTTCCATTTATACGTCATTTGCGCCTAGTAATTTGTTTATTAACGGATTTCTTGGGTATTTTATCGGTTATCATTTGGATACGGTTGGTTCGCAAATTCATGAAAAGCAGACAGACCTACCAAAAGTTTCTTATAAGTTTTGCGCGATGTTTTTGCCCTCGGCTAATTTGTTGGCAGTGGGATCAATGTTGGCTTTTAATACTCGCAGTTGGGAGGGAATTTTGATGTATTGGAAGCTGATAGCCTATCTTAATGGAAAAAATCTGGATATGGTTTTAAGCTACTTTTAAAAAAACAGGGCGGAGTTGGCGCCCTGTTTTTTTATGAGAGCTAAATCTCATTGAGAAGCTCGCGGCTAAAATCGGCTAAAGAATTATCGTGTGCCCCCATAATGACAATACGGTCTCCGGATTTGGCGTTTTTGCGTATGAACTCGCGAGTATCATCTTTGCAAGGTAAAAACAAAGCGTTAAGGTGTCCTTTTTCTTTGATATCATTAATGATATTGGCTGAAGATATGCCGACATCTTGCGGAGTCAGTTCGTAAATCTCTTGCATCAACATAATATCCTCTGGAGCCAGGACTCTTGCCACAGCCTCGGCGACTTCGGCTCCGGTATTGACGGCAGAAAACGGCGTGTGAGGTTGATACATGGCGATAATACGGCCGGGGTGATCTTTGAGAGCCGCCAAAGAGGCCTCAATCTTGCTGGGGTTGTGAGCAAAATCATTGTAAATGGTTATGCCATTTTTGCTTCCAATCTTTTCCAGACGGACTTTAACGCCGGTGAAACCTTGCAGAGCTTCAGCGGCTTGAAATTTGTCAATTCCCAGCATAAGGCAAGCAGAAATGGCAGCCAATGCGTTGGAAACATTAAATTTACCAATTAAATTAAGGTGAAATTTGCGGCCGTCTATGGAATATTCAATTCCGTCGCGTATGGCTGTGACATTGGTGGCAACCAGATCAGCGGCGGGGTTGTTAATTGAATAGGTAAATTTTTGCGCGGGGCTTTGCAGCTGACGAGCGCGGGGACAATCGTAATTGACAATCAGGGCATGAGTAATATGGGAAGCAAAGCTGGAAAAATATTCTACCAGCTTTTCAATGCTGGTGTGATCATGCGAAATGTTATTTACCAGACCGATATAGGGGTGATACTTGCGAATTGAACCATCGCTTTCATCGGCTTCAATTACGCAGATGTTGCCATTGTTGTACAGGTAGTTGGGCAAACCGGAATTGTTGGAATAATTGCAGAGCATTCCGCCGTTGATCATGGTTGGTTTTTGCCCGAGGACATCTAAGATATAGCCAATCATAGCGGTGGTTGTGGTTTTTCCGGCAGTTCCGCCGACGGCAATGCCTTTGGCGTAGGTGCTAAAGATTTCCTCCAATAAGTCAGAACGGCTTTTGACGGGAATGCCAAAGTGGCGAGCGGCTTTGATATCGGGATTGTTTTCATCTAACGCCGCAGAAGCATATACGCAACTGATATCAGGAGTGATGCCGGAACCGTCTTGAGGAATGATTTTAAGCCCCACGGATTCCAAAGCTTGACGGCGGTCAGCGTCTTTTCCTTCATCAAAACCGCGGTCTGATCCGTACACGGTGTATCCTTTTTTTAGCATTATTTGTTCCAGAGGGCTGATGCCGTTGCCGGCGGCGCCACAAAAGGCAATTTTAGTCATAATTAGATATCCTTAAGTTTAATTATTAGAGCGCATCAATGGTTTCTTTTTCTCGCGCCTGTAAAATCGGTAAATTTTTATAGTCGATTACTATATAACTTTTTCCGTTACCGTCAACATTTACGGCCAAAGCCGCGCCAACTTCTTGATTGTAGTACGTGGAATATAGCGTGGCGGCGCCGCTTTGCAGTTGTTGCAAAAAATCGGGGTTGCCAAGCGGGGCTGATTCTTGCACGGTGTAATCCTTGCCTTGGGCATTTTGTTTGGTGACAGAAATTGTTGCTGGAGTAAAGAATTCTTGCTTGTGGCCGTATTTTTGCTCTAAAAATTTGGCGTATGTCTGATACATATTGATTACTTTTGAGGCGGCATTGTCGTCATCAAGGCGTTTGCCATAGGCGAGAATCCGCCAAAGCTCGTCTTCTGCGCCAAAGGTTAGGTCAACTTGAGTGATGTCTTGAAGCGGTTTGGGCAAATGAGTGGCGCTAAAATTATTTTCATAATTGCTCTCGTCTATGTAGGTGAGGTTGACGCCCTGATTGCGGGTTGCGGCGATGCTTGCTCCCCATACTAAGCCAAAAGGCGCAGATTGCGAACGGGAAACGGCTTTGACAGGCTCGGACAGGGGGCGATTGCGAAGCTTAGGAAAGGTCTGTTTGCGTAGATTTTGCGGTTTTTGTTGCAAAAGGTTGCGAGCGCTTTCTTCTGCGGCAATAACGGCATCTTTATCGGGGCCAATAGAGGCAATAGCGTCAGAATCCAATAGCATATCTTGTGATATTTGAGCGACGGCGCCACCGGCTATAAACAACGGCAAAACAAACAGCGGCAAGAGTATCTTTTTCATCAAATTTATCCTTTTGGCTGAAAATTTGAATTGAACAGTGTTCAAGTTTTGTTTATTGTATATCTATAATTACAAATATTTTGTTAAATATATAAGATTTTTCAGGTTGGAAACAATGACTGAAGACAAAGCTAAAAATTTACGATTAAAAAAATTTGTACGGGAGCAGGTGCGTGATGCGTTGCTTAAGACCGGCAGGAAACTGGTGATTGACAAAGGGCCGGAGTTTTTGACCGCACGCAAACTTTCAGAAGCGTCCAATACTTCGGTAGGCACTATTTATAACACTTTTGCAACTATGGAAGACTTTATTTGCGCGGAAAATGTGATAACCTTGAAAGAATTGACCGCGGCGCTTAGGGTAATTATTCCTGAAGAGAATCCATATGTTAATCTTAATCGCTACGCCGATGTCTTTAGCTCGTTTGTATGCAATAATCGCAATTTGTGGATGTTGTTGTATCGGGAGCAATTGGTGGCTCCAATCGGCGGTAAGGTTCAGGCCTATAAACAGCAAATTTGTCGCATGGAAACGCTGATAGACAAGCAAGCGCAAGTAATGTTTGAGCGGCTTAACAAAGCTGAACGGCGCGCGGCGTTAAGAGTTTTGGAAATGGCATTGTTTGCAATCAGTGGATTTTTGACCGGCGAATCGACGAAACGAATACGGGGAGTTAATAAAGATAATATTTGTAAATTGCTGTTGAACACATATTTGGCCGGTTTGGCCAGCTTGAAGAGGTAAGGCAATGCTGTACGATGTTTATTATAAGCTTTTGAGTTTGCTTAATAGTCCGGTGTTCTTGCGCGGTTTTTTTGACAACCGTTTTTATCTAATATTGCTGGTGATTGTTTTACTGCGGATTAAATATACAACATATCGTTCAATGTGGTTGTCAGCGGTTGTGAATATTCCCGGAACGGTTTTGCATGAGTTTATGCATTTCTTCGTGGGAATGATTTTGAATGCAAGACCTTGTAATTTTACGATTTTTCCACGGCGAGGGGAAGATGGTAATTATGTTATGGGGAGTGTTGGTTTTAGAAATGTAACTTTTTATAATGCGGTTCCGGCTTCAATGGCGCCGTTGCTGTTGTTGCCGATAGGGTTTTATCTGAATCGATATTTTTTGCCGGCCATGCGTCCGACTTTTGTAAACTATGTGTTATATGTGTTGTTGCAAACGATTATTATTGAAAATGCCATGCCGTCGGGGGCGGATTTTCGGGTCGCGCGTATGTATGTGAGCGGGATATTGTTATATGGTTTTGTGGCATTATCGCTGTTTTTGATGTTGTAAAGACGCGCTCAGAAATAATCTGAAATTTAGAGTGTGTTAATATTTTGCATTATTTAAGAGATTTTTTAGAATCTTAGGAGTAGGCTTGTCAGCATAACAAGAATCTGTTGCCGATGCTTTGTTCGGCGGAGATGTTATATTTTTATTGGATTAATCTTTTAAGGGATCGAAAATGATAAACTTAAAAAAAATTAGCAGTTTTGCTTTGGCAATGCTGCTAACTGTGGCGTTTGCTACAAGTGCCATGGCATCTGAGATTGACCTAAAAGTGCCGTCGTTAGATGTTGCTTACAATATCTTCGGCTGGTCTGTAACAGGCGCACAGTTGCTTTTGTATGGTATGGGTATCTGTGTTTTGGGTATGGTTTTTGGTTTGAGCGAATTTTGCTTGATCAAAAAAATGCCGGCTCACAAGCTGATGCTCAATGTTTCTAATACTATTTATGAAACCTGCAAAACTTATATGAAACAGCAGGCAAAATTGTTGGTGGTTTTAGAGTTGTTTATTGCCGCCTGCATTTTTTATTATTTTTATTATCTTAATGCTACCCCAATGTCTAAGGTGTTGACTATTTTGATGTGGTCAATCTTTGGTATTTTGGGATCGTTTTTGGTGGCGTGGTTCGGCATGAGAATCAATACTTATGCCAATTCCCGCACGGCTTTTTTGTCGCTTAAGGGACAGCCGTATCCGGTGATGAGCCTGCCATTGCGCTCAGGAATGTCTATTGGCGTTTTGCTGATTTGCGTTGAGCTGATTATGATGATTACCATTTTGCTGTTTGTGGCCAAAGAAAACGCCGGCGCCTGCTTTGTGGGCTTTGCTATCGGCGAATCGCTGGGCGCTGCCGCATTGCGTATTTGTGGCGGTATCTTTACCAAGATTGCCGACATTGGCGCAGATTTGATGAAAATCATTTTTAAGATTGATGAAGATGATGCCCGCAACCCCGGCGTGATTGCCGACTGTACCGGTGATAATGCCGGCGACTCGGTTGGTCCGACTGCAGATGGTTTTGAAACCTACGGCGTAACCGGTGTTGCTCTTATCAGCTTTATTGTTTTGGGCGCTGGTATGATGTATGCCCCCAACGGCAATTTGATGTTGATGGAAAACGGCGTTGATTTTCAGGCTCGCTTGATTGTCTGGATTTTTGTTATGCGCGTGCTGATGATTTTGACCTCAATCGTGTCTTATTGGTTGAATTCAAAGGCTTCTGCCGCCATATTTGGCAACAAGAAATCATTTAACTTTGAAACCCCGTTAACCACATTGATTTGGTTGACTTCAATCATTTCTATTTTGGTAACATTTGGCGTTTCTTATGTGATGTTGGCCGGTTTCGGAGCTTTGTGGTGGAAACTTTCGGTTATCATTTCCTGCGGCACTTTGGCGGCGGCCTTGATTCCGGAATTTACCAAAATCTTTACTTCTTCAAAATCTAAGCACGTTGAAGAAGTGGTTAATGCCAGTCGTGAAGCGGGCGCTTCTCTGAACATTATCTCTGGTATTATTGCCGGTAACTTCTCAGCCTTTTGGCAGGGATTGGTAATGGTCGGTCTGATGGCGATTGCGTTCTTTACGGCGCGCACCGGACTAGATGCTTATATGGTTTATCCGACCGTATTCGCTTTTGGTTTGGTGGCCTTTGGTATGCTGGGCATGGGGCCGGTTACTATCGCTGTTGACTCCTATGGTCCGGTTACCGATAATGCTCAGTCTGTGTTTGAACTTTCACAGATTGAGAGCCAAAAAGGCATTGCTAAAGAAATTGAAAAAGACTATGGCTTTAAGCCTGATTTTGAGAACGGCAAGCATTATCTGGAAGAAAATGACAGTGCCGGCAATACCTTTAAGGCCACGGCCAAACCGGTGCTGATTGGCACAGCGGTTATTGGCGCAACCACCATGATTTTCTCAATCATCTTGCTCTTGAACTTGCAACTAAACCTGCTGGCTCCGGAAGTCCTGTTCGGAATTATTTTGGGCGGCGCGGTTATCTTCTGGTTCTCGGGAGCATCTATGCAGGCGGTTTCTACCGGTGCGTATCGTGCGGTTAACTATATCAAGAAACACATTAAACTTGATACTGCTAAAGCTGCTTCGATTGAGGACTCTAAAAAGGTTGTACAGATTTGCACTCTTTATGCGCAGAAAGGTATGTTCAATATCTTTATCGTAATCTTCTCGTTTACGATGGCGTTTGCTTGTTTTGATGCGAATCTGTTTGCCAGCTACCTGATCTCAATCGCAGTCTTTGGGTTGTTCCAAGCGCTCTATATGGCCAATGCCGGCGGAGCCTGGGATAATGCCAAGAAAGTCGTAGAAGTGGATTTAAATGAAAAGGGTACTCCTCTGCATGCCGCCGCCGTAGTCGGTGACACCGTAGGCGACCCCTACAAAGATACTTCTTCGGTAGCGCTGAACCCGATTATCAAATTTACCACTCTGTTTGGTCTGTTGGCCGTTGAAATGGCCGTATCAGCTCCACGTTGTGTATCCCTAAGTTTGGGAATCGGTTTCTTCATCCTTGGTTTGATCTTTGTATGGAGATCGTTCTATCGGATGCGTATCGAGAAACTCTAAAAAGTCAAAGCTGCAAAAGGCTTGCCATACTTGATTGCGGTTCGCTCGTGTACCTGTTTTTGTACACGTCGCTCACCTTAATCAGCGTAGCGCAAGCCTTTATCAGTTTTGATACCGTATAACGGCACATCTAGAGGCATTTAGCATGGTTTCGGAAAATTCATGTACTTCTTTGTACACTAAAATTTTCCTCGCCTTCTAAATGCCTCTATCTGTATCGTTCTCCGGACTTTTTGATTCATTTGCGATTGCGGTTCGCTCGTGTACCTATTTTTGTACACGTCGCTTACCTTAATCAGCGTAGCGCAAGCCTTTATCAGTTTTGATACCGTATAACGGCACATCTAGAGGCATTTAGCACGGTCTCGGAAAATTCATGTACTTCTTTGTACACTAAAATTTTCCTCGCCTTTTATTCGCGCATGCTATTTAACCTCTCTGAAAATCTGAGTATTAATGCAAATAAAAAGCCCTGCAAGATTGCAGAGCTTTTTGGTTACCATGCCTTACGGTCATAATGCATGGTAAAAAATGGTTCCGACGTGTTTTTGTCTTTTATGCTTTTGGCATAGCGTATAAACGCCGGATTTACTTTTTTGATGTGTCCTTGATTGGTATAAGCATACCAACTGTTGCCTTGACGCACTAAAGCCAGATTGTAGTTGAAATTATCAGAAATAGCTTCAATAATCTCATCATACTGGCAAGGAACAGTCTGTTGGAAGCATGGGGAGGTCGTGATACCTTTGCGACCATACACATAACCCCATTTGCCTTTTTCCTTAATGCTGTATCCAAAGAAACCAACGTTTACATCCTCATACGGGCCAATTAAGGTGGTATAAACACCAACAGGAGAATAAAATTTATATTCCCATTTAGTGTTAAAACATAGCCCTCTGCCGTTGCCAAGGAATTTAACATCAGTTATCGGATTGCCGTTGGCATAAGACGTTCCGTTGGCGCCATAGAGAAACATTTGTTTGTTTTTGTGACAGACAAACATCATTGCTTCGCCGACTTTGGTGAATGTAATGTCGTCATATTTGCACGGTACGCATATATATGACTCCGGCACTTTTAGCTTTCCGTAGCAGTACTTGCCAACAGAAATAAACAGTTGAACATCGTTGCTAATGGCGACGCCATACTGAGTTTTGCCATCAATCTTTTTGATAACATAAAAGCGCTCGCTGTTGGGACCAGCACTTTGAAATTTGGTGCAGCTACCAAGGCTGAGAGCAACTATTGCCGTCAGCAGAAAAAAGAAAAACTTTTTCATAACTATAATAATTTAAATTAATACTATTCTTTGTCTGTTAATTTATAAATATTTGGACAAAAAGGCAAGGTTTTTATGTTAAAATGATAAAAAAATCAAAAAACTGTAACAATTTATAAGTAATTTATGTGCTATGATAGAATCAGTTAGTAGATTATTGGTTACAGGTGCAACATGGCTATGGGCAAGAACATTCTCAGATTGCTTGGCTTTTCGCTAATATTATTAGCGATGCCTGTTTGCGCATTTTCGGAAACATTAAAAGATGAATTAATAGCACGAGATGCCTATGATTATGCCACTGATGTCGCCAATATAAAAGCGACTAATATATTAAACACCTTAAAAAAACAACACGATAAAGAACTTAGTATTGATAATAATGAAGAGCAAAAGACCACTTATATTCAATGTGGAAGTTATCCTTGCGATCTAGAAACAAATATTTGTTGGCAATATTGTCGCACTGACAAAATTGATCCTGAGACAGGTAAGTCTTTGGGTGTCTGCGATACATATGAGTACAGTTGTCTTCTTAAAGGAGAAGAGCCTCCTTCCAATAACGCGACACAATGTTTTACTGGTTGTGATTTTAAGAAAACTGTGTTTGGGATTCCAGTTCGCTATAAGAAGGTTTTTGATGGTTCAGATGGAAATAAATATTCTGTAGATATTGGAGACAAAATAACTCTTAAATACGCCAATGAGGGGAAGAATAGCGCCTCTATTCGCGGGTGTGAAGTTTTGCCGGTTAAGTTGTATAATGCCCGCAAATGCTTTTTCTGTCCGCTGTTTTCAACAATGTATAAAGTATCGGGAGAAATTACCGCAATATCTTTTAAAAATTTGGCGACGGCTTTTGCAACGATTTTGATGTTAGGTTTGGCTCTCTGGGTGGCAGTACAAACACTGACACAAGTTAGTTCTCTGACCAAACAAGACGCTCCAAAATTTTTGACCAATCTGATTAAACAAAGCTACAAGGTTTTGATTGCCTTTTTGTTGTTGCAATATTCAACTCAGATATTTGAGCTTGGAATTACGCCGGTGCTAAAAGCCGGATTGGCTTTTGGCAACGCAATGCTAGATGAGCGGTATTCGGTAATTAAAACTAGTGATAATTTGACTGATGATCAAAAAATGGAGGAACAGAATCCAGGTATTACCAAGCGGCGGGCAATGCTGACCAACACAACGTATTTTGACGGAGATTTGTATCTGAATCTTGATAATTTTGTGGTTAATGTTCAGCGTAACATATCTTTTATGCAGGGGATTGGTTCATCACTGATTTGTATTGGAGGCCACGGAATGATTACTCCGGGGTCAATCATAACTTTTGGCGCCGGCTTTATGATGATGATTCAAGGTATATTGTTAGCGGCGTTTGCATTTTTGATGGCAATAGCTTTTGCATTTTATCTTTTGGACGCGGTGGTGCAACTGGGGTTGGCCGGAGCTTTGATGCCCTTTTTGATTGCCTCTTGGCCGTTTAAGATAACCTCCAAATATTCTAAAGTCGGGTGGAATATGATTTTAAACAGCGCGTTTATATTTATGTTTGCCGGCATGGTGATTACGGTTGATTTGAATTTGGTGAGCGCGGCGGTTAACTTTACGGTAAACGAGCAGACCGACACGGTTAATGAAGAAACTTGTCAAGATGCCGAACATTGTGAAGTTAAAATGGGTAGTTTGTATGCTATTGCAAAAGCGATTAACACTCAAAATGAGAAAGAGTTGGTTAATTTGACCGATATTTCCGGCGTGGGCTTTTTGATTTTGCTGTTTTGCTGTATTTTTGGCTTTAAGTTTATAGGACAAACTAAAGAGATGGCTGGAGCTTTTGCATCTGGCGCGCTCAAACCGATTGCTCCAAGTATTGCGACGATTGGAGCTTCTGCGGCTAAGAGTTTTGCACTGAAAACTACACAATCTACTCGTGAAGCAATAGGGCGACACCTTAAAGGCGCTCCTAAAAAACTGTGGGGAAAAATTCGCGGTGCTTTTGCCGGCGGAGGCGGCGAGGAAGCTGATGGCGCTAAGGCGTCCGGCGGACAACCATTGAGCAGTGGCTTGGGGAGTGATGCAGACAATTCGCCTGATAACGAGTCTGAGGATAACAGCATGAATGTCAGCGAAAACAGTGATAGCGGCGGTGTGCGTCCGGTAGCGGTACGACAAAATCCCGCGCCCCAATCGCGCCAACTAAATGAAGGGGCTGCAGCAAAAAACACTCCGGTTAGCAAAAGTCTCAATGAGGGAAGTATCGCGCGGACACAAAATGCTCAGAACACCGAAAACGATTCTGCGGAAAAGTTGGCAGGCGGAAAAGAGGCATCATTGCTGAAACAAGTTAAAACCGCCGGAAAACGCAAAAAGTCTGGACATTCGAATCGGGGATCACGCAGGGCGCGAACCAAACGAATAAACAAAGGTAAAAAGCGTTAGCGCGGTTGGGTCAGATTGTCATCTAAACGATTTTCAAAAAGGCCGGAAGGGTCTTGATGGATAATAATCTGAGCTCCCGGGTAAGCCTTTTGTAATTCGGTTTCGACATTGTCTGTATATTGGTGAGCGGCGCTAAGGCTTAAATTGCCGTCAAGTTCCAGATGTAATTCTATCATATAATGACTACCAAGGTCATGAGTGCGCATATCGTGTAAGCCGCAGATATGATCACAGGATAGGGCGATTTTGGCGATGTTGTCGCGGATAGAATCGTCAAGCTCTTTGTCCATGAGCAAAGCAACGGCATCATAGGCTAATTTGTAGGAGCTGTACAAAAGATAAGATGATATGGCAATGGCAGTAATAGTGTCAAACCACTCTAAACCGAAAAATTTTACAACCAACAAGGTGATGATGATTGATAAATTGGTTATGACGTCAACGCTGTAATGAGCGGCATCGGCGTTGATAGCTTTGGAAGCCGTGCGGACGGCTACATATTTCTGAAATGAGATTAAAATTATGGTTAAAATCAGGCTGATAACCATGACCAAAAGCCCGAAATCGGCTTTGGGCAAGGGTTGCGGAACAAACAAACGATAGATGCCATCGTATAAAATAAAACATCCGGATCCGGTAATGAAAGCCGCTTGAACCAACGCGCTCAGAGCTTCGGCTTTGCCATGTCCATAGCGATGCCGAAGATCCGCAGGCTGAGAAGATATGCGGACGGCAATAAACGTGATAGAGGAGGCAAACAAGTCAGCCATGCTGTCAATCATGGAAGAAAATACGGACAGCGATCCGCTCAGGATTACTCCGACAGTCTTGATGATAATGAGGGTAACGGCAAGACTAATGCTGGCTATGGTCGCTTGTTTTTTGAGGCGATTGCCCTGTTGTTCGCTGAGGCTTGATTGCATTTATTAATTTCTCCATATCGGCGTCTGAAATTTCGTATGCAATACCTTTGGCATAGGCAGCGAAATTTTGCAAGAGAGATGATGAAGATATATTCACAAAATCATAAACCGCAAGGTATTTGTTGTCAGATAGATAAAATTTGATGATTATGTGCAAATCATCTTGCGCGGTGATGTCTAAACTGAGAAGCGGTGAAGAAGCGGCAGGAGAAAATAATAATGCCTTTTGAAAGTGAATGTTTAGCAGGTCTTTGGCTATGTTTGCGATAGTGTCAGGGTCGGTATTGTGGTTAATGTTTGCAATTCGTCCAAATTGAAGATTCCATAGACTGCTGTATGTCCAGCTGTCTTTGTGCAGAGATAAATCAATAAAATCAGCGGCAATTTGCCAAACCTGAAAACTATCCGGCATACGAATATAAGCGCCGCGGCTGCCGCGTCCGAGATCTAAATCATATTGTCCGATATCAAATTTTAATAAAGAATGGTCAGCATTAGCTAAAGTTACGCTAATCGCAGATGAATCTTGGTTTTCCGGCGGAAGCAGTCCAAAAGCGGCCAAATGTTCTATTCCGGAAGATTTTTTTTCATAATAGGTGGCTTCGAGCAGAGCGCTGAGAAAACTGCGAATCCGATTTTGGTAAACCAAATAATGAGGATAGCCTTCAAGCGTCCAAAGGCCGTCAGTGTTTTTGATGAAGTTTAAGGTTTGCTCGCGATTTTGCAGAGTTAGGCTGTCAATGTTGTTTATTTGTCTGGGCAATTCCGGAAAAACTGGTTTATCTTCGTACTCGGAACCATAAGTTTGGTTTTGAAAATGCACGGCAATAAGTCCAAACGCCAAAATAAGCAATGAAAACGCGCCAATATACAATATGCGGAGATTGAGGCGCCAGACTATCGGTTTGGGATTGCGGCGCCGCATCAACGGTATTAGCATGATGATTAAAAGCGATAGCGGTATGCCGTAAACGGCAAAAAATTTAAGCTTGAGGTTAAGATAATCAATTTGGCGATTGAGGTTGGCGCGAATATTGAATAGTTCTTGCCGTTCATGGTCTATTTGTTTGCGAATTCCGGCAATGGCTGCCAGTTCGTCAGGTGTGAAAGTCTGGCGATTTTCAAAGGTCTTTTTGCCAATAACCTCTTGCATTCCGGCTTTGGCTTTGGTCAGGTTGTCAAAAATTTCTTTTTCGCGGATTTTGAACTCTCTAGCGGCGGCAATGCGAAGTTTTTCTACTCGTTCAAACGGACGTGATAAATAATTTTTGCCGCGCAGGCCAATCAGCGTGTAATCATGACGAAGAAAATCTAGAGCATTTAACACGAAATTGGCGTTGTCTAAAACCGGAATGGCATAGTTTTTTTCGGAAATAGTTTGATGCGTGGTCCAAAAGTTGTCATATAGTAAGTCACTATCGCCGACAACTATAAGCTCAAAAGGTTTGGTCGGGTCAGTGCCGGTTATGTGCGCCGCAATGGGTTTTATGCGGTTGTCGGCTTTGAATTGTCGCAAAATATCAGCCGGATGAATATGGTTATATACGGCGGAGGCAGACAAAAGTTCGGAATTGGGACTGGCAATTATAAGCGGTTCAAAAATTATGGACGCATCTTTTAGGGGGGCAAAAGCCGAGGCCGAGGTTAGCAACATTTGATGCAGGTTGGCAGTAACAGGAGAAGATGTAGAAAAGTTGTGGCCGCGTAAATAAAATTGGATTAGATCTTGCGTATATTCAGGGTTATTTTGATAATCGGTGGTGGCATCAATAAAAGATGAATTGTCCAAATCAGCAATAACGGCATTGTCTAAAAAGCGAAAGCCCCATTGTTCGGGCAAATTCGCGTAATCAGAGGCTTGCAGAGGTTTGGTTAGCGGTCCGGCAAGTTGTAGAGATTCTGCGGCAATATCAAAAAAAGCCAATATTTTGCCGCCATTAAAGCTATAAGTTTGGATTTTTTGGCGTAGCGGCGCTGACAAAGTTTGCGGGTGGGCGATAATCAAAGCGGCAAAATTTGAAAAATCGCTGTCTTCTGATAAGAAATAAACATTATAAAATTGCTCAAGCTGATTAAGAATTTCCCATTTGGGAGTTACCACATTGCCAATGATATTGTCTGACAAGGGAAGCGAGGTGATAATGCCTAAGTTTGGTTTGATGTGGTTAAGACGATAAAAAGCTTCGGTTAGGTCTTGCTCAATAAAGTTTTGTCGAGCCAATGGGAAAAGGGGTATTATTTCCCGATGGTTTTGCTCATCACTCAAAGTAAGGCCGAAATAGGCATTTATGTTGCTGTTAATAATCGGTAGCGGTTGGAGGCCAGCGGCTATGGCGCGGTCTTCTTCGGTGCTGAGCGGCTGTGGATTGTAAATATGAAGTTTAATTTTGCCGTTTGAAAGAGATGCATATTGCTGTAATAAAAGTCTGACACTATCAAACATCTGTCTGGCGGCGGGATCTCTCTGTCCTAAAATCGGCGTGTAATATAGGCGAACAGTTACCGGAGTTGGCAAAGAGGCAATGATTTCTTGGGTTGAAGAGGTGAGCGAAAACATACGCTCAGCAGTGAAATCGAGATTGAATCTGCGCAGTTGGCTATTAGACAGCAGATTGATTCCGCAAAAAGAGATTAATATAAACACCAGCGCCAATAAATAGCTGATCGGGCGCGATGATTTTAGCCAACGAGTGGTTCCGGCGGTGCGAAAGCCGACGATAAGAGTGCTGGCGTAGTTAAATAAGATGATTACTGAGGCAAAGAAAACAATGTCTCGCAACTCTAACAAACCTCTGCTGATGGTGGCAAAATGACTTAGAAAACTGAAAGACGCAATCATATCGACAATAATCGGCGAGGTTATTTTGCGAAACAGTTCAAGGACGTATTCCAACCCGCTTAAAAAGAAAAATAAGTTGGCAAAAACAGATAAAACCAAAGCGATAACTTGATTTTTGGTGAGCGCGGACATGGTTTGCGATATTGCCAGCATGCAGCCGGCAATCAGCCATGAACCCAGATATCCGGCGAAAATCACCAAATTGTCCGGAGAACCCAGCAAATTAACGATAATCCAGAAAGGAAAAGTGAGAAATAAGGCAAGCGAGCAGAATAACCATGAGGCGATAAATTTGCCCCACACCAGTGTGGCGACGGAAACCGGCAAAGTTGTAATTTGCAAAATGGTTTTTAGGCGAAATTCCTCTGACCAAAGCCGCATGGCAATGCCGGGAATAAATAACAGGTAAACCCATGGCTGAAAAATGAACATGGATTGCAAATCAGCTTGGCCGCGCTCAAAAAAATGGCCGAAATAAAAGGCAAAAGACCCGTTTAGAAGCAAAAAACAGATTAAGTAAACATATGCCAAAGGCGAGGTGAAATAGCGGTAAAACTCGTTTTTAGCTATAATTGCCAAAGCGCGCATAATGAAATCTCCTTGAAATGCTGTGGGAATTATAAGTGATAAAAGTTAAAATTTGGTGATTTATCAGCCGGTTTAGTCATTTGTTAAAACTCTTGTGTTATTGCTGGAGCATTGAGGATAAAAGCTATGTTTTTTTCTAAATGGATAGAATCGACCAAAGTATATTTTGACCGCCGAATGCTGGCGATGTTGTTGCTGGGTTTTTCAAGCGGTTTCCCTTATTTGTTGGTGTTTGGAACATTTAGTCTGTGGTTGAAAGACGCCGGAGTGTCTTTGGCGGCGATAGGGCTGTTTTCTTTGGCCAAAACCCCATATAGTTTGAAATGGTTGTGGTCGCCGATTGTGGATCGGGTGAAGTTGCCGTTGTTTTGGCGGCTTGGTCGTCGGCGCGGTTGGGCGTTGTTTGCGCAAATATGGTTGTTTTTGGCTTTGCTGGGAATGTCTATGACTGAGCCGGCCTCGCACCCATGGCATATGGCGGTGTTTGCTTTTTTGACGGTTGTGGCGTCCGCAACTCAGGATATTGTTCTTGACGCGTATCGTATTGAAAGCTTTAGCAATCGCGAGCAGGGAGCCGGAGTGGCCGTGTTTGTGTTGGGGTATCGGTTCGGCACAATATTTTCCGGCGCCGGAGCTTTGTTTATGGCGGCGGTAATGAGCTGGAACAATGTCTATAAGGTAATGGCGCTGGGAGCATTGGTCGGTATGATTACGATTTTGTGTTCTCGCGAGCATAAAGAAACGCAGAGCTTGCCGAAAGAAGTCAGAAGCCAAAGTTTGGGGCGCAAGGTTGCGATATTTATGAAAAATGCCGTGTATGATCCGTTGGCAGATTTTGCAAAACGGCGGCATTGGGTGTGGATATTAGCTTTTGTGTTTTTGTATCGAATGAGCGATGCCTATATGGCGCCGATGGCTTATCCATTCTATGATGATATGGGATTCAGTAAAATTGAAATTGCTTCGGTTATCAAAGTTTATGGAGTAATAGCAACCATTATCGGCACGCTATTGGGCGGAATTATGGTTAGTCGATACGGAATTGTAAAATCTCTTTTGTGGTGCGGAATTTTGCAAGGAGCGTCTAATCTGGCTTATGTGTGGCTGGCCTATGCCGGACATGATATTTATGTGCTGATGGCGACAATATCCATTGATAATATTTCCGGAGGTTTAGGAACGGCGGCTTTTGTGGCTTATTTGTCATCATTGTGCAATGTGGCTTATACGGCGACACAATATGCTTTGCTTAGTTCATTTATGAGTTTGGCTCGAGATGTCTTTGCCGCGACTTCCGGTTTTGTGGCGGCAATTATGTCATGGTCGGCGTTTTTTGTTTTAACCACGTTTATGGCGGTGCCGGCTTTGTTGATATTGTTGTATTTAGCGCATAAGCAGTCTTTTCGCGCAAACTAGACTTTGTATGGCAGACGGCCGTATATGTATTCACTTATGCAATTTGGCAATATGGAACCAAGCCATGAGGCAAAGCGCATTTGCCATGGAAAAGCAATCAGTCCAACATTGTTTTCTAGTCCGCGGGCAATAATTTCAGCGGCTTTGGCTGCCTCCATAAAATAAGGCATTGGACAAGTGTTTTGAGCGGTGATGCGCGAGCGAACGAATCCGGGGCAAATAACGCTGACATTGATGCCATCATTTTTTAGCGCCAACCGCAAGGCCTCGCCCCAAGCTTTGACACATGCTTTGCTGGCACTGTATGACGGACACGGCATAAGCCCGTGATAGCCGGCAATGGAGCTGGTGATAGCAATGGTGCGGCGGTAACGTTCTTTGTTTTGTTGGAAAATTTCGATAGTCGGCAAAACGGTATTAACCACACCCATAACATTGGTTTCAAAGGTGTTGTATATGTTTTCAGCGGTTTCGGCGCCGGTTGATACTCCGGCATTGGCAAACACCAGATTCAGAGGGGCTTGAGTTTCACATGATTTTATCCATTCGCAAAGGGCAGTGCGGTTCGTTACATCAAGGATTTTGGTATGAACTTTGGTCTGATATTTGCGGCAGGTAGAGGCTACGTCTTTTAGTCTTTGGGAGTTGCGACCGCAAATGAAGATATTTTCGGCTCCGCGCGAGGCATAATACAAAGCCAAAGCCTCGCCAATGCCGCTGGACGCGCCGGTAATCAGAATGTTTTTGAATGAAGACATATTAAATTCCTTTATGGTAAAAACTTTTTAAGTATTTGCGATTACAATAAGTTAAAATCTGGAGAAGGAGTATAATCTTGACTATAACAAGCATGACCGGATTTGCAAGAATTTCCGGAGAATTACAGACAGAAAACAGTGCGATTAGCTGGATTTTTGAGATTAAGAGTGTCAATGGCAAGGCGTTGGATATAAAAACCAAAATACCGCCGGCTTATGAAGACTTATCATTAGAACTGAAAAAAAAAGCGGCTCAATATTTGCAAAGGGGAAGCGTGAGCATAAATCTGGAAGTGAACCGCGCCAATAAAAATGCTGACGTACAAATTAATGAAACTTTGTTGCAGGCTCTGGCAGCTCAAGCTATGGCCGTATATCAACGTAATCCGGATCTGATTGCCAGGCCGTCAGCGGGGGAGTTGCTACGCTTTCCTGGGGTGGTTGAGACTGCGGCGGTTTCAAGTGCAGACGAGGAATTGTTGCGCGAAAAATTGCTTGAAGATTTTACAGAATTATGTAAGCGGTTGCAATTAGACAGGCAGTCGGAAGGAGCAAAAATAAAATTTGCTTTGAACAATATTTTGGATAAAATCAGAAATACGGTTACGCAAATTGTTAAAATAGCAGATGAGCTTCCGCACATGGTTAAGGAAAAACTGGAGACTCAGATTAAACAATGGGTCGATTTGGCAGATGTTAGTGAAGAACGACTGGCGCAAGAGGTGGTTTTTTATGTTACAAGAGCAGATATTAGGGAAGAAGTTGATCGGCTTGTGGCGCATATAAAAACAGCGGAGCAATTATTGAGCAGCTCTGAGGTTGTTGGACGCCGGTTGGATTTTTTGTGTCAGGAACTAAACCGCGAGGCCAATACGACTTGTTCTAAGTCCACAGATGCCGAGCTGACTAATTTGGGTATGGAACTTAAGGCTCTGATTGAGCAGTTCCGCGAACAAGTACAAAATATAGAATAAGGATATTGCCATGAATGAAATTATTGATCGTTTGAAAAAAGTCCGCAAAGGAGCCATGTTTATTATTGAAGCGCCGTCCGGAACGGGAAAAGGCACCGTGATTAAAGAGTTGCTGAAAAAAGATGCAAATATCAAATTTTCGGTTTCAGTTACAACTCGCAAACCGCGTCCCGGTGAAGTAGATGGAGTTGATTATTACTTTGTCAGTGATGAGCAATATGATGAATTTTTGGCTCAGGACGCATTCTATGAATATGTTGATTCGCAATATGGTTCCAGATATGGCACTTTGCGCTCGGAAGTTGATAGTTTTATCAATGTCGGACAAGATGTTATGTTTGATATGGATTGGGCTGGCGCTCGACAAATGCGCAAAAAAGCCGCTAACGATGTGGTAACAATTTATTTGTTGCCGCCATCGATTAAAGAATTACGCAGTCGTCTGGAGAATCGGAAAACAGATTCTAAAGAGGTGATAGAACAGAGAATGGGCATAATTTTGGACAAGATGAGTCACTGGGACGAGTTTGATTATGTGATAGTTAATGCCGATTTGCAAGAAACCGTAACCAAAATTCAAAAAATTATATCCGGCGAGCGAATGAAACGCGTGCGTCAGGTGGGGCTGAAAGGTTTTGTTAAAGAGCTAATTAAAGAAGCCAAAGAGTAAAAGCTCGTCTAGCTGGCAACTAGTACAGAAACAGCGAAAAGGCCGGTCAGTCATGTACCAATTTTTATACTAGGCTGACCAGCCTTCTTTGTGTCTGTAAAAAAATCTATTTCTTAATTTGAGATTTTTGTTCGGCGGTCATAGCTTTATAGACTTTGGCGGCGTTTTCTTTGGCGCCCTGAACATTTAATTTATCTGCTTGTTGATATAATCTGAATGCGGCTACAAAGTCAGGGCTGACGCCAACGCCTTTGGTGTACATCCAGGCCAAAATCTCAATTGCTTTGGCATCGCCCAAACTGACGCGATAGGTTATTTCATCAAGATCGAGCGGGGTAACGCGATTTTCTTTTACAGCTTGTAGAGTTTGCTCCCATTTGAGTTGTTTGGCACGTTTGGCGGCCTCTTTGGCCTGAGCGTTATTAATCAGGTTGACGGGGTTGCCGCTTTTTTTGATTTCTGCCTGCGGCTGTTCAGTCGCTTTTTTGAGGATTTCTTCTTCAATCAATACATTCGGCATAGAGCGATTTTTAACAAACAGCGGCAAATAGCCGTCATTGTCGGAACGAATGACATCGCGGTACAAATCATCGAGGCTGGAAGATTGAGCCAACCCTGAGTATGAAAGTCCGATAAGCAGACATATAATGATTTGCGCGGTGTGTTTCATTTCTTTATTGCAACTTTTTTAAACAGTGTAATAATACCAACAGCTTGCTTAGTACGCCAGCAGATTTTGTCGCTTATGAACAGATAAGGAATGTTAAGATGAAAAAAATTTATGAATCAGTAACGGAAATGGTTGGAAACACCCCGCTGCTGCGTTTGCATCGATGGGAAAAAAAACATTTGTTAAAAGCGCAAATTCTGGTTAAGTGTGAGTTTTATAATCCGTTGTTTTCGGTTAAGGACAGAGCGGCACTGAAAATGATAGAAAAAGCCGAAGCAGATGGAAAAGTTACCAAAGACACAATCTTTTTGGAGGCAACCAGCGGAAACACCGGAATCGCGTTGGCGGCCATGTGTGCGGCTAAAGGATATAAATTGGTTATTACGATGCCGGAAAATATGACCAAAGAACGGATTATGCTGATGCGTCATTTTGGCGCGGAGGTTATTTTGACCCCAAAAGAAGACGGTATGCGCGGAGCGCTGGCTAAGGCAGATATGCTTAAAGCGAAAAATCCAAATGTGGTGATGTTTGAGCAATTTTGTAATCACGCCAATACTGACGCTCATAGATTTGGAACCAGCATGGAAATTATGGACGCAACCCATGGCAATGTTGATGTTTTGGTAGCGGCAGTCGGAACATCTGGCACTTTGACGGGAACAGCGGCGACTCTTAAGACCAATAATCCTGATTTGTATGTGGTGGCGGTGGAGCCTAAATCTAGTTCGGTGCTGTCAGGAGGAGAGCCTGGGATACACCGGATACCAGGGATTGGCGCCGGTTTTGTTCCGCCGTTGTATGAGCGGAGTCTGGTTGATGAAGTGGCTGATGTAGCTGATGACGAGGCCTGGCAAACGGCTGCCGAAGTTGCGGTAACAGAGGGATTGCCGGTTGGCATTTCCGGCGGAGCGGCAATTGCTGCGGCTACCAGACTGGCGGCTAGAGATGAATTTATCGGCAAAAACATTGTTGTGATTTTGCCGGATTCAATCAATAACTATTTATCCGCTCTCGTCTAATATTGAGCAATGTTCTTGCTTGACGACGGAGAATCTCCTGTTAATATGAATTTATGATTTTATAAGGGAGAATTAAAATGGCAGAGAAAAAAGAGCCGTCGCAGCGTCAGTTGCGCGTGGCGCAGGAAATCCGCAAAATTATTGTTAATTTTATAGATCGCGGAGAAGTTCATAATCTGGAAAATATTGATACGATGGTCACGGTTACCAAGGTTACGGTGTCGCCGGATTTGAAGTATTGCACAGTGTGGTTTATGACTACAAACGGCAACTTTTTGCAAGAAGTTTTGGGCGGATTGCAATTAGCATCTAACTTTTTTCGTAAACAGGTTGCCGCAAAAACTTCATTGCGCTATGTGCCGGAGATTAATTTTCGTGTGGACAAGACGTTTGAGGCGGTTGATCAGATTGAACGCTTGTTGCGAGATCCGAAAGTGGCGCAAGATTTAAAATAAGATGAAACATAATCGCGGCGATAAAATCAGTGGTTGGCTGGTGCTGGATAAGCCTGCCGGAGTTGGCTCAACTAAGGCGGTTGGCCAGATTCGGCATTTGTTAAATGCGGCCAAAATCGGGCATTGCGGAACTTTGGATCCGTTTGCAACCGGCGTGTTGCCAATAGCAATCGGGGAAGCGACCAAACTTGTGCCGTATGTTACTGACGGTGATAAGGAATATGAATTTACGCTTAAATTCGGCGCGACGACAGATACGTTGGATTGTGACGGAGTAGTTGTTCAAAGTGGCGGAGTATTGCCAACCAAAGCAGAAATATCGGCAGAGCTGCCGCAATTTATTGGGGAAATCAGCCAGATTCCGCCGGCATATTCGGCAATTAAGATTGAAGGGCAGCGTGCGTATGATTTGGCGCGGCGGGGAGAAAGAGTAAATATCCCCGAGCGAAAAGTCAGAATCTATGAGCTGGAGCTGTTGAATATGCCGACTATTGATACGATTAATTGTCGGGTCAGCTGTTCTAAGGGGACTTATGTGCGCACTTTGGGCGCCGATATTGCAAAACGACTCGGGACGATAGGGTATTTGCAGAAATTACGACGCACTAAATGCGGCAATTTTGACCTTAGACAAAAGATTTTGCTGGAAAATTTAAAAAATATGGAGTATGTTACTGAACGTCAAAAAGTTTTGCTTCCGGTAATAACGTGTCTGCGCGACATCGCGGTCATCGCCGTAACCGAAGCAGACGCAGCCAAACTTAGGCATGGGCAAAGCCTTTCGCCAAAAGCTTATGATGTATTCGGGCTAGATGGGCAGGAAGTTGCGATGGTCTATGATAATCAGTTGGTTGCAATGGTGCGAATCGAGGAGCGTAAGCTCTCGCCGGTTCGAGTTTTTAATATTGAATAAATGGAGAATATGATGTCGATTTCTAATGAAGAGAAACAAAAATTAGTTAAAGCTTATGCTATTAACGCTAATGATACCGGTTCGCCGGAAGTTCAGATTGCTATCTGGACAGCTGAAATTAATAAGCTGATTGAACACTTCAAAACCCACGCTAAAGATACTCACTCTCGCTTGGGCTTGATGAAGAAAGTCAGCCGCCGCCGTCACCTTTTGGACTATCTGAGAGGTAAAAGCGAAGAGCGTTATCAGGCTTTGATTAAGAAACTTGACCTCAGAAAATAAGTTTATGCGGTATCTGGAGCAAAAAATGCGAGGTAATGAAATTTCAGATGGATTTGTCTATGGTGGAATTTTTGCAGCTCGTTTTTTTGCCTCCGGCGCCGATGAAAATTTGTTTTCTTTGCGGTCTTGTCCGCGAGGATAATCTTTTTTGAACTGCGGGGGAATGAGCCTCCGCGGTTCTTTTTATAAAATCCTGCATGGGGCAGGTAGATGATTGTATGAGAAGGAAAGGTAAAGAAATATGATCGATTTTAAAGTGTGCCGCAAAGAAATGGAATGGGGCGGCCGCAAGTTGGTGTTGGAAACAGGCAAAATGGCCAGACAAGCGCAAGGAGCTGTGGTTGTTACTTATGGTGAGACACAGGTTATTGCAACGGTTTGCGCAGCAAAAGAGGTAAAGGCAGATCAGGATTTCTTTCCTTTGACTGTTAACTATCAGGAAAAATACTATGCTACCGGTAAAGTTCCGGGCGGTTTTATGAAACGTGAAGGCAAGCCATCTGAGCGAGAAGTTTTGCTTTCTCGTCTGATTGATCGTCCGATACGTCCGCTGTTTCCTGACGCGTTTAAGAATGAAGTGCAAATTGTCTGCACGGTTTTGGCTCATGACCAAAACACTGACTCCGATATTCCGGCTATGATTGCGGCTTCTGCGGCTTTGGCGGTTTCGGGGATTCCATTTATGGGGCCGATTGGCGGCGCAAAGGTTGGCTATAAAAATGGCGAATTTATTTTGAACCCGACTATCGAGCAGCTCAAAGATACAGATTTGGAGTTGGTTGTTGCCGGTACTAAAGAAGGCGTTTTGATGGTTGAGTCTGAGGCTCAGGAACTTTCGGAAGAAACCATGCTGAACGCGGTTATGTTCGGATTTGAGAGTTTTCAGCCGGTTATTAAACTGATTGAGGAACTTGAGGCTGAAGCCGGTAAAGAAAAATGGGAGGCTCCGGCATTTCCGCCTGAGTTTGATGAACTTTATGCCAAATTGGCTCAAGGCTTTACCGCCGATTTTGAGGTCGCTTTCAAAGAGACCGATAAGTTGAAACGCGGTGAGTTGATTGCTGCGGCATCAGAAAAGTTTAAGGAAACATTGGATCCGGAAAATGAGTTTGAACAGCGTTATGCTCAAGATGCTATTGAGAAATTGATGCATAAGGTTATGCGTGAAGCGGTTTTGACTACCGGTCACCGAATCGATGGACGCGACACCAAAACTGTTCGTCCGATTTCTTGTCAAGTTGATGTGTTGCCGACGGCTCATGGTTCGGCGTTGTTTACTCGTGGCGAGACTCAGGCTCTGGTCGTTACTACTTTGGGAACCGGCGATGATGCTCAAATTGTTGACGGTTTGATGGACGAGTATAAAGAAGACTTTATGCTGAACTATAACTTCCCGCCATTTTCAGTTGGCGAATGCGGCCGTTTGGGCAGCCCAGGACGTCGTGAAATCGGTCACGGCAAATTGGCTTGGCGCGCTATCCACCCGATGATGCCAAAAGACAAAGACTCTTTCCCTTACACGGTTCGTGTGGTTTCGGAAATTATGGAGTCTAACGGTTCTTCTTCTATGGCTACAGTTTGCGGCTCCACCATGTCGTTGATGGCTGCTGGTGTGCCGATGGTTAAGCCGGTTGCAGGTATTGCAATGGGTTTGATTAAGGAGGATGACGGCCGAGTTGCGGTTTTGACCGATATCTTGGGCGATGAAGATCACCTTGGCGATATGGACTTTAAGGTAGCCGGAACAAAAGACGGCGTTACCGCTTTGCAAATGGATATTAAAATTACTTCCATTACCAAAGAGATTATGAAAACAGCTTTGGCTCAGGCTCATGAAGGTCGTATCCATATCTTGGGCGAAATGGCCAAGGCTATTGCTGAGCCTCGTCCGCATGTTTCAGACCGTGCTCCGCGGATTGTTGCCATTAAGATTCCGGTTGATAAAATTCGTGAAGTTATCGGCACCGGCGGTAAGGTTATTCGAGAAATCGTTGAAAAGACTCATACCAAAATTGATATTTCAGATGACGGAATTGTAAAAATCGCTTCTATGAAAAAAGAAGAAGGCGATGCCGCTCTGGAATGGGTTATGGGCATTGTGGCCGAACCTGAAGAAGGAAAAATTTATCATGGTACCATTACCAAAATTATGGACTTTGGTGCATTTGTCCGCTTCTTGGGAACAACCGAGGGTTTGGTTCATATTTCAGAAGTTAAGAACGAGCGTATAGCTTCGGTTTCTGACTTCTATAAAGAAGGCGACCAAATTTGGGTTAAATGTCTTGGCTGCGATAACCGTGGTAAAATTAAGCTTTCTGCAAAGAGGGTTAATCAGGAGACAGGTGAAGACCTCGAAAAATAAAAACTCCGTATAACGGCACATCTAGAGGCATTTGGTGCGAGCTCGGAAAATTCATGTACTTCTTTGTACACTAAAATTTTCCTCGTCTTCCAAGTGCCTCTATCTGTACCATTCTTCGGAGTTTTTGCGGTTGAGGTTCCCTAATGATTTTTTAGAGCGATTTGTTCGGGTCGGAAGTGTCCTCACGTACTACTTTGTACGCTCCGGTACTTCCGCCCTGCAAATCACACTATAAATTCCGTTATCCGGCTATTTTTTTATTATGCTTTTCTCTTTTTACTTCTGTTTACTCACTCTGATTTTGCTTGCTTTTAGATGCATCTATCTGTACTGTTCTCCGGAGTTTTTTGTAATCGAAATTTGGTCGATGGTTTTTTGTTGACTTTGTCAGGCGTTTTGTCTAATCTGACAAGTGAGTTAAATATTAAATAAAAATAGATATGAAATGGATTATTTTAGTTGTTTGTTTTCTGCTATTTGTGGGGAACAGCATTTATCGTCGGGCATCACGAATTGTGGTGGGGTATGATATCGTACAAGATGACGAAGACCAAGACTATTATTTTTGTAAGTTCAAATTTAATGGGTATGAGCAGGACGGGTATTTTATTTTTGAAGGTGGCAAATTACCTGAGGTTCCGGTTCTTAAAGTCATAGGCTATGATTGCACCTCACAAATGATTCAGTTGGAACTGATGAATGATTAAATTTACGAATCAATTAAAAAAATAAAGTATGCTAATCTTGATTTTGATTCTGATAGGATTGGTGTCTGGTTGGAGTATTGTGACTATATATGCACCTTCAATTTATACTCTGAATAAAATCAGAAACATTGAAGCTTTTCTATCATGGATTAATACCGCAATTTCGGTGTTAATAATCATTATGGCTTGGCAAGACCGAGATATAAATATGATGATATTGATGTTTTCGGTTCTTATCATTGCCAGTGTTTTGCAGAAAATTGCTTGCCGAGAACTTTATGAGGCATTTATTAATATGCTTCAAAGTTTTCAGATTGGCACTTTTCGGACGAGTGATGCGAAAGATGAAGATGATAGACAGCTTGGCACGCTGTATGTAGGAAGTTTGACGCTTGAGGCCACATTGATTGATGATAAAGTCTTGCCGCCAAATTTGATGTTGGTGGTGGGGCTGTATGTTGAGCTTGATGATTGGCAACAACCGCGTCGGGTTTTTGTCTATGATCTTAGAAATAAGCAACATGACGAAATCATCGCCATGCGGCAGCGAAAAGATGATTAGATTAAAGCTACTCTTAGAAGTAGCTTTTTTCTTTTTTAAAAAGTCCTTGAAATCTATGAAAAATAGATGTATTAGTTGGATAACTGTGAAACACCCCTGGAGGTTTTGCAGGATTCAACTTTATAAGGATAAATAAAATGGTAGATATTACATTTAATGCTGAAAAGCGTGAGAAAGCAGGTAAGGGGGCAGCTCGTGCATGTCGTCGTGAGGGACGCATCCCTGCCGTTATTTATGGTGGAAAACAAGAGTCTGTTATGATCTCTTTGCATCCGGTTGAGCTTGAAAAGGCTTTGGATACGGTTGGTTTTTATGATGCCGATATTGAAATCGTTTTAGATGGCAAAAAACACAAGGTAAAATGTCAGGATGTTCAGTTCCATCCGGTTAGCGATAAGCCTATTCATGTCGATTTTTTGAGAAATTAAGCTGAGTCGCATTTTAGCTTATTAATGCAAGTTAGAGGGCTGGTGTCATCTTTATGTGCTTGTTTGTACATTTCGGTGCCACCGGCCTTTGTTCTTGTTGATGAGAATATTTGCAACGTTTGTTGGGTAGGGCAGTTTGATGTTTTTGATTGTCGGATTGGGAAATATTGGCGCGGAATATGCGGGAACAAGGCACAACGCCGGATTTATGGCGGCGGATTTTTTGCATCAAAAATTTGGATTTGCTCCTTTTCGAGACAAATTTGACGGCGAAATTGCCGAGGGTAAAATAGGCACAGAAAAGGTTTATCTGCTCAAGCCTCATACTTATATGAATTTGTCCGGTAATTCGGTGGTAAAAGCCGCAAATTTTTATAAAATTTTACCGGAAAAAATAGTGGTGTTGCATGATGATATGGATTTGCCGGTCGGTAAGGTGAGAGCAAAAATTGGAGGAGGCTCCGGCGGACACAACGGAATAAAGTCAATTGATGCGGCAATCAGCCCGAATTATAATCGAGTCAGAATCGGGGTCGGACACCCGCAAGGCACTGGCGAAGCGGTGGTTGGGCATGTGTTATCTCGTTTTTCTAAAACTGATGAAAAAGTGATATATGATGAAATAGAAAAAATTTCCGATTGCTTGGATATTTTGCTACAAGACGGAATCGCAGCGTTTAGTAATAAATTAGGCGATGTTATGCGCGCTAAATAATTAGTTTTAATCCCAGTTTTTGTGTATGGGTTTTATCGTAAAAATCCCATTTTGTTGCAAAAGAAATGCAAACCGCTGTTTTGGTGCAGAAAACAGCGGTTTTTTGTGTTGAAAAGCAAAATTTTATCGGCTATAACAAAGGCAATTTTTATTGATAGGGAGTTTTGAATAATGGGATTTAATTGCGGAATTGTCGGATTGCCAAATGTGGGAAAATCAACGTTGTTTAATGCCTTGACTCAAACTATTGCGGCGCAGGCGGCGAATTTTCCTTTTTGCACAATTGAGCCGAACACCGGCCGAGTTGCAGTTCCGGATAAGCGTTTGGATAAATTGGTAGAAATGGTGCAGCCTAAGAACGTGGTGCCGACCCAATTGGAGTTTGTTGATATTGCCGGTTTGGTTAAAGGGGCGTCTAAGGGTGAGGGCTTAGGTAATCAATTTTTGGCT
Source organism: uncultured Alphaproteobacteria bacterium (assembly GCA_934248075.1). Taxonomy (GTDB): domain Bacteria; phylum Pseudomonadota; class Alphaproteobacteria; order RF32; family CAG-239; genus CAZU01. Next base: position 78,492 of record CAKQKH010000003.1, on the reverse strand, counting down.
AATATCAGAGAAGTAGATGCGATTATCCATGTGTTGCGTTGTTTTGAAAATGAAAATATTACCCATGTTGAGGGAAGCGTGGATCCGATCCGAGATGCTGAGATTGTTGAAACTGAGCTGATGATTGCCGATTTGGAGTCTTTGGAAAAGCGCTATGATCAAGCGAACAAAAAAGCCAAAGGTGGCGATAAAGAAGCGATTGTTAATGTCAGTGTTATGGGGCCGATTATTGAGGCGTTAAAAGCTGGCAAGCCGGCGCGCATCGCGGCTCCAGATGCTTCTAATAAAGACGCGGTGAAGGCGTATAAGTGTTTGCAGCTATTGACATCTAAACCGGTTTTGTATGTGTGCAATGTTGATGAGGAATCAGCGGCCAATGGCAACGAGTTTTCTGAACGTGTGTTTGCAAAAGCTAAGGCTGAAAACGCGCAGGCCGTGATTATTTCAGCCGAAATTGAATCTGAAGTGGCTCAGTTGGAAACCGAAGAAGAGAAAAAAGAATTTTTGGAAACTCTGGGTTTGCAGGAAACAGGCTTGACTAAAATTATTCGCGCTGGCTATGATCTGCTGGGGCTGCAGACTTATTTTACTGCCGGACCAAAAGAAGTTAGAGCGTGGACTTTTGTAAAAGGCTCAAAAGCACCGCAATGCGCGGGTATAATTCACTCTGATTTTGAACGGGGTTTTATTCGCGCTGAGACAATCTCTTATGATGATTACATCAAATTCGGCGGGGAGCAGGGTTGCAAAGAAGCTGGCAAAATGCGCTCCGAAGGCAAAGATTATGTGGTAAAAGACGGTGATCTTTTGAACTTTTTGTTCAATGTCTAGGGAGTTTTATAAATGCGTTTGGCTTTGTTTCAGCCCGATATTCCGCAAAACACCGGCACGATGATGCGGCTTTGTGCTTGTTTGGATTTGCCAATAGATATTATTGAACCATGCGGCTTTATTTTTAATGACAAGGCAATGCGTCGCGCCGGAATGGATTATCTGGATTTTGTTGATTATCGGCGCCATGATTCTTGGGCTGATTTTTTGCAATATAGGGCAGAACATCAGCAGGAGTATGGAAGAATTGTTCTTTTGACTACTCATGCCAGCGTGCCATATGTTGATTTTCAATTTCAGGCCAATGATATAATTTTGATGGGGCGCGAATCGGCCGGAGTGCCGGAAGAGGTACATAAAATGGCGGATGCGCGGCTGCTGATTCCTATGAATGAACACGCACGATCTATAAATGTGGCGGTGTCGGCAAGTATGGTGATTGGTGAGGCCTTGCGGCAAACACGTTGGAAAGTTTAGTCCGCGCGGTTTGGTTGTTGGCGGCGCTGATTGGTGATTTTTTCAATATCACTAGGATAGTTGACATCTAAAAGCTTGTCAGCGTTGCGTATATCAACAGTGCTGGTATAATCAGCATGCTCCAAAAATACCGGACGAATGGCGGCATTTTCCGGCACAATGTCTGCTTTGGTGTAGAGAGATTTGCTCCAAATGACAGGATTGGATTTTATGCCTTTGTTAGTAAACAGCACGACCTGTTTTTCCGAATTCTGATTAAACGAAGCGATAAGCTTATTGAGGTCGGCGGCAGTCAGATTGGGCATGTCTGCGGGAATCAGCATGGCTCCATCGCAAAAACCGGGTACAGATTTGAGGCCGAGGTCAATAGAAGTTTTGATTCCCGAGCGATAAGCCGGATTGTAAATAACGTTCACATCAACTTTGTCAAGATATTCGGACATATCTTCATCATGATAACCGGTTATGACAAAGACTGGACTGGCATTTGAGCCGATTGCGGCATTTACGGCATTCATAAACAAGGGTTGCCCGTCTTTTAGTTCGACCATCAATTTGTTTTTGCCGGCGCGACTGCCAAGGCCGGCGGCCAAAATTATCGCGGCAATGCTTGCTTTGGCACCGCTTGCTGACGAATCTTTGGCGGCTACGAGGCCGGAATCGGTTTGGAGCATCTGTCCATCAGGTAAGGTGACGGGAATCATTTTGGCAAAATCTGCGGCCACCAATTTTTCACAAAACAGGGCTTGTTTGATATAGCGATTGATGGTGGTGGTTTCCACTTTGTCATAATTGTAAGGAAGCACGATTATTTTGGCGCCGCGTTTTTCAGCCAAAAGGAGATCAGACGCGTTTATTTGCGGTAGGTTGGCGCCGGCAACGGTGTCAACAATTTTGCGCAGAGCGCCTGGGAGAACATCATCACGGCAGGCTGATCTGGTGGCGCCAAGAATAAAAATAGCCTCGTATCCATCTTTGACTGCGTCTTGTATGGCATCGGCAACGGCATTTTGGTGATATATAGCATTATATTCGCCGGAGAAATTTAAGTGATAAGATGCAAATTTTTCAACCAAAGTTTTTACAACCGAGGTGAAGTGAGCGTTTTCATCTGGGTCATCAAGCAGTTTGGTATAAATAAAGGCAGTTTTAAAAGGTTTGATAGGAGCCACTTGTAGCAAAGCGGTGTTGCCGGATAAACGGAAGATAATTTCATCAAGTTCGGTTTGAGAAATTATCGGCATGGTCATCTCTAGTTTGGCAATAATTTCGCCTTTGGCTGCCGGATGATACGGCGCAACTGAATTAAGCACCAATTCAGGGTGAAGATGATTAAATTTGGCTAATCGCTCTTCTGTGCTGATAAAAATTCCGTCAGCATTGGCAATGATGTTGCAAATATTATTTTCATCAACGCTATATGCCGTGTTGGTACCGCAGAGTTTGGCGGCAACGACTCCTAAGGCTGTGCGCGCGTCAAGGTCGGTGTCTTCCATTATCGCGCCAAACACTCGTCGAATGCCAAACATTTTAAAAATGATGATATCTTCATTGGTAAGGGTATGGCCCTGCGGGTAAAATTTATCATCTAAATGATAGTCAGCGTATAGACGGATGCCTTCAGCGGCATTGATATCAAATTCTGCGGTTTTCATGGTTTTGCACTCAATTATATATAAATTAATTCTAACAAAAATAAAAAAAAGAGGAAGAAAAATCTTCCTCTTTGATTTAAAATGTGAATGACCTCAACAGGTACTTCTTGTGCCATTGGCCATCTCGGTACGCGGCCGTATATACGGTTACGCGCAGCCGCAAGTAGTCTGAAGTTGAAAAGGTTATCAACTGCGGCTGTTTGTTGGTCCAGGTTATAATTTCATGAAACGGACCTTCGCGATAAATCCGTTCCTTAAATAACCAGTCTGAACTACGCTTGGAGTCGTATTCATAAACCTCAATGTATCCATTTGAGGTGTTTTGTAGTTTGATTGTGCCGAAAGAGACACTAAACGTGTAGTCTTGGTTGGCAGAATCATAAACTATTGCGCCGGTGTGAACGTCCTTGTAGTTGCGGATTTGTTCACTGGCCAAAATTTGTCGGGCTTTGGGGTGTCCGTAATCAGCCGGTTTGCCGTAATTATAGCGGTTTACCTTGTTGATGATTTGAGCGCTGCAGCCGCAAACTATCACGGCGGAAGCCATAATCATTAAAATCTTTTTCATTGTATGTTTTTTTAAATTATTTATTCATAATAAGAAATATGGTAAAAAAGTAACATAATTGACTGATTTTGTCCAGATTATATTGTAATAGAGAATTCTTTTAGTCTGAAAAGAAGCAAAAATTTACCGGCAAAATGTTTTTTGGGGTTTCTTGTTTGTCTAAAATATAATATACTGTCTTTAGGGGGTAGATATGTATGTTAATCGTTTGAAAAATGGCGCAGGCCGTTCAAGTGAGTACATTGTTCCGCGAGATGGGATTCCGTTGTTGTTTTCGCGCGAGTGCGCCTTGCCTGATGAACAGATTCCGCAGATTGTGAAAGATAGAGGGGTTAAACTCTATTTCTATCCATATAGCTATGTTATTGATCGGCGCAGTCAAGACGGCGAATTGGTGCTGAAAGATGTGTCCGGACACGAGACTGAGCTTCCGCATGATTTGGCGGTGTTTAGGCCGGATAAAACGGTGCCGAAGATTATGATTAATGGGTTTGGGCTTTTTATTAATGTGCAAGTGCAAAAAAATCTTTCGGAAAAAGATAAGATAAAAGTGCAGGGAATCATTGAGCATTTTAAGAAATTGCGAAATGCAGATCCGCAAAAATCAGTTCGACATGAATTGAAACATTATCAAAATTCGCTTGTTTTTGCAGATGCTATTGCGGAAAACGCCGCGCTGAACAGAGAGTTTTTTATGCGCACACGGTTTATTGACGAGATTTCCGCCACCATTAGCGAAGATATATCTGAAAAAGCGCACAATAAAGAAGATGGCCTGCAATATGTCAGAGAGCAATTTGATAGCTGGATGTCTAATCCTGAAAGGCAAAGTTATTATGGACCGCATGGTGATTTTCAGCATCAGTTTGGCGTTTATCAAAATGAAAACGCCGGCAAGGATACCAGTAAATCAGCGGAGATGTATCAGCAGATTTTTAAGAAGTTTTTGACTTTTGTGGTAGAGGGAAAGGAAATGGACTTGTCAGCGGCGATTGCTCCTGATTTTAAGGCGCCGCATGCTATGTCTGCTCCGTTGTTAAAAAGGCAGAGTATAAGCCGATAATTTTGACATCATAAACTAATGAAAAAGGCCGCGAAATGCGGCCTTTCGTAATCTCGGGTGTCTTCGTAACGCGATTAACGCTTGCTGAACTGGTAAGAACGGCGAGCTTTGGCGCGGCCATATTTCTTACGTTCAACGGTTCTGTCATCACGAGTCAGGAAACCGGCTTTCTTCAAGCAATTGCGCAATTCCGGCTCATATTCGTTCAGAGCCTTAGAAATGCCGTGTTTGATAGCACCGGCCTGTCCGGACAAACCACCACCTTTTACGGTGCAAACAACGTCAAATTCATTAACGCGGTTAGCAACTTCAAAAGGCTGGTTGATGATCATTTTCAAAACCGGACGAGCAAAGTACTGATCGATAGATTTCTCGTTGATGGTGATTACGCCTTTGCCGGGTTTAATCCATACGCGAGCAACGGCATCTTTGCGTTTACCGGTAGCATAAGAACGACCCTGTTTGTCTTTTTTGGCTTTGCGCGGAGCAGCTTCAACAGCGGCGGATTCGGCTTTGACCGAGGCCTTTTTGAGGTCTTTCAAAGATTCTAATTTCTCAGCCATGATTATTTGCTCCTCTTATTTTTAGCGTTCATTGCTTCCATGTCCAAAACAATCGGGTTCTGGGCGGTGTGGGGATGATTCTCACCGGCATAAACCTTGAGTTTGGTCATCTGCTGGCGACCCATCGGGTTGCGGGAGAGCATGCGCTCAACAGCTTTGATGATAACTCTTTCCGGAAACTGGCCAGCCAAAATTTTGGCAGGGGTGGTTTCTTTGATACCACCAATCCAACCGGTGTGTTTATGGTAGAGTTTATCGGTCATTTTGCGGCCGGTAAGTTTAACTTTGTCAGCGTTGATAACAACGACATAGTCTCCGCAGTCAATGTTGCTGATGTAGTTGGGTTTGTTTTTGCCTTGCAGAATCTTGGCGATCTGAGCAGACAAACGACCCAAAACAACACCTTGAGCATCAACTACATACCATTTTCTCTCGACGTCCGAGGGTTTGGTTGCATATGTGTTCATAGTTTTTCTCTCTATAAAAGATAGGTTAAAATTCTCGTTGGCCAATATACATGAAAAAAATATCATGTCAACAATAAAATGTTGTTGATTTTCAATGTGATATTGTACGGTAAAATTCTACCGTTTGATAAAGTATTGATTTTACACAATTATGGCGTTGTGCGCAAAATGTTTTTATTTAGATTGTAAACTTTTCAGTTCATACAGTTTTTCCAGAGCCTCTTTGGGGCTTAGCTCATCAGGGTTGATCTGTGTCAAAGCCTCTAATGCCGGAGATGTGGCGGGCTGAGCTTCAGCTTTTTCACGAACGGCGGCAAAAAGCGGCAAATCATCGGCTAATTCCTGCATGGAGGCAGTTTTGCCATTTTTTTCCAGATGTTGCAAAACTTGTTCGGATCTTTTGAGAACGGCTTTGGGAAGGCCGGCTAATTTGGCGACATGGATACCATAGCTGCGGTCGGCGGCGCCGTCAATCACCTCATGCAAAAATACAACTTCATCATTGAATTCTTTAATTTTCATGCAGTGCAGGGTCATTTGCGGCAGTTTGGAAGTCAGAGCGGTCAGCTCATGATAGTGAGTGGCAAAAATGGTGCGGCATTTATTGATATCGTGCAAATGCTCAATCACCGCCCAGGCAATGGACAAACCGTCAAAAGTGGCGGTGCCACGGCCAATTTCATCAAGAATGACAAAAGAACGCTCGTCGGCTTGATTCAAAATAGCGGCGGTTTCGACCATCTCAACCATGAAGGTTGAACGACCTCTGGCCAGATCATCACTGGCTCCGACACGAGAAAATATCTTGTCAATTACGCCGATATGCGCGGATTCACAGGGAACAAACGAACCCATTTGCGCCATAACCGCGATAATGGCGTTCTGCCGCAGAAAAGTGGATTTACCAGCCATGTTGGGGCCGGTTAAAAGCCACAAACGGCCGTTTTGCTCATTCAGGTTGCAGTCATTGCCAACAAAAGTGCCGCTGCCGGCTTTGTTGATGGAAGCTTCCACCACCGGATGACGGCCGCTTTTGATTTCAAAGGCTAAAGAGTTGTCAATTATCGGACGGCAATAATTTTTTTCAACCGCCAGATCAGCCAAAGCAGCGGCAACATCAAGGCGAGCAAGGGCTTTGGCGGTTTTTAGAATATCATCGCAATAAATTTTGATGTCATTTACCAGTTGGTCAAAAATTTCCAATTCCATAGCCAAAGCTTTATCTGACGCGCCGCGAATCTTATCCTCAAGCTCACTCAATTCAACGGTGGTGAAGCGAGAAGCATTAAGCACAGATTGGCGATGAATAAATTGTTTATCCTCCAACATTTGAGTGGCAAATTTGCTTTGTACCTCAATAAAGTAGCCGATGACGTTGTTAAATTTGATTTTGAGGTTGGAAATGCCGGTGGCTTCGGCGTATTTGGCCTGTAATTCGATAATTAGTTTATGGCTATCATTTTTAAGGCGTTTGATTTCATCTAAAGCGGCGGAATATCCTTCACGAACAAAACCGCCGTCACGCGCCAGCAAAGGCAAATCATCTTGAAGGGCTGATTGCAGGTTGGCGACCAAGTGCGAATGTTCGCCAAGGTCGGCCGCTATTTTTTTGACGGATTCAGGTTGGCCGGATATAGCCATGCCTTCGCCGCGCAAAAGGTTGCGCAGAGCTGGAACCACGGCTAAAGCGGTTTTGATATTGGCGAGATCTCGAGGGCCGCCGCGGCCAAGGCAAAGGCGGGAAACCGCGCGCTCAATGTCTGGGCAGGATTTGAGAATCTGGCGCAAATCCTGACGCATATTGTGAAAAGTAGCAAAAAATTCCACGGCGTCAAGACGGGCATTTACGGCAACAATATCTTTGAGCGGGTTGGCTATGCGCGAGGCCAAAAGCCTGCCGCCGGCGCCGGTAACCGTGCAGTCAATAACTCCGAGCAGGGAAGAGGATTTATCACCGCTGAGAGAATCTATCAGCTCTAGCGAGCGGCGGGTGGCGCCGTCAATTTCCATAATCTGGCCTTCAGTAACTTTTTGCGGGCGCTGAATTAGCGGAAATTTGCCTTTTTGGGTGCTTTCGACATAATCAAGCAAAACACCGGCGGCGGCAATCTCGGCGCGACTGAAATTACCAAAAGCATCTAAGGTATCCACCTTGTAAACGTCTTTGAGACGTTTGGCGGCGTTTTCACTGTTGAAACGAGCGGCCGGTAAAACCGAGAGCTGATCGCGACAGGAGTTGAGAATGTTAAAAATGTGAGGATTTTGCAAATAGGCGTCAGAAACGACAATTTCCACCGGACTTAGGCGAGATAAAACGCCGGCTAAGACTACGGCTTCATCACGAGATTTGAGGCCGATTTCCTGCAAAAGGAAATCACCGGTGGAAATGTCAAGCCAGGCCAAACCGAGAGAATCATTAAGCTTGGCTATGGTGAGCAAAAAATTGTTCTTTTTGGCATCAAGCAGCGGTTCTTCAGTAAGAGTGCCGGCGGTAACCAAGCGGATAACCTCGCGTTTAACAATGGCTTTGTAGCCGCGTTTTTTGGCTTCTTTGGGATCTTCTACCTGCTCACAAATGGCAACTTTGAAACCCTGACGAATTAGTTTGGCCAAATAGCTCTCATAAGCATGAAACGGAACTCCGCACATGGGAATATCTTGATCATCACATTTGCCGCGCTTGGTTAGGGCAATGTCAAGAGCTTTGGAGGCAACAACAGCGTCATCAAAAAACAATTCGTAAAAATCTCCCATACGATAGAAAAGGAGATAATCCTTATGTTCGTTTTTGATTTGCAAGTATTGAGCCATTAGAGGCGTGATGTTGGCGGAAGTGTCAGTCATTTCTTTCAGATTATTTAGTATTTTTAAACTTGTTTCATAATAATATAATTAAAAATTCCGTCTAGTTTTTTTTGCAAGATATAGGACAGCAAATATGTTTGAACGCGCCAGAAAATCTTTGGGAATTGAAAAAAATTCCAACTTTGCCAAACAAGTGTTGTTTTTGACCTTTCCGACAGCGACAATATTTATTGTGTTGGCGGCTTTTCAGCTGGTTGATCCGGTGTTGGCGGTAATTTCTTTGGCGGCAGTGGTGCTGTTTAATATTGTGATTTTATTTCCGTGGATGTTTGAACTGCAACAAATCCGGCGTTATGTGTCTTCAATGTCAAAGGGCGAGAATTTTGACGAGATGGCAATGAGCTTGTCGGAAGACGATGCCAAGGCAATTGTTGAGGCGGTGAACGCCATGCATAGGTTTTGGGCGCAGAAGACCGACCAATTGGAGGCTCAAACCATATCTGACACCGCGGTGTTGGATAGTCTGCCGGATCCGATTATGGTGATTGATCGCGCCGGAAATATTTTGGGAGCGAATTTGTCAGCCCGTTCGGAATTTGGCAAAAACATTACTAATAAAAACATTGATAAGTTGTTTAAATCTAACAATTTTATAAATTCCGTTGCCAGAGTTTTGAATAAGGAAAGCAAGTCAGAAAACCTGATATTTTATACCGACAATACCGACAGTCAAAAATTATACGCTCATATCAAACAACTGCCGTGGCTGTCTAAGGGCAAAGCGGTGGCGGTTATCTCAATTTATGATATGACTAAGTCAATGAAAATTGAGAAAATGCAATCGGATTTTGTGGCTAATGCCAGCCATGAGCTGCGGACGCCGTTATCAATTATCTCGGGCTTTATTGAGACCTTGCAGACCTCGGCAAAGAGCGATCCCGAGGCGCAAGAAAAATTTTTGAAGATTATGGCTGAACAGGCGGAATATATGTCATCTTTGATTGAGAATCTGTTGTCGCTTTCAAAGATTGAACTGAATCAGGATCAGCGGCCGGAAGGCAGGGTTGAGGTTGCCGATGTGGCCGAGGAGGTTATGCAGGCATTGAGCATGAAAGCGGCGGAGCGCGAGATGAAAATCCGGTTGGTGCGAGATGAAAAACTGCCGCCGGTTATCGGGGATAGGGCGCAAATTAAACAAGTGGTGCAGAATTTGACAGACAACGCGGTTAAGTACGGAATATCCGGCACAGATGTGACTATTCGGCTGAAAAATGCAGAGCAAATACCGGTTTCCAAGAGTTTTAAGGTGGCTGGCGGCGCGGCGGTGGCAATCTCGGTTAATAATAAAGGGCCGAAAATTGAGCGGGATAAATTGGCCAGACTGACCGAGAGATTTTATCGTTGTCAAGAGCATAAGGACTTGAATATTAAAGGAACAGGATTAGGTTTGGCAATCGCTAAACATATCATTTTGCGGCATCGCGGTAATTTGACGGTTAATTCCAATGGCTATAACGGAACAACATTTACGATTTATCTGCCGATTGAGGAACAGGAGTAGTAATGAAACTAGAGGTTTTGGGTACTAACTCGGCTTTTGTGAAAGACGGGATTAATAATTCTTTTGTGCTGTGGCAAGATGAGAACAGCGGAGTTTTGCTTGATTGCGGGTACAGTGTGTTTCAGGAGCTGCTGCGGCGAGGATATGCGAATAAAATTAAAACGGCGCTGATTTCTCATCAGCATCAGGATCATGCCGGTTCGGCGGTGACGCTGGTGGAATATCGCTATAATATCTTGGGACAAAAGACCGCGATTGGCGGCGCGTGGGACAGGCTTTTGCAAAATGCCGACGGAGTGAATGCGGCTCAGATGGTGATGCCGTCAGAAGTAAAATTAGAAACATTTTTGGTGCCGCATGCCAAAGGGTTGGAATGTTTGGCGCTGTATGTGGCGGATATGGTGCTGTATAGCGGAGATTCGGCAATATCGGTTCTTGATACCAAGCAAGCGCAGCAAGCCAAGATGATTATTCATGATGTGAGTTTGAACGGCGGAGCGATTGTTAAAATTGATGAATTGGCAGCGGCAAAACCGGAAATCAAGGCCAAGACTTTTGTATCTCATTATCGGCCGCAGGATTATGCAGAAGTGGTGGAAAGAGCCAAAAAAGCCGGTCTGGGCGGAGTGTTGCAGGCCGGACAAATTTTTGAATTGTAAGGCAATAAAAAAAGGCAGCGGTTAAGCTGCCTTTGCTGGGTTAACGTGTTTTTTTAGATGTTATGGCCTGACGAAGAATCCGCCGTTGTACATCTGCAGCTAAAATTTCTTCGGTGGGTTTAAGTCTTTTTTGCGCTTTTTCTAGTTTTTCTTTACGAGCGGCAAAATCTTCATCGGTTTCACCGGTTTTTTGTTTGAGATCTATGGGAGTGCGGCGGCGATTAGCAGCATCATTAGCTCGTTTTTCGTCAATAATACCATCAGCAAAACCTTTTTGGAACAGCTGAGCTTTTTTGTCAGCCAACTCGGCTAATTTTTTGCCAGCGGCTGTTTCTTTTATTTGGTCTTGAAGCTCGGCCAATTTGGTTTTTTTCTCATCTTTATCCATGTTACGGTCGCCCTTGGTCTTGCTGTATTCTTTCAAGAGTTTTTTGCATTCGTCATTTTCCATAAATTCACGCCGCGCGGTATCAAGCTCTTGGTCTATTGCGCGAAATTTCTCTCTTAACTCTTTTATTTTTTTAGGTTTTTCTTCCTCGGATTTTTTCTTTTCCTCTCCGGAAATGATGTTTTGAATAGCCGCGTATTCTGGATATTGCTGAAGGCTATCCAGCTCGGGAGCGTTTGTCATTTTGAGGCCGTGTTTGAGGCAAGCCAAATAAAGTTTGGCGCGATATTCGGGGTGTTTTTCAAAAGAGCCAAAAGCAATAGTGTCTTTGCCCATTTTTTTGGCGGTGACAACCAGTTGATCAAAAGCAGCTTGTTCACCTTCAACATAGGCTTGTTCTTTGCTGGCAAAAGCAATGATGTTGCCGGCATTGTTTTGGTCTCTGAAGAACAGACGATCAGGGTGTTCGGAGTCTGTGTATTCTTCAAATTTTTGAGATAGTTCTTGATTGGCTTTTTCAACCGCCTCACGAATCTCTTGTTTCCAAATCGGATCAGAAACGCGATCATCATCGTTTTGATTGTCTTCAACAGTAAGAACACCGCCACTATTGAATTCTTTGAGGTATTGCATCTTTTTAGCGTTATCAAGAGTGCTGATGTCAACGCCAGAAGCCTTGAGATACTGTTTGAACAACGGATCAGCGGCACAGACTTCCCAATAGGCGTCCAGCGTAATCTGTTTGCATTGGCCGTTATATTTATCAACTTCAGCCGCTTTTTCGTCTTGCGATTTCTTTTGCACATCCTCAATATAGGTTTTTAGTTCATCGGCGGATTTGCCGATGGCAGCATCATTAATCATGGCGGTAAAAATGGCGCAATCATTACGATTGTCCATAATTCTGTCCGGCTCATAGGTGAGATTGTAACCGCTTTTTTGCAACAGATCTTTGATTTGATCTTTGGATTCTTTGTAGGCATCACGTCCGCACTGATCAATTAGAGAAGCCTCGGGTTTGCCGCTTTTGGCATTGGGGCGCAAAATCAGGCTGACCATGTGCCGCTTGCCGTTTGTGGCGTCTGTCAGAGTCAAGGGCATAATCGCGGTTTCAGAATTCTTGATTTCAGCTGAATTTAAAATGATTGATAAGGTGTTCGGATCAAAAACTGTTTTGCCGTTTTCTGTGCGAGAGGTTTCAATCGGGCCAAGCACAATGGTCTGAGGGTTTTTCGCTTTGTTTTTGGAAGCTTCTATTCTGGTCTTTAGCTCCGTGTCTTTGTTTTTGCCGGAGGTTCTGGTAAAAATACTATCAACAAAACAAACATCATGCTTTTGCGCTATTTTCCACGCAACCAGCGAGCTTACGACGGTATAAGTTCCGGTTCCGTAGTCGTTTTCTTTGAGATTATAGTATCGATCTATCGAGTCATGGAGATTTTGATAGTTGACGGAAATCTCGTGATAATCATTGTTGTAATTTTCACATTCTCTGATTAGTGCATCTTTGGCGGCAGAGTCGTTAAGGCTGGCCAAGATTTTTTCTTGGACTTCCTTAGGGGTGTGCATTGCGTTAAAGATGTCTTCAAGTTGTTGGTTTTGTGTCATGATATGCTCGTAGTTGTTAACAAAATCGTTTTTATCTTTGGCGTTCCAGAAAGCTTCTATGTCTTGCGGCGGCAATGTTCCTGTTTTTAGAGCAGTCTTTGACAATAATTTTTGGAACAAGATAACATCAGCGCTGTTGTTGCGGTCATTGCGGTGACCGTTTTTAATATCATTCAGAGCTATTTTGGCACGGTTTTTATCCAATTTATGTTGAGCATTAATTTCCTCAGAGGTGAAAAACGGAGATTTGTGTTCAACCTGGTCAAAAAGATCTTTAATGGATTTGGCTTTAATGGCTTGAGAAATTATGGCGGTGCTGACTGTGGCACAGTCTAAACGATTTCCGTCGGTTAAAGGTTTGCGGTTGATATGGACTTCTTTAATACCGACGCTGGTCAAAACTTCGGTTAGCTTATTTTTAAAATCTTTATATCTGTCATCGCCAAATTGCTCGAAAATGTAGGCCTGATCACCTTCAATAGCTAAAGCCATAGCATGAGATCCTTCTACATCGCCAATGGGGAGCAGTATCTTTTTATATTGATTGTGGTGGTCATGTTCTCGTATGGCTTTTAGAGAAGCTTTTAGCGATGCAGATGTGTATCTAGGGTCATCTGTTTCAGCTATTGCGTATAGAGGACATATTAAAGTATTGTGTCCAGAATCGCGCTGTTCTTTAAGAGCTTCAGCGACAAGGTCTGGGTGTCTTATATCTGCAAAATCACAAAAATTGTATTTGGCCGTTTCTCGCATCACGAGTGATCCATTTATACTATTCATCCCAGTAGTATAGCTGTTGTCTGGACAATTTATAAACTTCTTCAGTGCATCAATTTCTTCTAAAATCGCTTTTTTAGTGGCATCAGGACTCGGGTCTGTCGAAGTAAGTAATAATCTTGCCATGCTCGTTCTCCAAAATCTGTCTATGACATTATATTAGCATAGAAAAACTATTTTGTCTAATATTTTGTCTGGCGAATTGCGCTATTTGTATTATTCACTAGATTTTCTTGAGAATTTCTTAAAATAAATCGTTAAATTGATCTAAAGTGGCGGCGGCAAGGTAAGGATTGCACTTTTTTTCCTCACCAAGCGTGAAAGGTCCGGCCGGAAGCCCTTGATGCAGGCGAGTTTGCGCTTGTTGCAGATAGGCTGAAATATCTGCGTTGTTGTTAAAATAGCGTTTGGCCGCTGCCGCGGCTCCCATGGTGTATTCATGCCCCGGATAAAACAAGGTGTCATCCGGCAAATTTCTGATGCGCTCCAGCGCGGCAAACATTTGGGAGGGCGTGCCTTCAAAAATGCCGCCGATGCAGAGGTTAAACAATGTGTCGCCAGTAAACAAAGCCTTAGCTTGTGGAAAGTAGTATAAAATATGGCCGATAGTGTGGGCGGAAACGTCAATAATCTGCGCCGCGCAAGAACCAAGCATAAAGGTATCACCAGAGGTGACGCCGATATCAAATCCGGGAATCCGCGCGGAATCCTCAATGTTGCCGACAACCTTGGCATTGTATAGTTCTTTGAGTTCAAGGTTGGAATCAGTGTGATCAAAATGGTGATGAGTGTTGAGAATATAGTGCGGGCGCAGATTTAAGGCTTGCAGTTTGGTAATAATCGGCTCAGATTCAGAGGGATCAATAACCGCGGTGATAGCGGATTGATCATCATGCAAAATGTAACTGTAATTGTTCATGGTGCCGGCGCGGCACAAAACAGGGTGAATCTGCAACATTATAGGTATTCCTCCGGGTTGATGTCATCAATTTGCTCTTTTTCAATATATTGCTCGGCGTAATCGAGATAAACTTTGTGTGTGATGAAAACACGATACAAATCCGGATCCAAATGGCCGATGTTCTTCATCTCTTGCATAATCCGCAGGACTTCAGATAATTTTTTTGGCTCCTTGTAGGGGCGATCACGAGCGGTCAGCGCCTCAAAAACATCAGCAATGGCCATAATCTTGGCCGGAACAGACATTTGGGCGCCGGTAAGGTGATTGGGATAGCCTTGACCGTTGACCCATTCATGATGACAGCCGGCGTATTCGACAACATTGGAAAGCTCTTTGGGAAACGGAAGCGCTTTGAGCATATCTATGGTAACGACGATGTGATCATTGATTTTGCCGCGTTCTTCTTTGTTGATGGTTCCTTGGGCGACTTTTAAGTTGTGCAACTCACCGCGATTGAGGCCGCCGGAGAGATGATCGGGCAAATCTTGCAACAAAGGTTCTTGCGAAGGGTGGCTGTAAATCTCAGGGGTGGTGATGGCGTTGCGTTCTGCCCAGGATAAGCCAAGCATACGGTTAAAATAGCGCGTGAATGTTTGGCGGCTGATTTGCTCCAAACGTTTGATGTCCGAATCGCTGAGCGGGTTGTCGCCGGTGTTGCACCAGGCAATGAAAGCATAGTCATCTTCAAGTTGTTTGACTGTGGAAACAAACTCAGCTTGTAGGTTTTCTTTGCTGTCCAAATTGGCCAACCTTTTTTGCAGGTAGGTAATGTGGGCGTCACGGCGCAAGATCTCAAAGCGGTTGCGAATCTCATGAATCCGGTTATTGATTGTCTCGAGCTTGGTGGCTTTGTCAACAATGTATTCGGGAGTGGTAACTTTGCCGCAGTCATGCAACCAAGAAGCGATGTGCAAGGCATACCAGTCATCGGAACTCATCTCAAAATCTTTGAGCGGGCCGTCGGTTTCTTCAACCGCGGCGGTGGCCAGCAAACGAGTGATAATCGGAACCTTTTGGCAGTGGCTGCCGGTGTAGGGGGATTTGGCATCTATGGCGCGAGCCAAAACTTCAATAAAAGACTCCAACAGCTGAGAATATGCCTCGCGCAGGGATTTGTTCTCTAAAGAGATGGTGAGCAAACTGCAGATGGAAATCAAGCGGTTGACAACCTCTGAGGTAAAACTGATGACCTTGCCGTTGCTGTCAGTGGCGTTGGTGAATTGAACCACGCCGATAAGGTTGGCTTTACTGTCAACCAAGGGCAAGGCCACAACCGAAACAGTGGAGTAATCGTATTGCTCATCAAACATGGCCAGACGTTTGGTGTCTATGTGATCAACGGCATAAATATTTTCAGCCATGACAATTTCTTGGTTTAGAGCGCAGATTTCAGACGGGCGCTTGGAGGCTTTGGCGCGGATATCCGCAAGCGATATCGGCTCAAAATAAGTAAAATTATCCAGACCGACAGATTTTTCGCGCAGGCTCTTGATGTTGCTGTATGTAAGAGACATAAATTTGTCCGGAGAGACCTCAAAGAAAAAACAGCCGTCTGCCGAAGCGGCCTTGGCGGCCACAAGCAAAATTTTTTCGACTAGAGTTTGACGATTGAGATGTTCGGTAACAGCGGTGTTTAGGGCCAATACGTCGGCTAGAATAATGTCATTTTCACTGGGCAAAACACAAACCTCTGAAACTAGCTGATTTTGGAAACAAGATAGTTGATGTCTTCCTCGCTCAATTCCTCATTGTTGGGCGTGAGAGAAAGAATACGCTCGATGACCTTGTGGGCGAAATTTTTGCGGTTGCTTTGGCGACAGTCAAAGCGAATTTCTTTGATTACCTTGAGCGCCGAAAACACCGCCGGAAACATAGACTTGGGAATATAGGCCTTGCGCAAAAGATTGCGAACCATAAAGTCAGCCGAGGTGTTAAACAAAATTTTGCGAACCTCAAGAATGGGAGTGTCTGACAAATAAACAATGGCGTATTCAAAAAATTTGAGGTCACCCATGCAAATGGAACGTACTACCAAACCTGAAGTCAGGCGGTTGGAGGTGTATAACTGATGAACCAATTCTTCAATCTGTTTGTCTGAGCTGTAATCTTCGGAAATGCGCAAGGTGGTTTTTTCTTTGACCTCCTCAATGATGTCGGTGGCCAAATCGGCAGGCAGATTGTGCGCCAGTATCAGATGCTTTTTAAGCTCCTCAGAAAGTGAGTTGGCAATCTTTTCAATCACCGAGGTCGGAAGCTCAGAGCGATAGACCAAACGTTTTTGGATATCTTCATTTTGCTGATATTTTTCAACAATGGTATTGAAAGTGCTTTCGTGAATGCTGGCGGTGTCATTAGAGATAAGCACGCCGACAACTTCTTCGGGGCATTTGTCAACAATATATTGCGATATTTCATGCGGCAAATTCAGCCGCTCGGCAACGGCTTTTTGCTTGTTGATGCCGGTGATGCTCAAAATCTTGAGAAGGTCATCATTGCTGAGGTTGGAATAATATTTGATAAACGGCACGGCGACGCTGTCAGAATCTTGAATTACCGATGATACAATGTCGTGAGGAAGATTGTGACAGTGTTTAAGGCTTTCGGCCAAAACCTGACGAACTTTAAGCTCAACATCACGCACCATAATCCGGAAAATGTCTTCGGCCAGTTTCATGCCCTTGGGGGTTACAACGCTGCCGTTATAATAGGCGCTGACTTTTTGCGCAACGATAGATTTGGCTTCTACCCCAGGGGTGGCGGATAGTCTTTCAATATCTTGACGATTTAACGGCGCTCGGTTCATGGCGGTGTCTTTAAATAAATGGTTGTGTCCTAATTCTATGATAGTACAAAAAACAATCCAGGGCTAATTACAGTTTTGTTACAATGTCTTATCTTTTAGTTTTTTAGGCAGCTCTACGCTTATCATCTTACTATCTAAGACAGATTTGTCAATTATATTGAGTTCGTAATACGCAAGCGTGTAGTCAAAAAGTCCGGCGTAGTTCTTGAGCGGCGAATTCCAGACCAAATAAGGAGCTAATGAGGAGCCTAACAGCGGCGTTTTGCGCTCCAAGATCTGATTGCGAAAACCGCGGAAATCTTGGTATGGCAAGGCAGTGTTGAGTTTGTGAGCGAACTCTTGCATGGAGTTGTATATGTTGGGATAAATTTTGATACGGTAACTGTCATCTTGTGTTTCGCCAATCGGTTTTAGGCCCTTGTCGGTGTGCCATTCTAAGGTTTTATACAAGGAATCGGCTTCTTTTATAATCCGCGATGTTCCCCAATTTGTTTCCAGTGCCGCAGCGGTGATTAATACAGATGGCGGAATAACGTGAACCTTTTGCAATAATTCTCCCAACAAATAAGTATAGCGGCGATGCCCCTTAAGGCGGCTGAAAACATCATATTCAGCGGCTTTGTCTTCAAGCCACTGTTCTTGTTGAGGCGAAAGCTCCTGATTTTGTTTGAAAGCTTGATCAAGAGCAATGATTTCTCGGCGCTCGGCGATAATTTCGTTGTTTAGCCTAAGAGCCAAAGGCGCAAGAATTTTAATAAATAGAGCGTGGCGCTCCGCCTCATTGGTGATTGAGGAAAAATCATCGGGAAAATGACGAAGAAAAATCGGCGGATAGTGGTAAGACGGAATCATAAGATAACCTTTCTCACCGTTGTAATTGTAAAAAGCGTAGATATCTTGAAGATCTTGAACCTTGATATGGTCAATCTCTATAAATTCAGCGGCGCAAAGCGACTTGGCAAAAAACAAAAAACAACAGACTATGCCTAATGCCCAGCGCATGCTATTCTCCGTCGGCGCCAATGTTTCTGACTTCTCGAACTTCGGGGATATAAGTTTTGAGAATCTTTTCCACTCCGTCTTTAAGAGTGCGCATGGCGTAGGGGCAGCCTTTGCATGAACCCTGCATCTCAACATAGACAATTCCGTCACGATAATCGCAGAAAACAATATCGCCGCCATCTTGCTTAACCGCGGGGCGAATTCGGGCGTTGAGCAACCCTTTGATTTGGCCGACAATGTCTTCCGAATCGGTTGTTGGGGCAGATATGGTTTCTTCTCCGGTGGCTAAATGATCCATGATTTCTGCCAGAATTTGCGGCTTGAGAATATCCCATGAGGCATCAGGTGTTTTGGTTACGGAAATCATGTCGGCGGTGATAAATAAAGAGACAATTCCGCCGATGTCAAAAATATGCTCGGCTAGAGGAGAACGACGTAGCGATTTGGTGTCAACAAATTCGGCCTGACCGGATTTTAGAATCGGTTGTGGTGGAAAAAAATTGATGACGTTGGCATCGGGAGTGGACTGAGTTTCTATGAGCATTATTTGACTCCATCTAAAGTGGTAAGCATTTTTTGCAAAGTAATTATGGCCTTGCGGCTGTAAAAACCAAGAGATGCCAAATGATTGGGCGCCAATAAGCTATCTAGTTCGCCGTTGCGAACAATGGTTGGCGACAGGTGCGCGGCGTTTTCCAGAGATTTGAGCAGAGATGTCCAGGGTTGGTATATGTTGCTCTGCAAAATGGCGTCCTTAAAGTCAAAGCTTAAGGCTTTGAGCAATAAAAAGTAGGCGTAAATTTTACCTTGTTGATAATAAAACACATCGTCTGCTTTGGTATCAAGCCAAGATGAGCTGTTTTCGCGAATATGACTTTCTAAGCGATTGCTGGTCTTTTGCAAATCTGCTTTGACGGCTTTTAAAATATGGAGCAAATTTTGGGGCGTGGCTTCAAATATTGCTTGCCCGTCGGCCAACATGTGATTGTAATTTTGCAGCTGTTTGCGAGCGCGGCGGTATTGGCTGTTAGATGACGGCGCCGGAATCAGTTTGTTGCCGGGGGAGAACATCCAAATTGTTCCGGGATATTGCAGTAATTCAGCGGCAGAGTGTAGGGGCGATTTACCCTCTTCGGCAATGCTTTTATCCATTTTGGCGGCCAAGACCTTGGCGGTGTGTCCTATCGGCTCCATTATGCCAAGCTGAAACGCAGGCATATTGTCAAGCATGTATGCGGGAAAGATAAACGGCAATGCCGGAGTCCAGCTTTTGTTGTAAACTTCGCGCTTAATCAGAAATGTCATGGTGTCTATGGTGGCTGAGCGGTGGCCGTCTTTGGCTATCTCATAGTCGGTGTTGATGTCAATGTCTTCACTGATCAGGGCGCCGAGAGGGTAATATAAAAAGACAAATGCCAGTACAAAAAGCAAAATTAATCGCGGCCAGGTGTTGATGAGGCGGCGTATGCGTGGCCATGGGCGCAACAAAACTTTTAGTCTGCGAGGAAATCTAAGTTTTTTCCATAGCTCCAAAAGTTGCTCTTTTAACATTTTGCCGATCTCCGTCTGAACATATTTAGTATTTCTTTAATATCCAACACACCACTGAGTTTAGCGGTTATTATAAAAGTTGCAAGCCCCAATATGCACAAAGCGCCAAACCAGCCAAGCTTGGGCAGAATGGAAAGGTGAAGCCAATTTTCATAATGGCAATTAAGCAAAAATTTTCCGCAGCCGATGACCGCGCCCATAACTAATGAACAGGCGGCAATTTTGGCGGTCTCAATGGCTAAATTGCGGGAAAAATGCCAGAAATCGCGTTTTTTTAGTCCGCGCAAATACTGCCATAATGACACAAAGGCCGCAATGGTGGTGGCAGAAGCAATACCAACATGTCCGAAAGGTTTCATTAGTATAATTGAAAAACTTAGGTTGGTGAGTAAAACAATGATACTGTATTTGACCGGAGTTTTGGTGTCGCCGCGGGCAAAAAAATTGGGCGCGAGGGCTTTAACCAACACATAGGCTGGCAAACCAATGGCATAGGCAATTACGGCGCGGGCAGTCATGGTTGTTTGCAAGGTTCCGAATTTGCCGTGCTGAAATAAAATGTTGATTATCGGTTCGGCCAAAACTATCAGAGCAACGGCGGCTGGTATGGACAAAAGAGCGCCATATTCAATGGCCTTGGTCTGCACTTTGCAAGCTTCGGCGTTGTCGCCGCACTTAAGGTGATGAGAGAGAATCGGCAAAACCGCAACGCCAATGGCGGCGCCAACTACGCCCAGAGGCAATTGTTGCAAACGATTGGCATAATAGAGCCAGGAGATTGCTCCGGTGCCAACCAGTGAAACTAAAATGGTGTCAACAACCATGTTGATTTGGTAAACTCCGGCCCCGAGCACTCCGGGGGCAATGCGTTTGAATAGTGTGCGGATGCTGTTGTCTTGCAATAAAGGCCAAATGTGGTAGTCTGGTTTGAGATACGCTTGTTGGCGATGAAGAAAAAACATCAACCACAGAATCTCAACGAATCCGGCAAAAGTTACGCCGACAGCAATGCCGTGAGCCGGAGTGGCGCCAAACGGCACAAAAATAAACACGGAAGCAATCATCATCAGATTGAGGATTACCGGCGCGGCCGCAGGCGCGGCAAATTTGCCTAGAGAATTTAATATCCCTGATTGAAAAGATACAATCGAAATAAATAGCAAAAACGGAAAGGTGATGCGCGATAGTTGCACGGCAAGCTCAATTTTGCCGCTGTCGGCAATAAAACCGGGGGCCAAAATGCGCACAACCAGAGGCATAAAAATCTCCATGATCAAAACAAACAGCGCAAGAAAAAATGCCAAAACAGAAATTGCTTTTGCGGCAAAATCAAGCGCGTCTTGCTTGGAATCGGTTACTAGCTTTTGTGAAAGCATTGGAACAAAAGCTGAGGTAAAAGCGCCTTCGGCAAATAATGAACGAAATAAATTGGGCAGCTTGAATGCAACGAAAAATGCGTCAGATATCAAACCGGCACCGAGAAAGTTTGCCAATACCATATCACGGAAGAATCCGGTGATGCGCGAAAGTAAAGTAAAGCTGCCAAAAGTGGCGATTGATTTGAATAAACTCATTATATTTTGTGGCCTAGTCGGTTTATTAAGTTGATTTTAAGAGATTATAGGTTATTATTTGCAATAATAAAACAGCAAATGTGCAGTTTTGCCTATATTTTTGCGGGTTTGAACCTCTTTTGTGGTTGACAAAACACAATTAACTTGCGATAATAGACAAAATGACGCTATTTATTTATGGAGAAAAACGATGAGCGAGGTTAAAAAAACAAGGGGGCTGGGCGGCGTGTTTCACGGTCTTGATTCCTTTGTCAGCAAAATTACGGACAAAGGTTTGGAGTTGGCCGAAGGTTCCAGAATGATTCAGCAACATATGCCGGAGACTTATAAGGGTATTAAGTCTGCCAGACAAATGTATGCTGATTATAATAAGCATTTGGCGAGCGGAAATACTCGGACAGTTTCGGGTAAGGCCGCGGTGGCTCTTGCCAAAGTTGTTGGCGGCTTGTCTAAAGATTTGAAGGGAAGAATCTCAACTCTGTGCGGACGACTAAATCCATTTAAGAAAAAAGTTCCGTCGGTTGCAACGGTCGGTGGTTATAGGAGTTCCGGCGGTCGTTAATCGGTTTTTCCGTTTTCTCCATAGGCAAATTTGAAAGCTCCGGATATTTTCGGAGCTTTTTTGTTATTAAAATTAAAGCCCCAAACAGTGTGCTTGGGGCTTTGTTGGTTTTAGAAATCACCAGGCTTTTGGCGTTTGCGAGCGATCGGATCAAGAATCCGTTTGCGCAGGCGCAAAGTTTTGGGGGTAACCTCTAATAATTCGTCTTCTTGAATATAAGACAAGCCTTGTTCCAGACTCATTTTACGTGGCGGAACCAAGTCAATGGCTTCATCTTTGCCGGCGGCACGGATGTTGGTAAGCTGTTTGGCTTTGCAAGGGTTAACTTCAATATCATTGGGCTTGGTATGTTCGCCGATAATCATGCCGGTATATACCGGAACACCCGGATCAATAAACATTGGGCCGCGATCTTGCAATTTCCACAATGAATAAGCAATGGCAGTGCCGGTTTCTGATGAAATCAAAACACCATTGCGGCGGCTGTCAATTTCACCTTTGTAGGGTTCATAACACTTGAACAGGCGGTTCATGACACCAGTGCCGCGGGTGTCTGTCAAAAATTCAGAGTGATAACCAATCAGTCCGCGTGATGGCGCATTGAAAATCAAGCGAACTTTGTTGCCGACTTGAGACGGAATCATATCTATCATTTCGGCGCGGCGCTGGCCGAGTTTTTCAACTACGGCACCAGAAAATTCTTCATCAACGTCAACCACAACTTCTTCAATCGGTTCAAGAAGTTTGCCGTTTTCATCTTTTTTCATCAGCACGCGCGGACGAGAGATAGAAAGCTCAAATCCTTCGCGGCGCATGGTTTCAATCAAGACGCCTAACTGTAATTCTCCACGTCCGGCAACCTCAAACGAATCGGTGGTGTCGGTGCGGGAAATTTTGAGCGCAATGTTACCCTCGGCTTCTTTGCAGAGACGATCCCAAATCATGCGCGAGGTTACTTTGTCGCCTTCACGACCGGCCAACGGCGAATCGTTAATCGAAAAAGTCATGGCCAAAGTCGGAGGGTCAATCGGCTGAGCATGAATGGCCTCAGAAACTTCAAACGCGCAAAGAGTGTCAGCCACAGTGCCTTTAACAACGCCGGCTACCGCAATAATGTCTCCGGCATGAGCCTCTTCCAATGATTCGCGATTGAGGCCGCGATATGCCAAAATCTTACTGATGCGGACACGTTCAATTTCTTTATTGGTGCCATCTAGCACTTTGACAGTGTCATTAACATGCAAAGTGCCGGACTGGATTTTGCCGGTTATCAAACGGCCGATGAACTTATCGGCTTCCAATGTGGTTGCCAGCATGGAAAAAGGTTTGTTTGGTTCGCAAGCTGGTTCCGGAACGTAAGAGAGAATCAGTTCAAACAACGGACTCAAATCTTTTTTCTCGTCTTCCAGCTCTTTAACTGCCCAACCATTGCGGCCAGAAGCATATAGCACCGGAAAATCCAGCTGCTTGTCGTTGGCATCAAGACTTACAAACAAATCAAAAACTTCATTCAAAACCTCATCGCAGCGTGCATCAGCCTTGTCAGCTTTGTTGATAACGACAATTGGGCATAAACCGAGTTTGAGGGCTTTGCCCAATACAAATTTGGTTTGCGGCATCGGGCCTTCAGATGAATCGACTAACAAAACCACGCCGTCAACCATAGACAATATACGTTCCACTTCGCCGCCAAAATCAGCGTGCCCCGGAGTATCAACAATGTTAATGTGGGTTCCGTGCCAATTAACCGACGTACACTTGGAAAGAATCGTAATTCCTCTCTCCCTCTCCAAGTCATTGCTATCCATAACGCAAGTATCAACCTTCTGGTTGTCTCTAAAAGTGCCGCTCTGCTTTAACAATCCGTCAACCAATGTGGTTTTGCCGTGGTCAACGTGAGCTATTATGGCAATATTTCTCATATTCATCATTTTTTTCTTTCCTAAATAGTCGTCATGTCGCAAGCCGACCTCCTTATGTACCTCTATTTGTACACTGCGTCGGCCGTCTTGCTTCCAGCACGGCTATTTATGAAAGAAAAACAGCCGCACCTAAATAGTCACCATGTCGCAAGCCGACTCCGCGCGGAAGGCAAACCTGCTCCGGCAAACAGTTTATAGCTTGCCGGCAAAATAATTTTCATTATTTCAAAGTTGGCCTTACAATACACTTTTGAAATTAAATTTCAATAATTTAATGAAGTTTTTTATGCTTTGGACAAAAAAAGATTTACTTTTGAATAAAAATAGCATACTCTAGCGGCAAAACAACAAGTTAGAAATTATTAAATATAAAATTATGGCAACAATAATAATTGTCACGGTCTATATTTTCGGACTGTTTTTATTAACGATATATACATATCGTAAGTTGGACTGGAAACGGTCAGAAAGATTGTGGCAGATAAAAAGAAAAATACTCTATCTGTCAATCGGGTGGAGTTTATTAGCTACTGCCGGAGTGATCCTTTGGGCACACTTTTCGTGGTGGTGGGCATTCTACCCCATATTTGGCGGCTGGCTTATGGCGAAGATAGTTTACGCTATTGCCGATGTCTTTCGCCGCCGCGGGAATCGTAGATTTTGAAAAAAAGGCATCTTCAAGATGCCTTTTTTTGTGGATTGTATTTTTAGGCTTTTATACCATAAGAAAGCAATTTATTGCGCACTAATCCGCGGAGCGAGACTTCCGGTCTGGCGCCATAGTGAGTGATGATTTCAGCCGCGGCGATGGAGCCGATCATTGCACAGGTGCCAAGGCTGCGCTCTTGGGTTAAGCCATAAAGAAAACCGGCGGCATATAAGTCTCCAGCGCCGGTGGTATCTACCACGTCTTCAACAATTTCTGCTTCAACAAAGGTTTTTGTGCGGCCTTTTACAACTACAGATCCCTTTTGTCCGCGAGTGATAGCGGCAATTTCAACGTATGGTTTTATCAAGTCAAGACTTTTATAAAAATCAATTTCAGCAAAAAGCGCTTTGATTTCTTCTTCGTTAGCGAATAAAATGTCAACATATTCTTTAATAAAGTCGAAAATAGCTTCGCGATTACGGCAAATGCAGGTGGTGTCAGATAGGGTAAAGGCTATTTTGCGGCCATGTTTATGCGCAATTTGACAAGCTTTGGTCAGTGCGCCCTGGCAGCATTCAGTATCCCACAGATAACCCTCAATATACGTTATTTTTCCGGCTCTAATTATTTCTTCGTCAATATCTTCTTCAGTTAAATGAGTGGCAGCGCCCAAATACGTAAACATCGAGCGTTCGGCATCAGGGGTTACCAATACAACACTGCGTCCGGTAACCGGGCCTTCCTCCAACGGAATCGTGAAAAAATCTACTCCGGCAGCGCCAATGTCGCGAGTGAATTCTTGCCCCAGCTCATCATCATGAATTTTGCCGATAAAAGCCGGAGTGCCGCCTAAAGATGCTATTCCTGCCACGGTGTTAGCCGCAGACCCCCCCGGAACCTCGCGTTCTGGAACAATATCTGCATAAATTTTGCCGGCAGTCTGGGCGTCCATAAGGGTCATACAGCCCTTAGGCAATTCGCGTTCTTTGAGAAAACCATCTCCGACCTTTGCCAAAACATCAACAATGGCATTGCCAATACCAACAATATCATAATATGTTTCTGTTTTCATAGTTTTTTTTCTTTCCTAAATAGTCGTCATGTCGCAAGCCGACCTCCTTATGAACTATTTTTTGTACACTGCGTCGGCCGTCTTGCTTCCAGCACGGCTATTTATGAAAGAAAAACAGCCGTACCTAAATAGTCGTCATGTCGCAAGCCGACCTCCTTATGTGTTATTTTTTGTACATTGCGCCAGCTTGCTTATGTATATTTTCCCGAATCTAACTGATAAATAGTCTTTATGCAATCAAAAAAAAGCCGCAGACAATGCCGCGGCTCTTAAATTCTGCAAATAGTGGAAAACTATTCGTTGGCGTTTGGCCAAATTTTAGCGTTCTCAGCATTGAACTGAATCCATTTTTCATCAGCTTCGCTGTCAGGGCAAATGGCTTCTTGCGGGCATTCGGAAATGCAAACGCCGCAATCAATGCAGGTGTCGGGATCAACTACCAGTTGAGTGTCGCCTTCATGAAAAGCGTCCACAGGGCATACGTCAGCGCAAGATTTGCATTTTACGCAAGAGTCATTAACAACAGATACCATAAGTTTAACTCCAAGTTGTTTAGATTAAAATTCATTTCCGACTTTAGCCAAATTTTCAAATAAATCAAGCATAATCTTGCAAAAGTTCAAAATAGTCCCTACATAGGCTTTAGATTAGTAAAATGGGAGATTTGCGATGTCTGACAAAATGTCATTTCAGGCCGATGTGAGCAAAATGCTCAACATTGTGGTTAATTCGTTGTATTCGGAAAAACAAATTTTTTTGCGGGAGCTGATTTCTAACGCTTCCGATGCTTGTGATAAGCTGAAATATCTGGCTTTGACAACCCCTGGAATAGCCAAAGAATCCGGACAAATGAAGATTAAAATTACACCAGATGAGAAGGCTGATACTTTGACTATATCCGACAACGGAATAGGCATGAATAAGGAAGATTTGATTAATCATTTGGGAACTATTGCTAAATCAGGAACAGCCGATTTTGTAAAAAATGCTTCTGAAAATGGTTCGGCAGTGGAACTTATCGGTCAGTTCGGTGTTGGTTTTTATGCTGCGTTTATGGTTGCCGACAAGGTCGAAATTATTACTCGTAAGGCCGGCGAGGATCAGGCTTGGAAATGGATTTCAAACGGTATTGACGGATTTGAAATTACAGAGGCCAAACGAGATTGCAATGGCACGGATATCAAGCTATTTTTGAAAGCCGATGCCAAAGACTATGTTGATACGATATATTTGCGGCAAATCATTCGCACTTATTCTGACCATATTGGTTATTCAATTGTGTTGAATTTGGGCAAAGCCGGAGAAGAAACCGTAAATACCGGTTCGGCGCTATGGGCTCGGCCTAAAGCGGAAATTACTGCTGATCAGTATAAAGAATTTTATCATCATATTTCTCACAACTTTGATGATCCATGGCTGACATTGCATTTTAAGGCCGAGGGAAACATTGAATATACCGGTTTGTTGTTTATTCCGTCGCAAGCTCCATATGATTTGTTTCAGCCCGACCATAAGAACAGCTTAAAGCTGTATGTCAACAAGGTCTTTATCTCTGATAAAATTGAAGAATTGATGCCTAATTATCTGCGTTTTGTTAAAGGAGTCGTTGATTCTGCGGATTTGCAACTTAATATTTCTCGTGAAATGTTGCAACATTCGCCGCTAATTGAAAAGATTAAACATGGTGTGGTTTCGCGAATCCTTAAGGAGCTAAAAAAGCGGACCAAGGATTATGACGATTATATGAAGTTCTGGAAGAGCTTTGGTATAGCGCTGAAAGAAGGCATATATGAGGACTTTGGTAATCGCGAGGAAATTGCCGGATTGGCTTATTTTGCCTCCACCAAAGGCGATGACAAACTGACCACTTTGGACGAGTATATCACTCGTGTTGCCGAGGGACAAAAGGCGATATATTATATTACCGGTGATGATGAAAAAATATTATCTAATAATCCGCAACTTGAGGCCTTTAAGGAAAAAAATATAGAAGTTCTGTTGCTGACAGATCCGATTGATGAGTTTTGGCCGCAAGTTTTGCCAAACTATAAGGGCTTTGCGATTAAGCACATCTCTCAAGCAGAAACGGATTTGGGGTGGAAACGTGATGAAACAAAGGCTGATGAAGGAAGTCTTAAAAAGCTGACAGATCTGATGGCTGAAATGTTTAAGGCTGAGGTAGGCAAAGTGGCTGTTACTGAAAAATTGACGAAGTCTCCGGCTAGTTTGACAGTTGAAAACGGTCAGATGAGCCTGCATTTGGAACGGTTGATGCGTAATCACCAGCAACAGACTGCTTTTGCAAGCACTCGTGTTTTGGAATTGAATCCGTATCACCCGCTGATTATCAAGCTTGCGGATATGACGGCCGACGAAGCCAAGCGTGCAGAAGTTGAAGAAATTGCTCAGTTGGTTTTGGATCAGGCCAAAATTGCGGAAGGAGAGACGGTCAGCGATGCTTCACGTTTTAATGAACTGATGAGCAGCTATATCCTTAAGGCAATATAATTTGCCGGAACCTCAAAGCCCGCCTATAATGGCGGGCTTTTTTATGGGGTTGGGGGCAAAAAATGTGCGCAACTATTATTTGTTAAAGTTGTTTTATGTGCGATTATTGAAGTTGATTAGTGTACGATTATTGAAATTGTTTAGTGTGCGATTATTGAAGTTGTTTTATGTGCAATTATTACTTGGCAATTTTGCTTTAATGCACAACATTATCGCCTATCGATAAACGATAATGATTGTGGATATTTTGTGTTGCGAGCAATGGTTGTGGCTGCGGCGTGATTATGGTTATGGTCGTGATTATGGTTATGGTCGTGATTATGGTTATGGTTGTGATTATAGTTGTGGTCGTGATTATGGTTGTGGTCGTGATTATGGTTGTGGCTGTGGCTGTGGCTGTGGTTATGGTTATGGTGCAGATGCAGATGGCGCAAGTGTTGCCACAATAAAAACCTTTGGCTTTGGTTAATTAAATTTTATCTATTTATCAGTATAATGGCGGCAGGTCGAATGGAGAACAAGTATGCTGTACTATATTTTTGGTGGATTTGCGTTTGGTTTGCTAATTCCTTATATGGCGCGAAGATTTGCCAAGTTTATGCCTGCCACACCGGCTTATGCGCTGTGGCAGTTGATTAGGCCGGTAAAGAGCGTTCAGGGTTCCAAAAAACGCAATTTGCAAAAATCGTATTATTGGCGTTCGTTGATGAGCGGTTTGTTGACCAGTGGGTTGACTTATATTTTTGTAGTGCATTTTGAAACCGCTAATCAGGGGTGGTGCGTTTTTTATTTGTGGACAATATTGTTGCTTGCCGAAATTGACTGGCGAACTTTTTTATTGCCGGATATTTTAACTATTCCCTTGCTAATCGGCGGTTTTGCTTTTTCAACTCTGGGCGCCGGTTGGGTTATCGGAGCTGAAAGCGCTTTGGGGGCGACGGCTGGTTATGTGCTGCCGGTAGTGGCCAGTGTATTGATGTTGCGCAAGAGCAAAGACGCGTTTGGCGGAGGAGATATTAAGTTTTTGGCGGCAATCGGGGCTTGGATCGGATTGTTGCCTTTGGTCTATGTTATTGCTGCGGCTTCTATCCTGATGTTTGGCTATATGCTTGTTTGTCGCAAAAAATCGGCTGCATTGGGACCAGCCTTGTCAATTGCGGCGATAATTGTTGCATTACTGTTTTTTTAGTTTACAATAGGTTTGTTTAGTCCAGAGGAAATAAAGCCATGAATCTTAATTTTTTTGCTAAAAAATCTAAATCAGTAGTAAAAAAGAAAATCGTCGATAAGCTCTATTATCATGATGACCAGCGTCGCTTAACTAAACTGGTGACTGGGTTTAGCTTTGATATGTTTATCATGACGGTGATTTTGCTTGACGCGGTGGTCTTGGGTCTGATGACCTCTGAAAGTATGAATTTCTATTTTAGCAACATATTGTTTTTGCTGGATAGATTGTTTATGGGCATATTTATTGTGGAAATGTTTCTCAAAATCTATGCCTTGCGTAAGAAATTTTTTGCTTCCGGCTGGAATATATTTGATTTAGTGATTGTACTGCTGTCTTCAATCCCGTCAGCCAGCGCTTTTATCATTCTGCGTACTTTCCGGTTGTTTAGACTGTTTAAGTATGTGCATCATTTTTCAAAGATGCACAATCTGGTTGAGGTCTTTATTGAGCTGTTGCCGACATTTGTGTCGTTTATAGCGGTATCAACTATTTTTTCTTATGTCTTTGCAATTATAGCCGTAAGCTTGTTTGGCGATGTTTTTGTTACGTTTTCAACGCTTGGCTCGTCTATGTTTACGCTATTTCAGGTTGTTACGCTTGACGGTTGGGCATCTACTATCGCTCGTCCGGTTATGGAGGTTTTCCCGCATGCGTGGTTATACTTCTTGAGTTTGATAGTTTTTGGCGGCTTGATTATGGTAAGTTTTGTGGTCAGCGCCATCAAGCAAATTATGGAAATTAAAAAATAAACTGATTGTTTGCAAACTAGGTGCCGGCTGTGTTCCGGCACTTTTTTTATAAAAAGTTGCAAGCACGCTTGACATCAACAAAGCCAGTACCTAAGTAAGTGGTAGAAAGTTATTTTATAATGTATTGGAGTGTAAAAAATGAAAATCAGACCGTTACAAGATCGCGTTTTGATTAAACGTTTGGAAGAAACAACTAAAACTGCCGGTGGCATTATTATTCCGGACACGGCTAAGGAAAAACCGAGCGAAGGATTGGTTGAGGCTGTTGGAACAGGAACCATTGGCGCTGACGGAAAATTGATTCCGATGACGGTTAAGGTTGGTGATAAAGTTTTGTTCGGTAAATGGTCGGGTTCTGAGGTTAAGGTTAACGGCGAAGAACGTTTGCTGGTAAAAGAATCTGAAATTTTGGGCATTATTGAAGAATAAGAGAGGGAAAAACTATGGCTGTAAAAGATATTGAATTCGGTTCCGAAGCACGGGCTAAAATGCTTAAGGGTGTTGAGACTCTGGCTAAAACCGTAAAGGTAACATTGGGGCCTAAAGGGCGAAATGTGATTTTGGATAAGTCTTATGGGGCTCCAAAAATTACCAAAGACGGTGTCTCTGTTGCCAAAGAAGTTGAGCTGGCCGATAAATTTGAGAATATGGGCGCTCAGTTGGTTAAGGAAGTTGCCCAGAAAACTGCTGACAAAGCCGGCGATGGTACAACAACCGCAACGGTTTTGGCAGAAGCTATTATCCGCGAGGGCAGCAAAGCCGTGGCTGCAGGCATGAATCCGATGGACTTGAAACGCGGTATTGATATGGCGGTTGAGGCTGTGATTGAAGATATTAAATCTCGTTCGGTTGCTATCAAAACTTCTGAAGAAATTGCTCAGGTGGGAACAATATCGGCTAATGGCGACCGCTCTATAGGTGAATATTTGGCCAGAGCTATGGAAAAAGTCGGCAATGAAGGCGTTATTACGGTTGAGGACGCCAAAGGTTTGGAAACTGAGCTTGACGTGGTTGAGGGTATGCAGTTCGACCGCGGTTATCTGTCTCCTTACTTTATTACCAATGCTGAGAAGATGACCTGCGAATATGAATCGCCATATATTTTGCTCTATGATCAAAAAGTTTCTACATTGCAACCGCTGATTCCGGTACTGGAAAATATTGTTCAGTCAGGTAGAGCTTTGTTGATTGTGGCCGAGGATATCGAGGGCGAAGCGTTGGCTACTTTGGTTGTTAACCGTTTGCGCGGCGGCCTGAAAGTTTGCGCGGTTAAGGCTCCCGGATTTGGTGATCGCCGCAAGGCAATGTTGGAGGATATCGCCATTTTGACAGGTGGTCAGGTTGTGTCTGAAGAACTGGGTATGAAGTTGGAAAACGTTACTTTGGATATGTTGGGTAGCGCTAAGAGAGTTACTATCACTAAAGATGAAACCACAATTATTGATGGCGATGGCGAGAAAGACTTGATTGAAGCTCGCGCCGCTCAAATTCGTAAGCAGATTGAGGAGACATCTTCTGACTATGATCGTGAAAAACTGCAGGAACGGTTGGCTAAATTGTCCGGCGGTGTTGCGGTATTGCGCGTTGGCGGTGCTTCTGAAGTTGAGGTTAAGGAGAAGAAAGACCGCATTGACGATGCTTTGAATGCAACTCGTGCCGCGGTTAAAGAGGGCGTGGTTGCCGGTGGTGGTTGCGCACTGCTCTATGCCTCCAGAGTTTTGGATAAGCTGAGTCCGGCTGATCAGGATCAGAAAGTTGGCGTTGAAATTATTCGTAAGGCTTGTCAGGCTCCAATCCGTCAGATTGCAGAAAATGCAGGTGTTGATGGCGCGGTTGTTGCCGGCAAAGTTTTGGAAAACAACGATCCAAACTATGGTTACAATGCTCAGAGCGGCGAATACACCGATATGGTTAAGGCCGGCATTATTGACCCGACCAAGGTTGTTCGTACTGCATTGCAGGACGCTGCCTCTGTCGGTGGTTTGTTGATTACCACTGAAGCAATGGTTACCGAGGCTCCTCAGAAAGAGTGCAGTTGCGGAGCTGGCGGAGCGGCCGGAGCCGGAATGCCAGGAGGGATGGGCTTCTAATCTAGGCTAGTCGAGGTTGCCTAGCGGTTTTCTAGAGCAATTTGTGCAGGTCAGCGACATTCTCATTTACTATCTTGTAAACTCCGGTGTCGCCGCCTTTCAAATCACTCTATAAATTCCGCTGTCCAACCTCTCTCGAGATTGAGCCAGTAGAAAAAAGAGATTCAGTTTGAATCTCTTTTTTTGTTGGAATATGCGCAAAAAGGCTTATATATTGAATCAATATTTTTAGGGGAGGGAAAATGTTAGATGCGGAAAAATTGCAGAAAATGCAGAATAGCGGAGAATTGACGGAGACGGAAGTGGTTGCTCGAAAAAAACAGCTGGCGGCGAGAATCTTACGCAAAGACGAACGGGCAAATGTTAAGAATGGTATAATATACGTTTTGTTGGCTTTTTTTGTCGGCACGCTTGGTTTGCATAATTTTTATGCCGGATATTGGGGGCGCGGGTTATCACAGCTTTGTCTGACATTGGTAGCGCCGTGGTTTTTGTACGTTCCGTTGTTATTTGTGGCTGTTTGGGTGCTGTTAGAGCTGTTGTTTATTGGTAAAAGCGCGACCGGTTTACCTTTTTCTGGTAACCGAATGGTTATTGTCGGTTTGCGGGTGATAGCTGTGGTGGCTTTGGCGATGGCTTTTTCTTGGACCTCTTTGGTAATCGATGAACCTGATTTTGAAGAAATTGTGATTAATGCATAAATTTTTTGCAAAAAAATAAAAATAGCTCTTGCAATTTTTTTAAGATATGCTATTAAGTATCTCGTTCTACCGATGCGGGCGTAGCTCAGGGGTAGAGCGCAACCTTGCCAAGGTTGATGTCGAGGGTCCGAATCCCTTCGCCCGCTCCAATACAGATAAAGCCCCCTTGTGGGGGCTTTATTTGTATTTAAATGTTGGTAAAGATTCGGACCCGAAGAGAGGGTCCGACTACCAGCGAAAGCGATACGGGGGTATCGCGGTCAGCCATTGGGCTGATGAGCGCCAGTGCAACTCAAGCAGAGCGCAGAGTAATCCCTTCGCCCGCTCCAATTTTAAGCCTTGTTTTTGCAAGGCTTTTTTTGTATTCAAATGTTAGGGTTCATCGGGCTTATCGTCAAAGTTTGGTTCATCGTCAAAGTTGGGGGCAGAGTAATCCCTTCGCTCGCTTTGATTAAAACAAAAAAAGCTCCCTTTACGGAAGCTTTTTTAGTTGGTGTTCTGATAGTGACACTACCAGAGTACGATGGTTATTGTAGTTTCTATAGCCACCATTATTATGATGGCTATTATGTCACATATGACATATACCATCTGTTTCCTCCGGCTCCGGTGTTCCTCGGAATGCCACAGGCGGTAACTCGTCCACATCGCTGCCGGTGTTGTTGTTATAAACAACAACGTCAAGCATACATCATACATGGTGTGGACTGAAAGGTGCCACCACATTATAATTACAAACGTAACTATAACGAATACGACGGCATAGATAGTTAACTCTTTTTTGGCTGCGTAGTCCTTGTCGTCAAACCTGTTGTTAGCCAAAGTAAAAATAACACATACCAGTCCGCATATTGTAGCAAATGCTATCAAAATCGGTAACTGAGCTAAAATAAATAGTGTAAATTTGTCCATTTTTGTTCTTTATTAATAGTTATAATAATTATAATTCCTTATGCTTATTTATGTCACTTTTTTGAAATTTTGTCAATATTTTTTTACCCACTCCAATTTTAAGCCTCCATTGCGGAAGCTTTTTTTATATTTAAATTCATTAAGATAAAATTTGATTTTTTATATATCGTTGCAAGGTTTGCCAGGTGCAGCCCATAAGGCGGGCGATCTCGGCTTTAGAAAATCCCGCGTTTAGCATCTGAACAATTTGGCGATGATGTTTTTCTAATTTTTTGTAAGTGGATCCAAACGGACGCCCAAGATGCAATCCCTCATCTTTGAGACGCTTTAGGCAGAGTTTGGTGCGCTCGGAAATCATGCGGCGCTCAATTTCGCTGGCTAAAGAAAAAGCAAAGGCTAAAACTTTGCTTTGGATATCTGCGCCGAGGCGATAGTTTTCTTTCAGTGTCCAAATTTGGCAGTCTTTTTCCAGACATTTTTGCAATATTCCCATGACTTCCAACAAGTTGCGGCCAAGACGCGAGATCTCTGTGGCGATTAAAACATCTCCTTTTTTTAGGGTTGTCAGAAGTTTTCCGAGTTTGCGGTCTGAGAGGGATTTGCGCGATGATATGACCTCGGATATCCATTTGTCAATTTGAATGCCACGAGCGCAGGTATATGCAAGTATCTCATGTTGCTGATTTTGAAGATTTTGGTGGTCGGTGCTAACCCGAATATAAGCATAGTACATATTGATAGTCCTTATAAATTTAGCAAAAATTTTAATGATAATGAAAAAATAAAAATATGTTAAAACAAAAAACAAAGCTTGGGTATGCGCCGGCCGCGGTATTTGTTAAAAAGGCCTGTTTCCTAACTTTAAGGTTGTAAACTCAGATTTAATGATGTAAAAATTTGAAGTGTGCATGACCATAGTTTATGAATAATTGCGGAAATTGTAATGCTTAAAGTGTCAATAGTTATTCCTTGTTATAAAGTTGAAGAATATCTAAGTAGATGTTTGGATTCCGTACGAGCGCAAACACTGATTGATTGGGAGGCAATTTGTGTGGATGACGGCAGTCCGGATAAGTGCGGACAGATTATTGACGCATATGCCCAGAAAGATTCGCGTTTTAAGCCGGTTCATCAGGTTAATCAGGGGGTGTCGGCGGCCAGAAACGCGGGAATTGATGCGGCTCAGGGAAAGTTTTTGATGTTTGTTGACGGTGATGATTGGCTGCAAGAAAACGCTTTGGCGGAGTTGGTTTGGCAAGCGGAGGCCACACACGCGGATATCTTGATGTATGGCAATATTTGTGTTTATGAAGACGGCAGTAGCGCCAGTAAAAAATTTAGGTATCAGCCGTCTCAGGCAAATGATTTTTGTTATCAGGTATATAAATTGGGAAATTGTTGCACTAACAAAATTTTTCTTACGGATTTTATAAAGAAACACAAGCTTAAATTTGCCAAAGGAGTGCCGGTTGGAGAAGACGGAAT
This sequence comes from uncultured Alphaproteobacteria bacterium, assembly GCA_934248075.1. Taxonomy (GTDB): domain Bacteria; phylum Pseudomonadota; class Alphaproteobacteria; order RF32; family CAG-239; genus CAZU01. The sequence goes on along the minus strand of CAKQKH010000003.1, from coordinate 43,298 downwards.
ATTTATGGCTGAGGCGTTTTTATGTAAGCCGAAATTTAGCTTTTGGGATAGATGTTTTTATAATTATCGCATTAATCGCGAGTGTTCTACTACAAATTCGCAATATAGTTTGTCGCAAGAACTGAAAGTTAGGGGATATTTAGATAATGCGGATTTTTATAAGAATCTGGCTGATGATAAGAAAATAATTATAGATATAAAAGTGTTGTCTAATCTTTTGTATCGGTATGGATTGCTGGCGGCAAAGCAGAAGCGCGAGAATTTGCAATATCTGCAAAATTACCGCTCTTATCTTAAGCAAAAATATGCAGATAAAGAGTTGCGTCGATTTAAGGATTATTTAAAATTAAACCGAATTGTGAATAATCAAGGCGAAGAGACAGCCTGGTGGCAAAAGATATTTTCGGTCAAAAATTCAACCAATAAACAACATAAAATTATTTGGCTGTGCGGAATAAAGATTTATCTGAAAAACTGATAAGATGAGCATGGTAATAGCCCTGTCTTTGCTTATTATGATTATAAAGTTTGAGCGTTATGAATTTATAATTTTGGGAGTTCAAACTTTTTTAGTAAATGTGCTATATGATAAGCTTAAATTGAAATTATATCTATGGCAGAGGTGAATTATGAAAAAAGTTTTGGCTTTTGATATCGGCGGCACTAAAATTGCCTATGCAATTATCAACAGTGATGGTGAGTTTACTAACGAAGTGATAAAAGTTACAACTCCAAAGACTTCTGTCGGTATATATGAATTATTGAAAACTGTGATTAAAGGCTCTGAAGATGAAATTGACGGAGTGGCCATTGCCACCGCCGGTCCGGTTAATAATGAAAATAATCGGATTATCGGGCGTACCGGAAATTTGCCATCAGGTTATGATAAACTTGATTTTTTGTCTTTGACGGATAAGCCGATTTTGCTGGAAAATGACGCCAACGCAGCGGCATGGGCGGAATTTCGGCTCGGAGCGGCCAAAGGAACAAAAGACGCAGTGATCTTAACTCTGGGAACTGGTGTCGGCGCCGGAATAATAGTTAATGGGCGTCTGCTTAAAGGGAAATCCGGTTCCGCCGGCGAAATGCATGTGCGTTTGGGTTGGGGAAACGAACGGAAATGCGGTTGCGGGCTTTATGATTGCTTGGAGACCTTTGTTTCGGGCAATGCGCTTACAACCGATGCCAAAATCTATATGACGCCTGATTCAACCAGCTATGATGTTATCCGCGGAGTTAAAGACGGAAACCAGAAAGCGCAGGCGGCGTTTGATCACTGGGAAAGTTATTTGGAAAATACGTTGGTGATGATGGGAAATTTGTTTGATCCGGAAGTGATTGTGTTGTCTGGATCTATGGCGCAATTTGTGGAATATGAAAAGCTCAATGAACAAGCTAATAAGGAAATTTTGACCCAGCCGTTCGCTTTGCGACAGGCAAAATTTGAGAATAATGCCGGAATGCTCGGCGCGGCACTGTTGTTAGCTGAGAAATTATAGACTTTTGCATACGGATAAGTTATAATGCGTTCGAAAATTAGGGGACGCGTTATGAAATATCCGATGATTGTTCATGAATTTTCGTTTAACAAAATTAAAAACGGAAGCCGTAAAATAGGTGTGCATCTGCTGGATAAAAAGGCTCAGCAGGTAAAGTTGCACGATGTGTTGGAAATGCACAATGAGGTGACCGGCGAAACACTTAACTGCGAAGTTACGGGAATTGCGATTTTTGATAATTTTAGCGATTTGATCGATGCGCTGACACCGCAAGCGTTGGGATATGATAATAAAGAAGAAATTATACTCAGATTGGAGAGGATTTATTCTCGTGAACAGCAAAAAGAGCTGAATGCCGTGGGATTCTTTATTCGACCGATTGCTGACAAAGAGTATATGCGTTATTATCCGGAAAACGCGCGCTGATAAAAATATGCTTGCAATGTGATGAAAAAACATTTAATAAGAAATGCGTGTGAAATGAAAATCATATGGATGAGTGGCAGAGAGGCTGAATGCGCGCGACTCGAAATCGTGAATACGGGGTAACTCGTATCGGGGGTTCAAATCCCTCCTCATCCGCCAGTTACAAAAAGCCCGCCTTTGTGGCGGGCTTTTTGTAACTGATGAGTGGATTTAAATCTCCGAAGAAGGGGGGTCACTACAAGGCACAGGCAGGCGAGAGCGTGCCGGTGGCAAAGCCAGTGCCGCAGGAGCAACTCAAGCGCAGCGCCGAGTCAATCCCTCCACAAAATGCCAAGCATTTTGTTTAAATATTTTAATCAAGGAGAGATTGATTACGCCTTTGTGGCGGGCTTTTTGTAACTGATGAGTGGATTTAAATCTCCGAAGAAGAAATTATTCTTTTTTATTGTCAGCAGTAATTTCTTTTTTATCTTCTTTGGTTTCCGCTTTCTTTTCGTCTTTTTTATCGGAAACAGCAGTCTCGACATTCGAGTGGTTGCCGTTGAGGTTAGTTAAAAATTGAGATTCAATTTTAACATATTGTTGGAACAGCCAGCGAGATTGCGATAATACCAAAATAGATGCAAAAGCCATCAATAAAGTAACTTTGGGATTCTCAGTTAAAAGTTGGTGCACAACCGTGACAATGAAGAATAAGACCACCAGTAAACGGAAACTGGTCAACATTATCAGCGGCAAGCGGTTAATCTTTTTGGCCGTCCAAAGTTTATAATATAAGGCTGCGGTTTTGTGGTTGGAAACAAAAAAGTTGCGGGCATTTTCAGTTTCGCCTTCTACCGAGCAGATACCAAAGCTGTCCTCAAAAGTTTTGCTGACAGACTGTTTAGTCTCCTCACTGTTGCGGCGGCTGATTTTGCATAAAATATTGGCGACCTTTTCCTTGACAAAGATTGGTAAAATGGTCTCCCAGCCTATGAGCGCTTTTAGGAAAGGCGACATGACTGCCAGCGTGATTAAGGTGGTGGTAATGCGCGCCGGCAAATTGGGTAACATGGTGTTGATAAAAGGTTTTAGAAATAGTATCGATAACCCTAAAATGGCCGACAAAATCATTGAAAACAGTACTAAACGAAGAGAATAGTTCTTAAATAACAGCTTCCAGCGGCGCTCTTCCATTCTGGTTTCGTTGGCTAGGGCGGTGGTGCGCTCCAAGTATCTGTCAAGTTTTTCGGGCAGTAATTTGGTGATTTTTTTGTAAAAAGGATCGGCGGCTTTTATCATCATCGGGGTGAGAAATGTGGTGATGACCGAAACGGCGACGATAATTGGATAAACTTTGGCGTCCAAAACACCAATGCTCATGCCTAAAGCGGCAATAATAAAGGCAAATTCACCAACTTGAGCGAGTGAAAAGCCACCGAGAATGGCGGTTTTGAGGCCTTGTCCTGAAAACAGAAAACCAAAGCATGAAAAAGATATTTTGCCGATAATGACAATCAGCGTGATAACAAATATCGGCCAAGCATAGGTGATGAACATGGCCGGATCAACCAGCATACCGACAGAAACAAAAAATACGGCGCCGAAAAAATCTTTAAGCGGTTTGAGAATGTTTTCTATCCGAGGGATAATTTCGGTTTCGGCTAAAATGGAACCCATAATGAAAGCGCCTAAGGCAGACGAATAGCCGGAGTAGGTGGCGAGTAAAACCATGCCAAAACACAAGCTGATGGTGATGAGTAAAAGAAGTTCATCATTGAGAATCGGAGTGATTTTTTTGAGCAAGGTCGGCACCAGATAAATGCCAAAAATAAAGCATAAAACCAGAAAGAAAATAAGTTTTAGGGTGCTGACTAGGAGTTCTTGGCTATCAATGTTGTTGCCCAAAGCAATGGTGGGCAGTAATACTAACAACAAAATTCCGACAATATCTTCAACAACCAAAACGCCGAACACCAGACTGGTGAAATTCTGACGTTTGACGTTAAGATCGTCAAACGCTTTGATGATAATGGTGGTTGAGGACATTGAAATCATGCTGCCGAGAAAGAAACTATCAATTACAGACCAGCCAAGCAACAGGCCGACGTTGTATCCTAAAAACAACATAAATAAAATGTTGGCCATGGCGGTGATCATGGCCGATTTGCCAACGTTTATCATCTTGTTGAAGCTAAATTCTAAGCCTAAGCTGAAAAGGAGGAAAATTACACCGATATCGGCCCAAAGAGTTAGGTTTTCTTTGTCGCTGACTGTGGGAACAAAGTTGAGAAACGGTCCGGCTAAAATTCCGGCCAAGATGTATCCCAATACGGTGGGCTGCTTGAGTTTTTTGAAAATCAGCGTGGTTATCGCCGCATAAATGGTGATAAGTGTTAGATCTACAATCAGCGTGTGTATTGAATGCATTTGTTTTTTCCCACAGTTTAAATCAGAATTAAAATAACCGAAAAATGTTAATTATTCATAAAAAGCTTAAGTTTTATGGTGAGCTTTGTTGATTATGACTTGATTCAAATTTGATGCTGCGCAATTATAATAATTAAGTTTGCGCAAAAAATAATTTAGAGGGCAAAAAATGAATGAAAAAGCAGCGGCTACGCCAAGAGCCATGAGAGTGAATATTTGTATTGTCGGTCGGCGTAACGCCGGAAAATCATCACTGATTAATGCGCTGTGCGGACAAGAGGTGGCGATCGTTTCCGAATATGCCGGCACAACTACTGACGCGGTGGCTAAACCTTATGAACTTTTGCCGCTGGGGCCAGTAACATTTTTTGATACGGCGGGACTTGATGACGAGGGCGCGCTTGGTGAACAGCGCATGAAAGCTACTCGCAAGGCGCTTTGCCGCGCTGATTTGGCGGTTATGGTTGTCGGCGCTGATGGCTTGCAAGATATGGATAAAAAGATATTGGCCGAGCTGGTTGACCAGAAAATTCCAGTAGTGGCGGCGCTGAATCAGGTTGACACGGTAACGCCAAAGCTCAGTGATAAGCAGTGGCTGCAAGCTCAGGGGATTGGTTTTGCGGAAGTTTCGGCTAAAAATAATGTTAATATCGACGAGCTGAAGAAGTTGATTATTTCTGTTGTACCGGAGGATTTGCAAAAAGATCCGTTGCTGGCCGGAGATTTGTTTGCACCACGGGAAATTGTTTTGTTGGTGGTACCGATTGATTTGTCTGCGCCCAAGGGACGGTTGATTTTGCCTCAAGTACAGGTGCTGCGTGAAGCGCTGGACCGCGGGGCTAAGGCAATTGTTGTTAAGGAAAGCGAATTGGCAGAGATTTTGGCAGAATTGAAACGCAAGCCGGCTTTGGTGATTACGGATTCTCAGGTGGTGCTGAAAGTGGCGGAGATTGTTCCGCAAGATGTGCCGTTGACAACGTTTTCAATTTTATTTGCCCGCAACAAAGGTGATTTGAAAATTATGTATGAAGGGGCGCAAGTGGTTGACGCTCTGCAAGACGGAGATAAGATTTTGATTGCCGAGGCTTGCTCTCATCATGCGCTTGCCGATGATATCGGAAAAGTGAAAATTCCTAATTGGTTGAAAAAATACAGCGGTAAAGATTTACAGTTTGATTTTTGCCAAGGCAGTGATTTTCCAGAAAATTTGGAGCAATATAAGCTGGTGATTCATTGCGGAGCATGCATGCTCAACAGAGCAGAGATGTTGCACCGTTTGAATGAATGTGTGCGCCGCGGTGTGTCGATTACTAATTATGGTGTGATTATAGCCAAGACACAAGGCGTATTGGCTCGAGTTGTCAAAAAAGTTTTATAAACGGCAGGTTCTGAACTCAGCGGTATTGCTTTTCCAAGTCAAGCAACTGCTGCTTGATGTTTATTCCTTCTGCATAGCCGGTGAGACTGCCGTTACTGCCGATGACCCGATGGCAGGGAATGATGATGCAAATTTGATTGTTGTGATTGGCCATACCGACTGCGCGGCAGGCTTTAGGATTACCGATGGCTACCGCAATATCTTTGTACGAAACAGTTTGTCCGTAAGGGATTTGCTGCAAGGCATGCCAGACTTTTTGTTGAAAAGCAGTGCCGTTAATGCTGAGCGGCAAATTGAAATTTTTTCGCTGTCCGGCAAAATATTCATCAAGTTGGCGCATGGTTTCTGTCAGCAACGGAGATGTGTCTTGTTGTTGGCAATGTCCAAATTTGACTGTGCTTAAAGCTCCGTTGTTTTCTTGAATAATGATTGAGCCGAAAGGCGATTGGTAGTTACAAGCAGTCATTTGTCACGTTCCAGAGTGTTAACAATTTCTTCGGTGATTTTTTTAGCATCGCCATAAAGCATAACAGTATTGTCGGCAAAAAACAATGGGTTTTCTACTCCGGAATAGCCGTGCCCTAATGAACGTTTTACAAAAAATACAGTTTTGGCCAATCCAACATCTAAAACCGGCATGCCGTAAATGGGGGAGGCCGGATCGGTTTGAGCCAGAGGATTGGTGATATCATTGGCTCCGATGATGTAAGCAACATCGGCGGTGGCTAATTCGTGATTGCCTTCCTCCAGACCGATGACGTCTTCATAGGGAACATTTGCTTCTGCCAAAAGCACATTCATGTGTCCGGGCATGCGGCCGGCAACCGGATGAATGGCAAATAAAACTTTGACATGATATAAGTTGCGTAAATCCATTGCCATTTCTTTTAGAATGTTTTGAGCTTGGGCAACGGCCATGCCATAGCCGGGAACAATAATGATTTTGCCAGCGTTTTCCATAATAAAAGCGGCATCTTCCGGACTGCCGGTTTGGGCATTTTTTTCTGATAAAGGCAATGTTTGCGTTTGGCGATGATTGCGCTTGAAACCGCCAAATATTACTGCCGCCAAAGAACGGTTCATGGATTTTACCATGATGTATGATAATATGGCGCCGCTGGCGCCAACAAGAGCGCCGACAATTATAAGCAGAATATTGCTGAGAGAAAAACCAATGCCAACCGCTGCCCAGCCGGAGTATGAATTAAGAATGGAAATTACTATCGGCATATCGGCTCCGCCGATGGGGAGTACCAGTATTATGCCGAGAATTATTACAACTGCAGACAAACATAAGAAAATAAGTTGATTGCCGCTGATGATAAAACTGCCGCATAAGCCCAAAACTATTAAGGCTAAAATTAAAACAACTAAATGCAACCACGGAAAAGTTATGGGTAAGGGAGAAATTAGGCCTTGTAATTTAGCAAAGGCAATCAGCGATCCGGAAAAAGCCAATGATCCGATTATTAGACCCAGAGTATTATCAAAATAGGCAGAAGATCCGCCGATGATTTCGGCAATTGCAATCAATACCGCGGCTAATCCGCCAAGACCGTTAAAAGCGGCAATCATTTGCGGCAAAGAAGTCATTTTGACTTTTACGGCGCTGTAAACGCCAATTCCGCTGCCAACCAACATGATTAGAATAGGCAATGCTCGATGTTGAACGGAGGGAATGGTTAAAGTGGTCGCAATGGCCAGCAACATACCCAAAAAGCCTAACAAACATCCGCGGCGAGCAGTTCGTGGGGAGGCCAGACCGCGAATTGATAAAATTAGGAGAATGCTTGAAAGCAGATATGATAAAGCAATCCATGACATTAGTTTTTGCCTTTTGTTTTGAACATTGACAACATACGCAGAGAAACCGCGAATCCGCCGAATATGTTGATTGCGGCAAGGAATATAGCGATTAATCCTAAATTTTGAGAAATGTGGGAGGCGCTGTTAGCGGCGATTATGGAGCCAACAATTATAATGCCGGAAATTGCGTTGGATACGCTCATTAATGGCGAGTGTAAAGCGGGAGTTACGCCCCAAACCACAAAATATCCGACAAAACAGGCCAAAACTAAAATTGTTAAGAGCATCCATATTTCCATTATTTGTGTTCCTTGTGTAGTTGGTTAATTCCGGCTTTGACGACGCATACTTGTTTAATGATGTCATCAGAGAAGTTAAAGTCGAATGTTTGTTGTGACGGATTGTATTGAGAAACCAAAAAATTATAAATGTTTTGGGCAAATAAATTGCTGGCTGAAAAAGGTAATTTGGCGGCAAAATTGCTGTTGCCGTAGATTCTAACGCCTTTTTTGGTGCCGGTAACGCCTTCTTTGCTGCCGGCCACATTGCCTCCGGCTGAAATTGCCATATCAATTATTACCGAATGAAACGGCAATTTGTTTAGCATGGCGGAGTCAATTAATTTTGGCGCCGGTTTGCCTGGAATTTGCGCGGTGGTTATGATGATGTCTGTTTGCGGTAAAATGGCGGTGATGGCTGCTTTTTGCCGGCGCAAATATCCGGAGGAAGCGGTTTTGGAATAACCATTGCGATCTTCAATGCCGGTATCGGGAGTTACGGCGATGAATCTGCCGCCCAAAGATTCGACTTGTTCTTGAGCGGCGGGGCGGGAATCCGATGCATAAACTATGGCGCCCAGCCGTTTGGCCGTGGCAATGGCCTGCAATCCGGCAACTCCTGCTCCCAAAACTAAAACTTTGGCCGGAGCAACTGTTCCGGCGGCAGTTATTAGCAATGGTGCGGATTTTGACAATAAGGCAAAAGCTTCTATGACGGCTCGATATCCGGCCAGATTACTTTGGGAAGATAAGATATCCATGCTTTGCGTTTTTGAGATTCGCGGCAAGCGCTCTAAGGCAAAACCCGTAGCTCCGGTTTGCGCAAATTTATCAATTTGTTTGTCGGCGTAAAATGACTGAAAGTTAGCTACAACAATTTGATTAAACTTGAAAAGCTTGGTTTCTGCCGGTAATGGAGACCAGATTTTGGGAAGCAAATCGGCATGTTGGAGTATCTCTGCCGCTGTTTTGGCAATGATGGCGCCGGATTTGCGGTATTCATTATCGTGAAAACCGGCGGCAAGTCCGGCATTTTGTTCAATTATGACCTTTTGTCCTAAAATTAAATATTTTTGAGCAATTTCAGGAGTTATGGCGACGCGTGTCTCTCCTGGAGTGCGTTCTTTAAGTGCGGCAATAATCATCTCTGACCTCGTCATTAACCATATATAAAACTAAATTTTATATAATCATCAGTATCGAATTTAACAGACGGAAATAAAAAATATGCATGAATTATTGAGATTGACCGGATTGTTTTTTAAGGTGGGGTTGTTCACCTTTGGCGGCGGATACGCCATGTTGCCGTTGCTGCAAAGCGAGGTGGTAAACAAGAACCGCTATTTGACGGAAGAGGAATTGCTTGATTTATATTCAATTGGGCAATGCACTCCGGGGGTGATTGCGGTGAATGTGGCGACATTTATCGGTTACAAGCAAAAAGGCGTGTGGGGAGCTATCTTTTCGACTCTGGGAATGGTGTTGCCGTCATTAATTATTATCACTCTGATTGCCGCGGTTTTGAAACAATTTATGCATGAACGTTATGTTGCTTATGCTTTCGCGGGAATCCGTGTCTGCGTGGTGGCTCTGATTGCCGATATTGTTTATGGATTGTGGAAAAAGAATGTAAAAGGTTATCAGAGCATGGCGATTTTCATCGGGGCATTGGTTTTGCTGGTGGGATTTAATCTTGCGGCGGTGTGGATTGTGGTGTTGGCGATGATAGCGGCTTTGGTGTGCGAAGAAGTGCGGAGGCCGAAAAAATGATTTATTTGCAGTTGTTTTATGAGTTTTTTAAGATAGGTCTGTTTGCGATTGGCGGCGGATTGGTTACGGTTCCGTTTTTGTTTGATTTGGCGGCAAATCATGGCTGGTTTACGACTAAAGAACTGGCAGATATGATTGCTATTGCCGAATCGACTCCCGGTCCATTGGGAGTAAATATGGCAACCTATGCCGGTTTTAGTGCTTCAGGTATCTTGGGAGCGATAGTCGCTACGGCAGGTTTGGTGGCGCCATCGGTAATGGTGATTATTATGGTGGCAAAACTTATGGATAAATATCAGTGCAACAGTCGGGTGCAAGCTGTTTTGACAGGAATAAGGCCGGCGGTGCTGGCTTTGATTTTGTTTGCCGGATTGCAAATTGCCAGATTATCACTGACCGATATTGCGGAGGGGATAGTTTTTGTTGTTTTGTTGGCGGCCATACACTGGGGAAAAAAGAGTCCGATATTTTACTTGTGTGTTTCTGCAATAGCCGGAGTGGTGCTGAAATTGTAAAATAAAAGCCGCTCGTAAGAGAGCGGCTTAAAATTAGATATCTAACGCTTTGCGATAAGTCTCTAACAAAAATTCCTGTTCGTCACGGTCGGCGGCGTTCATTTTACGCAATTTGAGTACGGCACGCATAATTTTGACATCGAATCCTGCGGATTTGGCTTCGGCAAAAATGTCTCTTATGTCAGAGGCAATGGCGGCTTTTTCTTCTTCCAAATGCTCAATTCTCTCAATCAACGAACGTAAACGATCAACGGCAATTCCGCCAACTTCATTTTTGTTTTCTTCAGACATTTCAATCTCCTTGGTTGGTAACTATATTGTCTGAAAAGCTAACAAATTTGAAACCTTTTGACAAGTAATAATTTTTGCAAATCTTGGTATTAAAAATAACAGCTTGTTAACCTATTTTGATATACATTTGAGCTAGCTTATTGATAAGGAGAAATTTTATGCCTACAGATACTCATACTAAGATTTTGGCCACAATTGGCCCTTCTTCCGCCACCAGAGAACAAATTGAAAAGTTAATTGATGCCGGCGCAGATGCTTTTAGAATCAATTTTAGTCATGGAACTCACGCCGAACATAAGGCGAGAGTGAAGATAATCCGCCAGCTGGAAAAAGAAAAAGGCCGTTTTATTTCTATATTGGCGGATTTGCAGGGGCCAAAGCTGAGAGTTGGAACTTTTAAGGAAGATAAAGTCTTGTTAAAAGATGGACAGACTTTCGTTTTGGATATGGATCCTAAGCCCGGAGACGCAAACAGAGTTTGTCTGCCGCACAAGGAGATTTTTGCCGCTCTTAAGCCGGGTGATGATTTGTTGGTTAATGACGGATATATCGTGTTAAATGTTAAAAGTTGCGATGAGAAACACGCGATTACCAAAGTTAAGGTTGGCGGATATATATCCAGCCATAAGGGTGTGAATCTGCCCAATACCCAGCTTAATATTTCAGCGATTACCGAGAAAGATCGCGATGATTTGAAATTTGCTCTGAAGCTCGGAGTCGATTGGATAGGTTTGTCTTTTGTGCAACGTGCCGAAGACGTGCGCGAGGCCAAAAAACTGATTGACGGTAAGGCCTGGATTATATCTAAACTGGAGAAACCAAGCGCGATTGAGGATTTGGACGCGATTATTCAGGAATCGGCGGCGATTATGGTGGCGCGCGGAGATTTGGGTGTTGAATGCCCAATCCAGAATGTTCCGGTTTTGCAGAAAAAAATTGTTGCCGCTTGCCGTAAATATGCGCGTCCGGTAATTATTGCTACTCAGATGTTGGAATCGATGATTAATAATCCGAATCCGACTCGAGCTGAGGTTTCTGATGTGGCAACAGCTGTTTATGACGGCGCCGATACGGTTATGCTGTCCGCTGAGACCGCCGCCGGCAAATATCCGGTTGAGGCGGTGCGAATGATGCATAAAATTGTTAAACAGGTTGAAGGTGATCCGTTGTTTTATGATTTGACACAAACTGCGCGTCGTCGCCCCAATAACGCCACAGAGGCAGACTCAATAACATTTGCAGCCAGCGAGCTTTCTTGTATTTTGAAAAATGTTAAGGCCATTATCAGTTATACTGCATCTGGTCTTACCACATTTTTAACTGCTCGTGAGCGTCCATATTTGCCGATATTGGCTCTAACACCGGATATTGCGGTGGCGCGTCGATTGGTGTTGGTGTGGGGGGTGCGGCCCTTTATTAATAAGGTCAGCTTTAAAAAGTTTGATCATGTTGAAGATGCCGCAGTTAAAGTCGCCGTTACCAACAAATATGCCAAATCTGGTGATCATATAATCATTACGGCCGGTTTTCCGCTGAATGTTAAGGGGCGGACTAATATGTTGCATACGGTATATATTAAATAAGTATATAGGCAAGACTGTATAACAGCGCATCTAGAGCAATTTACGCAGGACGGCGACATCCTCATTTACTATCTTGTAAACTCCGGTGTCGCCGCCTTTCAAATTACTCTATCTGCACTATTCTCCAGTCTTGCTGGAGATAGGCAAGGTCGTCTAGCTGGTGTCTAATACAGATTTGTCGGGCTGATGAAATGCTCACGTACTACCTTGTACGCTCCGCTTTCATCACCATAAAATCTTATTATACACGCACGCTATCCGCCCTTGCTGGAAATCGAAGGCGTATAACAGCGCATCTAGAGCAATTTGCGCAGGACGGCGACATCCTCATTTACTATCTTGTAAACTCCGGTGTCGCCGCCTTTCAAATCACTCTATCTGCACTATTCTCCAGTCTTGCTGGAGGTAGGCAAGGTCGTCTAGCTGGTGTCTAATACAGATTTGTCGGGCTGATGAAATGCTCACGTACTACCTTGTACGCTCCGCTTTCATCACCCTAAAATCTTATTATACACGCACGCTATCCGCCCTCGCTGGAAATTGTGCGAGTAGGCAAGGTCGTTTAGCTGGTGTCTAATACAGATTTGTCGGGCTGATGAAATGCTCACGTACCACCTTGTACGCTCCGCTTTTCTGCACCTAGAAATCACTCTATCTGCACTATTCTCCGTCTTCGCTAAAGATTGTGCAAAAGGTGTCGCCGCCTTTCAAATTACTCTATCTGCACTTGGTGGGATAAATAAAAAAACTCGCTTGAAGACAGCGAGTTTTTCAAAACCATAAAAGCTTGTACAACAAATTAACCCTGACGTGCTTTGAGCTTGGGGTTCTTTTTGTTGATTACATAAACACGACCCTTGCGGCGAACTACTTTGCAGTCTTTATCACGGGTCTTTTTGCTTTTCAAAGAGCTGTAAACTTTCATTTCTCTATCCTTACATTTCAAAAGTTATCCGCAACTTATGACAAATAATATACTTTGTCAACTTATATTTTCAGATTCTTTGGTAAAAATTAGATATAGGTTTTGCTTTTGTTAAAGATGTTTTATATAATTCCTGCAAATTCTGCGGAGAAAAGCGATGAAAAAAATTCTGATATTGTTGGTTGGGTTGATGAGCATGGAATCTGCGTATGCTCAGATGCCGTATATTGAAGAAGTTAAGGCTCTTGGCGCGGTCGCGGGGCAGGGGTTGGCTTGCGGATCTGAAAAATATGATACGTTTGAGATGTTGGCGCGAGCGATACTTTTGACCAAATCTCCGTCTGATAAATTACAAAATGATGCCATATACGCTTATTCGGAAGAAAAAGCCAACGCCTATATTTCTAAAGAACTCGACGGATTTTATGAATGCGCGGCTATTAATCGCCGCTTTGATAATCAGGAAATTTTTAAGACGGTGCTTTATGCCGACGGAACCATTAAAATGCCTGACGGCAAAATTTTGACACCGCGGCAGCCGTATGACGCTCGGTTGATATATAAAAACAACAAAGACAGAGAAGCTGCCAAAGCAATTTATGACGGCGCGCAGGCTACAATAACCAAAGTTAGTGTTGTTGATGATAATATAGCCAAAGCCAATAACGGCGGATTGCCGGCTCCGACAGTGGGGCGAATTCGTCGGCGCTGAATTAAATAAGTTGCTTTTTGCATATTAATCTGTATAGTCAAAGCCAATCAGTAAATTTTAGGAGATGAAAATGGCTGCCGTCCAGTATGTTTTTGTGATGCAAAATTTGACCAAAGTGTTTCCGGGAGGAAAAGAGCTTTTTAAGGGAATAACCTTATCGTTTCTGCCGGGGGCAAAAATTGGCGTTTTGGGCGTTAACGGCGCCGGTAAATCTACTTTGCTTAAAATTATGGCTGGCGTGGATAAGGATTTTAACGGTGAGGCATGGGCCGCTGACGGTGTGAAAGTTGGATATTTGGAGCAGGAGCCTCAGCTTGATCCGTCTAAAAACGTAATGGAAAATATTATGGACGGTTTGGCGGAAACCAGAGATTTGCTCAAACGTTTTGAGGAAGTTTCAATGCGTTTCGGCGAAGAACTGACCGATGAGGAAATGAATAATCTGATTAATGAGCAGGCCGAATTGCAAGAAAAAATAGATGCTTGCAATGGCTGGGATTTGGAGCGCACAATTGAAATTGCCATGGACGCGCTGCGTTGTCCGCCGGCAGATGCCGATGTTACTAAACTTTCCGGTGGTGAGCGCCGCCGCGTGGCTCTGTGCCGCTTGTTGCTCTCCAAGCCGGATATGTTGCTTTTGGACGAGCCTACCAACCATTTGGACGCCGAATCAGTAGCATGGTTGGAAAACCACCTTAAGGATTATAAAGGCACGGTGGTTATGGTTACTCACGATCGCTATTTTCTGGATAATGTTACCGGTTGGATTTTGGAATTGGATCGAGGGCAGGGTATTCCCTATGAAGGCAATTACTCCTCTTGGTTGGAACAAAAGCAAAAACGTTTGGAGCAAGAGGCACGAGAGGAAACAGCCAGACAAAAGGTTTTGGCAAACGAGTTGGAGTGGATCCAAAAGAATCCTAAAGCGCGTCAGGCAAAATCTAAAGCTCGTATTAATGCTTATGATGAGTTGCTGGCTCAAGCCTCCAAAGACAAGATTAATACGGCCAATATTACTATTCCGATGACTGAGCGCTTGGGAGATTTGGTAATTGAGGCTAATCATATCAGCAAGGCCTTTGGAGATAGGGTTTTGATTGATGATTTGTCTTTTAAGATTCCTAAGGGCGCCATTGTCGGTATTATCGGGCCTAACGGCGCCGGTAAAACAACTTTGTTCAAAATGATTGCCGGACAGGAAAAACCGGATTCCGGCGAAATCCGGCTGGGAGACACAGTTGATCTGGGTTATGTGGATCAGACCAGAGATGAGCTGGATCCAAATAAAAATGTGTGGGAAGAAATTTCTGATGGTTTGGATATGATCCAACTGGGCAAAAAAGAGGTTCCGTCTCGCGCATATGTCGGTCAGTTCAATTTTAAGGGCGGCGATCAGCAAAAGAAAGTCGGGCAACTCTCAGGCGGCGAACGGAATCGTGTTCATTTGGCTAAGATGCTGCGTAAGGGCGCAAACGTGATTATGCTGGACGAGCCTACTAATGACCTAGATGTTGATACTCTGCGCTCATTAGAAGAGGGGATTATGAATTATCCCGGTTGTGTGTTGGTAACATCGCACGATCGCTGGTTTTTAGATCGCTTGGCTACTCATATTTTGGCCTATGAAGATGACGGTCATGTCGAGTGGTTTGAGGGCAACTTTGAAGAATATGAAAAAGATAAAATCCGACGTCTTGGAGAAGAGGCTGCAAAACCGCATAGAGTCAGGTATAAGTCTCTGACCAGATAATAAAGAATTGTTTTGCGTTGAGGCTGGGTTCTGTTTTTAATAACAGGTATAATTCAGGCTCGATGATAAGGGTGGCCGGAGAGAATCGTTTGAACTCGGTATATTTGTTCGCTTAGAACAGCCCGCATCAGCATATGCGGTAATGTCAGCTTGCCAAACGACAATAGTAAATCAGCTTTGTCTCGGGTTGATTGTAAATGGCCGTCCGCGCCACCAATAAGAAAGCAAATTTCAGATGTGCCGTTGGACAACCAATTGCCGATTTTGTGCGCCAGATCAATTGAGGTCATGTTTTCGCCACGCTCGTCTAAGACAATAACTTTGGCATTGTGAGGAATCGAATCCTGTAAAAATTTGGCTTCGTCTTCTTGGGTGGAGTTGTCTTTTTCCTTGATAATAACTTCCCAACCGGAGCGTTTGACATATTCGGCAATAATCGCGGCTTCAGGTGAATTTTTTTTGCATTTGCCGATAGCAATAATGTAAGCTCTCATCTGTAAACCTCTAAATCAAATACATTTTGCAGGAAAAACAACGAAATGTAGCATACAATGGCGGCAATTATCGGGGTCGATACCCAGCTTGCGGCAATGCGGCCTATCAGGCGCCAATTGAGAGTGCGTCCGCCTTTGGCAATGCCGATGCCTATTACCGCACCGATAACAGCCTGCGAGCTAGATACCGGTACCAGCGGCAAAGACGGCAATCCATAAGAATTTAGAAAGTTTTTTAGTCCCTGTGAGGCAAATAAGAACAAAACTAATGATTGCGCCACAACCACAACCCAAGCCATAAGCGGAGACATGCGCATGATGCTGTTGCCAACGGTATTCATAACTTTTTGGGAGTAGGTTATAACTCCGGCGCCTATGGCGATACTGCCCAGCAAAAAAAGAACTTGCGTGCTGTTAAGCTCCAGACCAAACGGCAAAGAAACACCGTGCAAAGGACTTGATGAAACAAATACGCCCATGACATTGGCGATATTGTTGGCGCCAAGAGCATAAGCGCCAAAGGCTCCGGCCAAAATTAGACCAATACGAGTGTATGAGTCTCGTCGGAGCAAATGTAAATGCGATTTGCGAATTATTTTGCGAATCAGCCAATATAAAAATACGGCAATGATGCCGGAGAGAATCGGGCAAAAAATCCAAGTGCTGACTATTTGGGATAAAATGGAGACATCTGTCGGCTTGAATGCAAAAAAGTTCCAACCGATAATGGCTCCGACAATAGCTTGAGAGGTGGAGGTGGGTATGGACATATTGACCATCCAATAAATGGTCAGCGCTGCAGCCAGAGCAGTCATAAACGCGCCGGGTAAAGTGTTGATGCTGCCAAGCTGTCCTAAGGTTTGAGAGGCGCCGGAACCGGCATATACCGCTCCTAACAAAATGAAAAGAGATGCGATGATGGCGGCAGTGCGAAACTTGACCATTTTGGTGCCAACGGCAGTGCCGAAAATGTTGGAGGCATCGTTGGCGCCAAGCGACCATCCCAAAAACAAGCCGGAACTTAAAAATATAAAAAAGGTTGGATCCATGGTTTAGACATCCCGCTTGATGGTGAAAATCAGCAATCCGTCAATAAAATCCTCCGCAGTGTCGGCAATGCTGCCAATGTCATTGATAAAAGTGCTTAATTGTAATTTGTTGGCTAGCGGTAAGTCTGAATCAAAGATGGCTTCGCTTAATTTGCGAGAAGCGGCGTCAGACTCGTGTTCAATAAAATACACTTTTTGTGAATAATCGCGCACAGTGGTAAGATCACGAAAAAAAGCCCGACTGGCTTTGGCCATATTTTCGGCGCATTCGGCGCTGAGTGAGCAAAGTTCTTTGATTCGAGAATGGTATTCTGTCGGAACAGCGGGGCGTTCGCAATAAAATTTGTAGGTAACTTCATCAAATTTGTTAATAACTTTGTCCAGATTTTCAACCAGTTGCAAAACATCTGCCCGCAAGTCAGGAATAAGGTTTTGGGAATAAAGATTATTTTCAATGTCTCGGCGTAAAGCGTCGGCATCATGTTCAATCTGTTTGATTTGTTTAGACAGTTTGCGATAGTCTTCATTGCGCTGTTCTTGCAAATATACGTTTATGGCTTTTTTGAAAGTCATAGCGGCGTCAATCAGTTTGTCGTGGAAGAGATCAATCTTGTTTTCTAAGGCGCGAGTTTGTGAAAATATGGATATATTTATATGAAACATTTTAAACTCCCGATTTTTTAAAATTATTTTAATTATACACCCTAATTTATGAAGAAATAATTTATGTTAAACATAATTAATATGTATTTTTAGTCTTGTAAATAAGTTTATATTTGTTTAGATTAGATGCGTTGATTATAATATTTTGAGGATTTTGCAATGAGTAAAATTAATGCTGTTTATGTATCGTTGCTGGCTTTGGTAGTTGCGGTTGTGGCACTGGTTATGTGCATTGTTTGCTGCGCTAACAAGGGCAACAATGTTGAAGAAACTTTGAATAATAATCCGGAAATGATTATTAATGCTATGCAGAAATATGAGGCTATGCAGAGAGAAAATGCTATGAAAGCCGCTGAAGAGGCTTTGGCTCAGAGCGCTGATGCCCTGTATAATAACGCGGCCGATGGCGTGATTGGTAATCCGGAAGGAACCGTTACTTTGGTTGAATTCTTTGATTTCTCTTGCGGTTATTGCCATAGAATTTATCCGGTTTTGAAAAACGTTGTAGCTAAAAATGCTGATTTGAAGTTGGTTGTTAAGCCGCTGGCTTTCTTGTCTCCGATGTCTCAATATGCGGCCAAGGCTGCTTTGGCTGCCAAAGAGCAGGGCAAATTTGCTGAAGTTTATTCGGCTATTTTTGAAATTAAAGGCCCGTTGACGGAAGCTAAGATTGACGAGGCTTCAGTTAAGGCTGGCGCTGATTTGGAAAAATTGAAGGCTGATATGGAATCTGAAACTGTAAGCAAAACTATTTCAGAAACCGCTGCTTTGGCTAGCAAAATCGGTGTTAACGGTGTTCCGACTTTGGTTATGAATAACAAAATTCTTCAGACTTTAGATGAGGGTGTTATTCAGGAAGCTATTAATGCTGCCAAATAAGACACAACAATAAATTTGCGAAAGGCGGCTCTTTTGGGGGCCGTCTTTTTTTTTGCCTTGAGTTTTGAAAATAAGGGAACTATATATAAACTAAAGTTTATTGCAAAAATAGAAGGAATCCGTATGCAAATGGGAAGAAACATTATTATCTGGATATTGGCTTTAGTGCTGTTGTCCGGCGCTATGAATATGTTTGTCGGTAATCAAAAAAATATTGATTCAGAAAAATTGGCGTTCTCTGAGTTTATGAACAAGGTGGAAAGCAAAAAAATTTCTGAAGTGATTATAGCCGGCGCCAATATTGAGGGTAGTTATACTGACGGCAAGCGTTTTTATACATATGCGCCGTTTGATCCAAATATGGTTGAAATGCTACGGAAAAATGATGTGAAGGTTACGGCTCGTCCGGAAGATAATACATCAAATAATTTGTGGGGAATGTTTGTTTCTTGGTTTCCGATGCTGCTGCTGGTTGGGGTGTGGATTTTCTTTATGCGTCAGGCTAATTCCGGCAATAGCAAGGCTATGAGTTTTGGTAAATCTCGCGCGAGGTTGATTGAAAATACCAAAAAAGTTACTTTTGCAGACGTTGCCGGCGCTGATGAGGCTAAACAGGAGCTTGAGGAAATTATTGACTTCTTGAAAGATCCGGCAAAATTTCAACGGCTTGGCGGCAAAATCCCCAAAGGCGTGCTGATGGTCGGCCCTCCGGGTACTGGTAAGACGTTGCTGGCTAAAGCCGTTGCCGGCGAAGCAGATGTGCCGTTCTTTTCGATATCTGGTTCGGATTTTGTGGAAATGTTTGTGGGTGTCGGCGCGAGCCGAGTCCGCGATATGTTTGCGCAAGCCAAAAAAAATGCTCCGTGCCTGTTGTTTATTGATGAAATAGATGCGGTGGGGCGGCATCGCGGTGCCGGACTTGGCGGCGGAAATGATGAGCGCGAGCAAACATTGAACCAACTTTTGGTGGAGATGGACGGCTTTGAGGATAATGAAAACGTGATTATCATTGCGGCAACCAACCGACCAGATGTTTTGGATCCGGCATTGCTGCGTCCGGGGCGGTTTGATCGTCAGGTTACGGTTACAAATCCGGATAAAAAAGGCCGAGAAGAAATCTTGAAGGTTCATGTTAAGAAAGTGCCGTTGGCCAAAGATGTGAACCTCTCGGTGGTTGCTCGTGGCACTCCGGGGTTCTCAGGAGCAGATTTGGCAAATTTGGTTAATGAGGCAGCTTTGTTGGCCGCGCGCAAAAATAAGCGCAAAGTTACGGCAAAGGATTTTGACGAGGCAAAAGATAAGGTGCTGATGGGTAGCGAACGCAAATCTATGGCCATGGATGAAAATGAGAAAAAGCTAACGGCTTATCATGAGGCCGGACACGCAATTTGCTCATTGTTTGTGGAAGAAACTGACCCTATTCATAAGGCTACAATTATTCCGCGCGGCCGAGCTTTGGGTATGGTGCAACAGCTTCCGGAGAAAGACCAGTATTCGTACTCTAAGGTGAAAATGCTGTCTAGATTGACGATTGCAATGGGCGGCCGAGTAGCCGAGGAATTGAAGTTTGGCGATAAAAAAGTGACCAGCGGTGCGTCTTCTGACATTGCCGGTGCTACCAATCTGGCCAGATCTATGGTTACGGAATGGGGAATGAGCGACAAGCTCGGTCCGGTTTTGTACGCGGAGAATACCGGTGAGGTGTTTTTGGGCAAATCGGTTACCCAAAGCCGTAATATGAGCGAGGAAACGGCTAAGCTGGTTGATGAAGAAATCAAACGTTTGGTGGTTAATGCTCATGCCGAAGCAACCAAAATCCTGACGGAACATCGGCAGGAGTGGGAGACGCTTTCTCAGGCGTTGATGGAATATGAGACGCTGACCGGCGATGAAATCAAAGATGTTATTGCCGGCAAGCCGATTGATAAGTCCGACGAGTCTCCGGTGGAGGCAAAAAAACGCGTCCACTCTTCTGTGCCGGAAGCCTAAAATGCTTTGATGACGATATTGCCGTCAAGAGGAAGTTCTTATTCGCTTGACGGCAATATTTTTGTGTGCTATCCCAAGCTAAGTTTACTTACTAATTAAAATGTTATTATGAATAAAAAAACTAGTATTTGCGGACGTCTTCTGAAGAGATTTTCCGTGCCGGTAATAGTTTCAGCCACAGGCCCATTACCAGACAGTTTGGTCGCACAGACGGTGAGAGAATTGCAGTTGGCAGAAAATTTGCGTAGCGCTGTAGAGCAAGATGACGTGGAGATAGCCGAGATTCTGCTTAAACAAGGAGCTAATCCTAATTGTATGTTTTCAACCGTTGTCGGGCATTATAGCGTAGGGTTTGAAGATGACTATGCCGAATATGACTATGTTCCGGTGCTTTGGTTTGCCAGAGGTATGCAAATGGAAAAATTGCTTCGTGAATATGGGGCAAAATCATTAAAAGAACTCAAAGCCGAGGCTGGGGAGTAGATTGAAAAGGTTTCTGACATAATCAGAAACCTTTTTTGTTTAATAAAACCGGATTAAAACTTGTAATTTTTGCCGAGTCGGGCAGAATAAGACTATTGATAATTTTTGGGGATTGCAAAATGACAAAAAATAAATGGTTTGGTACCGACGGCGTGCGCGGTGTGGCTAATGTTTTTCCGATGACCGCAGATTTTGCAATGCGGCTGGGAATGGCCGCCGGAGCAAAGGTTTGTTTGGAAAAACGGCGAGTGGCAATAGCTAAGGACACCAGAATATCTGGGGATATGCTAGAGGCAGGCTTGATTGCCGGCTTTACCTCTCAGGGAGTCGATGTGGTGCGCTTGGGAGTTGTGCCAACACCGGCGGTAACAACATTGGTATCTGATTTGAATGTGGATATGGCGGTGATGATTACGGCATCGCATAATCCGTATCAGGACAACGGAATCAAACTCATTGCTGCCGATGGAGCGAAGTTTTCCGATGAAATTACGGCGGAGTTGGAAAATTTGGTTGAAAAAAATGAATTCTCATTTGATAGCAATAAAATCGGCCGTGTCAGCGATGATTTTACACAAGCAGAAAAATATAAGAAGATAGCTCTGGCCGCTGCGGCGCCAAACGCATTGAGCGGAATGAAGATTGTGGCGGATTGCGCCAACGGGTGTTTTTCGGAGATATTGCCGGAAATCTTGAGCAAACTTGGAGCAGATGTTGTGGCTTTGGGCTGTAATCCTGACGGCTTGAATATTAATCGCGATTGTGGATCTCAGCATACAGAGGCTATGTGCGCAAAAGTTGTTGAGGTCGGTGCGGCTTTGGGCGTGGCGGTTGATGGTGATGGTGATCGAATCATTATTTGTGATGAAAAAGGCCGACGTTTAGACGGTGATCAGATTATTGCTTATTTGGGGCATTATTTTCATGCAAATGGTCGGCTCAAGAATAATACGGTGGTGGCGACAATAGTTTCTAATCCGGCATTGGACAGATTCTTGGAGGAAAGGGGCGTACGCTGTGTTCGCTCCAATGTTGGTGAGCGTTATGTTATTGAAGAAATGATTAAAAACGGTTCAAACATTGGCGGAGAAGAATCCGGACATATGGTTGTGGCAGACTATTCAAAAACCGGAGACGCAATGATGGCGGCGTTGGTGGTGGCAAAGGGAATTAGAGAAAGCGGACGCAAGGCCAGCGAAATATTTCCGTTGTTTGCGGCAATGCCACGCAAGCGGATAGATAGTAAGTTTGCGACAAAAGAACAAATGCAGGAAGCTTTTGAAAATGAAGGATTTAAGAAGGCAATTGCGCTAGGCGAGGATAAACTCGGCAAAAAAGGCAAAGTTTTGATTCGCAAATCAGGCACGGAGCCTAAAGTTCAGGTTTGGGTTTGGAGCGATGACGTGATTTTGGCTGAGGGAATTGCTGAGGAAATTTCCGCTGTGTTGCAAAATTGCTCGGGATTTGAGGGGTTTAAACAAGTTTAAACTTTTTATTTACTATTTATTGCTAAATTAGCATAGTGTGTATTCCCATTAGGGAGGGAAAGATAATGCAGAAATTTGTTGACGCTTCATATTTGGATTGGTCACGCGGACAAAAACCGGCAATTCGCAGCAAGGGCATAGCGGCGATTGTTGTGCCGCAGCTTAAGGCTCAGAGTTTTAGCGCAGTTAAGGGACAGGCTCGTTGTATATGGCCGTCGGGGCTTGAAAATGTTGATTCTCGCTATTTGAGCAGACGGATTTGGAGCCGTTAGATTTTCAATGATAAAAGGAATTATAGCCTTATTTACATCTGGGATAATTTTTAACCCGATGGTTTTGTTGGGGATTATTGGCGGCATAACTGTTATGGCGCGACTAGATGAAGACGCTATTCGCGCATTGCTGACTGATTATCATCTTTACCTGCTGGCGGCTTTGGTTTCGTTTGGGTATATTTTTGTTTTTCAAAAAGAATATAAAGAAGGCGGCGTAGAAATTAACTATGCCGCCATGGTGTTTACCGCTATTTGGGGAATCGTAAAATTCTTTTTGGCGTTTATCCTTTCAATGTCATTTGTGATGATGCTCAGTTTTTAGAGCTCAATATCAACGGTTCTGCCGACAAAACTGTCGCTGGAAACCACTCGAGTGTCGTCTCCTAACAGAACCTCGATGGTTTTTTGCTGCATTTCAGCACTGTTTTTGATCAGACTTAACTGCATTTGCTGAATGGCTAATGTGTAAGAACTGATAGCGCCGATGTCGGACATTTATTTATCTCCCGATTGGTTTCAATGTGTAGATTATAATTCAAGACTCCTTAACAGGTGTTTAATTTTGGCCGACAGAAGGTTGTTTTTTGTTTGCTAAAGAATATTTACTGAGCATTAGGAGGCGAAATTATGAAAATAGTTCAGTTATTGTTGATGATGTTGGGCTTTGCGGCAACAAATGCTAATGCTCAGACACCGACCGTAGTGGTAGGCGAGGCGGCAACGGCTCAGGGAAATATCAATGCGGTGGTGGTAGAACAACCGGAAAACGCGGGCAATCCGCTGGGAAATCCGCTTCCCGAGCAACAAACAGAGACGCCACAAGCGCAGGCAACACCGGCGGTTGTGCCAGATAAAGGACTCGAAAATAAAGACGCGTCTTCGGTGCCGACAAAAAATCCGAGTGATGATTTTCAAAATACGTTACTGGAGGCAAACGGGCGGATTTATGATGTGCAGTCTTATCCGCAGGCAGATCTGCCTAAAATCGAAAATTCGGCAGATCCGCAAACTTTGTATTCGCCCAATGTTAATCCTTAATCACATTGTTGTTGTTTGTAGTTGAGCGAGCGACACTGCCATTTATTTTCAAGAGTGTTTGACGGTTCTATGGTCAGGCTCTGTTTGGTAGTGTCGGCGGCTGATCCCAAGTGAATGTAGTATCTGTCATCGCAGCCGGACTGGGTGTTTTCTGCCAGCGGATATACGGTGTCGCCATAGGCGTTAAAGAGTTTGACATATTTGTACATATGAACAGATGCCAAAGTACTAGGCAACTTGGGGTTATCTGAGGTGGACACAAGTTTGATGCTCGGAGTGTCTAAAGAAGTCCACTGTTTAAGATATACAGAAGCGGTTTCTGCAACAATGCCGGATTCAATCTTAACCTTGGAATTGCAACCAAAAACGACACTTTCGGAATCTTCCGAACTGTTGTGATTGTCTTTAATCCGCAAAGCTCCTTTAATGAAAATTTCGGTGTAGCTCTTGGCTTTGATCGTGCCGTTAAGGTCGCCTTTAAGCCCGAGAGACGCATCTCTTTCCATATCTATATTGCCGTTTATGCCGCCGGTTGAAAGAAGTTTGGCGCCTTGAGCGATTTTGAAATTGGAGCATAAGGTCGGAATATTATTAAAACTTACAACTCCAGATATGCTGATGTCTGACGCCTGAAGCGGACATTCGGGCAACTCGCCAGAGGCGGTAATTTTGACATTTTTTAATTTTCCGTTGGCATATAATGGCAGAGGTTCGTCAAAAATGAGATTAAAGTTGATATTCTCAATTTCCCGATCAAATAGATTGGCGTACATATCCATATTTTTTTGATTGATATGGAGAGTAACTTCCGGACGAATCTGATTCTGGCAACTTGGTTGCGGCATGCCGACCAAAGAGCGCATTTGAGTTTTGGTCAGATCAATAATCGGGTCGGTAATGTTGGCGGCAATAACGTCGGCAGCCGGATAGTCAACGCTGGCCCGCTTAAAGCAATTGACAGTGCATAGTTTGAAATTGTTGTTTTCCGGACAGTCGGCGCTGTCATCGGTAACGGAGCAACTGGTGGCGACATAACCTTTTTCTCGGCAGACTTCAGCAGAGGTTTTGCAAGCGCTGTAAAGCATGGTCGAACCTTGCAGGCAAGATGGTGTTTGCGAGGTCATGGGGCCAAATTGGCAATTTTGAAAACCATCGCACGGAGCCGGAATAACATTGGTTTTGACAATCCCTTCACAAGTGGTGCAGGTTTCGCCGGCGGCAACATAGCCCTGAGGAACAGCATCTAAAGCATAAGCAAAATTTGGGCAACTATCGCAACAAATGCCGTATTCGGTTGAATAGGGACATCTTTTGTCAGTCAGCTGACATTTGCTTTTGTTAACGAATCCGGCCTCAGTGCAAGCTTTGTCAATATTTTCTTGGCAGACACGAAAAAGCGGGTATTTGTTGGCGCACATTTTAAATGGATAAAATGGGGCTTTGCAGTCGGTGGCTAAAAAACTGTAATTGTTGTTGCGGCACCATTGTTCTTGAGAACAGCTGCGATAATAAGCGTCATGATGCGGACAGCGCTCCGCGGGGGCAGTTTGGTTGGAGCAGTTGGCATAGGTAATTTTGTAGCCTTCGTCAAGGCATTTCTGCTCGGCACGGCTCAACTCGTGGTTTTGGTAAATATTGGTGGCGTATTCCGGCACAACAGCGGCCTGAACAGCGGTGATTCCGCTGACGGACAACGCAAAAACAACTAATTTGACAAACTTGCTCATGGATTTATCTGCCTTAAAAAAGATACATTTATACATTATTCTAGGTGGTTACAATTAATATTGAGTTAAGATGAAATAAAGTTTTTTGACAAAATTAATTTTTTGACTAGATTTAAATCTAAATTTGTGGTATGTTAACGCTGTAATTTAGTAATATCGCCAATAATCATAATAACAAGGAAGTAAGATGAATAAGAAAATCTCAGTGTTGAACCCATTCAGTTCCGGTGAATATGTGGTTTATCCGGCGCATGGCGTTGGTAAAGTCTCTGACATAACCAAACAGAATGTTGCCGGCACAGAACTAGAGTTGATTGTGGTTAATTTTGCTAAAGATAAAATGACATTGCGTATTCCTATGGCAAAAGCTGAGACAACCGGTTTGCGCAAAATCTCCGGAGCAGACACGATTAATGAGGCTTTGACCACCCTTAAGGGCAAAGCAAAGGTTAAAAAAGTTATGTGGTCTCGTCGGGCTCAGGAATATGAAAATAAAATTAATTCCGGTAGTCCGGTTGCCATTGCCGAGGTGGTGCGCGATTTGTATCGCAGCGAGAATTTGGCTGAGCAGTCTTATAGCGAGCGCCAAATTTATGAGCAGGCGTTGGATCGGCTGGCTAATGAATATGCTGTGTTTGAAAATATTTCTCCGGCTGACGCAACTCAGAAGTTGTTGTCTTTGCTGGCTAAATAAAATAATTTAAGTTTTAAAAATACCCTGCGAACGGCAGGGTATTTTTTTTGTCTAAATTTTGTGTTGACGGGTTAAGTAAAATATGATATATAATACTATAGAAAACAATTAAATATATATAATTATGGCAAATAAAAATTTATGGAGCCGCATTTGCGAGGCACTTGACGGTTCAAAGAGAAAAGAAAAAGCAGAAGCTGAGGGCAGAGCACAATCAGAGGCTTTAGCAAAAGAAATTGCTGAGACCAAAGAGAAGTACCAAAAGGTACAAGCTCTTCTGGATGCAATTAGAGCATACGACGTAAAAGCAGCTCATGCCTTGCTTGAAGCGGGCTGCGATGTCAACTATGTACTCTCTCGTGAGATAATGTACACGGTTGATATGGATGTCTGCTATACGACAAAGGAATATACTCCGATTGAGTGTTCTCATGAGCCGATGACGTCTCTTCTGAGAGCATATGGCGGTATGACGTATGCCGAGCTCAAAGAGGCGAAAAAACGCCAGGAGAGCGAAGAAGAGAGAAAATGGCGGGAGGAGAGTGAGGCTTACTATAGGGAGCAGAAGCGCCAGAAAAGACTGAAAAAGGAGCAAGCCAAACGCGAGGTCGCTGCCATATTGGCGGAAAAAAATCGCAAGTAGGCAGTAGCTTAAAAAGGTTTCTGATGAAAATCAGGGACCTTTTTTTGTGTCTGATGCTGGAGTAAAAGATAAATTCTGGGTATAAGCCTGTTGATAAAACGGACTCTGACTTGCGAATCAAAATCGGATTATTTAAAAAGTTAACTAATGGTTAACCACTTAAAGGAGTCCGGAAAATGTTTGACGAGCAGGATTTTTCTACTTCGCAGAGCGATGGAATCGTGGTCTCGGCGTGTCCGGTTTTGGTTGATGAACAGGCCAGCCGTTTTATGTGGGGCTATTATCTCTGTATTGAAAATAATTCTGACCGTAAGATACAGCTGGTGGGTAAAAATTGGAATATTACAGACGAGGCCGGCAACAGCTATAATGACAGCAGTGCCGGTTTTAAGGGCGAGTTGCCGGAGCTTGAACCAGGGGAATGTTTTGAGTTTACTTCTGAGGCGCCGCTCAACTCCCCGCACGCGGTGTTTTATGGCAGTTGCAAGATTTTATCTGAAGGACAGACAAAAGAAATCCGGATACCGACTTTTTCGATGTCTGTACCCGGATTTGCTAAAGCTAATCGCACCTTGAACTAGTAATAAGTTGGTTCAAGCGGTTTATTAATCACATACATATTTAGATATTGGTAGATATTGGAAGTCATTTTGATGTTAAATTCATCAAACAGCTTGGTGACCATGCCGTTCCAATATTGCTCTTTTTCGGCGATATCGGTGCTGGCCGGAATAATCAGCTCCCGCCATGCATCAACATTGGTAGAAGCCTGAGACATATTGTCCGGATCGGTGATTTTGACGGTCATAACCAATGTGGCGCGATATTTAACTCTGTCATTGTTGAAAATCTGATTGCCGTTTTGCTCTAAAGCCTCGGTTACACTGGCATCTTTAATGATGACTTCGGCAACTTTGCGGCTGGAATAGTCCGCGGCTTTAAGACGATCTTGCGCCCAAAGCTCAGCTGTTTTTTCGATTGATACCGGAAACAAATGCTCAACGTGCGGTCTGGTGAAAGACGGAGTGAATTCAGAAGTTATCTTAATCTGACTGACTTTTAGTTGAATGGGTTCATCAGTGGTATAACGAGGTTCTTGATAGCGAGGAAGATCTTCATCTTCTGTGGCGGGAAACCAGCTTGAACAACCGGCAATGAGAACCGTCAACGCCAATACTGGTAAAATTTTTTTCAAATTAGTCATGGTTTTCTTCCATTGTCTAAATACGCAAAAGAAGCCCTTTGTAATACGGAGCTTCTTTTAACATATTAGATATTAATTAAAAACTGGTTAAACTATTGTTTGCGGACTTCGCCAGGCTCAAAAGTGTAGGTTTCATTACAAAAATTGCAGGTGGCGGTAATTTTGCCTTTTTCAATCATGGCATTGATATCGTCTTCGGAAAAGGTCTGAAGTGTCTGTAATAGTTTGTTACGCGAGCAACGACAGCCAAATTGATATTCTCTGGCCGTGGAAATTTGCAATTTGTTGCCATGAAATAATCTGGTCAGTATGTTTTCCGCGGTGAGAGAGGCATCAAAAATCTCGTCTTCGTGGAGAGATTCCATAAATACTTTAGCTTCATTCCAAGATTCAGCTTGTTCTTCCGGTGAGAGGGCGGAACCTTTGGACGGTAGTTTTTGCAACATAATTCCACCGGCCAGCCAGGAAGTCGATTCACCTTCAGGCGCCTTTAGAAACAATTTGAGATCAGTATCTATTTGCTCGGATTGCTTAAAATAGCGCAGAGCGCATTCAGTAAGATTTTTGCCTTGTAATTCTACGGTGCCTTGATAAAGTTCGGTATCAGTGCCCTGATCAACCGTGAAAGCCAAAATCCCGCCGCCAAGAAGATGCGGAGCAGCCTCAATTTCGCCAGTGGTCTTACGCAGCTTTTGGCTTTGCTCAAGATGATCGGCATCATAGCGGGCGCAGGCGCGAATTTTGCCGTCTGAGGTGACGTCAACCACCATCAGAGAAATTACGCCGTTAGATTGTATTTGCAGAGTGAAAAGGCCTTCATATTTGAGTTGGCTGGCAAGCATGGCGGCCAAAACAGTGCTTTCGGCAACAACGGCGGCAATCGGTTTGGGATAAGATTGTTTGTCAATAATGGTGTTTATGACTTTGTGTAAACGGATTAGCCGTCCTTGGTAAACGCCGTTTTCAATAAAAAATGAGGTACAATTATCAAAAGATGTTGTCATTGCCGATTTTTCCTTTATTTAATATATTAGTTTAAGTTTTATAAACCTGTTGAGGAGTTTTTTCAAGTGGCGGATATGGAAAATGAGCGGAAAAACGTTAGAGTTTTACGCAAAATGACTAAACAGCGCGTGAAAAATATCGCGCTGTATTATCTGAAGCGTTTTGAGTCCTCAGTGGCCAATCTGCGCAACGTTTTACGGCGGCGGGTCAATGATTATGCCTATCATACTCCTGATTTTGCTAAACAGGAGGCGTATGATTGGATAGAGGAAATTTTAGAAGATTTTCAACGTGTCGGATATGTTGATGACGCGCGCTTTAGTGAACTGAAAATCAAGGATTATTTGGCCGCTGGTAAATCTCCGCGATATATTCAGGGCAAACTGCGAGAAAAAGGAATCGATGAAAATCTGATTGAACGCTTGATTTCTGAACAAGAATTTGATCCGTATGACGCGGCGCTGCGTTTGGCGCGTAAAAAACATATCGGGCCGTTTAGCGCCACTGAAGAAATTCGCAAAGAGCGGCGTTCTAAAGATTTGGCAATTTTGGTGCGCGCCGGTTTTGACTATGATGTGGCAGTAAAAGTGTTGGAAACCGAGGTGAATTAATACCAAACTTTGCTTAAGTATAGCCCGCAGGCCGGTGCAGTCGGCCCCGCGGCTTTGCGATCTTTGGCCTCAAGAATCTTGATAATATCTTCCGGTTTGAGATGTCCGTCGCCAACCAGCTTGAGGGTGCCAACCATATTGCGAACCTGATGGTGCAGAAACGATTTGGCCTCAACTTCAAAAATTATTTCTTCGTTGTGGACACTTATGTCGAGCTTATCTAAGGTTTTTAGCGGTGATTTGGCCTGACACGCAGCGGCGCGAAACGAACTGAAGTCATGATGCCCCAACAGATGTTTAGCCCCCTGACGCATTTTCTCAACATCTAATGGCACCGGAACCCACCAAGCTCGATCTTTTTCTAAAACGCTGGGCGCCCGCCGATTAAGAATCCTGTAAATATATCCTCTTCCTAAAGCCGAAAAGCGCGCATTAAAATCATTTGATACCGCTTCAACTTGCAAAATAACTACCGGAGCGCCAAGATCCCGCAAATGGAAATTCAAAGCGTCTCGCAGTTTCCAATCGGCAATATCTCTTTCTAAGTCAAAATGAGCAACTTGCCCCAAGGCATGGACTCCTGCGTCGGTGCGGCCTGCTCCTTGAACTTCTATAAATCTGGTTGTGGTGGAAGCCTGCCGCGCCAATCCGGTGCTCAGGTCCTCACGTACCTCTATGTACGCTGCGGCCTTGCGCTCCGTGTCGGCATCGTCATTCTCCTCACCAAAACCCGATTTACTACGAAGTTCTTGTTGAGTTGTGGTGGAAGCCTGCCGCGCCAATCTGCTCAATGCAATCTCTAAATATTCTTGCACACTTGGCCCATCAATTTGTCTTTGCCAACCAAGCAGGTTTGTGCCATTGTATTCTATTGTTATTTTATATCTCATATCTTCAAAACTCGTATAACAGCTCATCTAGAGCGATTTGCGCAGGTCAAAAGTGTCCTCACGTACCTCTATGTACGCTGTGGTACTTTTGCCTTTCAAATCACTCTATCTAAACTGTTCTCCGAGTTTTGCTCATATAGCAGCTCATCTAGAGCGATTTGCACAGGTCAAAAGTGTCCTCACGTACCTCTATGTACGCTGCGGTACTTTTGCCTTTCAAATCACTCTATCTAACCCATTCTCCGAGTTTTGTTTTAAAACTCGTATAACATCTTATCTAGAGCGATTTAGCGCGCTTTCGGAAAATTCATGTACTATTATGTACACTAAAATTTTCCTCGTCTTCTAAATCACTCTATCTAAACTGTTCTCCGAGTTTTATTTCTAAGGAGTATATAACAGCTCATCTAGAGCGATTTGCGCAGGTCAAAAGTCCACACTAAAAAAGAGGCACAATCTCTTATGCCTCTTTTTTGTTGATTTGACAAGGATTTATTCGGCGGCAATTTGCAACAAGTTGTTATCTTGAGCGAAAAAGCCGAGTTTGTCTTCAATTTCCCAAATTACTTTCAGAGCTTCAAGAGCCGCTTCACCGGTAATCCGCGGAGTTTCAGTGCCGCGAACACAGTTCATAAAGTGGTTGAGTTCGGCTTGCAAAGGTTGGTTGGTCGGAATAAACAACTGTTCAACACTACCCTTCAAACCATAGTGCATCCAATCCGGAATTTCGTCTTGGTTAACATAAGGCATACGGCCTTGAGTATGAACGTTAATGCTCTGATTAATAAAGTCCATATCAATGTAGTTGGTGTCTGTGGTTACCGACAAGGTGCGAACACGAGCCTGAGTAATGCGGCTGGCCGTGATATCTGCGGTAACACCATTTTCAAATTCCAATAAAGCAGTGATAAAATCTTTGCCTTTGGGGCTGGTCTTGGTTTTGACGGCAGACGCTTGAACATTTACTACCGGAGATTTTACCAAAGACAAAATTACTTCGACATCGTGAATCATCAAATCCATAGCGACATCTACATCGGTAATGCGGCCACTGGCGGCAGACATGCGATGAGCGCTCAGAGCGCAGATTTTGGAGGTATCTGACAGTAGTTTGTGCATTTGTTCAACTGCCGGATTAAATTGCTCAATATGGCCGACCAACAAAGTTACATTATTTTTCTTGGCGGCTTTAATTAATTTTTGGCACTGCATTTCTGTGGTGGCAAGCGGTTTTTCCATCAGGCAGTGAATGCCTTTGTTCAGGAAAAATTCGCCAACTTCGGCATGAGTAACGGAAGTTGTTACGACACTGACGGCGTCAACTTCTTTGGCAACCTCTTCAAGAGAAGAAAAAGCTTTGATGCCAAAGGTTTCTGCGGCGGCTTTGCAGGCCTCGGGAAAAATATCGTAAACACCGATAAGATCTACACCATTTAAATTTTTGTAGGTTCGCAGGTGATTTTTGCCCATCATGCCGGCGCCAATGACCGCAACTCTAATATTTGACATAAATTTTACCCCTAAAAAGTTCAATAAATTTATTTTAGTTTACATATATCAATATTTTTGGTAAAAAGCTCTTAAATTCTTGTTACATATTGTTACATTGGAGATAGGCCGATGTTTAGAACCAAAATATTCAAGTTTTTTGCGCTTTGCGCGGTGGTGGCGCAGGCTTCTTGTTCAATGATTGATAGTGGTAAAAATGCCAAAATTGAAGCTGATGAGCTGGTATTTGCGGCGAATCCCGAACCGGCAGAAGGGAAACAAGACGTGTATGCGTCAATTTCTCGCGCCGTGAAATACAATGTTGATGTATTTAGTCATAACTTGAATAAAAAAATTAGCGGTTTTGATAATCGGAAACAACCAGATGAGGTTATAAAAGAGATAATCAGCAATAATGTTAATGATGAAAACCGGCTGGTTAAGGTTTCCAGAGTGTTGGAATTTGCAATTGTGGACGCGGTTTCGGTTCTAAATGACAGTCAGCCGTATAGAGATAATTATTTTTATGAAACATCTTCCAAACATCTGGCTTTGGCGGCAATTAAAGCTCATCAGGAAGCGTGGTTTGCCAATAAAAAAATTAAGGAACTTGAGCGGATATTGCGACAAGAGGGAAAAGTTGTTGAGGCTTTGAATGCTAAGGAAAAACGCAACGGAACGTTAAGCGATAAAGAATATGAATATCGCAAAAATCAAGAAGTCCGGCTGTTGAAAATAACAGAATTAAATAAAAATTTGTCATTTGCGATTTTGGAATATGGCGATTTGACCAAGACAGAACCCAAAAAAGTGGAGCTGGAAGGGCGTAGATTTTATGAACTTGATGATTTTGATAAAAATTACAGCATAGAAATATTTCAGGAGGCCGCAATCCGTAATCGTAAAGAATTTGCGCAGGCCAAAGAAAAGGTTAAAAGTTACACATATGCCGATATGCGGCACGAAATCCTGCAGAATTATCCGTTGGTGCCGAGTTTGGATATTAATGGCTTGAAAATTGAAAATTCAGTCTATGAGCGTGAATTGTATGCTAAATCTGTCAAGGTTGCTCAAAATTTGTTGCAAGCGGTGGCTGATTTTGCGCAAACAAAAACCAAAAGCAACGATTATCAGATGTTGCGGCGGAGAGTGTTTGATGAATTGGGGGCCGCAATTTTTAGTCAGATTGAGCTGAATTATCAGATGGTGAAATTAGCAGACAGCGATTATGACGCCGCGATGCGGGCGCAGGCGGATTTGAAAAAAGAAATTCAGCGATTGAATAAAATTTATCATCCGACTGATGCGGACAAATTAGCATTGTTGAGCGCTAAAATTACGATGATTGAAATGGAACATAGATTGGCGCAGATTAAAGCGGACAGAGCTGTTGCGCTGCGTAGTCTCTATTTTAATGCCGGTTTATCGCCTTTTAATAAAATGTTACTTAAGGCTCCGATTAAGGATATCGCGCAAACTCTCAAACAATATTATAATCGCGATTTGATAGAAATGATGTCGGCGGTTAAATCGCAGATGAATGTCACCGCAACCGTGGTGAAGGACGAGCGCGGTTGGGCGCAGACCCCTAATTGGCTGGAAGATGTGGTGGCTTCTGCGGCAAAATCTCGGCCTACTGTAAAATATGCCGCAAAATCAGCTGACTATCATGAGATGCAACTAGGCGCTTATGAATATAAAGAAAACGCCGATGCCGATTGGGCAATGTTGTCGTCCAAATTTCCGGAGCTAAAAGCCTATCAGCCGGAAGTTGTGGTTGCGGAAATTGACGGACGCAGGTGGTTTAGATTGGTGGTGCGGGGAAGTTCCGCTGAGTTGCAAAAAAACTGTCGTTACCTGAAAGCCAATGGTAATGATTGCTTGTTGCATTAGATAAAATGTTTGTAAAAAAGCAAAATCTGCATTATTATGTTTAAACATACAACCGATGGGCAGAGCAATGACAGAAGATACGGCTAAAAATTCAAAATTGGCGGAAATTCGCTCCAAAATTGAAGAAAATCAAAGATCTTATGAGCAGATGCGCGATGGCGAAATATCCAGCTCGTGGCGGGCCGTGTCGCAGAGTGGCGATGATGTTGTCGGGCGTTCAAATTTTTTGAATAGTATAGATTTTGTCGGCAAAAATTTGGAAAATGGTAAATTTGCTCATGAAAATTTGCAAAACGCCAATTTTTCGGTGGCGAATTTGGTTGGCGTAGATTTTGCGGGGGCAAATTTGCAGGGTGTTGATTTTTCTGGCGCCAACCTTACTAATGCGAATCTGTCAGGCGCGGATCTTACCGGCGCGGTATTGTCAGGCGCAGTTCTGCACGGCACCAATTTTACCGGCGCAAAGCTTAATGGTGTCAAATTGGCCGAGGCTGATTTGGAAGACGCCATTTTGCTGGATATTGAAATTGACGCGCTTGGCGTAGAAGAACTGCAATTGCTGATTGAATATATTGCTAAATATTATCCGCATAAGCTGAATTTGGCCAAAATTAATCTGACTTTATTAAATTTGAGCAAAATTGATTTGTCGCAAGTTAATTTGCGCGGGGTTGATTTTACCGGTTGTGATTTTACGGGAGTTAATATCGTCGGGTTGGATTTGAGCGAATGTGTCATTACTCCCCAACAAATTGCTCAGGCGCTGGGGAGGGTTCCGGGAAGAGAGGAGCTGGCGAAGATTTTGGCTCCCAAGAAAAAGGCTTCTAAGGGTTCCGGAGGTGTTGATTTTACATCTGTTTTTTTGGGCGACGGCAAAGAGTTCGGTGTTTGGGATTTTAGCCATGACAAAGGTGTAAGTATAGAAAATTTGCTTAAAATCGGTAAAAAAGTTTTTCGAAATGGCGCTAAAAAACCCGAAGTTAAAGATGAAGAAGCTTTGAAAAATATTAAGTCTGAATATGAAATGCAGGTGAAATCACACAATGACGAGTTGCGAAAAGTTATTGAGGAGCGCAAGCAAAAAGAGCTGGAAACCAGACAAGCCATGAAAAAGGAATTTCAGCAGGAAATTGTAAAAGAGCCGCAGGAAAAAGAACCTGTTAAACGGGATATTAGCGAGCAGTTGATAAATCGCGGACGGGACAGCAGATAGGTATGATGCTTAAGCTCAATATAGAAGATGAAAAAAGTTTCGGCAAAGCCGTGCTGTTTTTATTGTTGGGATCGGGCTTATCTTTGTTGTGTTTTGCGGGTATGTCTTTGTTGGCTTTTGGTCTGATTCACTTTTTTATTCAAGGCACAGAATCTGAAAGCATGAGGCTCTTAAACCTCGGAATTTTGAAATTGCAAGAAAATCAGTTGGCTCTTGCGCAGCTCTACAAGCATTGGTGGCAAACTCTTATCGTGAGTATCAGGACATTGTCTCCGGCCTGGTTTTTGTTTATTCCATTTGCCGCTCCTTTGTCATCGTTTGGCGTTTTGTATGCGGCGTTTTCGCGCAGTTCATATTCATTTTCGCTTTGGTATATTTTGCGTCATCATTTTGCCAAACTTGAAGATGTGAGCAGAATGGGGCTGATAAAAGGTTCTTTATTGGTTTTGGGGAGGTTTGAAGGCCATATTTTGGGGTTGGGCCATCCGGCTACGGTGTTGTGTTTGGGAGAAACCGGATGCGGCAAAACCACAACGGTATCAATACCATCGATTTTGCGATCGGATAACAATAGCGTGTTGGCTATGGATAATACTGGAGCGTTGGCTCGATATACCAGCGGATATAGATCCAGATTGGGGCCGGTATTTTACTTTAATTGGGATTTGTCAGATGACGAAGACAAGGGGGCATTTTATCCGCGGTGGAATCCATTGGCAGAGGGAAATTTACCGCTAAACGGGGCAAAACGAGATGAGTATATCAAATTTTTGGCCTCGCAAATTGTTTCAGGCGGAGTACAGACGGCCAAAGACAGTTATTGGGATTGGTTGGCCGCCGATGCGCTGGGTGCTTTTATCGGGTTTATGGCCGCAAAATGCGGTCAAGCCACGGCTAATGACTATTTTTTGAATGAAATTATAGAAAAAGGAAAACTTACCAAAGATGACAAAGATACATTGCTGAGCTATTATGCCTTGATGCCGGCGGTTTACGCACAAAAAGCAATAAAAGATATTAGTCAGGAAAGATTGGAGGTAGATGACTATTTTCCTGTCGGCAGTTGGGAAGGGATTCCGGCAGCGTGGCAAGGCAAAGATTTGTGTCTGGGTATGATTACGGATTGGCTTCTTAAGAATTATCTTAAATCTAAAGACGATAATGGCAATGATGATTGGCGGCATTGGCTGGAACAATTGTTGGCTGAAGCTTCGTTGTTTGGGTATGGCGCGGAAGTGCTGCGCGGGTTACAGCAGTTTTTGTATTTGTCAAAGCAGCAAAGACAGCTTGTGTTTGCCTATGTTTTGAAACCATTGCGAGGTTTTTTGCATCAGACATTGCGAGAGCGAACCGGAAGCACTGATTTGAGAATGGCGGATCTGCGCGGTGTTGTGAATCGCGATACTCAAAAGCTTGAGCCAATTACAATTTATACGGCCGCCAATACCAAGACCTCTAAATTTGTCAGCAGATTGTTTATTGAAATGCTGATGCGCTATGGAGTTTTGCAAGAAGGGGAGGCAAACAGGCTTCCGATTTTGCTGGTGGCAGATGATGCCGGACAAATGATGAGAATTGGCGGTTTGACGGATTGCGTGGCAAAAGGGCCGGCTCAAAAGACGTCGGTTTTGCTGATTTGCAACAGTCTGGTGGCTATGGAGCGCATCTATGGTCGGGAAACGGTGGAAAATCTGGTGGCAAATTCTAATTATAAAATCATTATGGCTGATACCAGCTCTAAGCTAAGTCGGCAGATGAATAAATTAGCCGTGTTTGCAACCAGTTCGGTGCAGATTCCTCAAGATAAAAAGAAAATTTTTCATTCGCAAAAACAAGTTGCCAATTCCAATTATTATCATCGTTTGGCTAGATATCTGCGGGTGCGGAAAGACCTGAGAATTGAGACCAAAGGGTACCAGTTGCTGCTGGTTGAGGGATACTATCATCGTCCGGTCTTGACCAGCAATATTCATTTTTTGCGTGACGGCAAATTTAGAGATAAGGCTATGCTTGACGCTGATTATTTTGTTGATTTAAAAATCAAGAATCGGCGCAACAATCAGGATTCCAAAGTTCCAACGGTGGAAAATGCGCTGGCGGGAATGGAGTTGGGGCTTGATGATGAAATGGAGTTGGCTCAGTATATGAATGTTGTTTATGACGAGGCCAAAAGCAAGCAGCCGGAAGATGATAAGATGGAAAGTGTGATGATTAATGACATTTCAGAAAAGTGGAATCGGATTCCGATGACGGCAAGCAACTCCGATAATCAGCCTAACAACGAATGGTGGCTTGATGAAAAAGCGTTTGATTCGGCGGTAGAAAGCGCTTCGCAAAATCCGTTTGCAGCTAAAAAATAACTGTAATTTTTGATTTATTTCTGCTATGCTTTGGTAAATTTGAACGAATCGGTGAAGCATGGAAGAAACTCTATTTTCTACACAAGTAAAGCGCCCATTGGCAGACAGACTGCGGCCGCAGGCATTGTCTGAGGTGGTAGGGCAGAATCAGGTCGTGGGTGAAGATGCTCCGCTGGGGCGAATGGTTAGATCTAAAAAAATATCTTCTTTCATTTTGTGGGGGCCGCCAGGATGCGGCAAGACGACGATTGCTCGTCTGATAGCAGAAAATACTAATTTATATTTTGAACAAATTTCAGCAGTTTTTTCGGGTGTCGCAGATTTGAAGCGAGTGTTTCAATATGCTCAGGAGCGCAGAGCAAACCAAGGAAAAGGCACTTTGTTGTTTGTTGACGAAATTCATCGTTTTAATAAATCTCAACAGGACGGTTTTTTGCCGTATGTTGAAGACGGAACGATTATTTTGGTTGGCGCGACGACTGAAAATCCGTCTTTTGAGCTTAATGCGGCGTTGCTTTCCAGATGTCAGGTGTTTGTGTTAAATCGGCTGAGCATTGATAATTTTGAGGAGTTGTTGCAACGAGCCGAAAAAGAAGAGGGGCGCAAACTGCCGGTTGACGCCGAAGCCAGAGAATTTATGAAAGAGGTTGCCGACGGTGACGGCAGATATATTTTGAATCTGGCCGAAAGCGTGTGGAACTACGCGCAAAGCGGCGAGATTTTTGACAAAGACAGTATTATGAAGATTATTCGGTCGCGGGCGCCGATATATGACAAAGGGCGCGATGGACATTATAATCTTATTTCGGCGGTGCATAAATCTTTGCGTGGTTCTGATGTTGACGCAGCTCTTTATTGGGTGGCCAGAATGTTGGAATCCGGCGAAGATCCTAAATATTTGTTGCGCAGAATGACTCGTTTTGCCGTGGAAGACGTGTCATTGGCTGATCCGGGGGCGGTGACGCAGGCAATTGCTTGTTGGGAAACTTATGATCGTTTGGGATCGCCCGAAGGAGATTTGGCGATTATGCAGTTGGCGGCTTATTTGGCTACGGCTCCAAAATCAGTCGGGGTGTATAAGGCGATGTATGCGGCCAGAGATTTGGCGCGCAAGACCGGATCTTTGATGCCGCCGAAAAATATTTTGAATGCGCCGACAAAATTGATGAAGCAGCTCGGTTATGGCGATGGCTACGAATATGATCCCGATTGTGAAGATGGTTTTTCGGGAGCGAATTATTTTCCGGATGGTCTGAAACGGGTGAAGTTATATTATCCTGCGGATAGAGGTTTTGAGCGTGAGATTAAAAAACGCGTGGAGTATTTTGATAAGTTGCGCATGGAAAAGCAAGCCGCCAAAAAAAAGTCTGTCGCGGATTGATTCGGCTTTGAAGAACAGATGAATGTTGTTTGGGCGTTGGATTTTTGATGAGAACAAAAGGGTAAAATTATGGGCGTTGAGATTGTAAAAGTAAAGCCTGTTGATGAGGGAATGCGTTTGAATCGCTGGTTTTTAAAATATTATCCGGGGTTGTCTTTGGGGCGGTTTAATAAATTGTTACGCACCAAGCAAATAAAGGTTGACGGAAGCAAAGCCGAGGCCAGCCTTAAACTGATGTCTGGTCAAGAGATAAGAGTGCCGCCGCTGGAAGCTGAAAAAAATCCGCAGGAGCATAAAGGCGGTGTGTCGCCTCAAGATGAGGCATTTATTAAATCGTTGGTGATTTATAAAGACGCTGACATAATTGTGATAAATAAGCCGTCGGGGCTGGCGGTGCAAGGAGGAACCAACACATCGCGTCATGTTGACGGAATGTTGGAGGGTTTGAAATTTGAGCAGGAAGAAGCTCCAAAATTAGTGCATAGGATTGATAAGGATACCAGCGGAATTTTGGTGTTGGCTCGTAATCGCAAAAGCGCCGAAATTTTAACTCAGGCCTTTCGAGAGCGAGATCTGCACAAAACTTATTTGGCATTGGTTCGCGGAACACCCAAGCAAAACGCCGGCGAAATAAAAGCGGCTTTGGAAAAATGCGGAGAGAAAATGGTGGTAACGACTGAGGGCAAAAAAGCCGTTACCTCTTATAGAGTTTTGGATAATGTGGGTGATAAGTTTGCTCTGGTGGAGGCTTGTCCGCTGACCGGTCGCACTCATCAAATTAGGGCTCATATGGAATATTTGGGTTGTCCGATTGTCGGTGATGATAAATATTTTGGTGCGGAACGGCGTAGGTTTGCTAATTTGGCGGATAAACTTTTTCTGCACGCATACAAAATTGATTTATCCGAAATATATAATAAGAAATTGGTGATTCAGGCACAGTTGCCGGAGCATTTTTTGCAGGCGTTTGCAATGTTGGGTGTCGATTTTAAGGAATAATGGAAATGCGATTGGTGAAATTTTTATCTTCAGTTATATTCAGTTTGATTATAATTTTGGCAATCGGCGGTTATGTTGCCGTGCGCAGCTTTGATTTGAATAAATATAAAGTTTATGTGGAAGATATTGCCAGCCGCGAGCTTGGCCGGCAATTAAAGATTAATGGCGATGCCAGTGTCGGCATATCTTTAATTCCGACGGTGATTGTCAATGATATTGAGTTGGCCAATGCATCTTGGGCGCAAAATCCGCAAATGGTAAAACTTAAGCAGGCCGAAATTAAGTTTGCTCTGATGCCGCTTATGAAAAAACAAATAGTTATTGACAAGGTGTTGCTAGATGCTCCGGAGATATATTTGGAAAAATCTTCTGACGGGGCTAATAATTGGACTTTTGGCGCTATCGGCGGCGATAAGAAAACAAGTGTCGGCGGGCAATATAAGGGCGGTTCGGCTCAAACTTCTGGCGCGGCAATGTTGGCAGGCATGGCGATTGGCAATGTTTCGATTATAAATGGCAAAGTTGAATATTATGATGCCAAAAACAATCAGCTGACGAATCTGCAAATTAATAACATCAGCATGAGCGCTCCTAGTGCGCAAGATAAGATATCCGTGGCGTTTGATGTGTTGTACAATCAGCAAAAAATCAGCGGCGACGCGAATCTGGGGTCTTTAGCCCAATTACTTGCCCAAAATGAGGCGTTTCCATTTTTGATTGATGTTCAGGCGATGGGAATTAGGGCCAATGTAAACGGCAGTGTGGCAGATGCAACCACCAGTCCGCGCTATGCTTTGGTAGCCAATATATATAATCCGGCCGGAAATCTTAATGCGCCGGAAACAACATTGGAAACTCGGATTGACGGAGACATCAATGGTCTGACAGCTAAAATTGAAACTTTGAATATTGTAAATAATCTGATTACCGGCAATGCGGAAGTTAGCTGGAACGGGCAGATTCCGCAAATTGATGCTGATTTGCAGAGTGCAAAAATTAATTTACAGAATTTCCAGAGCAAGAGTAATTTTGCTTTTGTTTGGCCGTCTGTGATTGCTGAGGCTCAGGCTCTGGAGGCGATTCCTAATACGCCGATTCCGTTTGAACTGTTGAATTTGGTTAATGCAAATTTGAAAATAGCAATTGGGCAATTTATATTGACGCCAGGAATGAACGCAACTAATGTCAACATCAGTGCTGCGCTTAAAAACGGTCGTTTGACTGTCAGCCCGCTAAAACTTAATTTTGGCGGTGGCGAGATTAGCGCAGATTTGTCGGTGAACGCGGCGGCCAAAAGCGTGAGTATAAAAGCGATAAGCAAAAAAATGTTGCTGCAAAATTTGCACAAGGAGTTTATGGTTGACGGGCCAAGTGATTTTGGTTTTAAGCAAGGGGGAAATGTTGATTTAGACATCAATCTTTCCGGAAACGGAGCAACATATCGCCAACTGATGCAAAATATGAAAGGGCAGGTTATCGGAATTGTGGGAGAATCAGTGGTGCAGACCGGTAGCTTGCAGTTCGTGAGCGGCAATTTTGTTACTCAGTTGTTGCAGGCTTTGCGTATAAGCCAATCAAAAGCGGTGGATTTGGATTTGACTTGCGCGGTGGTTAGAGCAGATGTGGCGGCAGGAAAAGTTAGTTTCCCGAATGGAATTGCGGTTGATTCCAAGCAATTTACCGTGGTGAGCGACGGCAAGATTAATTTGTTGAATGACAATATAAGTTTTACGATTGAGCCGTCTCTTAATAAATTGGCAAAAGGCAATATTGCTCAGGCGTTGGCGTCGTTTATAAAAGTTGGCGGCACAATTGAAGATCCTAAAATCAAGATAGACAACCAAGAGGCGCTTAAGACGGTTGTTGGTGTGGCAACCGGAGGAGTGGCGTATCTGGGTTCGCAAATGGTGCTGAACGGAGACGGATCGCCGTGCTATACGGCTTTGCAAGGGACAGCATACGCGACGAGATATCCAAAACCTACCGGCGTAAAAGCTACAACTCAAGATGTTTATAATGATACGACCAAGCAAATTAAAGACGGAGTAAAAGATCTGAAAAACACGGCCAAAGATATTTTGGGCATGTTTAAGACCCCTAAAAATTAAGGATAAACTATGACTATCAAAAAATTACAGCAAGCAACCAAAGAAATTTCCGGCTATCGTGACGATATTATTCAACGTTTGCTCAAATATAGCGCTACCGATATGTTGCTATTTTGGGGATCTGATAAAGGTCTGATGCAGCAACAAGAGCAAAAGTGGGGGCCGTTGTTGGAGTGGGCAAGCAAGGAGTTTGAAGGCAAATTTGTAAAGACTTATGGGCTTGATGTGCCGGAG
The DNA here is from genome assembly GCA_934248075.1 of uncultured Alphaproteobacteria bacterium. GTDB lineage: Bacteria > Pseudomonadota > Alphaproteobacteria > RF32 > CAG-239 > CAZU01. The sequence goes on along the minus strand of CAKQKH010000003.1, from coordinate 1,149 downwards.
GAGAACAAAACCTCGGGGTACCGACTAAAGTTCTTTTTGGAAAATCTGAGTGATAAAGAGCTGGCGGCATTTTATCTGGCGGCTTTGAATATGCGTTCCGTGTTGTTGGCTGCGGCTTTGGTAAAAGGCAAAATTAATGCGGAGCAGGCCTTTCAGGCGGCGTATTTAGAGGAATTATATCAGGCTGAGCATTGGGGGAATGACCAAGAGGCTGAGCAAAAACGTATGGAGCGTAAACAAGAACTGCAGGATATTGAGAAATTTTTAAAATCATGAAAGAAGTTTATATTCGTATAAAAGGACGAGTGCAGGGAATAGGTTTTCGCTATTGGGCGGTTAATATGGCACGAAAGATTGGTGGAATATCAGGCTGGGTGCATAATGCTGCTGATGGCAGTGTCGAGATTATGATGAGAGGCGAAGAAGACCAGATAGATCAGATGATATTAGCCTGTCATCAAGGGCCGATTTTAGCTAGGGTTGATAGTGTGGAATTTGTGGTCGGGCGTGTGTCGTCTTTTTTGCCGCCGATTGAAGACGGAGTGTTTAAGAGGGCATAGGCCTTTTTTATAGCAATTTTGCAAAATATCTTGTTGAAAACTGCGGGAATGGCTTGGCTTTTGTTGGCGCTTGGTTATCATACCTTATGGTATATTAACGAAAGCCGGAGTAAGGTAAATTGAGTGGCAACATCAGCCTCACCGCGAGTATGCGGAGCAATTTGTTGAGCCTGCAAAATATCAGCAGGACGGTCGGCGCTACCCAAAATAAACTCGCCACCGGCAACAAGGTCAACTCTGCCATTGATAACCCCAGTTCTTATTACACCGCGCGTTCATTAAACAATCGCGCCAGCGACCTTGACGCGCTTCTTGACTCCATGGGGCAAGCAGTATCGACCATAAAAACCGCTACCACGGCCTTAGAAACCGGAGCGACATTCCTTGAACAAGCCGCAGCAGTGGCCACCTCCGCTTTAGAAACCGCCAAAATCCCCAGTAAAGAATGGTTTGAAAGTCAGGATAATGTTTCGGCGGTGGTTAGTAATTGGAGCGAGCTGAAAGCCGCTCTGGACAGTGGCAAAGCCGGCAACATCGTAATTCTTGGCAATATTGTTGCTGAAGATACCATAACCTTAAAATCAGGACA
>CAKQKH010000002.1 GCA_934248075.1 uncultured Alphaproteobacteria bacterium | reverse complement strand
CGGGTAACTGATTTTCGCGATCAAATGGTTAAAAATAACCAGCAAATTAACTGGGTGCCGGACCACATTAAGGACGGTCGTTTCGGCAAATGGCTGGAAGGCGCCAGAGATTGGTCAATTTCCCGCAATCGTTTTTGGGGTACGCCGATTCCGGTCTGGAAATCTGATAATCCCAAATTCCCGCGGGTAGATGTCTTTGGCTCCATTGCCGAGATTAAAGAAAAAACCGGTTTTGAGGTTAGCAATCTGCACAAACCTTATATTGATGAGGTGGTTTATCCTAATCCGGATGATCCGTCCGGCCAGAGCATGATGCGTCGTGTCGGCGATGTTTTTGACTGCTGGTTTGAATCCGGCTCCATGCCCTATGCTCAGGTGCATTATCCGTTTGAGAACAAAGAGTGGTTTGAAGAACATTTTCCGGCAGACTTTATTGTCGAAGCTATGGATCAGACCCGCGGCTGGTTTTATACTTTGACCGTGTTATCAACGGCTTTGCATAATCGTCCGGCTTTCAAAAACTGCATTTGCACCGGTTTGTTGATGGCAGAGGGCGGGCAAAAGCTTTCCAAGCGTCTCAAAAACTATCCGGATCCCAACAATGTGCTGGACACCATCGGTTCTGACACCTTGCGCTGGTTCTTGGTTTCTTCTCCTGTGCTAAAGGGCGGAAACTTGGCGGTTGATAAAGAGGGCAAGGAGATTGCCAAGGCCGCGCGCGTGGCGCAAATCCCGCTGTGGAACGCCTTTTATTTCTTCACGCTTTACGCCAACGCCGAGGGCTACAAGGCCAAAGAGGTTTACACTTCTTCAGAGCCGATAGACAACTACATTTTGTCCAAGCTCAAAAAGCTGGCTGAAGTTGTAAAACAAGGCGTCAGCACCTATGATGTTGCCATGGCCACCAACGAGGTTGCTTTATTTATGGAGATTCTCAACAACTGGTATATCCGCCGCAGTCGAGATCGCTTTTGGGAGGGTGATGCTCAGGCCTTTGATGTGCTTTATACCGTTTTGGTAAATTTGAGCAAAATTATTGCTCCGCTCATGCCGTTTATCTCTGAGCATGTATATAAGACGCTGACCGGTGAAGAATCTGTTCATTTGGCGGATTATCCGACTCTTGAGCAAGTCAAGTTTGATGCCGAGCTGGTGGAAGAAATGGATTTGGTGCAAGAGTTATGCTCGGCCGGCAAATTCATTCGTGAGGAAAAGAACCTGCGCAACCGTTTGCCGCTCCAGAGCCTTACTGTCATCGGTCGCAAGCTGACCTCCGCGTATCAGGATATTGTCAAAGACGAGCTTAACGTCAAGGAAGTCAAGTTTGATGATAACCTCAGCGCCTACGCCGAAAAGAAGATTTATCTTTATACTCCGTTGTTGGGCAAAGCTTTGGGCAAAGAAATGGGCGCGGTTATGGCCGCCTACAAGCAAGGGCAGTGGTCGCTCAACTCAGATGGCACATTGCATATCGGCGGCAAAGACCTAGCGTCTGATTTGTTTGAGGTTCGTCTGGAAATGAAAGACGGTGTCGCCGGCAGAGCTTTTGCCGACAACAAAGCGGTGATTACATTGGATACTCATGTAACCGCCGAACTCAAACGCGAAGGCATGGCGCGCGATTTTGTTCGTCTGGTTCAGACCCTGCGCAAGGACAAAGATTTTGATATCTCAGATCGAATTGAACTCTGCTGGCAGACTGACAATGCCGAGCTGGCGCAGGCTTTGCGCGAAAATCAGGCTTATATTGCCGATCAGGTTTTGGCGGTTAAGGTTGCGGATTCATGCGCTATCGGCACTGATGCCGATATTGAGGGCGCCAAGGTTCGCTTTGAAGCCAAAGTTGCCTAAGATCTGGCATTAGCACTAAAAAGCCGCGGTATCGCGGCTTTTTTAGTGCTTTTTTAAAGAATCCATGCTACAATATATCAAAGAAATTGGAGTGATTTAAGGTATTTTACAAAAAATCACCAAACTAGACAAAAATGTATTGCAACTATCTGAAAAATGGTGTATTATCCAGACAACTGATAAAGCGAACATTTATTTCGGGAGATAAATTAATGGCTATATATTGGGATCCAAACTGGGATGATGAAGAGTGGCTCAAAAAGCAAAGTGCCGTAACTTTGCATTATTTGTATAACCGTGCCGGCCGTGCTGATGAAGGCAAGCTTGATGCCCAACGAACCATCATTGCCGCAGTTTTGTCACAAAAATTAGACGAAGACGTTGCCAATAAAGGCTATGAAAATATTAACGAGTATGAATCTTTTGCTTATGTTGAACACATGCGCAATGATGATTCTGATGCCAAAAAAGCCAAATATGATGAATATCGTCAGGGTTTTGCCAAGGTATTGACCGAGCGTCTGCGGACTCTGCGGGAAGATTACCTGCAAGAAGACGCCGAGCATGGCAAAAATGCCTATAGTCTGCGCGGCGCTTTGGATACCCTTAAACTCAAAGTTATGGCTGCAACGGCCAATACATTGCAGGTTAATCTTTCTAAAGAGATTAGCTCAATGGTTGAGGCGTGCGTGGGTAGTCTTAGCAAAGTTCGCGATTCCGTTAAAGAACTGGCTCAGCGCGTTTCTGAAAACAAAGCTTCTGCTGAAGAGCAAACCGCGGTTGAAGCCGTTATGGACTTGCACCAATTTCCCGAGAACGAACAAGTAAATCGCCAGACCATATACTCTCTATTGGCCAAACGCGCCGGCTATGAATCTGCCGTAGCTAATGATCAGGCTCTGAGTAGGTGCGTGCTGGGCAATCAGGATAATGCCGTATATGGTCAAGATGGCGCTCTGGCTCCGCAATATGTTTATTGTCAGCCATTGTTAGACAAAGTTGCTTATGAATTTCCAGAAGGAACCTCTGCAGAAGAGCAGGCGCGCCTTACCAAAATGTATAATGAGCAGTTGTTGGCTAATGCTGCTCAACGTGCCGCTCAAACCATACTGAAAGACAAAAATTTTCTGCGCCGGATGGAATCTGAAGAAAGTATTGCCGACTACTACAATCAAGAAGTTGGCCGCCAATTTGAGCGCAGCGTGGTTTTGGCTGGTTTGGCTACCAATCCGGCTACTGCGGTTTTGGCCGATGAACTAAAGATTCAAAAAGATGGTCATGTTAAATATCAGCCGGCTTCCGACGCCCGAGAAGGTGTAGAAGACGCTATCGCCAACATCTTGCAAGGACAGGCCAAAATCAACCCGTTGGCAGTCAGAATGGACACGGCTGATTTGGATGAAGAAACCAAACAAATCGGCAAAGAGCTTCATCTCAAAAAAATTGATCAGGAAAAGCTTGGTTTCTACAAAAAAACTAAAATGATAGTTAAAGCCATACCTGGTAAAATTTTCAAAGAAGGCGGTTGGAAGAAAGTTGCTTTTAACGCGGTGCTGTTTGGTTCATCGTCGGTTTTGGCGGCCGGTTCTTTGGGAGCCATTGCTGCCGGCGCCGCTATATATGCCGGCGCGACTGCCGCCAATGCTTTGGCTATGCCGGTGTATGATACTCTGGCTCAAGAAATGCAAGCCAAAGGCATTAAAGGGCTGAAAAATCGCATCAAATATCTGAAAGCGAACTGGAAACGCGCCAAAGCCGCCAAATATGCCGAAGAGGGCTTTAAAACTCGTGCCGTAATCAAGGCTGCCGGCGGTGCTATTGTTGGTGCCGCAACCTTTGGTCTTGGTTTTGGCGGCCTGACCGGAACATTGCAAGGCGCTATCACCCGCCAAGGAACAATGGCCGGCGGCAAATTGGTTTCGTTACTCCATAGTGCCGCAAATTATGTTAAGGCTCGCAAAATATCTAAAACTGAGCGTAGCATTCAAGCCTACAAAGCAACTGAACAGGCCAAAAATTACCTTAAACAAGATTCAATTGCTCTTGGTTCGGTTCTTGCCGGCGCTGTATTGGGCGATGTGATTAAATTCCATGGCGATTTCTCTCAGGAAACCATTGCCAACGCTCACCAGATTGAAATCTCAACTCAGGATACCCTTGACCGGGTAGCTAAGCTGGATTCAACCTCTTATACTGCTCCGGCTGATACTTTGGGTCACATTAAGGTTCCTCAGGATACTTCGTCCATTGTTGAAACTCCGCGTGACAGTGTCGCCTCAGTAGTGTCTCCTCGAGACACCTCAGGCGTTGCCGATGCTGACACAGCTCATGTCGCCGCTGCTCCGCGTGATACTGCAGAGGTTAAAGCTCCGGCAGATACCAACACTGTGGCTGACGCTCCTAAAGACAGCTCAGACGTTTCAGATATTATGTCCGGTTTCAAAGATACTTATGCCTTTCCGGATAAATACACTAAAGCGATGGGTATCACTCAGAAGCAATATGATACCTTGAAAGAGTTCTATAAGCCTTCAGATCTGGACAAAATGTACTTGAACTTGAAAGAAGACGTAATGGGTCATTTCAACGGAATGACCAAAGAACAAGTCTTGTTCAAATATCAACGCCTTGATGCCTTTACGGATCGCGTTCGCTGGGATAAAAAAGCTCAGGAGTTTCTTTCTATTCAAGGTGTTGAACGTTATCACTATGAAGAAGAAATGACTGCTCTGAATGAATTGTTGAACTGTGGCCATGATTTGGATGCTAAACAATTCGAAGCCATAAAAGATGCTTTTAGTATGATTGATGATAAAGGCGACTATCATGGCGCCGGTGGGGAGGTTCGTACTACTAACGTTATGAACAAGGCCGATTCCGCCACTAATTGTGACGAAGGCCATGTTAACCATTACCAAAAAGGCGAACAAGTTCTTAAAGAAGAAGTTGCAAAAATGGCTAAATCTATGCAGCAAGAAGCACCAGCTCCGCAGGCTGCTCCGACTCCGCCGGCGGCACCGGTTGTGCCGGAAACTGTTACCGAGCCGGTGGATTGGCATCTGGAATATGGTGAATCTCAATATAATTATCCGGAATATCAGCAGGAAGTTAATGAGAATACCACCGTTGCTTTGCAAAAATACTTTATTCCGGTTAACGGTAAACATCCGTATGATTACGGCGCTCAAGATGATATCAGCGCTTGGAAAATTGATTATACCAGAAAGAGCGGCCTGAAAGATATGGTTGTAACCGATGTCAATGATGCCAAAGTTCGCCTTGGTGAAGACGGTGCTACTTATGTTGACTTCATCAAGAAAGACGGCACCACAACCTCGGTTGTCGTTCCTGAAGGAACCCGTATTACCAATGCGGTTGATGCCAATGTTACCTATTCTGAAGAGAGTGGTGTAACTCCGGATCGCTATAAAAAGGGCCTTATTGAACTCGCAGTTGAAAAAGAGACCATCTCAACTCAGGTTGAATATGCGCCGCATACAGCGCAAGAAGTTGCAGACGCCGCCGGCAAAGAATTTTGTGAGCCGGACAAACTGACCAAAACCATGGTGTTCAACGGAACTTCACACTTCAAGATGTTTACCGAAGACGGCGTGGTTAATGTCAAAGTCGGCGCCGATAAAGTTCCGCACTTTACCCTGACTGATTTGCAGGGCAAACCCACAACTTCTGTTCCGACTGAACTCGTTAAGGAGCATTTTGAAAAAGCCAATGAGTTGCTGCATAAACATGAATATACCAGCAATCCGGCAAAAATGGCTCTAAACATGAAGATGATTCAAGGATCTCAGGGTAAATAAGTCCTTGTGCCAAGATAAAAAAAGCGGAGCATTTGCTCCGCTTTTTTAGTCTTTAATATAATTTCTGATATAGCGAGTGTTTTTGCCTACGCGCGACATTATCTCATATGAGATTGTGCCGGCATCGCGCGCCACATCGTCAAGAGTATAGAAATCATCTGCTACATAAGCCCAGTCTCCGACCTCAAGCTCGTCAACATCGGTTGCGTCAAAAATCACGTTGTCCATAGACATACGGCCGATAATGCGGCATTCATGCAGCTTTTCATTGGTTTTGCAAAATATTTTACCCACATTGGACAGCGAGCGGGGAATACCGTCGCCGTAGCCGATTGAGGCAATGGCGATTTTGCGCTCCGAGCTGGCGCGGTAGGTGGCAGAATATCCCACGAATTCGCCTTTGGCCAAAGGTTCAATTTGCAATATCGGCGCTTTTATCCGCACCACGTTTTTCATTTGGTTCTTGCGGTAAGGCGCGGTGTTAATCCCATACATCGCCGCTCCCAGTCGCACCATGTCCCACTGAAATTTTTCGCCCAAAAACACTCCGTCTGAGGCCGAGAGCGAGGCCGGCAAGTCTGGAAAATATTTGGCTTTAAGCCGTTCAAAATTTTCCAATTGGTGAGCATTCATAAAATGGTCTTTTTCATCACCGCAGGCCAGATGTGACATCACCATGGCAAATTCGCCGCGGTCATCAGCGCTCAGAGCTTGCAGTTCATGCTCGCGAAAACCCAACCGATTAAGTCCGGTTTCAATATGGATAACCGGTTTGCGCCCTGTCAATCGGTTTGCCTTCCAAAATTCAAACATCTCCGGACAGCTGATAACCGGCGTCAACTGCGGCACGTTCTGAAAAATTTCCAGACTGTCGGCGCCAATGCCCTGCAAAACAAAGATTTTTGCCTGTGGCACCAGTGGCGCAATTCTTTCTCCTTCTATGGCATGGGCCACAAAAAAGTTGCGACAGCCACCTCGAGTATAAAGCAGCTCCGCTACAATTTTAGCTCCCAAACCATAAGCGTCATCTTTCACCACGGCCGCTGGCGCCGCATGGGGAGCAATTTTTTCCAACATGCGGTAATTATCCAGCAAATTGCGCAAGTCTATTTCTAAAATTGGTCTTGTCAAAATCATCATAATTACATACAATCCTAATCAAAATCGTTAGTTTAAGGCTCTTAGATGCAGTTTATTGACACCCACATTCACTTGCAAGACTATAAGTCAAACAATGCACCGCAAATTCTTCAGACTTTTGCGGAGGAGCGGTTTGTCTGCGCCGCCACCACAGAGGCAGATTGGCCGGCGGTGGCGGGTCTGGCGCGCCAATATCCGCGCCAAATAATTCCGGCATTTGGGCTGCACCCATGGTATCTGGAAAAACGCTCTGCTGATTGGGAAACAAAATTGCGGGCGCAATTGCGGGCTTTTCCGCAAGCTCTGGTTGGCGAATGCGGGCTGGATCGGCTCAAAAACCCGCAATCGGAGTTGCAACAACAAATTTTTGCCGCTCATATCAAAATTGCCGCTGATTTTGGACGTCCGCTTTTGGTGCATGCCTTAAAAGCGCAAGATTGGCTGGAAAATTTTTGGCCGCTTCTAAAATCAGTGCGATTTGTGTTGCATTCTTTTTCCGGTAGTGTGGAAATGCTTCGGCGCGCCGTTGGTTTTGGGGCTTATATTTCATTTGCGCCCGCCAGCCTGCGCCGTAAAAATATAGCCGCTTTGGCCGCGGCAGTTCCTCCAAACCGTTTGCTGGTGGAGAGCGACGGCCCCTATCAGGGGAATCCGGCTGATATTGCTTTTCTAATCTCTGCGCTGGCAGGTCTGCGTCATGAAGATGCCGATGCTATGGCCGCACAAATTTATCAAAATTCTTTGGAGTTTATTCATGTTTAGTCAAAGGCAGATGCGCACTCGAATGTTGTTGGGCGATGAGGGAATCAACAATCTTGCCGCCGCCACGGTAATGGTGATTGGCTTGGGGGCTGTCGGCGGCTATGCTTTGGAGGCTTTGGCGCGTTCCGGTGTCGGGCATTTGATTCTGGTGGACTTTGACACCTTTGATGAAACCAACATCAATCGGCAAATTTTAGCGCTTGGTTCCACAATCGGCCGCCGCAAGACTGAAGTTGCGGCAGAACGAGTGCATGATATCAATCCGGATTGCAAAGTTGATATCTGCGATATGTTTGTCAATGAAGAAACTTTGCCGCAATTGGTGGCGCTCAGGCCTGATTTTGTGGTTGATGCCATCGATTCTCTTAATTCCAAATGCAATCTGATGGAAACCCTGTGGCGTGAGCATATTCCGTTTATTTCCTCCATGGGCGCGGCGCTCAAGCGTGATCCGTCGGCAATCCGTCTGGCCAAACTATCGCAGACCGAAAACTGCTCTCTGGCGCGCATGGTTCGCCAACGTTTGCGCCGCCGCGGGGTCAACTTGGCCGATATTTCCTGCGTATATTCGCGCGAGTCTGCCGCTTTGCCGCCGACGGCATTGGCCGAGCAGGAGGGGCAGCGCCGTCATATTATGGGTTCACTGCCGACGATAACCGCCATTTTTGGTCTGACAATCGCCAATCAGGTTATCTTGCAACTGGCCGGAACTGATTTTAAGGCGTAAAACTTTGTTTATTTGCTTGTAATGGCGAATGTTTTCGGCTATTTTAAACCCAAATTAATTGGGGAATATAACAATGAAAATGATAAAACCCATTGTCAACCTTTCTAAAACCGCAGACAGCTACGATACTTTTGTGCTGGGGTTTAATGGTGTGTTGCACGAGGGCGGGGCGATTCTTCCGGCGGCGGCCGGCGCGCTTAAAAATCTGGCGGCTCAGGGCAAAAAGATTGTTTTGCTCACCAATTCTGCCGCCCGAATTGCCACTATTGCCGACTGGCTTTCCGACAACGGTGTTAATCCGCAACTGTTTAGCTGTATCATGAGCGCGGGAGAAATTTTGCACTATAAGCTAAAGTGCGGCAGCGGCAGCTATGGCGCTCTGGGAACGTGTTATTATCATTTGGGTTCCGCCACAGACAAAGGAGTGTTTTCCGGTTTGGATTTCACTCCGGTCACCAACATCAACGCGGCGCATTTTATCTATATGAGCGGGGTGATAGACGTTAATGACACTATTGACACCTATCGCCCGACTTTGGAGCAGGCGGCGGCGTTGGGAATTCCTTTTGTTTGCGCCGGCAATGACACATCTTGCTTCAAGAGCGGTAAAATTTGTTTGGCCCCCGGCGCAATTGCCGAACAATACGCGGTTATGGGCGGGCATATTCTGACTCTGGGCAAGCCTGACGCCAATATTTTCAGATATTGTCTGGACGGCCTGACCGACATCGGCAATGTGCTGGTGATTGGCGATAATGTTGCCACCGACATCAAGGGCGCGGCGCTTTTGGGGTGGGATTCGGTTCTGATTTCCAAGGGTGTGCATGTAAACTTTTTGGGCGAGGGATATATCCCCGATGTTGCCAAAACCCGCGAGTTGTCCAACAGTTACGATGCTTCTCCTGACTATGTTATTTCTAACTTGAGGTGGTAGAATGTCTGGGAAAAATCTCTTGATATTGCTGGCGTCGGTCGTGGCTCTGATTATGGTGCTGACCACGCCGCTGACTGATATCGCCCGCTTTGGCGGTGCCTATTTAAGCGCTCCGTCCGCCGGCATGACTCTAGATGTTCAAGAGATTAATGACTTTTTGCGGGTTTGGTCAGATTTTGAGCAAAAAGGGCTAAACCAGTCCATGAAGCAGGTTTCTCTCAATCAGGACAGCCAGATTCCTCCGCACATTGTCCGCTGGCTTTATGCCAAAGGCTGGAACGCCGAGCGTTTTTTTGCGGTTGAGCAACATTTGCGAGAACTGGTGTCCATTGCCACTTTGCAAAACAATTTGGAAGACAACAAAAAACTGCAAGCCAAAGGCGTTGCCAATGTGCGCCAGATTATTGACGAGCAGGAGCGCCAGTTTGCCGCTCTCAAATACAATCCGCAGGAATTGGCTTTGGTTCGCGCCAATTTTTATCAAATCAGCAATATATTAGATGGTAAAGCGATCTTAAAATAGAGCTATTTTTCCAGCTCTTCGGCCAGCATTTGCAATTCCAGCCACTGGTTCTCTTTGCCGTCCTTAACATTTTGCAGTTCCGGCAGTTTGCGGCTTAGTTCATCAAATCGTTTTGGGTCAGATGTATATAAATCCGCGTTGGACAATTCTTGTTCAACTTGGCTGATTTCTTGCTCGATCGCGCTGATTTCCGCCGGCAAAACTTCCAACAGGCGTTGCTGATTATAGCTGAGCTTTTTGGGCTTTGCAGAAGTTGTCGATTGAGACGTTGTCTTTTTAGCGTTGACTTTGCTCACCGGCTTAATCTCATGTCCGGGGAGTTTTTCCAACAATTCGCTATAACTTCCGGCGTGTTCATAAACCGTGCCGTCGCCTTTCAGATAGATAACCGAGCTCACCACCCGATCCAAAAAGTCGCGATCGTGGCTGACAATCAGGATTGTGCCGCCATAATCGTCCAACACTTCCTGCAACAAATCCAGCGTATCCATATCCAAATCATTGGTCGGTTCGTCCAGCACCAAAAAGTTAGAAGGTTGCGCCAGCGCCACCGCCAACATCAAACGGTTTTTCTCGCCGCCTGAGAGCGCCGCCACCGGACACTGCGCCTGACTGGGCTTAAATAAAAAGTCCTTCAGATAGGCCACCACGTGCCGCCAATGGCCTTGTACCATAATATGATCGCCTTTATCGCACAGGGTCTGCCACAAGGTCTTTTTGGGGTCGAGATTAATACGGTTTTGGTCAAAATAAGCTTCTTCCAAATTTTTGCCGATTCGCACAAATCCGCTGTCAGGCTCCAACCGCTTGGTTAGCAGCTTAATCAACGTGGTTTTGCCGGCGCCGTTAGGCCCGACAATGCCGATCTTATTGCCTTTGATAATGCGGGTGGAAAAATCCTTTATAATTGCGCGCTCGCCAAAGCTTTTGCATATGTTTTTGGCCTCAATCACCAGCTTGGAGCGAAAATCGCCTTCGTCAATATTAAGATTGATGTTGCCGATTTGTTTAATTTGTTCTTTGCGCTCCAATCGCAGTTGTTGCAGCTTGCGCAAACGCCCCATGTTACGGCGTCGTCTGGCGGTAACTCCTTTGTGCAGCCATTCTGTTTCTTCGGCAATTTTGCGGTTAAGATTATTCTGCTCAATCATTTCCTGATTAATAATCTGTTCCTGCCATTCTTCAAAGAACTTAAAACCTTTGTTGTTGCGGTGCATATTGCCGCGGTCAAGCCAAAATGTGACTTCTGAGGTGTTGCTCAAAAACATTCGATCATGCGAGATTAGCACCACTGCGCCGGCAAAGTCCTTAATGATTTTTTCCAACTGCTCAATGGTGGCAATATCCAAATGGTTGGTGGGTTCGTCTAAGAGCAAAATATCCGGATTGTCAATTAGCGCTTTGGCCAAAGCCGCTTTGCGCCGTTCGCCTCCTGACGCTTTGCTCACTTCTTGCTCCGCGGCAATGGCAAATTGCTCCACCAATATATTGACTCGATATTCTTGGTCTGGCGTATAATCGCCAATTCCGCTGCGCACCACCTCGCGCAAGGTTTTGCAAGCGCCAAAATCCGGCTCTTGCGGCATATAGGCGATTTTGATCCCTGGTTGCGCAAAAATCTCGCCGTTATCAGGCTCCAATACTCCGGCGATCACCTTGAGCAAAGTAGATTTACCCGAGCCATTGCGCCCGACCAAAGATATTTTGTCGCCGCGATTGATATACAGCTCCACATTGCTAAACAGTTGGTTGTCGCCAAAAGCCAGACTAACGCTTTTCAGGGCATAAATCGGAGGTTCCTGCATGATGTTTTACAGATCGTCCTCCACTATGCGCACCCCCTCAATCTGCCATTCCACGCCTTGCGCCGCCCACAAAAAGAAGTCATTGATTTTGTCTTCTTTCACGCCGGTTGCGCAACCGATTTTATAAATATCGCACATTTCGGCGTCGGTCAGCTCGTGGTCGGATATCGCCAGCATAATCATCTCTCGCACAAAATAGCGGCGCAACCGAATATCTTCAATTTTCAAGAGTTCATTAGACAAACTCTCCGGTCGTTTGATTTTTCTAATGTTTTTCAGTCCTTCGGTCGGAAAACCGATTTCTTGCGCCTGCTGTTCCAGATAGCGGCTTTGCTCTTTGGTCAGTTTTTTTTCTCCGCCCAAAACAAACATCAATGTTTCCAAATACACTTCTTGTGCGGTGGCGTCCAGATTATCCTTAAATGTTGCGCTCATTTGTAACCAATCCTTTTGTTCAACTTGGTTTACTTATACATAAAAAATAAAGATTTGCAAAATAAAAAAATGATTATATTATAAGCCAACTTAAAAATTTATATGGAGAATCAGACAATGCCTTTGAAGATTGAACTTAAACCGCATGAAAGTATCATTATTGGTGAATCTTTAATCACCAACGACGGCGAGCGCACTCGTTTTTATATTGAAGGCAATGTCCCGATTTTGCGTGAAAAATTTATTTTGCGGGAAAAAGACGCAAATACTCCGAGTCGCCGCATTTATTTTGTGGTGCAGCAAATGTATTTGTCTCGTGGTGACATAAACCTGCAAAATATGTATCTGGAATATGTGCGTGATTTGCAAGATGCCGCTCCGAGCCTGATTCCTTACATTGCGCCGATCAGCGAGTGCATTTTGGCTTCAGATTACTATGGCGCCATCAAAGCCGCGGCCAAATTGTTGGAAAAAGAAGACGAATCTTTCGGTCAACTGCTGAATCCCTAGGCTGATTAAGTTTTTTTTTACTTTTGTATATTAGACTCTCACATAAGTGTTGAATCGTACTCGATTTTATGCTATATTGATACCTGTAATGTAAGAATTACATTCACAGTGTCTTGTGTCCACAGTATTTTGGAGAAAAGCTATGTCTAATATTTCTTTGACCGCATCCATGAGATCAAACCTTCTGTCTTTGCAGAATACCCAGAGCCTTATGGATACCACTCAAGAACGTTTGTCAACCGGTAAAAAAGTAAACTCCGCGATTGACAACCCGTCTTCTTACTACACCGCTCAGTCTTTGAACAACCGCGCCAGCGACTTGTCTTCTTTGTTGGACAGCATGGGTCAGGCAATTCAGACCATTAAAGCCGCTGATGAAGGTATTGAAGCTATCACCACTTTTGCTCAGCAGGCCAAGGCTGTTGCTCAGTCTGCCTCAGATAGCAGCGTTGCCGCAGATCGTACTGCTTACCAAAAACAATTTAATGATATTTTGGAGCAGATTGATGGTGTTGCCAAAGACTCCGGCTACAAAGGCGTTAACTTGTTGAGTGGCGGCAGCTTGACCGTTAAATTTGATGAAACCGGCGACTCTAACCTCGCAATTACAGGTAAAGATGCTACTTCTGCTGGCTTGAAAGTTGATAAGGCTGATGCGTGGGGTACAGTTGATGAGACTGGTAACAATGCTATTGCAGCTTCTATTAAGGCAGTTGATGCCGCAATTTCTACCCTGCGTTCTATGGCGTCTGAGTTTGGTAACAACTACTCCATCGTTCAGAGCCGTGAAGACTTCACTGAGAACCTGATTAACGTATTGACCGAGGGTGCTGATAAATTGACCCTGGCCGATATGAACGAAGAGTCCGCCAATATGCTGGCTCTGCAGACCAGACAGCAGTTGGCTATTAACTCTCTGTCTTTGGCTTCTCAGGCTGCTCAGTCAGTTCTGAAGTTGTTCTAATCAGAGCTAAGTTAATAAAAATGCCTTGTTCGCAGGAACAAGGCATTTTTTTTGTTAGTCATCAGCATCTTGCGCTATTAACCACAATATTGTCATTCCGGCGAAAGCCGGAAACCAGTAAAAACAATAGCCAACGTCATTGCGCGAACGGCGCTTCGCCGTGAGAAGCAATCCATTTTTATCTGGAAACAATATGGACTCTTCGCTTTGCTCAGAGTGACAGTGATGCTATTTATTGTCATTCCGGCGAACGCCGGAATCCAGTAGGCATATGGCCTTATAATACCTCCCTCTTGACGGGGCGCGAGGATAAAAACAACCGATGCTCCGGTTGTTTTTACCACAAGCGACGTAAGTTTACTTGTTGAGCCAGTGCAGCGTGAGCAAACGCTGCGAAACTAGTAAACAAGTGACCGACACGCGGTTGGTGAGCCTTCAAGGCGAACCTACCAAGTTAGAGGATTAAGGTGGGGGTGACAATAAAAAAGACTCTGTCATGCCTCTTTGCGGAAGCATTCTTCCGCAAAGTCCAGGCATCTACCGTGCTGTTAGATTGAATTATCAGCACGGAAGATCGCTTGACCTCGGGCGAGAATGCTCGCCCCTCGGAGCGATGACAGCTATTTTTAAAAGTGCACAATCCCGAGCCTCGAACGCAGTAAGCGGCGAGTAACAGCTTAAGAATGCCTGTGCGGCTTCGCACTGCCACCGGTGGCTCACTGGTGCGACTCCGCACCGATTTGTCTCTTGTAAAACATAATTTTGCGGTTATTTAAAGTTATACACAGCTTTTCCTGCTTTGTTGACAATGCTTAATAAATAGTTAAAAATCTAACCAACAAGGTGCCAGTAGGCATTAGATGCAAGATTTAAAACGCACAGTAGGCATAACAGTAGGTGTAGATATTGTGCAAAGAATTTGGAGAATAAAATGGCCGATATATCACTTACAGCAAGTATGCGTTCTAACTTGTTATCTCTGCAAAACACTCAGAGCCTTATGGATACCACTCAAGAACGCCTTTCCACCGGAAAAAAAGTCAATTCCGCAATTGACAGCCCTTCTTCTTACTATACCGCTCGTTCTTTGAACAACCGCGCCAGCGATTTGAACTCTTTGTTGGACAGCATGGGTCAGGGTATTCAAACCATTAAAGCCGCCAACGAAGGTATTGAGGCTATCACCTCTTTTGTAGAGCAGGCAAAAGCTCTTATCAGCACCGCTCGCGATACTTCTGCCTCTGTTGCTGCGGAAGTAACCTCTACCGGCACTTATGCCAAAGACGGTGCCGCAACAGAGAAGACTTTTACTTTTACTTTGAACGGCGAAACCAAAGAGCTGAAGTTCAATTCTGCTACTGAAGATGATGGTGGTACCAAAGTTGCCGGGAATCTGCAAACTGCTCTGCAGGCTATTGATCCTGACTTCACCGCTACCCTGAAAAATGGACAGATTGTTGTTTCTAACTCCAACAAAGAAAACGCTTGGACTATCAACGGCGACGTTAACGGTTTGACCATTAAAGGTGATGCCAAAGCTGCTCAACCTAATGATCGTACTTCTGCTATGAATCAGTACAATGAAGTTTTGAAACAGATTAACCAATTGGCCAAAGATTCCGGCTACAAAGGTGTAAACCTGTTGCAGTCTGAAAACCTGACCGTTAACTTCAATGAGGATCGTAGCTCTACTCTGTTGGTTCAGGGTAAAAAAGCTGATGTTGAAGGTTTGGGTTTGGTTGCCGGTGCAGATTGGGATAATCCTGATAACGTTGCTTTGGAAGAAGCTATGACTGTAGTTGAAAACGCTATCAACACCTTGCGTAACTGGGCTGCTGAGTTTGGTAACAACTACTCGATTCTGCAAAGCCGTGAAGACTTCACCGAGAAATTGGTTAACGTATTGACCGAGGGCGCCGATAAATTGACCCTGGCCGATATGAACGAAGAGTCCGCCAATATGTTGGCTCTGCAGACCAGACAGCAGTTGGCTATTAACTCTCTGTCTTTGGCTTCTCAGGCTGCTCAGTCAGTTTTGAAATTGTTCTAATCAGAGCAAAGTTAATAAAAAACGCCTTGTTCCACGGAGCGGGGCGTTTTTTTGTGTGATTAAATGTCGTTTCTCTGTTTTTCTAGGTCGCTTAAATTGTTGCAAAAAAAAATAAGCCGTTTAATATAATGACAAATTAGAATTTAACGGATGACGAGAATGAAGAGATTATTTTTAGGTTTGTTGGTGAGCTGTTGGGCTTGCGCTCCGGTCATGGCGGCAGAAGACAGCATGGTGATGTCCTTGTTTGACGGTACCTCTGAGGCTGGCAAGGTTGACACTGTGTCTGAAGATTCTGACGAGGGCGGAATTTTTTCTTTTTTGAATCTTAAAATGTTCAAAAAAACGCCGGCCAAGTTAAATGTTGCCGATGAAAAACGTTTGTCTCCGCTGGAGCAAACCATAAAATTAGCCGACAGCGGCGATGTGTCAGCCCAGTTACTGCTTGGCTATTCATATCTCTATGGAGAGAACGGCGCTACCGCTGATTATGACAAGGCTTTTGAATATTATGCCAAAGCGGCGCTGCAAAATGACAATATCGGCCTCAATAATCTGGGTAGTTTGTATTATAGCGGTATCGGTGTCTCTCGCAACACTGCCAAAGCCGCCATTTTGTTTGAAAAATCAGCAAATTTGGGCAATGCTGAGGCGGCGGTTAATTTGGGCTTTGTTCTCATCAGTGGCAAAGGCGCGCGCAAGGATCCGGCTCTGGCAATGGATTATTTTGAAAAAGCCGCCGCGGCCAAGAATCCAACCGCCGAATTTATGCTTGGCTACGCTTATTATAGCGGCAAACTTCGTCCTCAAGATTATGGCGCCGCCGCTCCGTTGTTGAAAGACGCCGCTGCCGCCGGTCTTGATGAGGCGCAATATGTTTTGGCTCTGATGTACATCAATGGGCAAGGGTTTCCGCAAAACTACAACAATGCCGTAAAAAACCTCAGGCTTGCGGTTGCGCAGGGCGATGTCAACTCCATGGTTACTTTGGGAGATATTTTGGCTCGGGGTGTCAAATATAACAAAGATACTTATACCGCTCATGTAATGTTTAATTTGGCGGCGGTGCGTGGTGCCGCCGGAGCTGCTGAACGACGCGATAAACTTGAGGAAAGAATGAAGATTGATGAGATTTTGCAGGCGCAGGCGGAGGCGGAAAGCTATTCACCCAAGCTGAGCGCGCTAAGCCAATATATTCGTCAAACTTTTGGTGAAAATATCCGCTATTATATTGAAAAGAGCCAATAAAAAATAGCCCCGTTTTTTAACGCGGGGCTGTTTTCGTTATTTCTTTTGATTGGCCATAAATTGCTCCAGCCAATGGATATTATATTGTCCGTCAATAAAATCAGCTTGCGATATAATTTTTTGATGCAGCGGAATTGTGGTCTTGACACCGTCAATTACAAATTCCTCCAGCGCGCGGCGCAGGCGCATCAGAGTCGCGTTTCTGGTTTTGCCGCAAACAATCAGTTTGGCCACCATGCTGTCATAAAACGGCGGAATCGAATAGCCGGAATAAATTTCTGAATCCACGCGCACTCCAAGCCCGCCCGGAGCGTGCCACTCGGTGATTTTTCCGGGGCAGGGAGCAAATGTCTCCGGATCTTCAGCGTTAATTCGGCACTCAATGGCATGGCCGCTAAAGCTAATGTCTTTTTGAGTGTAGCCAAGCTGCGCTCCGCTGGCAATGCGAATCTGCTCCCGCACTATATCTATACCGGTAACAGCCTCGGTGATTGGGTGTTCCACTTGCAGACGAGTGTTCATTTCCATAAAATAAAATTTTCCGTCCTCAAACAAGAACTCCAAAGTTCCGGCGTTGGTGTAGCCGATTTTTTCAATCGCTTTGCGCACAATATTGCCAATTTCTTCCCGCTGTTGTTGGTTGAGCGCCGGAGACGGGGTTTCTTCCAAAACCTTTTGGTTATTGCGTTGGATAGAGCAGTCGCGCTCGCCCAAATGCACCACATTGCCGTATTTGTCAGCCAAAATTTGCATTTCTATGTGGCGCGGACGTTGCAAATATTTTTCCATATATACAACATCGCTGGGAAAAGACGCCTTAGCCTCGGCGCGTGCCATGGTGTAGGCTTCGCCGATTTCATTGTCGTTAAAGGCTATCTTCATACCTTTACCGCCGCCGCCGTCTTTGGCTTTGATAATTACCGGATAGCCGATTTTGTTAGCCCATTCTTTGGCGTGTTCCACGTTTTCCAGCGCCGGAGACCCTGGGGTAACCGGAATCCCAGCCTCAGAAGCAACTTTGCGCGCGGTAATCTTATCTCCCATCAGGCGCATTTGCTCCGGAGTGGGGCCAATAAAGGTAATGCCGTGAGTTTCAACCATTTCGGCGAAATCGGCGTTTTCAGACAAAAAGCCAAATCCGGGGTGAATGGCGTCGGCGCCTGTAATCAGAGCGGCAGATATAATTGCCGATTTGTTCAAATAAGACGCTGACGAGCGAGCTGGTCCGATACATACGGCCTCGTCTGCCAAACGTACATGCATGGCTGTGGCGTCTGCCTCGGAGTGAACCGCTACGGTTTTAATGCCCATTTCATGGCAAGCTCGATGAATGCGCAACGCAACTTCACCACGATTGGCGATTAATACTTTTTCAAACATGCAAAAATCCTATGCTATTCAATAACAACCAAAGGCTCGCCGAACTCAACCGGATCTCCGCCTTCAACCAAAATTTTGGTAACCGTACCGCTCTTGTGCGCTTTAACCGGATTAAAAGTCTTCATCGCCTCAATCAAACATACGATATCACCTTCTTTAACGCTGTCTCCGGCTTTTACATAGTCGGGAGAGCTGGGGTCGGCGGAAAGATAAACCACGCCCACCATCGGAGATTTCACAGAGTTGGGGCTGTTGGCGTAATCTTCCTCTGCGGCTGGTGTCGAAACCGCGGCGGGGGCTTCCGGTGCTGTTGGCGCTGGAGCCTGAGGAGCAGGAGCCGCCGGAGCCGGTTGATAAACCGGAGTGGCAACAGAGGCAACTGCGCCTTGAGCCGAACGACTTATACTAATGCGGCAACCTTCGTCTTCATATTCAATCTCGGTCAGGTTGTTCTTGTCCAGAATCTCGGCCAGCTTGCCGATAACTTTAGTGTCTAAAGATGTTGACATGAGGTTAATTCTCTTTCTTAAAATTAAAAAACTATCACTATTCTTCTAACTACCCTTTTTTGAGCAAAAATACAACAAAAATCTGCATTTTTTGCCATTTTTACCGCTAAAATACGCAAAAATCATCAAAAAATGATAATTTTTGTTAAAATTAAACTGATTATTTAAATTGGCATAATTTCGAGCGCGATTAGTTGCTGACAAGCGAATAAATTCTTACGCGTTCACACTGGCACGGTTTTTGCATATAGAGTGGTAAGCGAAATTTTTTAAGGGTTTAAGACCATGGAAATCAAAGATGTAAATAATAATGCCACAGTTCAGGCGATGTTTATAAAGGCTGCCGCCAACAATGCCTCCGGTCAGCTCCTGAACTCTGGTTTTGCCAATTTGGTCAATCAGTTGGGAGATTTGGGCGGCTCTTTGGCTAAGGGCGGAGATACCAAGGTTGCTCTTAAAGATGTTAAGAGTGATGACAAAGCGTCGGCGATTCCTGAAAAGACAGAAGTTAAAAAAGATAAACCGGCCAAGAAAATTCGCGCTGCTGAAAAGAGCGCTAAATCGGTAGTTCGTCAGAACGAGCGTAAGCAGGCGGGGCTGGATTCTGCTCCGTTAAACGTGGCGCAAGACTCTGCGGCGCCTGAGGCTCCTAAAATGATTGATAATGCAGTAGAAGCCGCTCCGGTTATGGCAGCAGATGCTGCTTCCGTGGTTCAACCGTTGGAAAATGCCGAGCCGGTAATGCGTGATCTGCAGGTGACTTTGCTGGGCGATGATGCCGCGCCGATTGCTACTATGAGCGGCGATGAGGTTGTTCTGTTGCCTGAAACTGAGGTTAATCTCGATGCTTTGGCGCAAATGCCGGTGGTCAGTGTTCTTGACGATGCCAGTGGTGAAATCGTTACTATGAGCGGTGCTGAATTTGCCGCTAAACTGCAACAGGCTTCTGATAACGGACAGCTGTATATTGCGCCTGAATATACGGAAAATGGTCAGGTAGCTCTGCAGCCGGCAAAAATTTCCGCCCATGAAGATAGAGATTTTTCATCTGATTTGCAAAATGTTTTGCCGGAGCAAAATGTAGAGTATGCCGACGCTGATTTGGCCGCTCAGGCGCAGATTTTGGACAGCAAGTCGGGCGATGTTCATAAGGTTCGTGTCAGTGTAGAGGTCAAAGAAGATCAGGTTGCTTTGGCTGATGATGCCAAACTGGTTCGTGACGGCATAGTATTAGAAGAGATAGTTAACGCGGCTATTGATGAGAGCGCTGTGGAACAAAAAGTTAAAACCACTGATGCGCAAACTCCGGTTTCTGCGCAGCCGCAGTCGGCTCAACCGGCTGCTTCTGCTCTGCCAAACGGAGTTGCCGCTCCTGTAATGGCGCCTAGCTTGAATGCTGAAATGCAAAATTCGGCAAAAATTGTTCAAGTTGCGGGCGTTGATGGCGTCGCGACTGCTGAAACAAGTGGCGGCCATGCGCTGAATTTGGCGGCCGGCAACAATGTTGCCGCTGAAAACCGCTCTCATACGAGCGAAACTTCTTTCCGCGATGTTTATAAAGGCATGAGCAAAGAAGTTGTTGATCAGGTGAAAGTTAACATTACCAAATCTGCGGTTAAGGGTGTGGATAGCATTGACATTAAATTAAAACCGGAAGATTTGGGACATATTCAAATTAAAATGCAAATTTCCAAAGACGGCAAATTGCAGGCGCATATTGTGGCCAGCCGTCCGGAAACAATGGAAATTTTGCAAAGTGAAGTCCAAAACTTGGAAAAAGCGTTTCAGGACGCCGGATTCGATACCGATGCCGGTTCATTCAGCTTTAGCTTCCAAGAGGGAGCCGAAAGCGGACGCGAGCAGGACAGAAACGCCGAGCTCAGAAACTTTATCGGCAATGTTTTGGAACAAGATTCCGCCGAATACGCGGCTGGCAATGACAATCTTTATGGTTGGACAGCCGAAGGCGGGCTTAATATCAGGGTATAAGGTTTAGGGGAGAACCGCCATGACAGACGTAAGCGCAATTACCAACACTATCCAGACCGGCTCGGCCAAGACCAACGCCAGTAGTCAGACCTTGTCGGCGGATATGAACACTTTTTTGCAATTGCTGACCACGCAGTTGAAATATCAGGATCCGCTGGACCCTATGGATACGGCAGAATTCACCAATCAGTTGGTGCAATATTCGAGCGTTGAGCAGGCTATTCAGATGAACACCAAGTTAGATTCTTTGCTCTCGCTGAATTTGTCCAATCTTGGGGCGCAGGCGGTTTCTTATATTGGCAAAACCGCTCAGGTTTTGGGCGATGTTATGCCTCTTGACGGCGGCAAGGCCAAAGCAACTTACACTCTCAACAAAGATGTGTTGTCAACCACCATTACGGTAAAAGACATGAATGGCAAAGTTGTATATACCGCCACTGGCGAAAAGACTTCCGGCACTCATGAATTTGAATGGGATGGCAAGGATAGCAACGGCATTCAGCTTGAGGACGGAGCTTATCAGGTTGTTATCAGCCCCAAAGTTGCCAATGGTGAGGCTTCGGCCACTGTTACCACCACAGTATTTGGCAAAGTTACTGGTGTTGCCAGCGATGACGGTGGTATTTACATCGGTCTTGGCAATGCGGTAACCGCAAACTTGAGCGATATTCTTACCATGCGTAATGATGATTATTTTGATAAAGCTAAACTCGGCGATAGCAGCGCCGATAAGGCAAACAGCCAAACAGTATAATTATTGAAGTTTTAGGAGAACGAAAATGAGTATTTTTGGAGCAATGCAATCGGGAATTTCAGGCTTGGCCGCCCAATCCACTGCGATGGGAGCCATCTCTGATAATATTTCCAACGTCAACACCGTTGGTTACAAAAACAACTCGGTCGCTTTTTCGACCCTGGTAACCAAACAAACATCTAGCACCCACTATTCGCCCGGCGGCGTTCAGCCTGTTTCCAAGCAGGGAATTAACACGCAAGGTTTGCTGGCGGCCAACTCTTCCAGCACGGCTATGGCTGTTAGTGGCAATGGCTACTTTGTGGTAAACTCTGCCGCTCACCCCGGTGAGAGCGATACCTGGGCATACACCCGCGCCGGTGATTTTGATATTGATGATAAAGGATATCTGAAAAACACCGCTGGTTTCTATTTGCAGGGTTGGTCTTTATTGCCTTGGGACGGTAATTCTAACGCCACGGTTGTTAATATTAACGGCATCAATTATATGAAAGCTTATTATAACTCAGCCGGTGATACCGTCTATATCAACGACAATATTGTGGATTCGCGCAACCTGCGCCCGATTAACCTGTCCACAATCGGCGGTTCTGCTACTCCGACCCAGCAGATTAGTTACGGCGCCAACCTTCCGTCCGGCGATCCGGTGTTCAGCACATCTAATCCGACAGCCGGCGGCCGTCATTCCGTAAACGCGCTTATATATGACAGCTTGGGCAACGCCAGCAATATGAACCTGACCTACACCAAACAGAGTTCAAATACTTGGGGCATGGCCGCTTCTTTGCCGAGCGGTGCCGCCAGCGTATCTTTGACCGGCACGCGCGAAAATTCCAAGGATTCTGTGGCTGATATTTATTATGCTGCCGGCCAGCTGGAGTTTAGCTCTTTGCCTGACAACGGTTCTGTGATCACCATTACGGACCAGCAGACCGGCCAAACCTTTAATTTTGAGTTTTTGAAAACTCCTGGAGCCACTGCTCAGGCTGGCAATATTGCCGTGGATATTTCTTCTGGTATTGTTTCAACCAGTGATTTGACTGAAAAATTCGTTAGCGTAATAAATTCGGTCATGCCCGGAGCCAATCGTTTCAGCGCCGATTCTAATCGCGTGTTTATCGAGCAGTCTGTCGGCGGCGGCGCTTTGGTAATCGATGCCAGCAAGACGTTGTCTTGTTTGCAGGCGGCAGTTAACCCTGATGAAAACGGCGTGGCTACCGGTACTTTTACCATTAATGCTATTGATGATGAATTGAAAAATACCGCCACCATCAGTTTCACCAGCAACAACGCCGCTGATTACGCCGGAACCTTTGTTGTTGATGGCAAAACTTATAGCTTTGTAAATGCCGATCCGGCAAACAGCACTCAGATTGACCTGCGTCAGGCCACCAATGCTGACGGCACTATCAATGCCGTAAAGATTGCCGAGTTGGTTGCTACCGCTATTAAGATTAATGTTACTGAACCGGAGCGTGTTTCTGCCAGCGGCACCTCAGTTGAGTTTATTCCAACCTCCACTGGTCCTGATTTGTCGCTCGATTTTCGCGGCGTAGCCAATATCATTAAAGGCACCGGTCGCAATGGCAATGTTACCACATTTGCCGATCTGTCCACCACCGCCGTCACCTTAAAAAACAGCTTTAATGTAAACAATACAGAGATTGAGGCTGGCTCAATTGTTCCGGCAGTCAAATTTAATGCTGACGGTACGCCGAAATACTACTTTGTAGATTCGATGCAGATTGAGTGGGCTAACGGCGCTCAGAATATGACTGGTGAATATGGACAGGGAACCCCGATTAGTCTGATTCAGGGCAATGTCGGCACCAACGATGGTCTGACCAGCTTGGCCGGTAATTTCAATACCAACTACATCAAGCAAGACGGCGCCAAATTCGGTAGCTATGCCGGAGTCAGCGTTGATCAGAGCGGCGTTGTTACCGCCTTGTATGACAATGGTGAGACCCGTCCGATTGCCATTTTGCCATTGGCAACGTTTTCCAATCCCAATGGCATGAGCGCTCTTACCGGTAATGCTTGGATTGAGACCGATTATTCCGGACAGGCTTTGCTCAAAATGGCCAATACCAACGGCGCCGGCAAAGTCGAGGCCAACTCTTTGGAGCAATCGACCGTAGATTTGGCAACCGAGTTCTCGAATATGATTATCACCCAGCGTGCATATTCAGCCGCCACCAAGATTATCACCACGGCTGATGAGATGCTGGATGAACTCACCAGAATGACCTAGAAATAACTTAGGTTAAAATCTTTCCTCCTGAAACTAAAGTAAGAGCGGCCAGAATGACCGCTCTTGCTTTGTATATTGGTATCGGATTCGGCATCGGTGGATATGTTGAAATATATGTTTCACAAATAAGATTTTTACGTTAAAGATAAAAGTAAATGGGGAAAATTTTGCCTAGTTGAGTAGGTAAATTTTAAAATTTTAAGTTATTACAATAGATTGGGGAATCTAGTGAATAATATACTGCAGACTTTGAAGAATATGTCGCCGGGAAGATTGGCTTCTATTGCGGCGATAGTTATCTTTTTGATTAGCTTTTTTGTGTATTTGGCGGTGCAAATGAACTCCAAAGAGTATGGAGTTTTATATACGGATCTTGAACTTGAAGACGCCAAACAGATAGTTGCCAGACTAGACAGCGAGAACGTAAAGTATAAGCTCTTAAAAAACGGCACGGAAATTTTGGTTCCGGTTGATGATGTGAACCGTATGCGGGTAAACACGGCGGAGCTGGCCTTATCCTCCAAAGGGGCCAAT
Organism: uncultured Alphaproteobacteria bacterium; assembly: GCA_934248075.1. Lineage (GTDB taxonomy): Bacteria > Pseudomonadota > Alphaproteobacteria > RF32 > CAG-239 > CAZU01. The sequence goes on along the minus strand of CAKQKH010000002.1, from coordinate 113,560 downwards.
GTTGGTTATGAAGTGTTTGACAATGCTGATGCTCTTGGCTCTACCAATTTTGTGCAAAATGTGAATCTGATTCGCGCTCTTGAGGGCGAATTGGCGCGGACGATTCGTTCAGTTGATAATATCAAATCTGCCAGAGTGCATTTGGTTATGCCCAAACGAGAGATGTTTTCAAGAGAAGAGCAAACTCCGACAGCCTCAGTGGTCATCAAAACCAGAGAGGGCAAGTTGGATCCGGCCACGGTGCAGTCGATTCAGAAGTTGGTTGCCGCCGCGGTGCCAAAGTTAGAGGTTAAGAACGTATCTATTGTAGATGCGGCTGGTAATCTGCTGACAGATTATGATGAGAGCCAAAAGGCAGCCGTAAAAAACACCAATAATGAGTTGATGAGGATTGAGCAAGAACGCAAACTTGCCAATAAGGTTCAGGATTTGTTGGAAAAAACGGTTGGACAGGGTCATGCTCAGGCTCAGGTAACAATAGAAATGGATTTTGATGAGGTTGTTACCAATGAGGAGCTGTATGATCCGGACGGACAAGTTGTGCGTTCTCAGGCAACCGTTACCGAAAACGGCTCATCGACGCAAAATGCCGTGCCGGTTACTGTGGCGCAAAATATTCCCAATGGTGATACCGTAACTGCTGGTTCCGGTGCCTATGACCAAAAATCAAAGACCGAAGAGACCATTAATTACGAGATATCCAAAATTGTTCGTAACAAGGTTAAAAATACCGGAACTCTGAAACGCTTGACAGTCGGCGTGGTTGTTGATGGTGTTTATGAGAAGAATGAGCAAGGCGAGATGGTGTATCGTCCGCGTACAGCCGATGAAATGGAAAAGATTACGGCATTGGTAAAATCTGCCGTTGGTTATGATGCCAACCGCGGAGATATGGTTGAAGTTGAGAACTTGCGCTTTGCCTCCTTTATGCCGGCGGAAGAAACCGCGCCTGAGATGTTGTATCTTGGCTTTACCAAGGCGGAGCTGTTGCGTATTGCTGAAGGTTTGGGTGTTGCAATTGTAGCGATACTGGTTATCTTACTGGTAATTCGTCCGTTGATTAACAATGCCTTTGAGCCTGCTTCACCGGCGGCTGGAGACAAGCTTTTGGGCGCTGCCGGAGATGATAATTTGCTGTTGTCCAATTTCTTGAATGATGACGATGAGAATACCGATGATTTGGTTAACCTCAATAAGGTTGACGGTCGGGTTAAGATGTCCTCGCTTAAGAAACTCAACGCGTTGGTTGAAAAGAACCCTGAAGCGGCGGTTAATGTCCTGCGCTCTTGGTTATATAACAATGACAATTAGGGTGATAGACCATGAAGCAGAATGTTATAGATGATTTTAACGTCCTTTCCGGACAACAAAAAGCGGCGGTTTTAATGCTCTCTTTAGATGAGGAGCGCTCATCATCGTTATTTTCGATTATGGACGATGAAGAAATTAAGGAACTGTCCGTCATTATGGCCAGTCTGGGCAAGGTTAACTCCAACGTGGTTGAGCAGCTGGTAACCGAATTTAATGAGAAAATGTCCAGCACCGGCAATCTGATTGGTACTTATGAGAGTACGGAGCGGTTGCTTGCCAAAGCCTTGGATAAAGACAGGGTTTCTGTAATTATGGAAGAAATCCGCGGGCCGGCCGGACGCACCATGTGGGATAAGTTGGGCAACGTTAATGAGCATGTTTTGGCCAATTATCTGAAGAATGAATATCCGCAGACCATCGCGGTAATTCTTTCCAAGATTAAGGCGGAACACGCGGCCAAAGTAATAGCGTTGTTTCCCGAAAACTTTGCAATGGAAATTGTGTTGCGCATGTTGCGTATGGATTCGGTTCAGAAAGAGGTGCTTGATGGTTTGGAAAAGACTTTGCGCAAAGAATTTATGAGCAATCTTTCCAAATCCACTCGCCGCGATTCGCATGAACTTATCGCCGATATCTTTAACTCTTTGGATCGCAACACCGAGGCTCGGTTTATGGAAGCCTTGGAGGAGCGCAACCGTGAGAGCGCCGAACGCGTTAAGTCCTTGATGTTTACATTTGAAGACCTTATCCGAATTGACAATCAGGGCATTCAGGTATTGCTGCGCAATATTGATAAAGACAAGCTGGCGATTGCATTGAAAGGCGCGTCAGAAACCATCAAAGAACTGTTCTTCAACAATATGTCTTCTCGTGCCGGCAAAATTATCAAAGAAGATATGGACGCCATGGGGCCGGTACGCCTGCGTGATGTTGAAGAGGCTCAGCAATATATTGTTACTTCGGCCAAAGATCTTGCCAATGCCGGTGAGATTGTGGTCAGTGAGGGCAAAGACAGCGACGAATTGGTATATTAAGGTTGATAGAGGAAACATCAGGTGGCACAATATCAAAAATTTATGTTTGATAATTTTGTAATATCCTGCGATGACGATAAATGCGTCGCAGAGCCGCTAGATGTTGAAGAGCAGCTTGTAGATACGGAAGCGGTCGAAGATAGTCAGGCCGTGACTGAAGACACAACAACTGAAGTTGCCGACACAGAAACGGAAGTTGCCGCTGCTAAAGATGATGCTGAAGAACCGGAAAACAAAGAGCCGGAGATAAAGGCTCCGAGCTACTCGCAAGATGATTTAGATGCGGCGGTGGCCGCGGCGGAGGAACGAGGCTACAATCAGGGTTTTGCCAAAGCTTCTTCTGATGAGCAAAAGCAACAGCAAGCCGTGTTGGAGGAAATAAACGGCAAATTGCTGACGTTGTTGGCGGATCAGAGCGAGGATCGCCGGCAGAATGAGCAAAATGCTCTTAAGTTTGCTTTGGAACTGGTGCGCAAGTTACTGCCGAATTTGGAGGCTGACGTCGCCAAAGAGGAGGTTGAAGCTTTTTTGAGTGATAATTTTGCTCGTTTTAAGAACGAGAAAGCTTTATCCTTCAGTTTTAATCCCGAGATGGCGGCGGTTGTGGCTCCGTTGCTTTCCAAGCTGGCGGAAAAAAATGATTTTGAAGGCAAAATCGCTGTTCACAAAGATATTAATTTGGGGATGAGCGATTGTCTGGTTGAATGGAAAAACGGCGGCGTAGCCCGCAGCACCGAACAAGTTTTGAATAATGTAGAAGAATTGTTAAACCAATAAAGAGAGGGACAATGGACAAGAATTTGGAACTAGATGAGATGAACGAGAGTCAGGCTTTGGATGATGAGCCGATTCTCCGCAAAGATTCCGGAATGGAAGACTTTGATATTCCAACCTCCACCAGTGACTTGGAGGCGGTATATAATATTCCGGTTAAAGTATCGGCGATTTTGGGCAAAACTCATATGACCGTCAGCCAGCTGATGAAGCTGAATAAAGGTGCGATTATCGAGCTTGATCGCAAAGTCGGTGAGGCCATAGATATTTATGTAAACAACAATCTGGTTGCTCGTGGTGAGGTTGTGGTTGTTGACGACAAATTGGGCATCACCATGACCGAGATTGTAAAATCAAATAATAAATAGTCCGAGAGAGTTAAGCTAATGGAGATATTGATTGTCGGAACTCTAGAAGGTCAGATTGGCGCCGCCAGCAAGATTGCGATTGCTCAGGGCGGGCAGGTTTGTTTGGCCGATACCGTGGAAAAAGCGCTGGATATTTTGCGCTCCGGCAAGACGGTGGAACTGGTTATGATTGATGTCAAACTTGATATCCACAAATTTATCTCTTCATTGCAACAAGAACGTATTAATGTTTTGGTGGTTGCCTGTGGTGTGGCCAATGATACTTCGTTGGCAGTCAAAGCGATTAAAGCCGGAGCTAAGGAATATATCCCTCTGCCGCCTGATCCGGAGTTAATCGGAGCTGTTTTGGCCGCCGCCACCAGAGAGAATCATGCTCTGATTTATGGTGATAAGAAAACCGAAAACATCTTAAAAATTGCCAAACAGATTGCTCCCTCGGAAGCAAGCGTGCTGTTGACTGGCTCGTCCGGTACCGGTAAGGAAATTTTTTCTCGCTTCATTCATGATAACTCCAAGCGCGCCAACAAGAAATTTGTGGCCGTGAACTGTGCCGCCATTCCGGAAACTCTTCTGGAGTCAGAGTTGTTTGGTTATGAAAAAGGGGCATTTACCGGCGCGGTGGCCAGACGTATCGGCAAGTTTGAGGAAGCCTCCGACGGCACTTTGCTGTTAGATGAAATATCAGAGATGGACATTGGCATTCAGGCCAAATTGCTGCGCGCAATTCAAGAAAAAGAGATTGATCGCATCGGCGGTAAAGCTCCGATTAAGGTTAATACTCGCATTATCGCCACATCTAACCGCGATCTTGAAGCTGCGGTGGCTAACGGCACGTTCCGTCAAGATTTGTATTATCGTCTTAATGTTATCAGTCTTAACATTCCGGATTTGAAAGAGCGTAAAGGCGATATTATTGTTTTGGCCAAGCATTTTATCAAAAAATATTCCGAACTCAATGAACTGCCGATGAAAGATTTGTCGGCAGAGGCGGAAAAGGCTTTATTGACTTATGAGTGGCCGGGCAATGTTCGTGAACTGGAAAACACCATGCACCGCGCGGTGCTGATGACTACCGGTGATGATATCGGGGTGGAGGCAATTATGTTGCCTCAAACACATAAGGAAGCAGAAAGCGAAGCCGCTCCGGCAGTGGGGCAGACTGTGGCTGGCATGGAGCGCAAGTTGATTATCGACACTCTCAAGCATACGCTGGGAAACCGCACTACTGCCGCCAATATTTTGGGTATATCCATTCGCACGCTGCGCAACAAATTAAAACAATATCAGGACGAGGGCTTTGATGTCCCGCCCGCAACTTTGGGATAAGACTTTTAGATGGCTGGTCCGAATTCAAATATGTTTGGAAAATCATTTAAGGATATGCTGATTGGCTCCACCAAGCGCGGCGATATTCTGTTTGCGTTTGCCATTGTCATGATGCTGATGATTTTGATTATGCCAATGCCGGCCTGGCTGTTGGACGTGTCATTAGCCTTATCAATCACCATGTCTTGTTTGGTGCTGATGATGGCGATTTTTATCGAAAAGCCTATTGAATTCAGCGCCTTTCCGTTGGTATTACTGATTACTACCTTATATCGATTGGCTCTAAATCTGGCCTCCACTCGTTTGATTCTTTCCCGAGGTTATCTCGGTCCCGATGCCGCCGGTGAGGTTATCAAGGCGTTTGGCGGATTTATCATGGGCAATAACTTCGTTATCGGCGTGATTGTTTTTGCGATTTTGGTTTTGGTTAACTTTATTGTTATTACCAAGGGTTCCGGCCGTATCGCCGAGGTTGCGGCGCGTTTTGCTTTGGACGCCATGCCCGGCAAACAAATGGCTATTGACGCTGATTTGTCCTCTGGTTTGATTACTGAAGATGAGGCTCGCAAACGCCGTGAAGACCTGTCAAAAGAAAGTTCTTTTTACGGAGCTATGGATGGTGCCTCCAAGTTTGTGCGCGGAGATGCCATTGCTGGTTTGCTTATCACGTTTATTAATATTGTCGCCGGTATTATCATTGGCATGGTGCAAAATGATATGACGTTTGCCTCAGCCGGAGAAACTTATACCCGATTGACCGTCGGTGATGGTTTGGTCAGTCAGGTTCCGGCTTTGATTGTTTCGGTTGCCGCCGGTATTTTGGTTTCTAAGGCCGGTATGACCGATTCTACCGACAAAGTTTTGTTTGAGCAGGTTGCCGGCTATCCGAAGGCTCTGGGTATGAGTGCTTTCTTGGCGGTGGCTCTGGGCATGATTCCCGGCACTCCGGCCATTCCGTTTTTTATGCTTGCGGCTCTGACCGGCGCCACGGCTTATTATTTAGACAAGCGCCATAAAGAGATGCAAGCTCAAGCCCAAGCAGTGATGGAGCAAGAGCAAAAACAGGGCAAATTGGCCAAAGCCGCGGATGAACCGATAGCCAATGCTTTGCGGGTTGATTTGATTCGTCTGGAAATCGGCTATGGCTTGCTACCCTTGATTAATGAGGAAACCAATCGCAAACTCACCGATCAAATTAAGGCTTTGCGCCGCGCTCTGGCGTCTGAGCTTGGTTTTGTTATGCCCTCGATTCGCATTCAAGATAATATGCAGTTGGAGGCTAATGAGTATAATATTTATATCAAAGAGGTAAAATCCGGCAAAGGCGAATTGCGTCCGACCCAACTATTGGTAATGGATCCCCGCGGTGAACCGATAACTTTGCCCGGTGAAAGCACTTATGAGCCGACTTTCGGCCTCAAAGCAATGTGGGTTGATCCGTCTTATCGTGAAGAGGCGATGTTCAGGGGCTACACCGTGGTTGATCCGGCCACCGTTGTTACTACTCATATTACCGAATTGGTTAAAGACAATATGCCTGAGCTTTTGTCTTATGCCGAAACCCAAAAATTGCTTGATGAGCTGGATAAAGAGCATCAAAAACTCATCAAAGAGCTTATTCCCAACAAGGTCAGCTTGGGAGCTTTGCAGCGAGTATTGCAAAATCTGTTGCAGGAACGTGTTTCCATTCGCGATTTGCCGACTATTTTGGAGGGCATTTCCGAGGCGGTTACCACCACTCGCAGCCTGATGATGATTACCGAGCATGTTCGCGCTCGCCTGAGCCGCCAGCTTTCCAATGCCTATGCCAATGAATTCGGGGTAATCCCGCTGGTAACGTTGTCGCCGGAATGGGAACAGGCGTTTGCTGAAGCCGTTGTTGGTGAGGGTGATGACCGCCAGCTGGCCATGGCGCCGTCCAGTTTGCAAGCTTTTATCAACAAAGTTCGCACCGTGTTGGAGGAATTGGCGGTTAAGGGCGAAAGCGCGGTATTGCTCACAAGTCCGGCTATTCGCCCGTTTGTCCGTTCGATTATTGAGCGTTTTCGCCCCTTGACTGTGGTTATGTCGCAAAATGAGATTCATCCCAAAGCCAAAATCAAGACAGTGGGGCAGATTTAGTCTATGAAAGTTAAAAATTTCATTGCTCCCGACATCAATTTGGCCATGGCGCAAATCAAAAGCGAGCTTGGCGCAGACGCCGTGATTCTGTCGCAGGAAAAAATCTCGGAAGGTGTTTTGGTTACGGCGGCGATTGATGAAAAACAAGATTTTAGCTTTGATGCCGAAGAACAGGTACATGAGATTGATACCAAGCAATTTTTTGATGAAACCAAACTGCGTCAAGCTTTGGCGTATCATGGTTTAACAGAAGAGGTTCAGTATCCGATTTTGTCGGCTTGCCGAGATGTTGCGCGGCAAAATTCGCGCTTGTCAGAGATTGAGGTTTTGGCTCAGGCTTTGCTCAAAGTGTTTAAGTTTACGCCGTTGCTCAGCAGCGCTCAAAAGCTACAAATGTTTATGGGAACACCGGGGTCGGGCAAATCTACCGCTATTGCCAAAGCCGCTACTCAGGCTAAAATTCATGGGCAAAATCCGGCAATTGTCAGCACCGATAATATGCGTGCCGGCGCCAATCAGCAGCTCAAAGCCTTCGCCGAGATTCTGAATGTTGACTTTTTCTTTTTTAAGAATCCGCAAGATTTATTCAGGTTTTTGCAGGCAGATGCGCCACAATATGACCGAGTGTTTATAGACACGCCGGGGATAAATCCGTTTATGCCTCAAGAAGTTGACAAAGTAGCGGCCTTTGCCGATACTTTTAAGGGGGATAAAGTTCTTACCGCCGATGCAGGTCGCAATATTTTGGAAGCCATAGAGGTGGCTGAGATTTTCAGACAATTAGGCGCGACCATGCTGATGCCGACCAGATTGGATTTAACCAGACGGATTGGCAGCGTTTTGAGTATAGCCGGAAGCTTAGATATGTCATTGTGCGGCGCCAGTGTAAGTTCATCTATTGCCGCCGGTTTTGCTCCGGTTGGCGCTCAAGCATTAGCAGGGTTAATTTTAGGATAAAAGAGAGGTTGTTATGGAAAATCAGGAAGAATTAAAAACAGCTCCCCAGGCTCCGTTAATCCGCGCTCCTCGCAAAGGGCGCAACATGGTGGCTATCGCCTCAGGCAAAGGAGGCGTAGGCAAAACCTGGTTTTCCATTACTTTGGCGCATGCTTTGAGCCTGCATCGTCAGCGCGTGTTGTTGTTTGACGGTGATTTGGGGTTAGCCAATATTGATATCCAATTGGGAATGATGCCCAAGTATGATTTGGGGAGCGTCATATCCGGAACTAAGACGCTTAATCAAATAATTCATACTTATGATAAAGGGCATTTTGATGTTATTGCCGGCCGCTCCGGTTCCGCCGGTTTGGCTTCTATGCCGGTCGGTCGTCTGCAGATTCTCGGCGAGGACTTGAGTACTATTTCTGCCGGATATGATAAAATGCTTTTAGATATGGGCGCCGGAGTTGAGAAGCCGGTGCGAATTTTGTCAGGTATGGCCGGCAGGATTATTGTGGTTTGCACTGATGAGCCAACGTCGCTGACTGATGCTTATGCGTTTATTAAAATAATGACCATGCAATATCCCAAGAGTAACATTTGCGTGGTGGTAAATCAGGCCAATTCTATACGCGAGGGGCAGCGCACCTATGATATTTTACTCAAAGCCTGCGCCAACTTCTTGAAAATTACGCCACCATTGTTAGGTATTATTCGCAGAGATACCAGAGTTAGAGATTCTATTCGCAATCAAAGCACCATCATCAGCCGTTATCCGACTTCTGAGGCGGCAGAAGATGTGCTGCAAATAGCCAAGAGGTTGCTGGCCAATGGATAATATCATTGCTTCAACATTGCTTTCTGGAGTTTCGGTCTCAATGACTGATAAAACTCTGACGGCAATGCCTGAAGAGCTGCCGCCGGAGTTCAAAGCCGGCGATATACTGTTGCTTAATGCCATAATCACCACTACCAATACTTTCAAAAACGGTGATTTATTTAAACTCTTCTGGCAACCACAGCAGGGGGAGCCGCAGCCGTTGAATGTTCGGCTTAATGCGCCGTTGCGACTTGACGGACAGATCGGTGATGCGCGTCAGTTTTCCGCCAAAGTTATGAGCGACGGCTCTTTGCAGTTGCAACCGCTCAAAACTCAGCTTCCGCCAACCAATACGCCGGTTGCCGCTGCTCCGGTGGTAAAAAACACAACGGCTTTGCCGCCCATAACTTTTCAGCCGCTAAAAATTGCTCCGGTGATAAATAATTTAATGTCCGAATTGGATTTTCCGCCCCGATTGCAAGAGACCATAATGCAAAATTTGCCGCCAACCGAGGTTTTGGTAGCCTTAAAAAGCATAGATCAGCCGGAGCAACTAACGGCAAACCTTTTGCAACCGCTAAAAACAACCTTGAGCCAAATGTTGCCGCTGGCCGACAAACCGCAACAGTTGGCGCCGTTAGTGCAAAATTTGGTGCAAGATATCAAAAATTTGGACGGCAAAATTATTAATGCCAAACCGGCCGCAGAGCTGTTGGCAGCCAATACATATGCCGTGTTTGATACTCCGTTAGGCCGCGTTTTAAGCGAGCAACCGATTAAATTGCCGCCTGAAACAACTTTGCAATTAGAGATTAAATCTACACCGGCCGACAAACAACTAGCGGAGTTTCCTCTGTTAAAAACAGTTGCCGAGGCTTTGGCAAAAATTCTGCCTGATGAGGGTTTTGTGCGGATTCAGCCGTCGCAATTGCTGCAAAATTTGCGAGGACAAGATGACAGCTTGTTGCAAATATTGAGAATATTTGAACCTTTGCAACAAAGTTCGCCTCGGTTGGCGTCTCAGCTGTTACAGAAGTTTCCGGGGCTAAAAACAGATATTCTTTCAAATACTTATTCTTTTTACAAGGCCGCGCTCAAACATGATGCCGGCAAATGGTTGGGGGCTGAGCTGATAAAAGACATTGGCGCTTCCACGCCGCGCGGCGCCGAAACCATTGCCCAATTGGAAAGTTTGGTCAGCAATTCCGCGCGCGAAACGCCGCTATGGCGGGTGGTCGATATTCCGTTTTTTAACGGTGGTCAGATTATGCCATTGCAAATTGCTCTCAAAAAAGATGCCGAAAGCGAATCTGAAAAGTCAAAGTCTGAAAAGGGCGCTCGTTTTATGATTAACACCGTTTTTTCCAAGCTTGGAGCTTTTCAGTTTGACGGTTTTGCGGTTGCAACGGAGCGGCGGTTTGATTTGATTATCCGCACCGATCGAAATCATCAGCAAGATTTTTGTTCCCATATTATCAATTTGTTTAAAAAATCTTTGTATGATGTCGGCTATGTTGGAACCATTAAAATAAATCAGCACGAGGCTTTTATTAAGGTTGAGCCGGCTGATACGCCGAGAGAGGGAGTTTATGTCTGACGCATTGGGATATTATCGGCTGTTGGAAGTTTGTGAAGATGCCGATGTTGCCGTAATAAAGAGCAGCTATCGCGATTTGGCCAAATTTTGGCATCCTGATCGCAACACCGCGCCTGAAGCTATGGAAAAGTTTCAAAAGCTGTCGGAAGCATGGGAAGTGTTGGAAAACGAAGAGCGCCGTCAGCAATATGATTTGTTGTCGCTGGTGTATAATGCCTCGAACTATCCGGATCTGGAAAATATTCGCCCCTATGTTGATGGCAACTCCGATATCCGCGCCCTAAATTTACACATGGTGCGTGGTTGGCTGTGGAAATATAAATATAAGACTGTTCTTGGCACCTATGCTTACAAATCGGCGCTTTGGGCCAGATGCAAAAATGCCGCTCTCAACTGGCTTCTGGGCTGGTGGCACCCGCAAGCTTTTATCAAAAATATTCAGGCTTTGTCGGCGGACTGGCGGCAGCCAATATCAGAGACTGAGAGTCTGCGAATTTTGGTGCATAACGTGGTGGCTTATCAACAGCTCAAACAACCGCAGTTGGCGGTGGCTTGCGCCGTCAATGCTCTTGCTTACGCTGATAAACACGGACAGGATCTGTTGCAGAATTTTATTCAGCGGCAAAATTTGTGGGTTGCCAAACCTAAAGTCTGGAATTTGTTGGGGCTAAAGGCCGTGCAATTGGTTGTTCCTCTTATGTTGGCGCTGGCGGCATTGCTGCCGGCCGGCAGCGGTTATGTTACTGAAAGCGAGCTTTGGAGTTGGTTTAGCAAAAAGCAGGAAATCAACTACTACCAAGAGGTTAATTTTGGTGCCAAAGGTCAGAGTGTCGATGATGTGGTAGTCGGTAAAATTCTTAATATTCCAGTGGACAAAAATGATATGTCCAAACTCTATCATCTTAAATCTTCGGCTTTGATAATGTATGCTCCCGGAGATGACTTTGATGTTCTTAAAGAGCTGCCGGCCAAGACGACGGTGCGGCTAACCGGTCGCAGTCCAGACGGAGTTTGGTCGCGCATTATGATAGATAACGGCGAGATGGGATTCGTCCGGACAGATGTTCTAAGTCAAGGAATTGGCGCCGAAATTCCTTATGGAAGCCAAATTTTCCAAAAATGATTTTTTGTCAAATTTTGTGCTTGATTTATAGCTGTTTCTATGTTATAGACTCAAAACAGTCAGCTATTATTATGGGTATTGTTGTAATATCCCTCTCGGGGCTGAAAAGTTAAACTTAAAAAATACATAGAATATGGAAACAAAATCACCATTGCAGGTGCAGAGAATGTTTACGCACCTGTTACCGATTGGCGCAGAAATGAATGTCCTCATTATTCCAAGTACAGATCCGCTTGAGAAAAAGGTAAAAAGCGATGGCGGATGCTTCGGAATCTTGGCCGATGATCTTGATCTTCCGCAAGGAACGACTATTACCGCCAAAATCATTAGCATTAAAGACGGACAGCCTGTTTTTGAGCCTACTCCTGAATGGAAATTGGCAAAGCTCCCGCAAAAAGCCAGAGTTTTGTTCGTCACTCCGGTCGGTTTGGCTCTTGAATTGGAAACCGGCGGCTATGTTACCTATGCTCCTAAGGGTATGCCTGAAGAATTAAAAGGCATCAAGGACGGGCAGACGGTTATGGTTGTCGGCTTAAAACCGATGGCAGATCAGATGCTTTCCGCCGCCAAGGTCTGGATACCGGAACCGGCAGATCCATCAGAAGCAAATCTGATGATCCCATGGAGCGAGCAGAAAATAAATGAGGTTGTTGCTCAGGGGTCTCGCAAGGTTCGCGGAAAAGCTCGCCTCGGCAAGGTTTATAGCGTCGAGGTCACATCTGACCGCTGTGCCAAACTTAGCCGAGAAGATATGGTGGAACTGCGAAGCGGTTATTTCCCGCAAGTGGGAACCATATCTTTTGTAAGAGTAGTGTTTATTGACCAAAACAACAAAATATATGTCGAGGTCATCAAAACAGCCGGCAAAAAGTAAGCTGTCAAAAGTAAAATTAAAGCTCCGCAAATGCGGAGCTTTTTGTTTTTTTTTATATCTTTATCTGTTCAATCTTGGTTGCCAATCCGGTCTTGTCATCAGTTTCGATAAACGTGCCAAACAAAGTGCCGATTCCATTAAGCGGAACCAGTTTGCTGCCGGTATAACGGCGGCAGAGCCTATCAATCGGCGCCTGAATATCAAATCCGATAACTCCGCTGTAATCGCCGCACATGCCGGCGTCGGTCTGATAGGCGGTACCTTTGGGCAGAATCATTGCGTCGCTGGTCGGAACATGGGTGTGAGAGCCGATAACGGCGGAAACCCGACCGTCAAGATAATGTCCGAAAGCAATTTTTTCAGCGGTAGCTTCGGCGTGAATATCTACAAAAATCGCGTTAACATTGCGCCCCAGTGTGTAGGTTTTCAGCAGTTTATCCATCGCTTGCGCCGGACAATCCACTGCCTCCATAAACAACCGCCCGACTACCTCGGCCACCACAATTTTTTTACCGTTTACCAGCTCGATTTCTCTGGCGCCGCACCCCGGCAAATTGTCCGGATAATTCAGCGGCCGCACAATTTGTTTGCACTCATCTAAAAAGGGTATAATTTCGCGCTGATTCCAAACATGGTCGCCGGTAACAATTGCAGTTACGCCTTTTTCCAAAAGGTCGCGGCAAATTCCGGGGGTTACGCCAAAACCATGAGCGGCGTTGTCCGTATTAGTGATCAGCGCGTCAAAATTATAAAGTTCTCTAAGTTTGGCAATATTGTTAAAAACGGCTTCCCTTCCTGGGCGCCCGACCATATCGCCGGTATATATAATCCGCAAGATTGTTTCCTTTGCAAAGTGAATCTGCCCTCAACATAAAAGAAAACCTCGTTGAAGTCAACGAGGTTTATAAAAGTGAAACCATTTAGCCGTATGGATACATTCTTATCGAACCGCTTGCGATCAGGTGGGTGCCGTATAAATAAACCACGATTTATTCAGGAACAGCTCCCTATAAAAATATGTTGGCTCGGAAGATCTGCGGAAATACGCACTACGCAGTTTCTATACTTTTAGGCTACAATGAATTTAATTCTGATGCAAGCAAATTCAACTCATTGTTCAAAGATTTTATTTGTCCGGCCAGATTCTCGTCAATCGGTCTCAGCAGATTCGTCAAGTTATCGGTTGTCGTAGCGGCTGCCGGCGCGCCTTTTTTGAGCTCGCTCAGCTCATCTGCCAGCACCAAACCAACCATTGCCAGCAGCATACATTCGTTAACTTGCTGACTGCCGCCGGTCAAGGCCTTGGCTTTTTCATCTAAAATTTTTGCCAGCTGAATAATGCGCAATTCTTGACCGTCCTCGCAGGCGACGGCGTACTCGCGTGAATTAATTGTTATCGTTACCTGTGCCATTGTTTTCCAATACATTGTCTATTTGAGAAATTATACCGTCAATTCCTTGCAGAGTTGCAGCGGCTTGCTTTTGCAAGTCTGTCAAAGATTGTTCCTTTTGCGCCAAAGCCAGATTGTCTGCGGCCAGACGGATGCGGAGTTCTTCTTGTTTGGTTTTGAGAGCAGCAGTCAATGCGGCTGTGGTGGCGCTCAGTTCAGCCAAAGCCTGAATTGTCTGCGGCAATTCAATTTTTTTATTCTCCATTGCAAATTTCTCTTTCTAAATTTAAAATATTCTCTTATATTCAAAAGCATAATAACCAACTGTTTGAGTTTTACAAGTAGATGCCTGATATTATCCTCAAAATTAACAGTCCTAAAGACAAAATTTACACCTCTGACCGCATATGCTGTTATTGGCTGGGCGCCAATGCCAGTGTAGAGCAACAACGTCAAGCCGCGGCCAGCGGTAAACTGGTTTTGGCTTCTTGTGATGCCAACATTGCCGACAATGACGGAGTCGTTGTTGCCGTCGATTCTACCAAACCGCTAAAAGCTCAGATTCGTCCGTGGCGAGAGAAAATCGGCGCCCGCAAGGCTCTCGGCGTCATTATCAATCCCACGCGGCACGAGGCCATGCTCGCCTCTGAGACTGAGCCGGAGTTTGTGGCTTTTCGTTACACTCAAGACAACGCGGCGGCCGCGTCACAAGTTATAAAATGGTACAATGAGTTATTCCTTATCCAATCTGCGGTTGATCTAAGCGCCGATCTGGTCGATATTCAAGGGTTGGATATTGATTTTGTGATAATAAATTCATCAGATTATGACGATTTTAGTTGCTAAATGGCAAAGTTTATATTAGGTTGCCAATAAACTTATCTGTACTAATGCCAAATTAAGGAGAAAAATAATGAAACAACAAGCAGGTTCAATTCGTATCGGTTGGGTTATCGAATACAAAAACAAACCGTGGACAGTTACCAAAACTAACTTTGTAAAACCCGGCAAAGGCGGTGCTTTTATGCAGGTTGAGATGAAGTCGGTTGAAGAGGGTACCAAAACCAACGAACGTTTCCGCACCGAAGATGTTGTTGAAAAAATGATGGTTGAAACCAAAGACTGCCAGTTTTTGTTTGAAGATTCCAACGGCCTGAATTTTATGGAAAACGAGACTTTTGAACAATTCACCATGCCGGCGGATATTCTGGGAGATTCTCGTCCGTTTTTGACTGACGGTATGCAAGTTAAGGCCAGCGTTATCGACAGCAAACCAATCTCTATTGAGTTGCCGTTGCAGGTGATTTGCACTGTTGCCGAGACTGAGCCGGTCATCAAAGGGCAAACCGTTTCATCTTCATATAAACCGGCCATTTTGGATAACGGCGTTCGTACCACCATTCCTCCGTTCGTTGGCGCTGGTGACAAAATTGTTGTTGCTACTGCTGATGCGTCTTATGTTGAGAGAGCCAAATAATGTCTTATATCTCTACAAACTTAAATTTCCTGATTACCGCCATCAAAAAAGTCGGAGGCTCGCTCACCAGAGATTTTAATGAGATTGAGCAGCTCCAGACTTCTTTGCGTGGTCATCAGGAATACACCAAAGCCGCAATTGACCGTATGAACAAAGCATTACGGGTGGAATTGCAAAAAGGCCGTCCGGATTACGCCGTGGTTACTGAGGCCAAAGACTTGCCGGCGACCCCCTGTTTTGTTGTGTCTCCGCTTGATGGCAGTCTGAATTTTATGCATGGTATTCCGTATTTTGCGGTTTCAGTCGCCGTGGTAGATAAAGGGCAGGTCACTTCAGCCGTGATTTACAATCCGGCGACGGCGGATTTGTTTTTTGCCGAAAAAGGCTGCGGCGCATTCAAAGAGGGCTACCGTAATCATGAGCGCTTGCGTGTTTCTGCGCGCAAGGATCTCAAAGATGCTCTGCTTGGTATGTCGGATTCCCGTTTGGACGATTCGGTGGCTGCTGTCAGAATTAATGGCGCTCTCAGTTTGGATTTGGCCATGTTGGCGGCCGGCAAGCTTGAAGGTGTGGTTGCGCAAGACAGCAATCTTGGCGCATACGCTGCTGGAGTTTTGCTGGTAAAAGAGGCCGGCGGTTATGTTTACGAATACAATCAAAAAGATATTCGCACTGCCGATATGTCAGCTGTGTTGGCCAGTGGCAATATTATCGCCAGCAATGCCGAATTAGGGCCAAAGTTATACGCTTTGCTGCATAAATAACTTGTGATTGTGAAAGGGCTTTTACGATGACGAAACTAAAATTCAGTTTTACCGCCTTGTTGTTGGGGTGCGTGTGCGGCGTTGCCGCGGCCTCGGCAGATGATTCGGTTTATGTTAACCTGTCCGTGCTGGAAGAGCTGGGTAGTGGTTCTAATCCCGCAATGGTTTCTGAGCCGCTGTTTCCGATTGTTAAAAAAGCTCCCGTAGCTTCCAAGGTCAAAGGCAAAAAGGCCAAACCGGCGCCGCGGGCGGTGGCAAAGATTAAAAAGACAGCATCTAAGCCTCAGCCGCAGCCGCAACCGCAATCCCAGCCGCAACCGCAATCCCAGCCTCAGCTCCAAGCGCCGACCGCTGATGCTCATCGCCAAATCCCCTATGTTGAAGACGCCGCGCCGGTTGAGGTCGTAGATGTTGAGCCGACAAAGCCGATTGAGCCTGAAGTCAAGGCTGACAACCGTCCTGCGGCTCCAACAGTTGTGCCGGCGGAGACTCCGGCAGAAATGCCCAAGAAAGATATCGCGCCCGAGCCGACAACCGAGCCGATTGTTTCTTCAGAGTCTTCAGCTTTGCTTGTGGAGGAGCCTGCCGCTCCGCAACCTGCTCAATCATCAGGTCATGATATTGTTTTTGCTGATGGTGTTGATGAGTTGACGGAAGCGCAAAAACAGCAGGTTGATGCGATAATTGCTTCTTTTGCGGACGCCGCCAACCACAAAATCGCCATTTATTCTTATAATCTTGATGACGGGGTAGATGCTTTCAAAAAGAAACGTCAGAGCCTTAATCGGGCGGTTGCTGTGCGCAGCTACTTGTTGCCTAAAGGATACAAAAACTTTAGCATTAAGGTTGTAAATGTTGATGCCGCTTCCGGCAAAGCCAATACTGTCGAGCTTGAGGAATTGGACTAAACTTGATAATTTTTTAAAAAATATTTAAATAATGCTTGCGTTCTTCAAGTGATTAATGTATAAGGTCATCAAAATTATACTGTGTGTACCGAATTTAGGAGTTTTTTAAGATGAAAAATGGTATTCATCCTGATTATCACGAAATTACATATGTAATGACTGATGGTGAAAAAGTTAAAGTTCGCTCGACTTTGGGTAAAGCCGGCGATGTTATCAATTTGGAAGTAGATCCCAAATCTCATCCGGCTTGGACTGGCGTTCGTCGTTTGGTAGATACCGGTGGTCAGCTTTCTAAGTTCAAGAGCAAGTACGGTGCTTTCGGTCTCAAAACCGGTGATAACCAATAATTGGGCTTGCTGGAGCTTACTATTTATTAACCTACGTCTGTTACCATAGACGTAGGTTTTTTTATGAGCAAAGAGATTTCTGATGATTAAGATTACGCATTATGAAGTTTACACGGATAAAGGCGAGGGCTGGCAGCTGGAAGATCGGTTTGCCGCTGAGCAGCGTCAAGATGCTTTTAATCTTGCCAAAGAGCGTGAGCAGGAAAAGCTCAAAGTTAAAATCATCAAAGAAATTTTTGATGTTCAAGACAATTCATATCAAGAAAGCGTGGAGTACGTCAGCAATCTCAATCGCAAAAAAAAGTCCGGTTCCCGCAGTTGGGCAGGCTCTGCGGTTGAAAATGATGAGCAGCCGTCGTTGCCGGTTATAGAGACTCCGCTTTCTCGTAATGGCATAGCCAGCGCGTTGCTAAAATTGGTGTTGCTGATTACGGTGAGTCTGATTTTTGCAAATTTGTTTGTCAGTTTGTTGTTTCCGCTGTTAGAGATATTTATTCCCGAAGAAAACAGCCGTCCGGTGTTGTTTGGCGTGTTTTTTGTAGTGTTTTTGGCGATGTCGGTGCCGCTTTTGCTCAAGAGTATTCCGTGGTATGTGTTTGCCGGCTCAGAAAAGGCCAAACCGATTAAGGAGCAGAAATTTTATGATCGCGCCGAATATTTAATTAAGGCCTACAATCTTAACTCCGATCGTGATCCGGTGGTGGCATCGGCTTACCCTGAGGCTCCTTTGGAATATAAGCAGTACATCATTTCTTTTTTGGGCGAGTTGGTTTCTCATATTCAGTCTTCCACGGTCATGCAAAACAGTTTTTCTCGTTTGGGGCTAAAACTGATGATTTATGGCGGATGCTTGGAGTTAGCTCGATACAGCGGGCTGAAAATGTCGGAAGCTAATTCAATTTTGTTTGACGCTCTCAAAATCATTGATGGCGACAAGGCGGATTTAGAGGCTTTTTACGAGGCCAAACGCACCTATCGGGATAATAAACTGGCAATTTTGTTGACCGGAGTTGGCGCCAATCTTATGTCACAGGTTATCGGAGGAATGCCGATCGCCGAAAATCTGCTCAATGTTGCTTTTAATAAATGGGAGGCGCAAGACAGCGATCCGCATATGGATCGACAACCTCAAGCCGCCAAAGACACGAACACTGTTGCTCTGTCCGCTGAGCCGGTTTCAACCGTAGATACGTTGGTTAGTCTCAAAAGCGATCTTAAATTTATGGATGCCGCCATGCCGGACAAAGAGCAAACAGCAGCCGATGTGAGCGCGCAAATTCGTAATATTGTTAATAATTTGGTCAGCAAATACAGCGGAATTGATGTGATTGAGGCCGATGGTATCACAACTGTTCGTTTCCGCAAGCTTGCCAACGCCCTAAAATTTGCCGTTGAGTGTATAAAAGATATCAACACCTATCATGATGAGTTGGACAATGACAATTTGCTGATGCGTAATTGTTGCGCCATAACTGCCAAGCAAACCGATGACAAGCCGAATCTCAGCGCTTATTTATCGGATATGTTTGAGCATATTTACAACAACGAGATTGTCATGACAGGAGATGTCAAAAAAGAATTGGCCGACAATGAATACACGCTTGACTTTTTAGGTGAGAAAAACTTCAAAAATCTCAATATCGACCAAGAGTTATATAAGATTGTTGATTAAAAAAATATTGTTATTTGTCAGAACTAATGCTATAATTATAAGGTAGCGTTAAGGAGAACCGGCAATGTCAGGTATAGACAGCTTAAAAAGTACTGCGCTTGAAGGCAGCAACGCCAAGGCTTGGGAGAAGAGAGTCGTCGATATGAACGATATCGATGAAACTTTTGCCAATGCGCGCGATTTGGGGCAAACCCGCCTTAATTATTCGCGCATTACCGCTGTTGGAGAGCTTTCTAAGTTTGACACTGTGGATATTTATAAAACCACGGTAGTCAGTAATCGCGGCAAGTTGGCGCTATCTTTGCGCAACAGCAAAGGGAATGACAAGGTTCTGGATTTATCCAAATATGAAACCTACCTGAATGATTTAAGAAAACAGCTTGATCCCGAAGGGTATGCCAAAGAGCAGGAAAAAAAGCTTGAGGAAGAGGCAAATAAAGCCTTGTTGGAAACAACCGCCCCGGGCATGAAAGTTGAGGTCTATTATACGGATCGTTTTGGCCGCCAACAGCTTGTGGCCGACAGCTCGGCTGAAAAGGGCAGTAAATTGTACGAAACCATGAGATCCATGCTTAAGGGCGAATACGCAGCCTCGCAGGGGGATTATTATTTCAAAGTCAGCCGTGATGATGATACCCCAAAATCAGAAGAAATTTCCTATGCGATGCAGGTTCAAATGGGTAGCAGTTTCAAGCATGACTATGTTGCCATAGAGAGCCGCTCGGAAGACACCAAAAACAAAACCACCAGCAAAATACCTTTAACCACCGGAACAGACGCCAGCGGAAGTTTGTCTGCGGTGAACGCTTTGCAAATTCAGGCTCAGAGATATCAGGCCACGGCGCAAATGCTGCAGGTCGGATATTTGAATATGGCGGACATTTACAACAGTTATTTTAATAAATAAGAGCCTAAAACTTAAAAATTTGCTTGTATATTGTGCAAAGAAAAACTATCCTAAGGATAGTTTTTCTGTTTTTTGTACAAACGAAAGGATTTTTATTATGACAGCTCCTCTTATGCCACGGGCCACAGCCGTATGGTTGGTTGAGAACACAACTCTTACATTTCGTCAGATTTCCAATTTTTGCGAAATTCATGAACTTGAGATTCAGGCTATTGCCGACGGCGATGTTTCCGGCAATATTCGTGGGCTTTCGCCAATTGACAACGGCCAGTTGAGCTGGGACGAAATTCATCGTTGTGAGGCTGATAAGACAGCGTCTTTGCAGGCTAATCAAATGGAAAGAAACGTCAAAGAGCGTAATCTTAAGGCCAAAAAAGTTTTATCTCCGTCTCAGCGCGAAGACAAACCCAATGCCATTGCTTGGGTGATTAAAAATTATCCGCAGCTCAAGGATAGTCAGGTTTGCAAGCTGATTGGCACCACTAAGCCGACAATTGAAGCTGTTCGCAATGGTACGCATCGCGATGCCGCTAATATTCGTCCTAAAAATCCGGTTACCATCGGCTTGTGTAGCGAGCAGGAGCTTGAAAAAGCGTTATTTGCCGCTCAGCCAAAACCGGTTAAAGAAAAGAAAGTGAAAGCCAAAAAGACCAAAAAGGCTCCGGCTAAGAAACCGGCCGCCAAAAAGGCTCCTGCTAAAAAGGCCGTAAAGAAGGCTCCGGCTAAGAAGACCGTAAAGAAAGCTCCGGCCAAAAAGACCGTAAAGAAAGCTCCGGCCAAAAAGACCGTAAAGAAAGCCCCAGCCAAAAAGACGGCTGCTAAGAAAGCTCCGGCCAAAAAGACAACCGCTAAGAAAAAATAGCGCACATCTTTTTATTCAAAAGGCTCTGCATTGCAGAGCCTTTTTGTTGAAAACTAAGCGATAGTGCTAGAAAAGTTTATTGTTGGCATACTTTATAATTTAAGATGATGTGACGATGTCCGCACTCTATCTAATTCCTCCCCTTGAAATCAAGGGGAGATTCCTAAAGGTGCAATATCCCGAGCCTCGAACAAAGTGAGTGGCGAGTAAATTCTTGTTATGCGCCGCCCGCCGCGCGGGTCATTGCGCGAACGGCGTTTAGCCGTGAGAAGCAATCCATTTTTATCAAGAAACAATATGGACTCTTCGCTTTGCTCAGAGTGACAGAACCTACTTCTCATTGTCATTTTCCGACTGATTAACCTTTTTTATAGCAATTTTGCAAAATATCTTGTTGAAAACTGCGGGAACGGCTTGGCTTTTATCGTCAATATACCATAATGGCTTATGGTATATTAACGAAAGCCGGAGTTAGGGTAAATTGAGCGGCAACATCAGCCTAACCGCGAGTATGCGGAGCAATTTGTTGAGCCTGCAGAATATCAGCAGGACGGTTGGCGCTACCCAAAATAAACTCGCCACCGGCAACAAGGTCAACTCCGCTATTGATAACCCCAGTTCTTATTACACCGCGCGTTCCTTAAACAATCGCGCTAATGATTTAGACGCGCTTCTTGACTCCATGGGACAAGCGGTCAGCACTATCAAAACCGCCACCACAGCCTTAGAAACCGGAGCGACATTCCTTGAGCAGGCCGCGGCAGTGGCTACTTCCGCTTTAGAAACCGCCAAAATCCCCAGTAAAGAATGGTTTGAAAGTCAGGACAATGTTTCGGCAGTGGTCAGTAATTGGAGCGAGCTGAAAGCCGCATTAGACAGTGGCAAAGCCGGCAACATCGTCATCTATGGTAACATCACCGCTGAAAGCACAATCATTTTGCAAGCCGGACAAAATCTGGTCGGGGTCGGCTATTATGGTGTGTCCGAACCGGATACCGATAAATTCTCACAAATCAGTATAGACTTTACCGAACTTAATGAAAAAAACGCTATTTCTGTTTTGGGTGAAAATCATATGTTTTCTGATCTGTCCATTCATGCTTTTGCCAGTAATGGGCCGAAAAACGAAGTCATTACTGCGTATGGTGCTTCAGGAGATATTGTGTGGCAGAATATGGATATGGTTTTGGATAATTCAAAGTCGGCCTTATGTTCTGATGTCGAGCATCATATTAATGGTATTGGTTCTGGTAATTATTTGATGAGAGGAATTAATAATTTTTATTCCCCGACAAAAGACGAATATTATGTACAGACAATTGTGAATAGCAAGATTACCCTAGAAGACGGCGCGGTGCTTAATATGGAGATAAATGATAAACAAGGGCGGGTGTTTGCAGGTACAACCATAAACACATTTGGATCGTCACGAATCAATGCTTATGGTGGGGGAAATGCATTAGAAAGTTCATATCTTTATATGCATGATGACAGTGTGGCCAATTTGCAAGGATCTCGATATGCTACTTTGTCTCTGAGTCGCGAAGTGAGTCTTGATGATCGCGCTAAGTTAAATATTTTTGGCGCGACTTCTAGTTCAAATACGCAAGATCGCATATTGAATTTAACTATTAATTCCGCAGATGTGGAGTTGAATTTATTTTCAGAAATAGATTTTGAACAGGCAAATATATTGTTAAGCACAGTGAAAGGGGCAAAGTTAAGCTATAAGGGAGAAGTCTTTGAGAGCCAATCAATTTCAAATGAAACTGTTGGCTCCAAAGCTGAATTTTGGGCAAATTTTACTAAAACCGCAGAGACTAAAACGGCCGATGTTGCCATAGCAGATATTTTGGCTAAGCAAAACTCAGAACGCCAAACTGAATATAATTATAATAATAGTACAGCGGAACAAGGTAAGGCTTATACCGGAATCTTAAATCAATATGATACGCTGGTTAAGGATTCGTCATACAAGGGAGTAAACCTACTCAAAAATGAAAAACTGAACGTGCGGTTTAATGAAAAAGGCGACGCCGATTTGAATGTTAATGGTAAAGATATGTCAGCCGGCGCGCTGGGGCTGAATACGATTGATTGGCAGAATCAAGGCGATATCGCCCAGAGCCTAAAAGAAATCGCCGGCGCCTTGAAAAGTATTAGAGCTTTTACGGCGGAGTTGGGGAATAATTATTCAATCATTACCAATCGGCAGGAATTCACCGAGAATTTGATAAATATTCTGACCGAGGGCGCGGATAAGCTAACCCTTGCCGATATGAACGAAGAATCCGCCAATATGCTTTCTTTGCAAACCAGACAACAGTTGGCTATCAACTCCCTGTCGCTGGCATCGCAAGCGGCGCAGGCTGTGCTAAAGCTGTTTTAGAGGCGAGGGCGTCTAGCGGTTT
The DNA here is from genome assembly GCA_934248075.1 of uncultured Alphaproteobacteria bacterium. Classification (GTDB taxonomy): domain Bacteria; phylum Pseudomonadota; class Alphaproteobacteria; order RF32; family CAG-239; genus CAZU01. Next base: position 90,534 of record CAKQKH010000002.1, on the reverse strand, counting down.
TCTAGAGCAATTTTACGGTGACGTAAAATGCTCACGTACTGGTCGTGTACGCTCCGCTTTTCCGCACCTAGAAATTACTCTATAAATTCCACTATCCGCCCTCGCTGGAGATAGTGCTGGTTATTATAGTATCTGTTAAAAGATATTGCCTTATAAGTCTTCCCCCTTGACGGGGCGCGAGGATAAAAACAGTCAAAGTACAGACTGTTTTTGCCGCAAGCGACGTAAGTTTACTTGTTGAGCTAGCGCAGCGTGTAAGCAAACACAGCGAAACTAGTAAACAAGTGCCCGACACGCGGTTGGTGAGCCATTATAGGCGAACCTACCAAGTTAGACGATTTAGATGGGGGTGAGGAAGAATAAAGACTGTCACCGCTCCGAGAGGCGAGTATTCTCGCCCGAGGTCAAGCGGTCTTCCGAGCTTTTTAAATGTCAGTACGGAAGATGCCCTGACGATTGCGTTCCGCAATCGAGGCATGACATGTTTTTTCACTGGATTCCGGCGTCCGCCGGAATGACAATGCGGAGCCGTCGTCGCGGGTCATTGCGCGAACGGCGATTAGCCGCGAGAAGCAATCCATTTTTATCAAGAAACAATATGGATTGCTTCGGTTCACTAATGTTCACCTCGCAATGACGGAGCAGGGGTGCAAATCAGGCATAATTCCGAGCCTCGAACACAGTGAGTGGCGAGTATATTCTTGCGAATGCCCGTGCCGGCCCGGCACCTAATATGAAGCTTCAATAATTCGTTGCCGGCGTTGTTCATCAATATCAAAGTTAGCTTTCAAATTAAGCTGTGGCGCGACTGCTGAAATAATTTTTGAGGCCGTCGGCACGGTGTTCCAACCTGCGGTAACGAACCCCCAGGTTTCTTTCAGCGGTTTGGGTTCGTCGAGCATAACAATCAGCGCGTATTTAGGATCAGATATCGGAAAAGCCGATACAAAGGTTGTGCGAACTTTCTTGTCAACATATCTGCCGCGTTCCGAAAGTTTATTGGCGGTACCGGTTTTGCCGCCGACCTCATATCCAGAAACGTTGGCGCGTTTGCCGGAACCGTCGGTAACCACCAGCCGCATCAGTTTACGCATGGTTTTTGAGGTGTTAAACGACAATACTCTATGGCCGTTCTTACCTTTGGGGCCGTCTTTAATCAGCGACGGACTGTGATAAATTCCACCATTGACCACAGCGGCATATCCGGTGATAACATGCAACGGAGACACCGCAACGCCATAACCAAACGCCACGGTGGCTATTGTTCCGTCACCCCAACGCTTGGGAACCAGCGGGGTTCCGCGCTCAGCCACCTCAATATCCAGTTTTTCAAAAAAACCGATTTTTTCCAAAAAATTTCTTTGTTCATTACCGCCGACCTTAAGCGCCATTTGCGCAGAGCCGATATTGGAGGAATACACCAAGATCTCCGGCACTGACAGCCACCGATTCTCACCGCGATAATCCTTAATAGTGTTGTATTTCAATTTTAGCGGCTGAGTGGCGTCAAATCTGTCAGAAATCTTAACTTTTCCGCTTTCCAGCGACATGGCGGTATTAAAAATTTTCAACACGGATCCGGGTTCATAAACGCCGGTTGTCGCCATATTGAACAAAGCCCGCTCGGTTTTGACTTTGCCGGTATTAGGGTCAAAGTCCGGCAATGATACCATAGATATAATTTCTGAGGTGTTCACGTCCATCAACACGGCGGTTGCGCCCAAAGCGTGAAATTTTGTCATGCCCTCTTTCAGAAGCTCGCGAATCGTGTCTTGAATTCCGACATCAATTGATAGCCGCAGCGGTATATCCGAACTGGTTAAACGAGCGTCAAGCGCTTTTTCAATTCCGGATATTCCCTCGTTGTCAATATTGGTGTTTCCGACAATATGCGCCAATAGATTCTTGTGCGGATACACGCGTTTTTCGCCGTTTTCAAACTCCAATCCGGGGATTCCCAAATAGTTTATTTGGTATTGTTGAGATGGCGTAAGGTTGCGTTTCAGATACACAAAACTGCCGCGATGCTTAAGCTTTTTCAGCGTGCTTTCAAATCCCAGCTCAGGCAGTGCTTGTGTCAACAAACGCGCGGCTTTTTCGGGGTTGCGGATTTTATGCGGATTGGCATAAAGATTAACAGTTGGCAAAGATGTTGCGATAATTGTGCCGTTACGATCAATAATATCGGCGCGGCGAATGGGGTTTTGTGCAAAACGGACGGTTGTGTTTCGGCTGTCTGCGCTCAGGTTTGGAACAATGCACAAATTAAACAACAGCATTGCAATTCCCAAATAGGCCGCGCCAAAGCAAAACATAACAAAAGTCAGGCGTTTTCTGCACATGGACAGCGGGTCTTTTTGGCACGAAAAACTATTGCAGAAAGAGATGTCTTTGTTGATTTTTATCTCTTCACCGGGGAGGTAGAAATCTTCTGTTTTCTTTCTCGAAAAATACTTTCCGAACATTGTCTGCTACTGCCCATATCCACTATCTCTGAGCATTAGTCAGGCGTTTCAGCTCCTTATTATGCTCAGCGTATTTTGAAATATTCTTTCTGGCGGCGAGTTTTCTCGATTCGCCGTTCTCATAAGAAAATGGTAGCGCAGAATAGTTAATAATTTGTTCAGCTTGCACCGGATTTAGCGAAATATGTTTAGCCACCAGTTGTCTTAGTCGGGAGGGAGTGTTCAGATGCGACCATTCTGCTTTCAACACGTGAATGGTTTTAATATCATCTTGTATTCCGCGGTTGATAGTGTTGAGTTGGCCCTCCAGCTCGTGTACAGTGTTTTTCATAACCAAAGAGCCGAATCCGATCAGGCACGGCAAAGATATCCACAAAGCGATAGTTGCTAATTTGGTGCTATTCATATTGCAAACTCCTTCTGGAAGTTTTGGTTTTTGACGGCAAAGCGCAATTTGGCCGAACGTGAACGAGCATTAAGCTTTATTTCCGCTTCTGAGGGGGTAATAGCTTTTGAGCATTCGGCAAAAACTTTGTCTTCATTCTGGGGTTGAGTTTCTGTCCGATAGCGCGACACATGCTGCCGCCGGCCAGAGTTATCACTAAAAAATTTTTTTACAATCCGGTCTTCTAACGAGTGAAAATCCACCACTACCAAACGTCCATTGCCAACCAGACGAGATGTTGCGCCGCAAAGTCCGGAGCGAAGCTCGCCCAGTTCGTCATTAACGGCAATGCGCAGCGCCTGAAATGTACGGGTTGCCGGATCAATATTGCCGGCGTCGCGATAAACAACCGAGTAGATGACATCAGCCAGCTGTTTGGTGGTGTTAATGGGGGAAATCTTGCGAATCTCAACAATTTTTCGGGCAATCTGCCGTGATTTGCGTTCTTCGCCGTAGTTATAAATAATGTCCGCCAGCTCAGCCTCGGGCAGGGAGTTCACTAAATCAGCTGCGCTCAATCCGGTCTGAGACATCCGCATATCCAAAGGCGCGTCTTTAGAAAAAGAAAAACCGCGCTCGGCCTGATCAAGTTGCATTGAAGAAACGCCAATATCAAAAACTGCTCCGTTGATATCTTCTGGTACCAAATTGGCAAAATCACTGAATTTTCCGGCGCGAAACTCAAAGCGGTTACCATACAATCTGGTCAATTCATTGGCGCGATCAGCAACATTGGGGTCGCGGTCAAGAGCAATCACCCGACAGTCCGCCGCTTGCAAAATAGCTTCGCTGTAACCACCGTTGCCAAAAGTGGCGTCAACATAAATCTCGCCGTTTTGCGGTGACAGATATTGCAATACTTCTGGCAGCATCACCGGAAAATGTTTCTGATAATTAGGATTCATGCGTACCCTCCCGCAAAGACGGACGCACTTTCTGCACCTGAGCCCGAATCCGCTGTTCTTCTTTGGCCCAATTGTCGGGATTCCAGATCTGAAATTTGCGGCCTTTGCCGACAAACACGGCGCTATCGGTTATTTGGGCGTGTTTCAGCAATTTTTCCGACAGCATAATCCGTCCGGTAGAATCAAAGGGATAACGCTTGGCGTCGCCAAACACCAAATTGCTAATATCATCTTGAGTCTCCGAAAAGAAATCCAGCGAATCTTCCATCTGCGTGGCCAATTTATCCAGCAGATCTTCCAAACATCCCTCAATGCAGGGGTAAGAAAGCGAACGATAACAAACAATTTCAGAACCTGTTTCTTTTACAATTGCGCGGTAGTCAGCTGGCAGGGAGACGCGCCCTTTGGCATCTACCTTGTTCAAAATCGTATCCATAAATAGAAACGTTTTGCGCAATTCTCTGGTTCCTCGTTAACAACTTATCATGTTTATGGTATAGCATGGGAAAATATGGGAATCAATGGGAAATTTTAGTAATTTGTTAACTGTTCTTGGTTTGTTCTGTTTGTGCGTTATCCATATCCGATGTAATGGCATATAAACAGCCGAATAGAGGCAGATGAAAAATAATTATATTTTTTATTTATGCTTGTTTAAATCTTCAAAAAATAACAAAGCTCTTGCAATCAAGTTCTGAAATGCTATTCTAGGCAACGACAAGGTGGCCGGATAGCCGCGCCGTGGCGTTGCCCGCGGTGAGGAAAGTCCGGGCTTCAGGGGAACAAAACACCGGATAACGTCCGGCTGGAGTAATCCAAGGGAAAGTGCCACAGAGAATATACCGCCGAAATACGTTTTCGGTAAGGGTGAAAAGGCGGGGTAAGAGCCCACCGCAAAACCGGCAACGGTTTTGGCAGGGTAAACCCTGTTTGATGCAAGACCAAGTTAGGAGGGCGCAAGTATTTGGCTTTTGGGCTGAATAAACTGTGTTAAACGGAATGTTCTCCTTCCGCTCCAGAGGTAGGTCGCGTTGAGCTACTTAGTAATAAGCAGCCTAGATGAATGGCTATCGTCCTGCTTTGCAGGATACAGAACCCGGCTTATAGGCACCTTGTCAAATTATCGTTGTTTAGGAGCCAAAATATGCACCAGCAAACCTTATCTGCAGATCTCACTATCAAAGGCATAGGCCTTCATTCCGGATGTGACGCCACTCTTGTTTTGCATCCGGCGCCGGAAAATCACGGCATTGTGTTTGTGCGCAATGACTTGCCGGACAAACCGCAGATTGCCGCTCTTTATTCCAATGTGGTTGATACTCGTAACTGCACCTGCTTGGGAGATGAGCATGGCAATGTTGTTTCGACCATAGAGCATTTGATGGCAGCGCTGGCGGTTTGCGGTGTAGATAATGCCTTAATTGAAATTAACAATCCCGAAGTCCCGATTATGGACGGTTCGGCTCTGCCATTTTATGAGGCGCTTAAGTCTGTCGGCGTGGTTGCGCAAAATGCTCCCCGCAAGATTTTAAAAGTGCTTAAAACAATTAGGTTTGATGACGGCAAAGGCGCTATTGTGGAATTGGCTCCGGCGCCAAATTTTGCGGTGTCTTTTGCAATAGATTTCCCTTCCAAAATTGTTGGTCACCAAGAGTTTTCAGCTCCGCTTACCGCTGATGTTTTTGCTCAAGAAATTGCTCCGTGCCGCACTTTTTGCGAGAAATATCAGGTCGATTATTTGCGCTCTCTCGGGTTGATTAAGGGCGGAAGTCTGGAAAACGCCATTGTGTTGGATGGCGAAACAATTCTTAATCCCGAGGGCTTTCGTAAAACTGATGAATGCGTCAAACACAAAGTTATCGATGCTATTGGAGATGCTTATACGTCCGGATATCTGATTAAGGGAGCGCTCAAAGCCTCCAAAAGCGGACACTATCATAATAACCAGATTTTGCGCGCTCTGTTTGCCGATAAATCCAATTATCAGATTGTTGAGGAATAAGAAATGAAAAAAATTGTGCTGATCTTAAGTTGCGTTTTGCTGTTTGGAGCTTGTTCTTCCACCAAAGACACCAACGAAGTACTTTCGGCCGAGAGGTTGTATAACCGCGGCTACAAAGAATTAAACAAGACCGCTTATGCCAAAGCCGCCGCTAATTTTGAAAAAGTTGAGTTGGAGCACCCTTATTCCAAATGGGCGACCAAGGCCAAGCTGATGGGAGCATATGCCTACTACAAAGACCAAAAATATGATGACGCAATTATGAGCCTTGAGCGTTTTATTAAATATCACCCCGGCAACAAAGACATTGCCTACGCGTATTATATGCGAGGATTATGCTATTATGAGCAGATTGTCGGCATCGAAAAAGATCAGGAGTCAACCCGCGAAGCTCTAGATGCCTTTAATCAACTGATTGTTCGCTTTCCCGATACCGAATATGCCGCTGATGCCCGCCGCAAAATCAACCTGATTAACGACCATTTGGCTGGACAGGAAATGGAGGTCGGGCGTTTTTATCTTCAGCAAAAGAACTATTTGTCGGCGCTGAATCGTTTTTCAGAGGTGGTCAATCATTATCAGACCACCGGACATATTGAAGAAGCCCTATACCGTCAGGTGGAGCTGTACAAAATTTTGGGTTTGGATAAAGAAGCCGAAACCAGCTTAAAAGTTCTGGGCTATAATTATCCCGACAGCAAATGGTATAAACGCGCCCAAAAACTTTAAAAAGGACTTCTGACCAACATGCTTCGTTCGCTTTTTATTCGCAATGTGGTTCTGATTGACAAGCTTGATTTGGAGTTTGGCGAAGGGCTGAGCGTGTTAACCGGAGAAACCGGAGCCGGTAAATCTATCTTGTTGGATTCCCTGGGGTTGGTGCTTGGCAATCGCGCTGAGACTTCGCTAATCCGCACCGGAGAGGACAAATTGAGCGTTACCGCGGTTTTTGACGGCCAAATCACCAATCAGCCGTTGCAAAAATTGTTGGCCGACAATGAGCTGGATGGCGGAGATGAGATTATTATCAAGCGCACCCTTGAACGCTCCGGCAAAGGTAAAATTTTTATCAACGATCAGCCGACAAGCCTTCGCTTGCTCAAAGATGTCGGGGCGTTGCTGGTGGAAATTCATGGGCAATTTGACAATCAGGGGTTGCTGAATCCGCTAAATCATCGAAATATATTAGACACTTGGGGACAATATCCTCAGTTGCTTAATCAGGTCGCCACCGCTTGGGAGGACTATTCCAAAGCCAAACAAGAACGCGCCAGAGCCGAGACTGATTTGGATAAGTCAAAAGCCGAAGAAGAAAATCTGCGCCATTGGTTGCGCGAGCTGGAGCGAGTTAATCCGGTTAAGGGCGAGGAGGCCGAACTTTCCGCTCGCCGTCAGGAGCTGATGCACGCTGAAAAAATTGTTGAGAGTCTCAACAGCGCTTATCAGGCTTTGAGCGGCAATCGTGATGTTTCGTCGGCGCTGCGGCAAGCAGAAGCCGCTATTGACAAAGCCAACCAATATGTTGACGGCAAATACGATGATATTTACGCCGCTCTTGATCGCTCGCTGATTGAACTCACTGACGCCGTAGAGCGCATAGAGAGCGCGTCGGCAGATATCAGTCTAAACTCTAATGAGCAGGAAAACATTGATAGTCGGCTGTTTGCGCTTAAAGATTTGGCGCGTAAGCACGGAGTTGCCGTTGATGATTTGGCTGATGTTTTAGAAGATTTTCGTCATCGCCTCAACAGTATTGAACTTGGTGAAGACGGTATTAACCATTTGCGCAAAATAGAGCAGGAAAAACGGCTGGCTTATTTGGAGGCGGCAGGTAGTTTGCATACAGCTCGTGCTGATGCCGCACAAAAACTAGATGCTGCGGTTATGCATGAACTTCCTCCGCTAAAAATGGAAAAGGCTCGTTTTATCACCATGGTAGAAAAACAATCCGAAGCGGGTTGGAATGAGCATGGGTTTGACAATATTGCGTTTACGGTTTCAACCAATCCTAATTCTCCTCAAGGGCCGTTGGCAAAAATCGCCTCTGGTGGCGAGTTGGCGCGTTTTATGTTGGCGCTCAAGGTAAATTTAGCTCGGAGTTCGCAGGTTGCCACAATGATATTTGATGAGGTTGATGCCGGTATCGGCGGCGCCACGGCTCAAGCGGTTGGTGAGAGGTTGGCTCGTTTGGGACAACGGGTGCAGGTTTTGGTGGTTACGCACTCTCCGCAGGTTGCCGCTCAGGGACGTCAACATTTTAAGGTGGAAAAAAGCACCAAAGACAATATCACAACTACAGCCGTGTTTGCCCTTGATAACCAAAGCCGTCGGGAAGAAATAGCCCGCATGTTGGCCGGCGCCACAATTACGGCCGAAGCCCGCGCTGCCGCTGATGTCTTGCTGAGCGCATAAAACTCTTGCCAAATTTCTTTTTTGCGCTAATGTAAGAGCCAAATTTTATGAACTTTGAGGATAGAAAAATGAAAGTTAGAACTCGTTTTGCTCCGTCACCGACCGGATATATGCATATCGGTAATCTGCGCACGGCGCTGTATGAATATCTGATTGCCAAAGCCAATGGCGGTGACTTTTTGCTGCGTATTGAAGACACTGATCAAAAACGCTATGTCGAAGGGGCAACCGAGATTATCTATAATACCCTCAAAACCGTGGGTATGAACTGGGATGAGGGGCCGGACATCGGCGGCAATTATGGTCCTTATGTTCAGTCTGAGCGCAAGCCGTTATACGCCGAATATGCCCACAAACTGGTGGAACTTGGCGGCGCGCACTATTGCTTCTGCTCCAAATCAGACGCCGATGAAGAGAAAAATGAGGAACTGAATATCAAATTCAAAGATCCTTGCAAATTAATTCCGTTGGAAGAGGCCAAAAAACGTGTTGCGGCCGGCGAGCCTTATGTTATTCGTCAGACTATCAACAAAGAAGGCAAATCTAAGTATCATGATGAAGTATATGGCGATATCGAGATTGATTATGACGAGTTGGACGAGGGTGTTTTGCTCAAGTCAGATGGCTTTCCGACTTATAACTTTGCCAATGTTGTCGATGATCACCTCATGGCTATTACTCATGTTGTTCGTGGCAATGAATATATATCATCAACACCTAAATATAATCTGATTTATGAAGATTTTGGTTGGGAACACCCATTATATGTTCATGTTCCGCCGGTTATGAAAGATGCTCAACACAAGCTTTCCAAACGCAATGGCGATGCCTCTTTTCAGGATTTGGTGGCCAAGGGGTATATGCCGGAAGCAATCATTAACTATATAGCTCTTTTAGGCTGGAACCCTGGTACCGAAGAAGAGATTTTTTCGCTTGATGACCTCAAAAAAGTCTTTTCAATCGAGCGTTTAAGCCGCTCACCGTCAATTTTTGACATTACCAAACTCACTTGGATGAATGGGTGCTATATCCGCGCTTTGACTCCGGAAAAATTTCATCAGCTGGCTATGCCTTATTATCAGGATATGTCGGAAGAGGTTAATTTAGAGGCGCTTAGCCATACTCTGCAGCCGCGAGTTGAAACTTTTGGCCAAATTGCCGAGCAGACAGATTTTATTCGTGCTTTGCCGGATTATAGTCTGGATTTATACGTCAACAAAAAAATGAAGACTGATGTTGCGGTTGCCAAATCCGTAATGCCGGAAATCCGTGAGGTGCTGGCCGTTCAACAAGATTGGAGCAACGACGCGCTCTTTGCCAGTCTTAAAGCTTTGGCTGAAAAATTGGGCGTTAAAAACGGACAGGTTCTATATCCGGCTCGCATAGCTCTGAGCGGCAAAGAAACAACCCCTGGCGGGGCTACTGAAATCGCCGTGATTTTGGGGCAAAAAGAAACTTTGCGCCGTATTGATAGCGCTATTGCCAAACTATAAGAATAGGAAACTGTGCAAAAAAATACCTGCCAATGTTTTGATTGGCAGGTATTTTTGGTGGTGAAGCTTATTTTTTCAAAACCACTACACCCGGAAGTTCTTTGCCTTCCATCCACTCCAGAAAAGCACCGCCGGCAGTGGAAATATAAGAGAATTTCTTCTCAACACCGGCATTCGCCAGAGCCGAAACGGTGTCACCGCCGCCTGCTACTGAAGTCAGTTTGCCGGCTTCTGTCAATTCGGCTGCTTTCTCGGCAACTTTGTTGGTGGCGTTGTCAAACGGTTTCATCTCAAACACGCCCAAGGGACCATTCCAAACCAAAGTTTTGCATTCTTCCAGTTTGGCGCAAATCGCGGCAATGGTTTTTTCGCCAACATCAAGCAGGCTCCAACCTTCAGCCGGTATATGCTGCAAATCAACAGTTTTATGCTCGGCCATTGGTTTGAATTCTTTAGAAACCACAACATCAACCGGCAAAACAATCTCGCAGTTATTGGCCTTGGCTGTGGCCATAATCTCTTTGGCCGTATCCAGCATATCCATTTGCACCAAAGAGTTAGCCTCGTTAACGGTGTCGATTCCGCTGGCTTTCATAAAGGTGTGAGCCATACCGCCTGAAATTACCAGTTTGTTTACTTTCTTAACCAGATTGTTGAGCAAATCCAGCTTGGTAGAAACTTTGGAGCCGCCGACAATAGCCATCAGCGGGCGTTCCGGATTGTTCAATCCTTTAGACAAGGCATTAACTTCCTCTTCCATCAGCAAACCCATGGCTGCCGGACGTTCTTTAACCGCCGCAACCATAGAGGCATGAGCTCGGTGCGCGGTTGAAAAAGCATCAGAAACATATACATCGGCAGGTTTTACCAATTCTTTGGCAAAGTTTTCATCGCCTTTCTTTTCTTCGTTGTAAAAGCGCAGATTTTCCAGTAGCAAAACTTCATCAGAGTTCATATTTTTCACTGCATTTTCAACTTCAGCGCCAATACAGTCATTTACAAACACAACATGTTTGCCTAAAGCTTTTTCCAGCTCGGGGGCAACGTGAGAAAGGGAGTTTTTCATATCGCCTTTGCCTTCCGGACGGCCAAAGTGAGAAATCACCACAACTTTAGCGCCTTTGTCCATCAAGGTTTTGATGGTCGGAACCGTGCGAACGATACGCGCGGTGTTGGTAACATGAAAATTCTCGTCCATTGGAACATTCAAATCGGCGCGGAGCATAACAACTTTGCCCTGCAAATCGCCCAAATCTTTAATTGTTTTATATTCAGTCATTTATTTATCCTTTGCAAAAACAAAACCCCCTTGGCGCGCCAAGAGGGTTTGCTTATTCCATAATTATCCGTTAACTTTGGCCATGTGGGCAACCAGATCCAACACTTTGTTAGAATAGCCCCACTCGTTATCATACCAGCTAACAACCTTAACAAAAGTCGGGGTCAGCTGAATACCGGCCTTGGCGTCAAAGATAGAGGTGCGTGAATCTCCCAAGAAGTCAGAAGAAACAACTGCGTCTTCGGTGTAGCCCAAAATACCTTTGAGTTCGCCTTCAGAAGCCTTTTTCATTGCGGCGCAAATCTCTTCATAAGTGGTCGGTTTGGCAAGGTTGGCAGTCAGGTCAACAACAGAAACGTCCAGAGTCGGAACGCGGAAAGACATACCGGTCAACTTGCCGTTCAAAGACGGAATAACTTTGCCAACAGCTTTGGCCGCGCCGGTAGAAGACGGAATGATGTTGCCGGCAGCAGCACGACCGCCGCGCCAATCTTTCATAGACGGGCCGTCAACGGTTTTCTGAGTAGCAGTTGTAGAGTGAACGGTAGTCATCAAACCGTCGGTAATGCCGAATGCGTCATGCAGAACTTTGGCAATCGGAGCCAAGCAGTTGGTGGTGCAGGAGGCGTTAGAAACAAACTGAGTGCCTTTAACATAGGAGTCGGTATTAACACCGCATACAAACATTGGAGTGTCATCCTTAGAAGGAGCGGACATAACAACATATTTAGCGCCGGCGTCAATGTGGCCTTGAGCTTTTTCTTTAGTCAAGAACAAACCGGTAGATTCAACAACATAATCAGCACCGATTTCATTCCATTTCAAATCTGCGGGGTTCTTCTCGGCGGTAACGCGGATAGCTTTTCCGTTTACAACCAATTTGCCGTCTTTAACTTCAATTGTACCCTTGAACTGGCCATGCATGGTGTCATAACGGAGCATATAAGCCATATATTCAACATCAATCAGGTCGTTAATGCCTACAATCTCAATATCATTTCTGTTTTGTGCGGCACGAAAAACCAAGCGGCCAATACGTCCGAAACCGTTGATACCAACGCGAATTGTCATATTATTTTCCTTCCATAATATATCTTTGTGTGCGGAACGCCCCGCACGGGCATTGATTTTAATCGCTAATAATCTATCATTAAATTAGATATTTTCAAGAAAATTCGCAAGTTTTGCTCACTGTTTGCCGGCTTGATTTAGTTGACGGTGCGTCGCAGGCTTTCTATCCGCGGCAATACCGAGTTTTCGATAATAAACGCAATCGCTTTTTCCGCCATGGAGTCGGCTGAACTCAAGGCATTGATCACTTCTGATTTATCGCTGCCGGCCGATATTTTTTTCAGCAGACTTCCATACACTCCGGCCAAATCTGACAAAGAGTCGATCACCTCTGCCAAAAACGCCGGAATTTTCATATCGGATTTGCCGCCCCAGAATCCCTCAATATAGCCTTGTTCAATTTCGGCAAAACGGCGCTGGCAATAATATTCCAAGTCTTTGGCCGGCAGTTTGTCTAATTTAATTTTATTGTGTTGAATCTGGTCAAACATCGCGTCCCACAGTCCCATAAAGAACTTGAAGAACAAGTCGGCCTCGTCTTTGGTTTGCAGTCTGGGTGCCTGTCCGGCCGGCCACAAAGAAGATATGACATCGGTTGGCCGCAGCTCCATATTAGGGCTGCAGATTGCGCCGGCAAACCGCATTTTCACTACCTCCAAAGGGGTGGAACATTGGTAGTGTTCCAGCATTTTAGTCATTTTTTCATCGCCGATATATTTGTTTTCTTGCATTTTGTGCTTCTTAGTTTATAGTGTTGAACAATTGTTACAGAATAAATTAGCGGAGTTTTTTTAATTGTCCAGCCTCAAATTAATAAATATTGCGGTACTTATATCTTTATTATGCGCTTGTTCGCAGTTTCGTCCGTTTATAGACCGACGACGAGAGGCCGGAGCCAAGACGCCGGCAACGTTATATGTCGGAGCCTCCACGCCAACGGAGCCTGCGGTATGCTACAATAGTCTGTACACGCCATATGCCGATGTCAAAAAGCTGGCCGATGACGTTTGTATCAGCGAAAAGACCGGCACTCATGCCACTCCGGTAAGACAGACATATTTCACCTGTCGTCTTTTGGTTCCCAATCATTTTTATTTTAAGTGTGAAAAATAATATATTTTAAGGAAGAACTATGTCATTATCTTTAGAGAACACCCTCAACCAAAAATTGGCTGCAGTTTTTGCGACATTAAACTTGGATCCTAAATTTGCTTTTGTAAAAGTATCTGATCGCCCTGATTTGAGTGATTTTCAGTGCAACGGCGCTTTGGCTCTGGCCAAGAGCGAGCGCAAAAATCCGCGTGAAATAGCCGGCAATATTGCCGCTGAGTTGCAAAAAGACACGGATTTGGCCAAAATATCGGTAGATGGCCCTGGTTTTCTTAATATTTCTCTGGCAGATGATTTTATCGCCAAATTTATGGATAAGACCGCGTCAGACGAGCGCTTTGGCGCGGCCAGAACCGTTGCTCCGCGCAAAATTGTCATGGATTTTGGCGGGCCAAATGTCGCCAAGGCTCTCCATGTCGGACACCTGCGTTCGGCCGTGATTGGCGAGTCTGTCCGCCGGATAGAAAATTTTGTCGGCAATGAGGTTGTTTCAGACGTTCACCTTGGTGATTGGGGTACTCCCATGGGCATGATTCTGTCTGAAATTATCAACCAAGACGGTGATTTGTCTAAGACCGAGAGCTATGATATCAACCAGATTTCCGCTTTTTATAAACAAGCCAATATTCGCTGCAAAGAAGATGACGTCGCCAAAGAAAAAGCTCGTCTGATTACGGCCGAACTGCAAGGCGGCAACCCCGAATACCGCAAGGCCTGGCAGCATCTGCGCAAGGTTTCGGTTGAGGCTATCAAGAAAAATTATGATGTTTTAGACGCGCATTTTGACCTTTGGCTGGGCGAGAGCGACGCCCATGAAACCTGCGGCAAAATTGTTGAGTTGGCCAAAGACAAAGGTCTGGCCGTGCTTGATGACGGCGCTTTGATTATGCGCTTGGCTGATGATTCCAAGCCTCCGGTGATTTTGGTCAAGTCCGATGGCGGTTTTGGCTATCAGCTCACAGATATTGCCACTATCAAAATGCGTGTTGATGACCTCAAGGCGCAAGAGATTATTTATGTGGTGGACAAGCGGCAGTCGCTGCATTTTGAGCAGGTGTTTGAGGTCGCCGACAAACTTGGCATCGCCCCAAATGTCACGCTTAAGCATATTGGTTTTGGCACGGTCAACGGTGCTGACGGCAAGCCGTTTAAGACTCGCGACGGCGGCGTGATGAACCTGGAGGACCTGATTAATCTGTCCAAAGACAAGGTCAGAGAGTCGATTCCGTCTGCTGCTGAGGGATACACCCATGAAGATATCGAAAAAATGGTGTCGCAGATTGCTATCGGCGCTATCAAATTTCAGGATCTCAAAAACAACATCGCTTCCGGCTATGTGTTTGAGCTTGATGACTTTGCCAAGTTTGAGGGCAAGACCGGACCTTATATTCAATATGCCATTGCTCGCATTAACTCGATTCTCCGTAAGGCGCATGATAATGGCCTTGCAGAGGGCAATATCATCATCACCAACCCTGAGGAGCGTAATTTGGCGCTCAAAATTGCCCAGTTTGGCACTATGGTTGCTCGTGCCGAGACCGAAAAAGAGCCGAGCATAATTTCTGATTATGTCTATAATCTGGCGCAGGTTTTCTCCGGTTTTTATAATACTTCGCCGATTCTGAGCGAGGCTGATCAGGCCAAGGCGGCATCGCGGCTCAGATTGGCCAAAATGGTTAGGGATATCTTAAAACTTAATCTGTATCTTTTAGGTATAGAGGCGCCTGAGGCCATGCTCAAAGCTGCCTGATGTTGTTTTTTCCTTAATCTGAGCCGGAATGGGAGCGCAATACTCATGTTTATCAAAAGACTAAAAGCCGCGGAAAAGCTTCTGTCGCCATTAGCTGCGTTTTTCATCGGCACTTTGGTAATGTATGTCGCCAGTGGTCTAAATACATCGATTCTGGCGGTGCGGCTCAATGCTCAGCACACTCCGACTTTTTATACCGGCATTGTCATGGCGTTTTATTACTTTGCTTATATTGTTTCGTCGCTCACTTCCTCGCGGATTATAAACAAAGTCGGGCATGTCCGCGCTTTTGCCGGTTATATTTCGATTCTCTCGTCCATGGTGCTGTTGCACACCATAAGTTCGGCGCCATGGTTTTGGGCGTTGTTGCGTTTTGCCGAGGGCTATTGCATCGCCGCTGGGCTAATGTGTTTGGAGAGCTGGCTTAACACTCGTTCCAACAATCAAAATCGCGGTGTGATTATGTCGGTTTACATGGTCATGACTTATTTGGGCATGGCGGGCGGCCAACTAATGCTCAATATTCCTGACCCCGGCGGTTTTATGGTGTTTATAATCATTTCGGTGCTGTATTCCTGGTCTTTGGTGCCGGTTAGTCTCACCGGCAAGCCCACCCCGCCAATCCGCAAGCATAAGCATATGTCTTTGCGCCGCGCATACAAACTTGCACCGATGAGCGTTGTCGGCTGTATCATCAGCGGCATCTTGGTCAGCAATGTTTACACGCTTGGTCCGATTTATGCCGATCAGATGGGGTTAGACATCAACATCACGGCCTTGTTTATGTTTTTC
Organism: uncultured Alphaproteobacteria bacterium; assembly: GCA_934248075.1. Lineage (GTDB taxonomy): Bacteria > Pseudomonadota > Alphaproteobacteria > RF32 > CAG-239 > CAZU01. Next base: position 74,810 of record CAKQKH010000002.1, on the reverse strand, counting down.
TGCATTATGGGCGGCATGGTGGCGCAGATACCGGTTGGCCGCCTTTCTGACAAGTTTGACCGCCGTTTTGTCATGATGTGGCTGTGCGGCGCTTTGTTTGTGGTCGCGCCTTGGATGCAGTTTTTTATTGACAGCGGCGTATGGCTGATGTCTGGTTGCGCGGTTTTGCTTGGCGCCGGCACTTTTGTGCTTTATCCGATTTGCATCTCGCATCTCAATGACAAAATCACCGATGACGAGCGGGTAGAGGCCAGCGGCCAACTGATTTTGTTGCAAAGCATCGGCATGATGGGCGGGCCGATTATTGTTTCTTTTGCCATGCAGCAATGGGGCGCCATCAGTTTTGTGTTGTCTTTTTCTTTTTTCAGCGGATTGTTTGTGCTGTATGCTTTCAAAAATATTGTGTTTCGTCCGCAAACCGGATATCTGGAAATCACCAAGACCGATCCGGTTCCGGCCTCGCCGACTCATGTTTTCCCGACTTTGGCGCAAGATGACGGCTTGGTTGACAAGGCCAAAAAGCTCTTTGCCGACAAACAAAACTAGCGCTAGTTTTTATGTAACATAAATGTAATCATTTCCGCGTTGACAACATGCGCGTAGCCTGATATTCTAAAATAGGTTACAAGTTTTGATGGGAGTCATCGCGATGCGGAAGTATATCTGCATATTAACGGTGTTGGGCTGTATGCTTGTCGTCGGCACTGTGTCAGCCAAAATTTATTGGTTGCCTGATTTCTTGGGCAAAAACATGGATCGCAACGCCGGCGGCCGTGATTCTGATTCTGACATCAAGTGTCCTTCCGGATGGTTTTCCGCCTCGGCAGCCTCTGGTCAGGTCTGCTCTAAAAAACATTTTTTCTCCGGTGTCGGCTGGTGTGTCAGTGGTTGTGTCGAACCCTGCGCTTTGCGTACAGACGTCAAACACGATTCCGATTATGGTTGTCAAAAGACCTGGGATGACTGCTCAACCAAATGTGAGATTCCCTATACTGATAATTGTCGCAATCGCACTGATAATCTATCTGTTGATTATGGTTGTCAAAAATATTGGGATGACTGCCCCGCCAAGTGCGAGACCCCGATTACCGACGCCTGCCTGAGCCAAAATTGCAATGACTTAACCTGCACATATGGCTGTAAAACGCCTTGTCCAAATTGCGCGGCAAAATGCAACGAGTGCGTTGAGGCGTGTGATGCCCTGACTGATAACGCAACTGAGTATGGTTGTGAGAAATATTATGCCGACTGCCCTTCCAAGTGCGAACAGGGTAAAACCTGTACGCCTAAAGATTGCTCGGAGTACGATTTAAACTCCGCTCCGGCCAACTCTCAATATGAAACCTGCGTCAAAGGCTGTGGTGATACCACGGTTCATTACCGCTTTGTCAAATGTAATATCGGTTATTATCATAAAACCAAATTTATCTGCCAAAACAAACAACTCTGTACTTGGTCTGTCAAGTAGGGGATTTGCCAACCAATTTATAAAGGGGAAAAGAAATGAAAAATATGTTATTAGCCTCTGCCGCCGTTCCGGCATTGATATACGCCCTGCCCAGCCAAGCTCAGGAACAGGAATGCACTGCTGCCCCTGACTGTGCCACTTTGGGATACACCAAAACCGCGTCTCAATGTGAGGGAAAAATATTCACCCGCTGCCCCTTTGATGATACCAAATATAACTGCCAGGATGGTGTTTTGAAATGTATGTCTATGGGTTACAGCACACAAAAGACTAGGTGCTCAGATACATTTATTCCGTGTCCCTTTGAGCCGACATTTGGCATGTGTCTTGCCCCTCAGCATGCTGTTGGTGATCTGAAGTATTCATGGAAAGCGAAAAATCATGATGGCTGGTTATTGTGTAATGGTCAATCATTTGATACAACTCTTTATTCCGATTTATATAAGTTATTAGGAAAAAACACCGTTCCTTCATATTCGGGATACTTCTTAAAAGGTGCTGCAATAGAGACAACAAGTGTGACTACAATTCAATCAGCGTTTCGTAGCGCGCAAGCCGCCGGCTTGCCCAATATTACTGGTAAAGTAGGTTTGCAAGGACCGGAGTATAGTTACAGTGGAGATATTTCTGGGGCTTTCAGTATATCACCCAAAGGCGATAATTATGGTAAAGGACACACAAAAGGCGCCAATTCTGTGTATATTAATTTCGATGCTAGTAAATCAAATTCTATCTATGGCAAATCAACCACGGTTACTCCTCAGAACTATTCGGCCAATATCTTTATTTATGCCGGCAAAGCCAAAGATGTTTGCGCCGATGCCGGATACCTGAGTTCAGACACGGGATATTATAATTGCGCAAAAATCACTGTTAGTGGTGTAACCTGTTATAAAGACTGCCGGTCAAAAACCATTCGTGATCAATGTCGTTCCCAGTATACCAGTACTGTCTATTCACAATCAGATGGCTATTGGTTTCCTGACAATACCTGCTACGATGACTATGTAGCACCCTGTGGTCCAACGGATGTTACAAATTATACATCTAGTGAATTATCCACCGTTTGTCAGGCCTATGCTGATGACCTAGTTAAAACCTGTACAGCTGACGATAGTTGCATGTCAGCATCATTTTCAATAACGCCCACTAAGATAAGCGGTAGTTCATCAGGTGGTTCATCAGGAGGTAGCTCATCAGGTGGTTCAACCGGTGGCGACCCTTGTGAGAGCGTTACATGCACAGGCAACCAAACGTGTTATAATGGTAAGTGTTACTAAAGCTAATGCAGCCAATAAAGTTTGAATCAATAGATATCGGCGAGCATGTTCGCATTAATGACACCTTGTGTCCGGTGGTGTTTTCATCACCGGATACATTGTATGATACTTTCAAATCTGGGATAATAAATATTGCCAACTTTTGGTGGGGTGAAAACCGCCCTTTGGTAAATTGGCAAAAGGCCTCAGACGTGGTGTTGTATGGTGATCTGGCTGGTTATGTTTATAATCGTTTTAGTCCTGTATATGTTGGTCTGATCTATAATGATTTACCTGAGCCGTTGCAGGCCAACCTTTCCGAGATTAATGATATTCTGGAAGCGACCGAAATTCCTTACACTTTTATCAATCGTCCGGTTCATTGCCATTTTTTGGCTGACGTTCCTCAAGGAATTCCTTGTTTTTCAATTATTCACCAGCGTTGGCTGAATCCGCCTGTCAAACGTCAGTTTGCTTTCACTATGCCGGAGTTTTGCATGGTTTTTCCGCGTTATCAGCAGATTATCCGTGAAAATGTTGAATCTCATTCCCGTCATCCTAACGGTGAATTTACCATAGAAGGCTGCCACCAGCTGGAAGCTTATCTTAAATATCTCCGTTCGGAAGCCCGCAAATATTGGTTGGACAGCGACGAGCATGAATATAATTTTGATTATTTGCTTTATCGTACTTTTTGTGAGCTTGGCGGTGAAAGATATTTCAAAAAATTCCTGATCGAATCTTATAACTATAATATTAATGAGTTAGAGCAATGCTAAACGTCAATCCTCGCCAGCAGACCATGGAAGAAAATATCAAGTGGCTGATGACCTCGCATCAGGAACTTGACAGCCGTGTGTTTGATGCTAACCACCAAATGCTGCCGGAGATTCGGCAAAAACTTTTGATGCGTGCGCAGGTCGTAATTGACGGTTGTCTCAAGGATTTTCCGTGGTTGCAGGTTGATGATATTGTTTTGTTTGGTTCTTCCACTACTTATGAATATCAGGAGTTTTCAGATTTGGATCTAGAAATAGTTGTTTCTATAGTTGAAAATAACGGCGTTTTTAAAAGTAATAAGCAAATATTTCAGTTTATAGGTAAGGTTCGTAATGCTTTTTTGGATCATCAGCGTAAGTATCGTATTGCTGGGCGTCAGGTGGAAATCAAAATTGTATTAAAAGTGCCAGATTTGGCGCAATATTCAGTTTTGTATGATAAGTGGCTGATTTATCCACAGCATAAAGATATGAGCCAGATAGATGCCCAAAAAGTAATTGCCCGGGCGCAGGATATTGTTGAAAAAATCAAATATATGATGACGGGTCAATTTGAACGTCCTAATGGCAAATATAAAGTTGATGATTTGCAAAAAATGCAAGACTATTATAACTTTGTTGTAGCGGTTTTTCATGGGAGTGTCGAAGATTGGCTTGCATATAAACTTGTTAACTATACTGGCTATGTTCACCGTCTGCGAAATTTTTATACCTCACAATTGGCCAAAACCCTGTCCTTCTAATTATTCTTCTTTCCTCCCCTCTCTCCAATGTCATTGCGCGAACGGCGGTCAGCCGTGAGAAGCAATCCATTTTTATCAAGCAACAATATGGATTGCTTCGGTTCACTCAGAGTGACAATAAAAAAGACTCTGTCATGCCTCTTTGCGGAAGCATTCTTCCGCAAAGTCCAGGCATCTACCGAACTGATAATATCGATTGACAGCACGGAAGACCGCTTGACCTCGGGCGAGAATGCTCGCCCCTCGGAGCGGTGACAGCTATTTTTAACCCCTCTCTGTCTTCCCTTGAAATCAAGGGGAGAAGTTAGAGTGTGTATTCTTCCGCAAAGTCCAGGCATCTTCCATGCTGTTAGTTTGTATTATCAGCACGGAAGACCGCTTGACCTCGGGCGAGAATGTTCGCCCCTCGGAGCGGTGACAGCTATTTTTAAACCCCTCTCTGTCTTCCCCTTGAAATCAAGGGGAGAAGTTAGAGTGTGCATTCTTCATCAAATCAAAAAAACTTATCCTTTAGTATAGTGATGCTTGAAGCCGGAAACAAAATGATTATATCTTGGGTATTCACGATGTTGGTAGTTAGAGATTTAATTTCTTTTACCAGTATGAGTGAATAAATATCTTCAGTGAAGAGCGGCAAAAGAAATTAAATTTCATTTGTTGTTTGGAAGATAGGAAAAGAGCGGGAAAACCTCCCGCTCTTTTTCTGTTGGGTTGATTACTATTCGCGCCCGCTGCCGCTTCTGCCGCCCATATTCGGCTTGCGGGGATCCGACCGTAGCGGCACTTTTCTATTCTTAAATTTGCTGGGGTCATATTTACCGTCTTTAACCTCAGCCATAGTGGGATTAAGACCGGTAGCGCTATTAGGCTTAATTTTAAATTGACCCTTTTCAGAACCATATGCAGCGGCTGCTTTAGTACCATCATTAAGTCCATTATCTCCATATTTTCTAATGTTATTAAGGGCAGCGCTGATGGTTGTTGTAGTAATTTTATTTTTAGAATTATTATTTTCTGGTTCACTATTTTCTAGATCACTATTATCTGGATCACTATTATCTGGATCACTATTATTTGGATCACTATTATCTGAAGCGTCGACAGCGCCATTGTTAACCTGTTCAGTAAAATGTTCAACAACGCCTGGATATTCTTTTCGAATGGTGGCCTCAAAGAATTGCATAACCTGTGCGTTGTTGGCATTCTCATCTTTATTCAGATAGTCAAACTTAAAGATGTGTTCCTGAGGCTTGCCGGTAGCCGGGTCAATATCCGGTCCAGAATATTTAACCGGTTGACCGCTTTTTACGGCTTCAATCACTTTACCTAAGGCTTTTTTAGCGGCAGCAAGCTCAAGATCATTCCATTTCTCACCAAACTCACCATTAGTGCCGGAATTTATATAACTTTCAAGACTAGGCACCATTTTTGAAAAATAAGTAAAGCGAATGTCACCTTCCAATTTATCGCGGAAACTCCTCACTTCACTGTTATCTTTGCTTGCCAATTGTTCGTCCAGACGCTCAACCAATGCCATCTTCCATAGCAACAGATCTTTATCGTCAGCCTTTTGGGGGTCTTTGCCAGAGCCTTGAGCTGCGCTGAGTAACACCTCAAGCTGAGCGGCATCCAAATTAACTCCAACCGGAATTGCCAGCTGGTCACCGCAGGCTTCCAACAAAGCTTTAAATACATCTGTGCCAACTTCTTTTGCTGATGGAAATTTGATGTAAGGGTATCCTTGTTTTTTGAGCGCGCCAATTATTGCTTTGGCATAGCCGGTCTCCATTTTGGCGCCTTGCGGGATATATAGTCCAACCTTTGGCGGTTTTCCCGGGTGAGCGACAAACATACATTTTTTTGTGTGACGAACCACGCCTTCCTTGTCCATGGTTCCGTCTTTGCGCAAATCATTTTCACTGCCATAGAAACAAATAGCCAAACTGCCGTCAGCCAGGCGGCGGGTGGTTATGCAGCGTTTTTCAACACGCATCATTCCGGCGCGGTCATAAACAGCATTCTTAAAGCCGCGCATGGTAAAGTTAGGCGTTTTGCTATTAAAGTCTGTATTTATATAATCAGCAAACGGTCCTGGTGCTTGTTGTTGTAATTCATCAGGCCCCATGTTGATCTGAGATCCAGTTTCATCTCCGCCGTTGGCTTCGTCATGAGCCAGCTTTTGTTGAAGAGCTTCCTGAACATTTGGATTATCAGGTTGCTGTTCTTTTAATTTTGACAACTCAGCCAAAGACATGTTATCCAGATCAGCGCTTGCTTGAGTCAGATACAATTCCTCAAAAGAGCCGATTTCTTTGTTGGCGTCGTGGTCATCAACCACTTTGACATCTTCCAGCCCCTTAAAGTCGGAAATATGAAAACCCTGATCCTTAAAGAATCTGGCAAATTCGGCAACTTGAGCTTGTGTCAAAGGTTTGTTGTCATCAAATAGAATTGAGCGCCCATTTTCAATGGTAAAGTTCAATCCTAAACCGCCAAAATTTTTCATGGTCAATAATGCCAAATGACTGCCGTCATTGCCTTTTTTGATGGCAAAATTCAGCTGATTCTTATCGCCATCACGCTGATAATCTTTGCTTCTTTCAATATGTTCATACATACCAAACAATGTAGAAAATTTGTCTTTTAATTCCGGCGCTTTGTTTACAATTTCCTGATAGCTGTTCAAAATATTGGCGGCCTGTTCCTGATCATAATGAGACAAAAATGACGCAAGATCATTAGGGTACATATATTTATAATTAGCAGAATCGCCTTCGGATACAACAGGAGTTTCACCTTTATTTATTGCTTCTTCAATTTCTGCTTCTCTTTTAACATATTTATCTCGCCAAGAGTGAAATGTATCCAAAGTTTCATTCCACTTTTCTTTATTAAACACGCGATCATTTTCTGAGTTTAGCACAAACAATCCTTTAATTTTATCGTGGTTAAACAGCGTGTCTAGACTCTCGGTGGTGTACTCGTCTAAATCCGCTTGGGTGTTTTTGTCAATCTCAAAATGAAACGGGTGAAATGGTGATCTTGCCATGGTTACAATCCTTTGTATTATGGTTGCTTCTTAATTTTATCTTAGCATAAAATAGAGAAAAATCAACCATTTTTGTCCAAATGCGCTATAATTTTATTAATAATATATTTAACAAAAAAATGTTGCTAAAGTCTTAAAATATCGCAAAAAAGCCTCCGCTTAGATGGGCGGAGGCTGATTTTTCGTCTTAGATTTTCGCCAACGATCAGCAGGGCTTGATATGCCAGATGTTTTTGGCGTATTCCATAACCGCGCGGTCAGAGGTGAACTTGCCGATACGCGCGACGTTGAGAATGGCCTTGCGCGCCCACTCGTCTTTGTTGAGAAAGTCTTTTTCTATTCTCTTCATGGTGGTGTCAAAGGCCTCCAAGTCAGCCAATACAAAGTAGTAATCGCGGTTGATCAGCTCCTCAAAAATCGGCTTAAAGAGCAGGACATAATCTTTCTCGCAGAACATGTTGGAGTTAACCGCGTTGAGAATACGTTTAACATAATTGTTTTTCTCATAAATTTCCCGCGGATTATAGGTGGAGCGACGATCGTTAACCTCTTTTTCGGTCAGGCCGAAGAGATAAAAGTTCTCATCACCGACTTCTTCGCGGATTTCAATGTTGGCGCCGTCCAGCGTGCCCAGTGTCAGAGCGCCGTTGAGAGCAAATTTCATGTTGCCGGTGCCGCTGGCCTCAAAACCGGCGGTAGAAGACTGAACGCTGACGTCAGCCGCCGGAATCAGAACCTCGGCCAAAGACACTTTATAATCCGGCACAAACACAACCTTCAGCACATCATTAACACGCGGATCGGCGTTAATCACTTCGGCCACGTTGTTAATGAGTTTGATAATCAGTTTGGCAAAGTTATAAGACGGCGCCGCCTTGCCCGCAAAAATATAAGTTTTTGGGGTTGCCGGCTTAACATTGTCTTTGATGATTGCCAAATAGTCGCCAATAACCTGCAAAATGGTCATCAGTTGGCGTTTGTATTCATGAATGCGCTTGGCGTGAACAATAAACATACTCTCGGGGTTGACCATGATTCCGGCCGCGTGGAAAATCCGCTGAGCCAGAGTCTTTTTGTTGGATAACTTAACCTCGGCAAATTCTTTGACAAATTTCTTATCATCAATCAGGTTTTCAAGCTTTTTGAGTTCCGTCAGTTTGGTAACCCAGCCGTCGCCGATTTTGGTTGAGATAAGGTCTGCCAAAGCGGTGTTGGCATGCAACAGCCAGCGGCGCGGAGTGATACCGTTGGTAACATTGATGAATTTTTCCGGCCACAGCTCATAAAATTCAGGAACCAGCTTGGTCTTGATAAGTTCAGAGTGAATCGCCGCCACCCCGTTGACCGAAAAAGAGCCAACAATCGAGAGATTGGCCATACGGATAATCTGATTGTTGCCGTCGCCGGAAACAATGGACACTTTGGCCAGCTTTTCTTGGTCGTCGCCAAATTTGGAGCGGGCAAAGTCCATAAAACGGCGGTTGATTTCATAAATAATCTGCAAATGTCTGGGCAACATGCGGCCGATAATGCGTGCCGGCCAGGTTTCCAGCGCTTCCGGCAGCAAAGTGTGGTTGGTGTAGGCAAACACTCTGGAGGTAACGTCCCAAGCGTCATCCCACTCCTGACCATAGACATCAACCAGCAAACGCATCATTTCGGCAATGGCAATCGCCGGATGAGTGTCATTGAGTTGAATCACCACTTTATCCGGCAGTTGGCTAAAGTCTTCGCTCTTTTCCAAGAATCGGCGCAAAATATCTTGAATTGCGCAAGAAGCAAAGAAATATTGCTGTTTCAGGCGCAGTTCTTTGCCCGATTCGACAGCATCAGACGGATACAAAACCTTAGAGATTGTCTCGGTCTCAATCTTTTCTTTCATGGCCTCAATATAGCCGCCCTCGTTAAAGATGTTGATATCCAGCTCGTCATCGGTCTTGGCCGAGAACAGGCGCAGATAGTTAACCGACTTGCCGGCATATCCGACAATCGGAAAATCAAACGGCACGCCATACAAGGTTTTGGTGTTCATCCAGACGAAGCTCTTTTGGCCATTGGGGTTGTCCAAAACCTCGACATCACCGTAAATCGGAATTTTAACAATGCGGTCATGGCGGGCAAACTGCCATGGAGAGTTTTCAGCCAGCCAACTGTCTGCCTGCTCAATCTGATATCCGTTTTCAAATCTTTGTTTAAACAATCCGAACTGGTAGTCTATGCCATAGCCAAAGCCGGCCAACCCCAATGATGCCATTGAGTCCAAATAGCAGGCGGCCAAGCGCCCCAAACCGCCGTTTCCCAGCGCCGGATCATATTCGGCGTCAAAAATCTCTTCCAGCGAGAAGTTTGGAAAACCTTCAATCTTAACGTTTTTCATAATATCAAACAACCCCAGATTATGCAGGTTGTTTTCCAACGAACGTCCAATCAGATATTCAATAGAAAGGTAATAAACCCTTTTGGAGTTGCACTGATTATAACGGGCAATTGTCTCATACATTTTGTCCATGGCAAACTCGCGCACAGCCAAAGAAATCGCCTGCAAAGCTTCGTCCTTGGTAAGCTCGCAGGTGCGCTTGCCGATAAAATATTTAATGTAGTGTTCAATCGAAAGTTTAAGTCTGGCACGGTCAATTTCATTAATAATCGTAGAATTCTTTTTCACTTTGTTTAACTCCTGTAGGGAAAAATACCGAATTATCCCAAGCCTACGCAAAATTGTTTGAAATATGGTTAATATATAACCTTTTTTGCGCGGATATAATCTGAATTTGTAAAAAAAATTTATTGTAAATTAACTCCTGTATAATATAATCACCGACAATTATGAACAATTACAGAGGTATAAGAATGAAATCTAAATTTGTCGCCGGATTGTTGGCCGCAACATCGCTTGCTTTAGCTGCGCCCGCATCGGCTGGAAATATTTTTGATGCGCTGAGTGAAACCTATAACACCAATCCGACCTTGCAGGCGGAGCGGGCATATTTGCGCGCCGTTGATGAAAATGTCGCAATCGCAAAATCAGGTTATCGTCCGACTCTGGCCCTGACCGGAGCTTACCGCGATGCTCACAACAATGTTGATTCTGATAGCTCCTATGGCCGTGTCGGCGGGGGTGATACCACCACCAAGAGCATGGCGGCCAAAGTGTCGCAACCTTTGTTTAGCGGCTTTTCAACCGTAAATTCCGTCAAATCGGCTGATCAGGTTGTGCGAGCCGAACAAAATAATCTCTACAATGTAGAGCAGAGCGTTTTGCTTGATGCTTCAACAGCTTATCTGGATGTCTTGCGCGATGAGGCTATTGTCGAGTTGCAAAAGAACAACGAAAAATTGCTGAAAAAACGTCTTGATGAAACTCAGCAACGGTTTAATGTCGGCGAGGTTACCCGCACAGATGTTTCTCAAGCCAAAGCGCGCTATTCTCAGGCGATGTCCGACCGTATTGCCGCCGAGGGTACGCTGGAGGTTTCCAAAGCCTCTTATGCCAAAATTATTGGCTCAACCCCTGAATCTCTCGAGGAGCCGACCGTTATCAGCGGCTTGTTGCCCAAAAATTACGATGAGGCGATGAATATTGCGCTCAAAAGCAATTACTCAATTAAACAAGCGCGCCACTTGTTCAATGCCAAGGGGTATGAGGTTTATGCCAACACCGGATCTCTGTTGCCGCAGTTGAGTTTTGATGCCGCCGCTTCCAAGGTGAAATCCGAGAATGACAACGCCCTGAGCGGAGACACAACCACCGACAGTGTCGAGTGGGGGCTGAATCTGAGCATACCGTTGTATAATGCCGGTGAGAACCGCGCCAAAATCCGCCAGAGCAAACATCAAAAATGGCAGGCTCAGGAGACCATGCTGGAAACCGAGCGTCAGGTTAAGGCCACTTTTTCCAGTGCTTGGGAGATTATGAAAGCTAACGAAACCAAAATCTCGGCTATTAAAGAGCAAGTTAAGGCCAATGAGATCGCTCTTGACGGCGTGCAAAAAGAAGAGGCGCTTGGAAACCGCACCATTTTGGATGTTTTAGATGCTTATCAAGAGTTGTTGAACTCTAATGTTAATGAGGTTACAGCCCGCCGCAACTACTACGTTTCGGCTATGAACGTGCTGGTTTCCATGGGCAAGCTGACCGCCAAGGACTTGGGACTTAATGTTAAGATTTATGATGCCAAAAAATATTATAAGGATACCAAAGATAAGTGGCTGTCATTAAATTGATGATATCTATGCAAAAGTAGCTTGATAATGCGGTATTTTTGTGTAGAATAAGCTCAAGTTAATAATCTGGAATGTAAAATATGGTTGACGATAACAATCAAGATATGTCTATGGAAGACATCCTTTCTTCAATCAAAAATATTTTGGAGGAGGATCAGAGCGCCCAACAAAATGCGGCTTTGCCTGATGCTGCCGTTGAAGATGATACTGATATTCTCGAGCTTTCTCCTGATATGCGTTTGGGAGAAGATGCTGCCGAAAAGGATACGATAGATCTTGCGGCTGAGCTTGATGATATCAATATGCCGAAGCTTTCGGCTGAGCCGGCCATAACAGCTCCGACAGCTGAAGCTGAGGCCGAGCCTGTTGAAGAAACTGAGCTGAGGGGAGTTAACGTCGGCTGGGAGGACTTTGAGTCAGATCCTTTTTATGAGGAACCGGCAGAACAGCCAACCGAAGAGAGTGTTCCGGTTACTGAGGCTGAGGAAATTGCCGAAGAAATTTCTGAGCCGCAGGTTGAGCCTGTTGTTGAGCCTGAGCCTGAGCCTGAGCCAGAGCCAGAGCCTGAACCAGAACCAGAACCAGAGCCTGAACCAGAACCAGAGCCTGAACCAGAGCCAGAGCCAGAGCCTGAACCTGAACCTGAACCTGAACCTGAACCTGAACCTGAACCAGAGCCTGAGCCTGAGCCTGAACCTGAACCTAAGCCGGTTATAGAGGCTGAAGCCGACAGCGCCATAGATGTTTCGGCCAATATCATCAATAATTTTGCCAAAATGTTTTCTCATGACGAGCCAACAACTCCGGCAAAACCGGAAAACAATGCTGCGCCGGAGGTTGAAACTGTCAAAATTATCGGTGACGGCGCCAAAACGATAGAAGATGTGGTTGTCTCGGTTATTCGTCAAATTATTGGCAATGAGGTCGCCGCTCATTGGCAAGAGGGTGTTGACTATAACGCGTTAGCGCAGGAAGAAATTCACAGTCAAACCAAACAATGGCTTGATAATAACTTGCCGACAATCGTTGAGAAAATTGTTAAACAAGAAATTGAACGAGTGATGGCAAAGGTTGGGGACAAACAGTAAATTCACTGAGCCGACCTAAAACTTTTTTATGCCCCCGAGGATGTTCCCTGAGGGCATTTTGCATACTTATCTGACTTAATAAAATTGTGGAAACCGAAAATGTTGGAAAAAAATTATAACCCTAAAGATTTTGAAGAAAAAATATATGCAGATTGGGAAAATAGCGGTGACTTTAAGCCTGATATGCGCTCAGACAAAGACGCTTTCTCTATTGTTATTCCGCCGCCAAATGTTACCGGTGTTTTACACATGGGACACGCTTTAGATGAAACCCTGCAAGATATTTTGATTCGCTACAACCGTATGCTGGGCAAAAAGGTTTTGTGGCAGCCTGGGATGGACCATGCCGGTATTGCCACCCAGATGGTGGTTGAGCGCAACTTGGCCAAAGAGGGCGTCTCTCGTCATGATTTGGGGCGGGAAAAGTTTATTGAAACCGTTTGGAAATGGAAAGAGCAATCTGGAGGAACTATTTGCAAACAACTGCGCCGGTTGGGCGCCTCTTGTGATTGGAGCCGCGCTCGTTTTACCATGGACGAGGGGTTAAGTCGCGCTGTTCGCAAAATTTTTGTCAGCTTGTATAAAGACGGCCTGATTTATAAGGCCAAAAAGCTGGTTAACTGGGATTCCAAGTTTATGACGGCCGTTTCTGATTTGGAAGTTGTTCAAAAAGAAACAGTCGGCAAAATGTATTATTACAAATATCCGCTTGAGGGCAATAGCGGAGAATATATTCACATTGCCACTACTCGTCCGGAAACAATGTTTGGTGATACTGCGGTTGCCGTTTCTAAAGAGAATGAAAAACTTAAACATCTGATTGGCAAAAACTGCATAATTCCGATTATTAATCGGGCGATTCCGATTATTGGCGATGAGCATGCCGATCCCGAAAAAGGCACCGGCGCGGTCAAGATAACTCCGGCTCATGATTTTAATGACTTTGAGGTTGGCAAGCGTCACAATCTGCCGATGATTAACATTTTGAATGAAGATGCCACCTTAAATGAAAACACTCCGTTTGCCGGTATGACTACTTTGGACGCGCGCGCCAAAACCATTGAAAAATTAACCGAACTGGGCTTGATGGAAAAGATTGAAGATCACCCGATGGTAATTCCTTATGGTGACCGTTCCGGAGTGATTATTGAACCGCTGATGACCGACCAGTGGTTTGTAGATGCTCCGACTTTGGCCAAAGAGGCTTTGCGCGTGGTTGAGAACGGCGAAATGCAGTTCGTTCCCAAGTCTTATGAAAAGACCTATTTTGAGTGGATGCGCAATATTCAGCCGTGGTGTATTTCCCGCCAGTTGTGGTGGGGGCATCAGATGCCGATTTGGTATGGCCCTGATGAACATATTTTCTGTGAAGAAAATGAAGAAGAAGCCCAAGCCGCCGCCGATAAACACTACGGCAAACATGTTGAACTCCGCCGCGAAACCGATGTTTTGGATACATGGTTTTCTTCCGGATTGTGGGCTTTCTCAACCATGGGCTGGCCTGATAAGAGCGAATATCTTGATACTTTTTACCCAACCTCGGTTTTGGTAACCGGATTTGATATCATTTTCTTCTGGGTTGCTCGTATGATGATGATGAGCATGTATATGATGAAGAAAGTTCCGTTCCACAAAGCCTACATTCACGGTCTGGTTAGAGACGAGCAGGGACGTAAAATGTCAAAATCCAAGGGTAACACCGTTGATCCGATGATTGTGATTGAAAAATACGGCGCCGACGCTTTACGTTTCTTTATGGCCGCCATGGAAACCCAAGGGCGGGATATCAATGTAAGTGAAGCCAGAATTGCCGGCTACCGCAATTTTGCAACCAAACTATGGAATGCGGCTCGTTTCGGTGAAATGAACCAATGCTCACTGCCGTCAGATTTTGCCGCTGATAAGGTAAAACTTGCGGTTAACAAATGGATTATAGCCAAGGCGGTTGAGGCAACCAAGGGCGTTACTGATAATCTTAACGCTTTTCGTTTTTCAGATTCTGCCAATGCCGTATATCAATTTGTCTGGGGTTCGTTCTGTGATTGGTATATTGAGCTGATTAAGCCGATTCTTTATGGCGAAGACGAGATTGCCAAAGCTGAGACCAAAGCCACTTTTGCTTGGGTTTTGGATAGAATTTTGGTAATTTTGCATCCGTTTATGCCGTTTATCACCACCGAATTGTGGAATAATACCGCTGTTCGCTCTACTAAATTAATTCACGCTTCTTGGCCACAGGCTGAAAGTATTGACACTTCTGCTATGGGAGCGGTGGACTGGGCAATTGATCTGATTTCCACCATTCGTTCTTTGCGCGCTGAGATGAATTTGCCGGCATCAGCCAAACTTACGGTTTATCTTAAAGACGCCGATTCCAACTCACAGGCAGAAATTGTTAATTTCAATCAAATGGTCTGCTCTTTGGCCAGATTGGAAAAATTGGCGGCATATAGCGGCGAGGTTACGCCGGACATGGCTCAGGCCGTGTTCCGTGAGACTACCGTTTTGTTGCCGCTCAAAGGCGTGGTTGATTTCTCAGCTGAACGCGAACGCCTAAATAAAGAGCTGGCTGTTCTGGATAAAAATCTGGAAGGCTATGCGCGCAAACTAGGCAATACGAGTTTTGTTGAGCGCGCTCCGGCTGCGGTTGTTGAAGAAGAAAAGCGCCGTCAGGCAGAGGCTTTGGAAAACAAGGCCAAGGTTGAAGCCGCGCTTGCCCGCATTGCCAATTTCTAGTTTTGCGAATACCAAAAAAAGCCTCGCTAATCAGCGAGGCTTTTTTGTAATCTTGAAAACGTTACGGCGACCTGACATTCAATCTGTTCAAGCGGCCTTAAGCGTAATGCTTATTTTTTCAAAATAGATTTACCGGCATAAACAGCCATATCACCCAATTCTTCTTCAATACGGATGAGCTGGTTGTACTTAGCCATACGATCGGTACGAGACATTGAACCGGTTTTAATCTGACCGCAGTTGGTAGCAACGGCAATGTCTGCAATAGTGGTATCTTCGGTTTCGCCCGAGCGGTGAGACAAAACAGCGGTGTATTTATGACGCTGAGCCATATCAACGGCTTTCATGGTCTCGGTCAAAGTACCAATCTGGTTAACTTTAACCAAAATAGAGTTGGCAACGCCTTTTTCAATACCCATGGCCAAACGAGCCGGATTGGTAACAAACAAATCATCGCCAACCAACTGGATTCTGTCACCGAGAGCGTCAGTCAACATTTTCCAACCTTCCCAATCATCTTCGGCCATACCGTCTTCAATTGAGAAAATCGGGAATTTGTCGCACAAACCTTTGTAGAATTCAACCATCTGTTTGTTGGTGTAAGATTTGCCTTCGCCTTTCATTTCATATTTGCCGTTCTCATAGAACTCAGAAGAAGCGGCGTCGATAGCCAAAACAACATCTTCACCCGGTTTGTAGCCGGCATCAGAGATAGATTTAACAATAAAGGTCAAAGCCTCTTCGGCAGATTTCAAATTCGGAGCAAAACCGCCCTCATCACCAACGTTGGTGTTGTGGCCGGCGGCTTTCAAATTCTTTTTGAGGGTCTGGAAGATTTCAGCACCCATGCGGATAGCTTCTTTTACAGATTCGGCAGAAACCGGCATAATCATAAATTCTTGAATATCAATCGGGTTATCAGCGTGTTTGCCGCCGTTCAAAATATTCATCATCGGAACCGGCAAAGTGCGAGCCATGGTGCCGCCCAGATAACGATACAACGGCAAGCCTGCTTCTTCAGCCTGAGCTTTGGCAACAGCCATAGAAACGGCCAAAATGGCATTAGCGCCGAGTTTGCCTTTGTTTTCGGTGCCATCAAGTTCAATCATGGTGCGGTCGATTTCGATTTGGTCTTCAGCTTCCAAACCGGCCAGAGCATCATAAATTTTGTCATTAACATTTTCAACGGCTTTCAATACACCTTTGCCGCCAAAACGTTTTTTGTCGCCATCGCGGAGTTCTACGGCTTCATGTACGCCGGTAGAAGCACCTGACGGAACCGCAGCGCGGCCAAATGCGCCGCTTTGCAAAACAACTTCTGCCTCAACGGTAGGTGTACCGCGTGAGTCCAAAATTTCTCTGGCGTGGATATCAATAATCGCACTCATTTTTTTCTCCTAAATTAATTAAAAAACACTATTGATAACTTGGTGCATTTTATTGCCGATGTCAAGAGCTTTAGGGATTTTTACCGCTATTTTAAAAAATGATTGTAAGTTTTTTATAATCAGTTATTCTGATACCAGAAAATCGATTATCAGTTAACAATAACCAGCCGTGAGGTTTTTCATGTTTTCAGAAAAATGGCACCAGCGTTTTATGGAAGTTGCCGAGTTAGTCAAGACCTGGTCTAAGGATCCGTCCACCAAAGTCGGAGCAGTTGTTGTCGGTCCTGATCGAGAGATTCGCTCCACCGGATACAATGGTTTGGTCAGAGGTGTTGATGACAACAAACCCGAGCGCATGGAACGCCCCACCAAGTATGATTTTTTTGAGCATGCCGAGCGTAACGCCGTGTATAACGCCTGTCTGATTGGCGCCTCTCTCAAAGGTTGCGTAATTTATGTAACCGCGATGCCGTGTCCTGATTGCGCTCGAGCGATTATTCAGTCCGGCATTAAGATGGTTGTAACCCGCAAAGTCACGATTGATGAAAAATCTCCGGCCAACACCTGGCGAGACAAACTGGCTTATTCGGAAGAAATGTTCAAAGAGGCCGGAATAGACTGCCTTTATTTATAGGCGGAAATTTTGCGGCAGCTACTTTAAATGTTGCCCAAAAGATTTATATAACGAACTAACCTGTTAAATTTGCGACCGGATAGCGGCGCAATGTTGTGCGATTACCAACGCGGAGGACGATATGAAGATTCTTATCGCGGACGACCATGCACTATTCAGAGACGGCTTGAGCCTGCAAGTGGAAAAAATTGTTCCTCAGGCGGTAATCAATCAGGCCGCAAATTTTTCGCAAGCGTTAAAGATAGTTGAGGCCGCTCCAGACACCGACTTAGTCGTAATTGATCTGGATATGCCTGATATGAAGTGGGAAGACGGTTTGCGCGCGTTGCAAAACAAAGCGCCGAATTGTCGGTTTGTGGTTGTATCCGCCTCAGAAGATGCTCGCAACATTAAAAAAGTAATCGATATGGGCATTAAGGGCTACATACCCAAACGTTCAGATACCAAAGTATTGTTATCCGCCCTAAAATTGGTGGCAGACGGCGGAACCTATTTGCCGCCGTCCATCATGGATTTTGCGGCAACTGTTGGCGCGGAAGGCCGCCATGTTCGCGGCGGCAACAAAATTTTGACTCCGCGACAGTCTGAGGTGTTGGACTATGTGGCAGAAGGAATGTCAAATAAACAAATTGCCTATAAAATGGACGTGTCTGAGGCTACGGTAAAATTGCATATAAATGCTTTGTTGCGAGCGGTTGGAGCCACCAATCGCACTCAAGCCGTAATAATTGCCCAAAAAATGGGGCTTATCTGAATTAAAATCCCCTTGCTTTTCAGGGCAAGGGGATTTTTTGCGCAAATTACAGATTACTTTTTATTTTCAGACGAAGCTTTTTTGTCCCTTACAATATCCAACGCTCCGTTGCTGACAATGATGCTTGCGGTATCATTGTCGCCGATTTCGCCGTCCAGAATTTTGAGCGCCAATTTGTTTTCAATTTGGTTTTTCAAAAGTCTTTTCAGCGGACGGGCGCCATAAGTCGGATCATAACCATTGTTCACAATCCAGATAAACGCCGGTTCGGTTACTTTCAGATGAATATTGCGGTCGGCCAGACGTTTCTCAATATTGGCAATCTGAATTTGGGCAATATCTTTGATATTACTCTTATCAAGTTTGTGAAAGATTGTAATTTCATCAATACGGTTAATAAATTCCGGACGAAAAGACGCTTTTACAATCTCCATCACTTTAGCGCGGATTTGTTTGCCGTCGTCAGCGCCGGTAGCATTAGACAATATCTCAGATCCCAAGTTTGAGGTCATGATGATGATTGTGTTCTTAAAATCTACCGTGCGGCCTTTACCATCAGTCAAACGACCGTCATCAAGCACTTGTAGCAAAATATTAAACACATCAGGATGTGCTTTTTCAATTTCATCAAACAAGATAACCTGATACGGGCGGCGGCGCACAGCCTCGGTTAAATATCCGCCTTCATCATAGCCAACATATCCCGGAGGCGAGCCAATCAAACGAGCAACAGCGTGTTTTTCCATATATTCCGACATGTCAACTCGCAACATGGCGGCCTCGTCATTAAACAAAAACTCCGCCAAAGCTTTGCTTAGTTCGGTTTTGCCCACGCCGGTCGGCCCCAAAAACAAGAATGAGCCAATTGGCTGGCGGGCGTCGGATATGCCGGCGCGCGAGCGGCGAACCGCATTAGATACAGCTGCAATAGCCTCTTTCTGACCAATAACCCGTTTAGCCAAAAAGTCTTCCATATGCAACAATTTTTCGCGCTCGCCTTCCAGCATTTTGTCAACCGGAATTCCTGTCCACTTAGAAACCACATTAGCAATGTTTTCTTCCGTAACGGTTTCCGAGAAACTGTTTTTACGCTCTTTGGCTTTTTCTTCGGCGGCGTTAATCTTGCGTTCCAATTCTGGAATAACACTGTATTGGAGTTCGCCGGCGCGTTCAAATCTGCCCTCACGTTTGGCAATTTCAACTTCAATTCTGGCCTTATCCAACTGGTCTTTCAAGCCGGTAAAATCAGCCAATCCTTGTTTTTCTTCCCGCCATTTATCTTCCAGAGCTTTGGCCTTAGCCTCCAATCCGGAGATTTCATAGGCAATTAACTCACAACGCTCTTTAGACTTAGGGTCTGTTTCTTTTTTAATGCCTTCCCGCTCAATTTTCAGCTGCAATATCCGTCGATCAAGCTCATCAAGCTCTTCCGGTTTGGAGTCTATGGCCATACGCAATGAGCTTGCCGCTTCGTCCATCAGGTCAATGGCCTTGTCGGGCAAAAATCTGTCGCTGATATAGCGATCAGACAGTGTTGCCGCGGCAATCAGCGCGCCGTCAGAAATCTTGACCCCATGATGCAACTCAAATTTTTCTTTGATTCCGCGCAGGATAGAGATTGTTTCCTCAACATTTGGTTCACCGACATATACCGCCTGAAAGCGTCGAGCCAGCGCCGCGTCTTTTTCAACATATTTCTTATATTCATTCAGCGTTGTTGCTCCCAAGCAATGCAACTCGCCGCGCGCTAAGGCCGGTTTTAACAGGTTGGACGCATCCATTGAGCCTTCAGATGCTCCGGCTCCGACCAAGGTGTGCATTTCATCAATAAACAGAATTATGCCGCCTTCGGAAGCCTCCACATCTTTTAACACGGCTTTCAGCCGTTCCTCAAATTCTCCGCGAAACTTGGCTCCGGCAATCAACGCGCCCAAATCCAATGACAGCAATCTCTTGCCGCGCAGGCTTTCCGGCACATCGTTATTGACAATTCGCATAGCCAGCCCTTCTACAATTGCCGTCTTACCAACCCCCGGTTCGCCAATCAGCACCGGATTGTTTTTGGTGCGGCGAGACAAAACCTGAATGGTGCGGCGAATTTCATGTTCACGACCAATAACTGGATCAAGTTTGCCTTCCTTGGCTTTTTGCGTGATATCAATCGTAAATTTTTTCAAAGCCTCAAAATTATCTTCAGCGGTTTCGCTGTCAGCAAGCCGACCTTTGCGATATTCATTAATAGCCTGATTCAATTTCACCGCGTTAACGCCGGCCGCCGTCAAAATATCATACGCTTCGTTTCCCGCCGTGGTGGCCAGAGCTTGTAATAAACGCTCAACCGTAACATATTGGTCATTGGCTTTGTCGGCCAAGTTTTCTGCCGCCATCATCACGGTGGTAAAATCCTGACTCATCAGACTCTGAACGGAGGCTCCTGCCACTTGTGGCAGTTTGGCAAAAGCCGATTCCAGCTTGTCGCGGATAGTCGTCTGATTTCCTCCGGCCTTAAGAATTAAGTTCATAATTGTGCTGTCGTTTCCATCTAACAACACTTTCAGCAGATGCAACGGCGTAATATACTGGTTTTTGCGCGCCGCCGCCAGCTTCAATACTTGTTCAATAACTTCTTTAGATTTAGCAGTAAGTTTTTCAAAATCCATAGTTTTAATCCCCCTGTTTCTAATATAAGAAATATACGGGGATAAAATCAAGATGCTATAATTTATTTTTTTACCAAATCGATCACGGCAATTTCTGAGGGAGCCAAAAGTCTCATGCTTGGTCCCCAAGTGCCGGCGCCGGGAGAAACGTGTAGTTTGATTCCGTTAACATCGTAATCGCCGCTCAAATATTGGTTGGCTTTTTTAACAAATATATGGAACGGAAAAATCTGCCCGCCGTGAGTGTGTCCGGACAACATCAGCTGAAAATTGAAACTGCTAATTGAGTTGATAATTTCCGGAGTATGCGACAGCAGTATCCGAAATTGTTTCATATGGCTGCCTTCCAAGCATTTGCTTAGGTTAATATTCAGGTCAGGATGCTCAAAAGCGGCATAAGCATCAGGCACGCCGGAAATAAATATATCGCCGGCGACAGTTTCGCCCTGATTAACCAACACCTTAAAGCCCAATTTTTTGTATCGGTACAGCCAAGAGTAAAAACCGGTGTAAAACTCATGATTCCCCATGCTGGCATAGACGCCGTACGGCGCGCTCAAATTTGCCATAATTGCCAGCTGGTTTTCCAAAACCGTGGAGTCATCGTCAAAAATATCGCCGGTCAAAACTATAATATCGGGATTCAGGCTATTCACCTTTTCCACAATTTTACGAACTCGGCTCAGCGGTGTTGTTCGATCGATATGCGTGTCGGTCAGCTGGACAATCCGCAGGTTTTTATTAATAAACTGATGTTCAACTGTGATGTAGTTAATATCAGGTATCTTAACCCCCTGATAAATGGCATATACACTCAGCAATGCGCTAAGCAGCAACACAAGCAGGTTGGCATGACCAAGAACACTGATGTTTTTGGGGTTGAGCGACCAGCTGTCAATACCGGCCAATCTGGCCGAGCCGTATATTCCATACCAAATGATGTCGCGCAACATCAGCAAACAAAAAACAATAAAGACAAAACCAAACAAAGTATATGAGCAAAATGAAATCACCGTAAAAACTTTGGTTGGCAAAAAGTCCGCGCGGCACAAAAACGTGACTAACAAAGGAGCAATCCAACCCAGCGCGATAAAGGTGGAAATCGAGATTTTGGCGCTGACATTCATATCGCTGTATCCGACCAAAGTCTTAATGCTTATGACTGAGCAGGCGATAGCAATAATCAGAAATGCAATAAAGAACATCTTTTTGCTCCTTATGTTTTAAGGTTACAGAGCGGCCGCTTCAATTTTTGGTTTGCGTGGAGCGCTAAGACGCGGGCGACCACGTTTGGAAACCGGCTTTTCAGAATCTGCAGCGTTAATTTCAATAACCTTAAAACTGCGTTTTGGGGCTTCAACTGCTGGCGCTTCAACTTTTGCGGTTTCTTCTGTTGTTGCCGGAGCCTGATTCAGAATCTGGGGCTGCGGTTCTTCCGCAACTGCGTTCGCCTCGGAGTTGGTGTTTGCGGCAACGGTGTTTTCAGCCGCAATCTGATTTTGTTGCTGAGCGCGGCGATCATTCATTTCGTTTTTACGTTCGTTAATTTCCGTAACAATTTTGCGATAATGTTCGGCATATTGGCGAAAAACCTCAGCCTCGACATAATCGCCGTTGCCCTGAGATTCTTTAGCCAACTCATTGTAACGTTTAATCAAATCCAGAGCTGTTCCGCTAAATTTTCCGGCCGGGCTGGAGCTGTCAAATTTATAGTTCAAAGAAAAAATGTGGCTGTTATTGTTATTATTGTAATTGTTATTAGAACGATATTTAATGTTTTTTTTCATAAATTTTTACCAAAGATAATGCCCCAACAAATGTGAAGCCGGTTAAATTAAAATTTTAATCTATATTTGTTTTTGATGAATAAAAGGCGCCAGACAAAAACGAAACAAAGCACCCGAAACAAATGCTATATTACATAATAATTTGTGGATTGCAACTTATTTTTTTAAGCATACACAGCGTTCCACACCAGATAAATCTTTGCAGATTTTGGTCGGTTGCAATCCGGCGGCGGCAAATATTTCGGCCACGTCGTGAGCCTGTCCTTCGCCCACCTCCAAAAATACATTTCCCTCTGATTTCAACAAGTCAGAGGCAAACTCGGCAATTCTGCGGTAGCAGTCTAAACCGTCTTTTCCACCATCTAGAGCCACCATCGGATCATAATCTTTTACTTCAGCGTCCATCGCCGAAATTTCAGCGCTGGGAATATATGGCGGATTAGAGACAATTATATCAAAACCGGTTGGCATATTGCTCATAAAATCAGCGGCAAACCAATCTTTGTTTATCAGCCTTAATCGCTCGGCAACTCCCAAGGCGAGCGCGTTTTTCTGCGCGATTTCCAGCGCCGGAGCGGAAATATCTACTCCCACGGCTCTCAGCGCCGGAATTTCCGCCAACAAAGATGATACAACGCACCCCGAGCCTATTCCCAGTTCCAATATGGATTCGGCCTTGGTGCTAATAGCGCATTCCAATGCCGCTTCCAACAAAATTTCCGTATCCGGACGCGGCGACAAAACATCGGCGCTGACTGCAAAATCATATTTATAAAAACCGCGATGCCCCAAAATTTTGTCCGCCGGCATACGGTGTCGCCGCTGTTCAGTCATTTGCTCAAAGTCGGCAATTTGTTTGGATTGCAGTTTTTGTGTATAGCTTGGCAATTCAGATATATCAATTCCGAGCGCGGCCGCCAATAGCAGTCTCAGCTCATAATTAGAGGTCTCAATCCCCGCAGATATCAGTTTCCGGCGCGCAGAGACAATCAAGTTATTAATAAAGTCGTTCATAAATTGCACACAAAAACATCTGAAATCTCAGATGTGTTAACCCTGACTATAATTACATAATGTGAACGTTGCCGTTATTATTGGACATTGCCGTCGTTTCGTCTTTTTCCTTAATCAAGCGGCGAACTTTTTCCAGACGATTGGTCATGCGGCTGACAAAGCCTTCATGATTCCAGCCACGCCCAGCCTTATTGCTGTCATTGAGCAAAGCGACATCGCGGCATTCTGTAATCATGTTGATCTTTGTCATATCAACCTCCGTTTTCGTCAGTATATCACTTTTGCGCTCTTATTGCAACCAAAACCAAAGATTGCAATTTGTCAAAAGCGCTTTTTTCAATTTGACGGATTCGCTCCCGACTAACCTTAAATTTCGTGCCGAGTTCTTCCAGCGTAACCGGATTTTCTGTCAGCATCCGATTCCTGATAATATACTGTTCTCGTTCACTCAGTTGTCCTAAGCAATTTTGCAAAATTTTAGCTTTCTGACCGGCTTCCTGACGACGAGCCAAACTGTCTTCAATGTTTTGTGAATGATCAACCAAAAAGTCAATCTGTTCGTCCTCGTCTTCGTCCGAAACCGCGACATTTAGAGATTTATCACCGACAAGCCGGCAATTCATTTCCTTAACGTCAGCTTCATCTACCACCAGTTCTTTGGCAATGTCTTTAACAACTTCCGGCTCCAGCTCTTTGTTGTCATACAAGCCCAATCGCGCTTTTATGCGCGCCAGATTATAAAACAGCTTTTTCTGTGCCGCGCGAGTTCCAATCTTAACCAAAGACCAGGAGCGCAGGATATAATCATTGATAGCCGCCTTAATCCACCACATGGCATAGGTCGCCAAACGAACCTTTTTGTTCAAATCAAACTTTTTGACCGCCTGCATCAGACCAATGTTGGCTTCGGATATAATATCGGCCAGCGGCAAACCGTAATGACGGTAGTTAAAGGCAATTTTTGCTGCCAAACGCAGATGAGACGTAACCAGAGTTTGCGCTGCGTTCATATCGCCTTTTTGCTGAAAATCGGCAACCAGCTTTTGCTCTTGTTCCTCGCTCAAAACCGGAAATTTCTTAATCTGTTCCATATAAGCTACCAAACTGTTGTCATTGACCACAGCCGGCAGATTAGATGATGTCTTAACAATTAATTCCGAACCGGTACTCATACAGTTTCAGCCTTCTTTCCATACCCCATTTTATATAAGCACAATATGTTGCAAAAACAAGGTTGCAACGGGAGAGAATACTATTACTTTTTCACTAAAAATGCAATATAATTTTATTATTTCTTATAAATAAATGACAAGATTTTATGAGGAAAGTAATTGACTATTTTAACGTTGAAACCGTCATTTTCAGCTCTCAATAACAAGAACACCCGTTTGTGCGTTACCAGATTTTCGCCGGCGCAAATCTTAAATTCTTCATCATGGCGGCCAGAGTTGATTTTATCCACCACCAAGATTGCCGCCAGTTCGGGTTCGTCTTGCGGCCGCACGGCGTTTATGTCCATCGCCTCAAACTGATTCATGCTTTTTAGCGTCAGCAGCCGATAACGTCGGGAAATTGCGCTTTCTCCGGAAATATTGGCCATGTCGTCGGCAATGCTTTTTTGCGTCGCGGCAATCAGCTCCGGCGCGTTGCAGTCCGGAAAATCATATGACAAATCCGAACCAAGCTTCTCCACCGGTTTCACTATCTTGATGGTCTGTTCGGGGACCCCAAACATATCATAAGTCAGATTCGCCGCATTGTCTTGCGCTTGAGCTGCGCACGTCAACCAAACAAACGCTAGAGCCAACGCAAGACAACGCATAGATTTGTTCCTAAAAATTAACCGATTTGGGAGTTCTCGGGAAGGGAATAACATCACGAATATTGCCAATGCCGGTTAACAGCATCATCATGCGCTCAAATCCCAATCCGAACCCCGCGTGCGGAACCGATCCGTAGCGGCGAGAATCCAAATACCAACTGTAATCATCTTCATGCATGCCGTTTTCGCGAATGCGTTTAACCAAAACATCATAGCGCTCCTCGCGTTGAGAACCGCCAATCAGCTCGCCAATTCCCGGCACCAAAACATCCATGGCGGCAACCGTGCGGCCGTCGTCATTCAGGCGCATATAAAACGCCTTAATTTCTTTGGGATAATCCCGCACAATAACCGGACGCTTAAAATGCTCCTCCGCCAAAAAACGCTCATGCTCGGTTTGCATATCAATGCCAAACTCAGGTTTGTATTCAAATTTGTGGCCTGATTTTTGCATAATATCAATGGCTTCTGCATAGGTAATGCGGGCAAAACCATTATCCAAAATGTTGTTTAACTTATCCAGCAATCCCGGCTCAACGTATTTATTAAATAGATCCAAGTCATCGGCGCAGGTGTTCATAACATGGCGGATGCAGAATTTGACCATATCCTCGGCCAGATCCATATCATCGTGAATATCGGCAAAAGCCATTTCCGGCTCAATCATCCAAAACTCGGCGGCGTGGCGGGTGGTGTTGGAGTTTTCCGCGCGGAAAGTCGGACCAAAGGTATAAATATCACCCAAAGCGCAGGCAAACATTTCGCCATTCAGTTGGCCGGACACCGTGAGTCTTGCTTCTTTGCCGAAAAAGTCCTGACTGTAATCGACTTTGCCGTCTTTGCTGCGCGGCGGATTATTTATATCCAGCGTGGTAACTTGAAACATCTCGCCGGCGCCTTCGCAGTCAGATGCGGTGATAATCGGCGTGTGAACATAACGAAAACCGCGTTCGTTAAAAAATTTGTGAATTGCATAAGACAACTCTGAGCGAACTCTGAAGGCCGCGCCGTATTTGTTGGTACGCGGACGCAAATGCGCAATTGTGCGCAGATATTCGTCAGTGTGTTTTTTCTTTTGCAGCGGAAAATCGTCCGGAGCCAGACTATATATTTCAACTTCTCTGGCTACAACTTCGTATTTTTGGTTGCCGCCCTTGGATTCAACCAAAGCGCCGACAACCGCCACCGAAGATCCGGTTGTGATTTTTTTGACATCTTCATAATTACCAAGATTATTATTGGCGATAATCTGAATATTTTTGAGGCATGAGCCGTCATTTACTTCAATAAACGAAAAATCTTTGGCATCGCGGCGGGTTCTGACCCAGCCTTTGACCAAAACCTCAGCCACAGGCTGTTCTGAGGCAAGCAATTGTGCAATCTTGGTTCTTTTTAACATTGTTAATCTTATCCTTAAAATATTCTGTTTATCTGATTACCGCCGGTAATCAATTGCGGACTATATTACACTTTTCCCAATATGTCCAGCATTGACAAATATTATTATACAGATTAAATTTTATCCAGATTTTTAATTAGGAAGGACGTAAAAATGAAAAAAACAGCTTTGGTTTCTGCAATTGCTTTAACTTTGGCTCTCGGCGCCTGCACAGCCGATATCAGCCCCAACAATTACTATGCCTCAAGCGCGCAAACCGTCAACACTGTCAAAAATTGCACGGTGGTCAGTGTGCGTCCGGTTAATGTTAACAGCAGCAACAATAATGCCGGCACTTTGCTTGGCGCTGCTGCCGGTGGTGTGGCCGGTTCCGCTATCGGCGGTGGGCGTACCGTGCCGATTTTGGGTGCTATCGGCGGCGCCGTAGTCGGCGGCATTGCTGGCGATGCGGCTCAAAAGCAGCTTTCGCATCAGACCGGATTTGAATATGTTGTAAAGTTTGATAACGGCAGCATGGCCAGTATTGTTCAAGGCAATGACACAATTATTCAACCCGGCCAGCGTTGCATGGTGCTATACGGAGATCAGGCCAGAGTCGTTCCGGCCTACTAAGTGCTGAATAATTAAAAAATCCACCTTCAGCAATGCCGAGGGTGGATTTTTTTGCGTCTATTAGCCTCTATTCAGCTTTTTTCTTAACTCCGTTCACAACTTGCAACGCTTCTTCAAACGTTGGTTCGCGGTCTTTCAGAGCTTTGGGCAAGGCATAGTTGACTCGTCCGCATTTCAAATACGGTCCATAGCGGCCGCTCAGCAGTTGAATCTCCATTTTGTTTTTGGGGTTGGTTCCCAAAACCTTGCCGCTCGGCCGCTCCGGCGCGCCGGACAAAAGCTCTTGGGCGCGCTCCAAAGTGATATTAAAGATATTGTCATTGCCGCGCAAAGACAGAGATT
The DNA here is from genome assembly GCA_934248075.1 of uncultured Alphaproteobacteria bacterium. GTDB lineage: Bacteria > Pseudomonadota > Alphaproteobacteria > RF32 > CAG-239 > CAZU01. The sequence continues at coordinate 47,052 of CAKQKH010000002.1, read as the reverse complement.
TGCTGCCTTGCTTGATATAAGGGCCGAATTTTCCGGTGTTGACGCTGATACCGTCGCCCAAATCAAAAGGCAAAGAAAGCAAACGTCCGGCTTGTTCAGATGTCAACTCCTCAGGGGCAATGTTTTTGGGCAGAGCCGCGCGTTTGGGTTTCTCGGTAGTGGCGGTGGCATCTTCTCCCAGCTGAACATAATAGCCGTAGGGGCCTTTTTTCAGATACATCTTTAAGCCATTAAGCTCGCCGACAATTTTATCTTCCGGATTCGGAGCTTTGGCCGTGGCCGCGGCCTCTTCATCAGCCGTATCCACCAACGGTTTGGTATATTTGCATTCCGGATAATTAGAACAGCCGATAAATGCTCCAAAACGTCCGAGTTTGATACTCAGGCGGCCTTTGCCGCACTCCGGACAAATTCTCGGATCGGATCCGTCCTCGCGCGGCGGAAACAGGTGGTGCGACAAAACTTCGTCAATCTTGTCAATAACTTCGCTGATTTGCAAAGGCTTAACCGCGTCAATATTTTTAATAAACTTAACCCAAAAGCCATGCAGCAGTTTTTTCCATTCCATTTCGCCGGCGGAAACATCATCAAGAAATTCCTCCAGCTGAGCCGTAAAATCATACTCCACATATTTTTTGAAAAAGTTTTCCAAAAACACCGTCACAATTCGGCCGCGATCTTCAGGAATAAAACGCAATTTTTCAACCCGCACATACTTGCGTTCCTGTAATACGGCGATAATGGTGGCATAAGTTGACGGGCGTCCAATTCCCAGCTCCTCAAGTTTTTTTACCAGACTTGCCTCGGTAAAGCGCGGCGGCGGAGTGGTAAAGTGCTGTTCGGGGGTAATGGCCCCTTTGTTTACCGTATCTCCCTCATTAACATTAGGCAAAATCCGATTCTCGTCATCATCGTCGGCGTCATCTTTAGATTCCTGATACAGTTTCAAAAACCCGTCAAATTCAATTACTTGGCCATTGGCGCGCAAAATAATTTGTTTGTCGCCGGATATGGAATCAATCACCACCCGATCCAAAACAGCCGGATTCATCTGACAAGCGACCGTGCGTTTCCAAATAAGCTCATAAAGTTTATGGGCGTCGCTGTCCAATTTTATTTCCATTTTCTTAGGGGTGTTCATAACATCGGACGGACGGATTGCCTCGTGTGCTTCTTGAGCGTTTTTGGATTTGGTCTTGTATTCCTTGGCAACTTTGGGCAGGTAGGCCTCGCCAAAATATTTTAGAATAGCGTCGCGGCAGGCGGCAATTGCTTCTTTAGAAAGATTAACCGCGTCAGTACGCATATAGGTGATAAAACCATCTTCATAAAGTTTTTGAGCAATCTGCATCGTTTTTTTGGCGCTAAAACGCAACTTGCGCGCGGCTTCTTGCTGCAAGGTGGAGGTTGTAAACGGCGGTGCCGGATAACGATTGGCTTTTTTGCGCTCAACGCTCAAAATACTAAAGTCCTGCGCCTCAATTTTGGCTTTCGCCTCCAAAGCTTTGGCCTCGGAATTAATGTCAAATTTTTCCAGTTTTTTATTATCTAACTGAATCAAGCGAGATTTAATCAGCGCCTGAGCGGAGGTCAGTAAATCAACATCAATGGTCCAATATTCTTCAGGCTTAAATTTTTCAATCTCATTTTCTCGATCGCAAATCAAACGCAGGGCAACCGATTGCACTCGTCCGGCTGATTTTGACCCCGGCAGTTTGCGCCACAAAACCGGAGACAGGGTAAAACCGACCAAATAATCCAAAGCGCGGCGAGCCATATAAGCAGAAACCAGATTGTCATCAATTTGTCTAGGATTCTTAATCGCTTCGGTAATCGCTGATTTTGTAATTTCATGAAAGACAACCCGTTCAATTTTTTTGTCTTTCAGTAGCTTTTTGGCCTTAAGCTCTTCCAGAATATGCCATGCGATTGCTTCTCCCTCTCTATCCGGGTCGGACGCCAGAACAATCGTGTCGCATTGCTTAACGGCTTTTACAATATCGGCAAGGCGCTTTTTGCCTCCGCTGGACAGCTCCCATGTCATGGCAAAATCTTTGTCCGGATCAACCGAGCCGTCTTTGCTGGGCAAATCGCGAATATGGCCAAAACTGGCCAGAACCTGATAATCTTTACCCAGATATTTGTTAATGGTTTTGGCTTTTGCGGGGGACTCAACAATAACTAATTTCATCTTTTACCTACTTGATTTTTGCTTTATTAAGGCAACTTTATTGCCGCTTTGTCGTTCAATTCTGCCGTCCATTTCCAGCTCCAACAGTTCCAATGCCACTTGCGCCGCATCTAGCCCGCTGGCTCTGATAATCTCGTCAACATATACTCCATCAGCATTCAAATAGTCAATAATTTTTGTTTGCCCGTTGGTCGGAGCGCTGTTTGGCGATTCTATTGCCGCAAAATCAAATTCTTTTTGTTTTGGCGCTTTGCGTCGCGGTTGCGGGCAGGCTGATATACTGTGGATATGCTTAACAATATCCTCCGCCGTTTCCACCAAATGAGCGCCGCTTTTAATCAATCGGTTGGGGCCGATACTGCGCGGCTCGGTTGGCGACCCCGGCACCGCGAACAGCTCGCGGCCGTAGTCCGCCGCCAGTTGCGCGGTAATCAGTGAGCCTGACTGCGCGGTTGCTTCCACCACCAATGTTCCTTGTGTCAGAGCCGCAACAATCCGATTCCGGCGGGGAAAGTTGTTTGCCTGAGGCTGGCTCCCCGGCAAAAGTTCAGAGATTATGCAACCCTGTTCGGTAATCTGTTCGTACAATCCGGCATTTTCATCGGGGTAGGGGATATCAACTCCGGTTCCCAGCACCGCCACCGTGGCGCCGCACTGGTTTTGAGCGTACAGAGCGCCTTTGTGCGCGGCGGCGTCTATGCCTCTGGCCATTCCGGATACAACCATAATTCCTTTGTTAGTCAGATCATAGGCGATTCGCGAGGCGGTTTTGCGTCCGTTAATCGAGGCATTGCGAGCTCCGACAACAGATATTCCGGCGGAAAAATTAAGGCACTCGCAGTTGCCGCGGACAAACAACAGCGGCGGAGCGTCGTTCAACCCCCGCAACAGTTGCGGATATCTGCCGTCATTGTAGCTAATCAGCTCTATCTTTTGCCGCGCCGCGTTTTCAAACACGGCGACAGCTTTCTCTCTCGGCCACAATCGCACTTTTTTTAGTTGTCCGATATTTTCAATAGCCGCCTTTGCCGTGCCGAATTTTTCCAGCAATTTATAGAAAGTGATTGGCCCCAAATTCTCGGAGTTTATCAGTTGCAAAATATCAACAATTTCTTCGGGAGCAATCACCTTCAAATCCTATTTTTTAAATTTAATTTTGCTTTCCTCGCCCCTAAATAGCCGTACAAAGTTGGCGTGGTGGCGCACCAGAATCAGCAACACGATGAAACTATAAAAAACAGTGTGAACGTCATCGCTGAAATAATAAGTGAAAAACGGCACAAACAGCACCGCGGTGATGGCTGAGAGCGAAGAATAACGGAACAACACCGCCATAATCAGCCAAATCAGCAAAGCCAGCAAAGCAATTTTAGGAGTCAAAACCAACACAAAACCAAAAGCTGACGCCACGCCTTTGCCGCCCTTAAACTTGAGCCAAATCGGAAAATTGTGTCCTAAAATTGCGCAAGTTCCGGCAATCAGAGCCGCCAGCGCCGCACGAGTTGTCGGCAATCCCAAAAACTCATACGCCTCGCTGCTTGCGATTTTTTGCGCAACATATGCCGCCAGTCCGGCCTTGGATGCGTCCAGAATAACCGTGAGCAAAGCCAAAGTTTTGTTGCCCGTGCGCAAAACATTGGTGGCGCCGATATTGCCGGATCCGATTTTGCGGATATCTCCGTATCCGGCCAAATAGCACAGCACCAGCCCAAAAGGAATTGAGCCGAGAATATATCCGCCCAAAGCCGAAAGCCCGAAAATCTCATCAACTGACATTGCATAAGTCCTTATAGTTGTTAAAAGATAATTCATTCTTAGCGCCTAAACATCGCTTTGGCAACCCTCTTTATGCAGAAACTCATAAATAATTAATGACAAATCAATTAAACTTGATAATATTGAGAAAACAAATTTGCAAAAGGTTTGAGTATGAAACCGCAATATAAACGTATTTTGCTAAAGCTCTCCGGCGAAGGCCTGATGGGCGACAAAAGTTTTGGCATGTCGGCTGAGGTTATCAAAAATCTGGCCGAACAGATCAAAAAAGTTCATGATAACGGGGTTGAGGTTTGTATCGTTGTCGGCGGCGGCAATATCTTTCGCGGCGCCAAAGAGGCCTCAAAAGGCATGAATCGCACGGTGGCTGATCAGGTTGGAATGCTGGCCACGGTTATGAATGCTCTTTATATTCAAAATGCTTTAGAGGCAATCGGCGCGCCGGCCAGAGTTCTTTCGGGCTTGAGTATTCCTCAAGTTTGTGAGACTTATATGTATCGCCGCGCCTTGCGCCATCTTGAAAAAGGGCGGATCATAATTTTTGCTGGCGGCACCGGCAATCCATACTTTACTACTGATACCGGAGCAGCGTTGCGAGCCTCTGAGATGCAGTGTGATGTCTTGCTCAAAGCCACGCAGGTTGATGGTGTTTACAGTGCCGATCCCAAAAAAGACCAAAATGCCAAAAAATATGATTCCATTAGCTATGATGAAGTCATTCAAGGCGGTTTGGGAGTTATGGATCTGACCGCGGTGGCGTTAGCTAAAGAAAACCATATTCCGATTGTTGTCTTCAGCCAGCATGGCGAAAATGCTTTGGAAAATGCCGTCAGCGGCAAAGGAAAATTTACAATTATCAAATAACGAGGTTAAATATGTCTGATTTTAATTCTATCAAAACTGATGCCAAAGAGCGTATGGATAAAACTCTCGATTCTCTAAAAGGAGAATTTGGCAGTTTGCGCGCCGGCCGCGCTCATGTGAGCCTGCTTGACGGCATTATGGTTGAAGCTTATGGCTCGCCCACTCCGTTGGCTCAGGTCGGTACTGTTTCGGTGCCTGATGCTCGCACTTTGTCGGTTAGCGTTTGGGACAGAAGCTTGGCCAAAGCGGTGGAAAAAGCCATTATGGAGTCCGATTTGGGGCTGAATCCCGCCTCTGACGGCCAGCTGATTCGCGTTCCGATTCCGCCGTTGTCGGAAGAACGCCGCAAAGAACTGCTGAAAGTCGCCGGCAAATATGCCGAGAACAACAAGGTGGCTATTCGCAATATCCGCCGCGATTCTCTGGACGAGATTAAAAAACTCAAAAAAGACAATGCGGTGTCTGAAGATGATGAAAAGCGTTTTGAGAATGAAATTCAAAAACTCACTGACGATTCTATCAAAAAGATAGATGAGTTGATGGCGCAAAAAGAAAAAGATATTATGCAGGTTTAGGGGTAGCGACAGTGACTTCTGAACATATACCGCCGCGGCATGTTGCCATCATTATGGACGGCAACGGTCGCTGGGCGCAAAAAAGAGGCCTTCCCAGATTGGCGGGGCATCGCAAGGGCGCCGAGACCTTGCAAAACATTGTTCGCGCGTCCGGAGAGCTGGGCATCAAATATGTTACCGTATATGCGTTCTCAACCGAGAACTGGCAGCGTGATCCGTCTGAAGTGTCGGGGCTTATGGATTTGTTGCGTCAATATCTTAAATCTGAGTTTAAGGAGATTCAAGAAAATGGTGTCCGCATAATTTTTATCGGCGAGCGAGATATGTTGGATGCAGACATCGTTGAGCAAATGTATAAAATTGAGCATGACACCAGCAACAATGACCGGCTCACTTTGTGCATAGCATTGAGCTACGGTTCTAGACAAGAGATTGTGCGTGCCGCTCAAAAAATTGCCGCTCATGCACAAAAAGGGGATATTAACCTTGAAGATATTGATATTAAAATGTTTTCAAGTATGCTTTATACCAAAGATGTGCCGGATCCCGATTTGGTTATTCGCACCAGCGGAGAACAGCGTCTGAGCAACTATCTGCTCTGGCAGCTGGCCTATACGGAATTGGCTTTTACTCCGACTTTGTGGCCGGATTTTAATAAGCAGGAGCTCGAAAAAATTATAACCGATTTTAGCAAACGGGAGAGAAGATATGGAAAAAACTAAACTGAAATCGCTGCTCAAGCGCACGGTTACCTCCTTGATTCTGGCGCCGACAGTAATTTGGTGTTTGTTTGCCGGATATCCGTATATTCAAATTTTGGCTTTGTTGGCCGGCGCTTTGCTCTCATGGGAATGGGCGCAAATGGTTCCTTCGGTTCGCGGGGCTTTTTTCGCAATCTTATATCTTTTCACTGTTACCATCGCCATTGTTATGGGGCCTAGCTGGCCGTATTTTGCCGTTCTGATTGCGGCTTTGGCATTGGCCTGGTTCAAAGCCAAAGGCGAGGCTCGTCGCAATCTGTTAGTTTTGGGCGTTGCCTACATATCCATAGGCATTGGCTCAATCATGTGGTTGTATGAGTTGGTTGGTTTTGGCATAACTTTTTGGTTTATGCTGGTTGTCTGGTCGGTAGATGTCGGCGGTTTGGTGGTTGGCTGTTCGCTCAAAGGCCCCAAACTTGCTCCCAAAATCAGCCCCAACAAAACTTGGTCTGGGTTGTTTGGTGGTATGCTGTTTTCGGTTATCTTCGGCAACTTGTTCTGCTATTATGCCGGCGCCGGAGCTCACTTGCAATACTATGGCGCTTTGGCCGCTATTTTGGCGGTTGTGGCGCAGATAGGCGATTTGGTGGAATCTCAAATCAAACGCTCCTTAAATCTCAAGGATTCCAGCAACTTGATTCCTGGTCATGGCGGAATTTTTGATCGCATTGACGGTATGATTTTTGCCGCCCCGCTGGTCTATGTGTTGTTCCGTTATGTTTTGTATATTTTATAAGAAGGTCAGATTATGGATTGGCTGATTAATACGGCGTACTATGTAGTACCGTTTATTGTCTTATTAGGCGTATTGGTTTTTGTGCATGAGCTTGGGCATTTTATGGTGGCCAGACTTTGCGGTGTAAAAGTTTCTCACTTTTCCATCGGTTTTGGCAAAAAATTGTGGAGCCGGATAGATAAACACGGAACCGAGTGGCAGTTGGCGGCAATTCCGTTGGGCGGATATTGTCGGTTTTTGGGAGATGATGACGCCACCAGTAGCACCGACGCCGCCGCCACCCTTAATGAAGAAGATAAAAAATTTGCTTTTGCCACGCAAAACCCGTTCAAAAAACTGGCCATTGTTTTGGCCGGTCCCGGAGCCAATTATCTTTTTGCCATTTTGGTTTTTGCCTCCATATTTTTCTTTCTTGGCAAACTGGATTTTCCGGCGGTTGTCGGCGAGGTTATCAAAGGCGGCGCGGCTGAGGCCGGCGGAGTTTTGTCCGGTGATAAAATTTTGAAAGTTGATGGCAAAACCATTGCTTCTTTTACCGAGCTTAGTCAGGAAGTCAGTATGCACACTCAAGGTGATGTCCGCCTAGAGATTGAGCGTGACGGCAAAATCATTCATTTGACTTTCCCGCTTAAAATTGTGCCTTTGGAAATTGAGGCCAATCAGCCCAAAGAGCAAAAACCGATGCTTGGCGTCCGTTCGGTCAGTGTGGTGGAGGTTAAGCCTGAACAAATTTCTCTGCCACAGGCTTTGTATGACGCCACCGCCGAAACCTGGCGGATTACCGAAGTAACTTTGCGCGGCATCGGACAGATTATTACCGGCAAGCGCGGTTCGGAAGAAGTCGGCGGAATTTTGCGCATTGCTGAAATGTCCGGAGATATCACCAAAGAAAATGGCGTTCTAGACTTTATTGCTTTTATGGCTTTGCTTTCCATTAATCTGGGGTTGTTAAACCTTTTCCCGATTCCCTTGCTTGATGGCGGCCATGTTGTAATCTACACTATTGAGATTATCACTCGTCATGAAATTGACAATCGCGTTAAAGAGTGTATTTTTAGATTTGGACTATTCTTGTTGGTGTCATTAATGTTGTTTGCCACATATAATGATTTTGCCCACTTGTTTAACCGCTGGTTTTCGTAAAGGAACAGAAAATTATGAAACTACTTAAATTAGGGACTTTTGCTACGGCCTTATTATGCGGGGTTTCTGCGGCTTCCGCCTCGGTGTATGTTCAAGATATTAAAGTTGAAGGATTGCAAAGAGTGGAGCCTGAAACGGTTTTGTCCTACGTTGACGTGCAAAAAAACAGCATTACCGACGAGGCCAAATTGGATACGGCTCTAAAACAGTTGTATTCCACCGGTTTGTTTAATGATGTTTCTCTAAATGTAAATTCATCAGGCGTGTTAATGATTAAGGTTGAAGAAAATCCGGTTATTAACAAAGTGTTGTTTGATGGCAATGACAAGGTTGATGATGACATGTTGACCTCTGAGGTCAAACTTGCTCCGCGTTCCATGTATTCCCGCGCCAAAGTGCAGGAAGATGTTCGTCGAATTTTGGAAGTATATAAGCGCACCGGTCGATATGCTGCAGTAGTTGAGCCGCAGATTATCAAGCGCGATCAAAATCGTGTTGATTTAATTTTTAAGGTAGATGAAGGGCCGTTGGCGGTTATTGACAAGATTAATTTTGTGGGAAATCATCGTTATGACCACGATGATTTGCAAGAAGTCATTATGAGCAAAGAGAGCCGCTGGTATCGTATTTTTTCTTCTTCAGAAAACTATGATGCCGAGAAGACCAACTATGACAAAGAATTGTTGCGCCGTTTTTATCTCAAGCGCGGTTATGCCGATTTTCGCGTGGTTTCAGCGGTTGCCGAATTAAGTCCAGATCACAAATCTTTTGTTCTGACCTATGTGTTGGATGAGGGCAAACGCTATCGGATTAGCAACATTGACATTGTCTCCGCCATTGCCGACGTCAATCCTGATGATTTCCGTTCATATGTTGAGTTTGAAGTCGGTGACTGGTACAACAACGAAAAAGTAGAAAAAACAATCACCGCTCTGACTGATGAGCTGGGCAAAAAAGGTTTTGCCTTTGTTGATGTTAATCCTGAATTGATCAAAGACACCGAAACCGGCGACTTGAATGTCATCTTTCATATCAATGAAGGCGACCGTGTGTTTATTGATCGCATCAACATCAGCGGCAACACCCGTACTTATGACGAGGTCATTCGCCGCGAGTTCAGAATTGAGGAAGGCGACGCGTTTAACGTTTCCAAAATCAAAGATTCTCGACGCAACGTTGAAAATTTGGATTATTTCAGCAAAGTTGATATTGACACTGCTCCCAAAGACGCCAACAAAGCTGATTTAAATGTTAAGGTCGAGGAAAAATCAACCGGTTATTTCAATGTTGGCATTGGCTATTCAACTGTTAATGGTGCCACGGTTCGCGCCGGCGTAACCGAAAACAATTTCCGTGGTTTGGGGCAGCGTTTGAGCCTTGATGCCGGAGTGTCCCAACGTTCGCAGGACTACAACCTGAGCTTTACCGAGCCATACTTTATGGGGCGTCGTTTGCGTGCCGGTTTTGATTTGTTCCGGACAGAAGAAGACTATCAGGACGAGAGTTCTTACGACAGTTCCACCACTGGCGGGCGTCTGCGCATGGGCTGGAATTATACCGATGATTTGTCTCAGCAAGTGCGTTACACCTTGCGTAATGATGAGATTAGCCATGTTGGCAGCAGTGCTTCAAAATACATCAAAGATGAAGAAGGCAAATACGTTGATTCCTCTGTTGGTCAAACCATAGTCTATGATAAGCGCGATAGCTACATTTCGCCCAAAGACGGCTATTATTTGTCTTTTGGCAATGATCTTGCCGGCGCCGGCGGAGATGAGAAATATCTCAAATTTGACGCCAAGGCTTATCGCTACTACACTCTGGCCGATTACTACACTTTCAAGTTTTTTGCCAATGCCGGTTATATCACCGGTTACGGCGGCAAAGACGTGCGTTTGTCCAACCGCTATTACTTGGGCGGCATGACTTTACGTGGGTTTGATGTTGCCGGTATCGGCGCTCGCGACAAATATACTAAAGACGCTTTAGGCGGCAACTGGATGGTTTATACCGGCGGCGAGGTGTCTTTCCCGATTGGTCTGGATGAGGTTGGCATCAAAGGTCGCACCTTTGTGGATATGGGAATGCTGGGCAAGCCTGATAATATGAATTCTGCCGATGTTGATTATTCTTCAAGTCCTCGTGTGGCCGCTGGTTTTGGTTTCCAATGGTTGTCGCCGATGGGCCAGATTGATATTGACTTCGGCTTCCCGCTGGTTAAAGAAAAATACGATGAGACTCAAGTCTTCCGTCTGAATTTTGGTACGCGTTTATAAGGAGAAATATAATGGTCGATTCCCGTTTTTATAAAAATAACGGCCCTTTCACTCTGGCCAAGGTTGCTGAGATTTGCGGTGCGGAACTGCAAGACAAAAGCCGGTCAGAAGTTGAGATAAAAGAGCTGGCCACACTGGCCAAAGCCGGAGAAGGAGATATCTGTTTTTTCTTTGACAAGAAGAAAAAGGCCGCCGGCGCGGAGATTAAGGCCACAGCTTGCGTAACCACTCCAGAGTTGGCTGAATTTGTTGCCCCCAATGTAATTAAGCTGATATCGGATAATCCTCATTTGGGTTTTGTAAAGTTGAATTACGCCCTTTATTCCGAGGTTTTGCCCTCGGCGGAAATCAAGCCGACAGCCGTTATTGCCAAATCGGCGACTATTGGGGAAAATTGCTATATCGGCGACTATGCCGTTATTGGCGAAAATGTAAAGATTGGTTCGGGATGCATTATTGAACCTCATGCCGTGATAGCTCATGATTGCGTAATCGGGGATAACTGCCGCATTGGCAGCCATGCCAACATTATGCATTGTCTTATGGGTAATAATTGCTATATATATGGCGGCGCCCGCATTGGCTGGGACGGTTTCGGGTTTATGATGATTGCCGGACAACACAAGAGAATACCGCAGCTTGGGCGAGTAATCATCGGCAACGATGTCGAGATTGGCGCCAACACTTGTGTGGATCGCGGTGCTCTTGATGATACGGTGATTGGCGACGGTTGCCGTATTGATGACTTAGTAATGCTTGCGCATAACAATTCTCTCGGCCGCGGCTGTATTTTGGTCTCTCAGACCGGTATCGCCGGCAGCTGTGAATTTGGTGATTATGTTGTCTGTGGTGGCCAGGTTGGAGTTGCCGATCACTTAAAGATTGGAACCGGCGCGCAAATTGGCGCTCAATCAGGCATTATGCGCGATGTTGACTCCGGTGCCGTGCTTATGGGATATCCGGCCGTACCCCTCAAAGATTTTATGCGCCAGGTTTCATTTGTTCAAAAGGCCGTAAAAAAGTAATAAAAGAGGAAATTTATGTCAGAAAATAAAATTTACACAATCGAAGAAATTTTGCATATGCTTCCGCATCGCTATCCGTTTTTGTTGATAGATCGATTGGAAGTTGAGATCCCCGGCGAAAAGGGCGTCGGTCTCAAAAATGTAACTATGAACGAGGAGTTTTTTCAGGGGCATTTTCCCGGAAATCCGGTTATGCCCGGTGTGTTGCAGATTGAGGCAATGGCGCAAACCGCCGGAGCTTTGGTGATTTCTGCCGTGCCTGATTATCAGGTAAACAAAAAGAGTGTGTTGTTTATGTCGATTGACGGAGTAAAGTTCCGCAAACCGGTAAAACCCGGCGACCAACTGAAAATGCACGTCGAAAAAATTCGGGAGCGCCGCAATGTGTATGTCTTTAAGGGGCAGAGCATGGTAGATGGACAGGTTGTTTCCGAGGCAGAATTTACCGCCATGATTGTCGGATAACCGAAAGCCGCTCGAATGAGCGGCTTTTGTTTATTACAGTGCAGAAATATTATGTGTTTTTACATCAGTCCAAAAATTTTTTAATTTATCAGTATCTATTAACTGTTTTAAGGAATAAAAATATGGCTAAAATTCATCCTTCCGCAATTATTGAAACCGGCGCTCAAATTGCTGACAGCGCTGAGATCGGGCCTTTGTGCTGGATTTCCGCTCAAGCCAAAATCGGCGAAAATGTCCGCCTGCTTGGTCGGGTTACCATTATGGGCGATACTACTATCGGCGAGGGAACAATCGTGTTCCCCGGTGCGGTTTTGGGCGGCGGTCCGCAAGATCACGGCAATGAATTTCAGCCTGATGCCAAACTGGTAATTGGCAAACGCAACGTAATCCGTGAAAATGTCACCATGCACTGTGGTACTCCAAAGGGGCAAAATCCCATTGCCGGAGAAACTCCGGAAAAACTGATTACCAAAGTCGGTGATGATGGTATGTTTATGATTAACTCGCACATTGCTCACGATTGTGTTGTCGGCAACAATGTTATAATGACCAACAACGCGGTAATTGCCGGACACGTTCGTTTGGGCGATGGCGTAATTTTGGGCGGCAACTCCGCGGTTCACCAATTCTGCCGTATCGGACGCAAGACCATGATTGGCGGAATGACCGGCGTTGACCGTGATGTTATACCGTTTGCTATTGTTACCGGAGATCGCGGTAAATTACGCGGTTTGAACGTTATCGGACTCAAGAGAAGCGGCTTTGATGAGCATACCGTCAAATCTATCACCCGCGCCTTTATGTTTATATTTAAAGGCAAAAGCGGCACTTTTGAATCTCGCGTAGCTGAGGCAAAAGAAAAGTTCCACGATAACGATATGGTAATGGAACAGATTAAATTCATCGAAGAATCATTATCCGGCCGCCGCAACGTTATGCAAGCCGAATAATGCTTTAACCGACTAAGGATAAGGGAGTTTGCTATTGCCAACTCCCTTAAATTTTATTATAAACGAAACAGGTTAACCTTTTTTAGAACAGACAGATGACAACACACACGCGCAAATTAGGTATCATCGCCGGCGGCGGGAGTATCCCCGCTTTGTTGGTGCGCCATTGTCAGGAGCAAGGGCGAGATTTCTTTGTTTTGGCCATTGAGGGCAATGCTGACAAATCATTTTTTAATGACAATATTCCTCATCAATGGATTCGTATCGGGCAGGCCGGCACAGGTTTTAAGCGTTTGGCGGAAGAAAAAGTGCAAGATGTGGTTATGATTGGCACAATCCGTCGCCCCGGTTTTTTTGATTTGGTTCCGGATCTGCGCACTACGGCGTTTTTTGCCAAAATCGGCACTAAGGCTTTGGGCGATGACGGTATTTTGCGCGCTCTGGTCAAAGAGATTGAATCAGAAGGCATGGCGGTTAAGGGTGTTCATGAGGTTATGCCAGATATTTTGGTGAAATCCGGCGTTTTGGGCAAACACAAGCCAGATAAACAAGCTTTGGCCGATATTGAACGCGGGATTGAGGTTGCTGCCGAGCTTGGCAAGCTAGATGTAGGTCAGGCTGTGGTTGTGCAGCAAGGTCTGGTGCTTGGCGTCGAGGGCATAGAAGGTACTGACGAGCTGATACGTCGTTGCGGAGAATATAAGCGCAAAGGCGCCGGCGGTGTGTTGGTAAAATTGCGCAAACCCCAGCAAGATATGCGCATTGATTTGCCGACAATCGGCACTCGCACGGTTGAACGCGCTCATGAAACCGGCCTGCGGGGCATTGCGGTTCACGCCGGCAATGGTTTGATTGTTGATGAAACTGAGGTCATTAAACTGGCTGATAAATATGGGCTTTTTGTGATAGGAGTAACTCCGCGTTGAAAAATTTGAAAGTATATCTGATTGCCGGCGAGCCTTCGGGAGATTTGCTCGGTTCCCGCCTGATGCGGGCTTTACGCCAGAAGACCGGCGGCAAAGTGGAGTTCTTTGGCTTAGGTGGTGATACTATGGAGGCCGAGGGGCTGAAGCCGTTGTTTGATATTTCTGATTTGGCCATTATGGGTTTGGTGGAGATTATCCCGAGTATTCCCAAAGTGCTGCGCCATATCAAAAACACCGTGGCCGATATTGTGCGAGTTCAGCCGGATATTGTTATCACTATTGACAGTTGGAGTTTTTGTTCTCGTGTGCATAAGGCCTTGCGCAAACTCAAGCTTGGTATTCCGCAGTTGCACTATGTTGCGCCGCAAGTCTGGGCTTGGAAAAAGAAACGCGCCCGCACCATGTATAAATACATAGATGCCTTGATGACGTTGCTGCCTCAAGAACCCAAGTACTTTACGCCTTACAAGCTGGAAACCGTTTTTGTCGGCCATCCGGTGATTGAGAGTGAGGTTCTGCACGCCGACGGCACGGCTTTTCGGACACGCTTTAAGATTCCGTCTGATAAGCGGATTATCACAATTTTGCCAGGCTCCCGCAAAACCGAAGTCAGCAAATTATTGCCGGTGTTTTTGGAAAGTGCCGGCCAACTACTAAAGCAAGATCAAAATCTTTATTTTGTGATTCCCACTGTGCGCACGGTGGCAAAAATGGTCAAAGATCTGACTAAAGACTGTGGTTTGCCGTTGCAAATTGTTGAGACTCAAGATGATCGCTATGATGCTTTTCAGGCCTCAAGCGCCGCTATCGCCGCCTCTGGCACCGTGGCTTTGGAGTTGGCAATCTGCCACATTCCACATCTGATAACTTATCGAGTATCTAAGCTTACCGCTTGGATTGCCTCGCGATTTCTCAAAATCCAGTTTGTGAACCTCACCAATATTATGCTGGGGCGCTTGGTTGTGCCGGAGCTTTTGCAAGAACAATGCACCGCCGGCAATATCAGCCGCACAATTCAAGAGTTGCTGAAGAAGGGCGAATTGTATGAGCGCGAGCAAGAAGGTTTTGCCAGAGTAAAAGAGATTTTGAGCAACGGCGAGCAGACGCCTAGTCAAAACGCCGCCGATTTTATCTTAGAGCTTGTTTCCCGCCGCGATAAATAAATTTGGTATTATTGCTGCGGCTGTTGCGCTTGATTGGATACGCAGCGGTGAAAGTAACTGCAACCCTCAACTTCGCAGTTTTCCAAAACATCGCCGAGAGTATAGCAATAAGTAACGGTATAATCGTATCCGGGGCAAGCTTCGGCGCAAACTGAGGCGCTTTTGTTAGGAATATTAACCCGTTCGCTCATGGCGTTGTTCCAGTCGGTAATCGGGGTTACTCTGGCCTCAACCAAACCGGCGGCCAGACTCAAAACACCGGCTAATATAATCAAATTTTTCATTTTAATGGCTCCTTGTTCTTTGTTTCAGGCTAAAATAAAAAAGTTAATTTATTGCAAATGTTATTTTGATAGGCTAAATTGGAGCCATGGAAAAATTAATGCGCACATTATGGTTATATTTGCGACGTCAGGCCGATCTTGAAATCAATCGTCGCAAACTTTGGTTGCCGGTATGGTTCGCCGTTGGCATCGGTCTGTATTTTTGTCTGCCGGCGGAACCCTCCAAATGGATTACGCTGGCCTTGATTGAGTCGCTCATTGCGGCCGCAATAATATTTCGTTTTCAGCCTAAGATATTGCGTTGTTTGCTATATGCCGCTTTGTTGCTTGGCGGTTTTGCGTGGATGCAGGCGCGCACGCTGTATCTGGCCTCGCAAATGGGCGAGATTCCTTCTTCCAAGCTTTATCTTCAGGGGCAAATTATCAAAGTTGATACCAACCAACGTGGCAAAATCCGCCTGACTTTGGATAATTTGCGAGATTTTGATAATAAATTGATAAAAGGCCGTTTTCGTATCACCTTACGCCAAAAGCAAGGCGACTATTCCACCGGCCAATGCGTGGAGCTGGTTGCACGATTGATGCCGCGTGCCATGGCTCCGATGCCGGGGGGTTATGAGTTTGATCGCAAAAATTTTTATAATCGTTTATCCGGCAGCGGATATGCCGAGAGCAACGCTTTGCTCACAGATTGCCCGCCGCAGACCGAAGTGTCGTCCGTGAGTGTTGCGGCGTCTGGTTGGCGACAGCGGATTGTCAAACATATTTATTCCGTTTTGCCCGCTGAAGAAGCCGCGATTGCGGCGGCCATAATCGCCGGAGAACAGAGCGGAATCAATCAAGGTCAAATAAAAAATTATCGTAACTCCGGTTTGGCGCATTTCTTGTCTATCTCCGGTTTGCACATGAGCATGCTGGCCGGATTGATGTTCTTTTTTGTTCGTTTGTTGTTGGTTTTGTGTCCGTCTCTGGCTCTGCGTCTGGATTCCAAAAAGATTGCCGCTGTTGCCGCTATTGCTATCTCAGCAGTGTATTTATGCATTTCCGGCGCGGCCATTCCCGCTCAAAGAGCTTTTGTCATGGCTCTGATAGTTTTGCTCGGTGTGTTGTTCAACCGGCGGGCTATTTCAATGCAATCTATTGCCTGGGCGGCGGTTTTGGTGCTGATTATATCTCCCGAGGCTTTAGTCGGCGCCGGTTTTCAGATGTCTTTTGCCGCGGTAATCGCCCTGATCGCTTTTTATGAACAATTCGCCGCTCGCCTTCGTCGTTGGTTTCGCGCCGACAAATCTTCGTTGCCGTCATTGATGATAAAAGGCGCGCTAGCCTACGCGGTCGGCATAATTGTGGCTGATTTGGTTGCCAGTTTAGCCACTTTGCCCTTTGCCGTATATCACTTTAATCTGGTTGCACTCTATACTTCTTTAACCAATTTTTTGGCCGGACCGATTATCGGTTTTTTGATAATGCCGTTCGCTTTGCTGGCTTTGTTGCTGATGCCTTTTGGGTTAGATTGGCCGGCTTTGCGGTTGGTCGGCCTTGGTATTGAGTGGCTTAATCATATCACCGCGTGGGTCAGCTCGCTAGATGGCTCCAGCCTGCTGATACTCTCTCCGCCGCTGTGGGGAATTTTGCTGGTTGTGTTTGGCGGCTTGTGGCTGTGCATATGGGAGCGCCGCTGGCGGTTGTGGGGAGTTCCGCTCATTATCATCGGCATGGCATCTTCTCTATTTATCTCCAAGCCGGATATGCTGGTTAATGAAGACGCCTCCATGTTGGCGCTGCAGGATAATTACGGCAATATGGTGATATTACCGGCTCGCGGCAATGGTTTTACCAAACAGATTTGGCTGGACAAAACCGCCTCCGTTCCGCTTGATTCGGCGCGCCGGCGGCAATTATTGCAAATCAGGAAGGGCAAAACTATTGCTCCGCAATGGCTGGATCTGCAATGCAATCGGCAGTTTTGCCTCTATAAAAAACGAGTAAAAATTTTTACGGACGGCGCAATAGAGATAGATAATTTTCCGCTTAATCTGCAGCATACCGGCGGAGTGGCGATTTACCTAGATACTCCGGCGCAAATAATTTCGGTTCGCCAGAGCGTTGGCCGCCGTCCATGGAACCTCTAAAAATCTGTTCACATCTTGTCTAAAGGCTTGTCGGCTTTTGTTTTGAGTGATAGCATCGGCACGTTTTTTATATAATTGTGCCAATTAAAATATAAATATTATGAAAATCAGAAACGTACAAGTTGAGTTTGTGGTTGACAGATTGAGCAAAATTACGGCTGATGCCTATGTCTTGCCTTATTTCTCTCGCCACGTTAATCCTGATCATGAGCGCTGGGAAGTTGAAAATGCCGGAGCTCGCGGAGTTCGCCGTTTTATTGAACTGCGGATGAACAGGCATTTGCAAGATAATCCTCTTTCTTTAGGTGATGTTATTATCACTCATTCCGGCGGTGGCAAGTCTAAGTTTTTGATCAACATGATTTGTCGTTCGCACAATGCGGAGACAATCTGTTGGGGAATTCATGGCGGATTGATAGGCATGTTCATGGAAGCGCCGTTGTTCGGTTTGCAAACCGTTGCCATGGCACCTCTTTGTGTTTGCGACGGGTTAACTGAATTTGCTTTTGCCCGCGAACTGCGAAAAGCAATAGAAAGCTACACCGGCAGTATCTGCATCACCAACATAATTGTTGCCTGCAAAACCAAAGAGCAAGCAGAAGAGCTGCAAAAAGCGCTTGCGCAAGAGTAATCAAAAAGGCTTCCTTAACCGGAAGCCTTTTTTTTAAGATAAATTCTCAATTCCCAGCAACATATGGTCGCGATATTCCGCTCCCCACGCCATCATCGATTCTATCACCGGCTTGAGGCTGTATCCAACCGCTGTGAGGGTATATTCCACCCGCGGCGGAATTTGGGCATATACCTGACGTATCAACAGCCCTTTTTCTTCCAGCATACGCAGATTAGAGGTCAAAACTTTTTGCGTAATATCGCCCAAAGACTTTTTCAGCTCGCCAAAACGCTTGGTTCCGTCCAGCAGATTCTGAATAATCAGCAGTTTCCAGCGGTCGCCCAAGACCTTAGAGGTCATCTCCGCCAGATATTTTTGCACATCATCAATCATAAAAACTGCTCCTAACTGTTTGTTTTGGTCAATAGTATCCTTTGGGAAACTACGGCACTTTCAAGTGCTTACTTTACATTTTATAGCAAATGTATTGATATAAAGGCAACAAAAAAATACTTAACTATCAACAATTGGACAAGAATAATGAAAAAACTTCTTACTGCTACTGCTCTCAGCGCCGCTTGCCTGTGGAGTGCATCAGCTTTGGCCTCCGGCTATCAGCTTAATGAATATTCCGTAACCAATCTCGGGCGTTCTTTCGCCGGTGCCGGCGTTGTCGGTGATGACTACTCGGCCATTGCCTATAACCCTGCCGGTATGACCCTCAAAAAGAGTGGTTTGCAGGCCAGCTTTACCATGGCTGAAGTTGCCGCCGATGTCAGAGGACAATCACCGGATTCCTTAGGCAAAAAGACCGATATGGACTTTGGCGTGCCTTTGCCGGCCGCGTTCGGACAATATCAAATCAATGACAAATGGTTTGTCGGCGGCGGTGTCTATGCTCCTTATGGTCTGGCCACTCGTTACAAAAAAGACAGCTTTGTAGCCGATAGCGCTCGCAAATCCACCTTGGAGGTTATTGATTATAACTTGTCCACTGCCTACAAGCTGAACTCGCAATGGTCGTTTGGCGCCAGCTTTATCGCTCGCTATATCTATGGCAATATGACCAACAATATAAATCATCCCACTTCCGGAAAACTACTTGGCGAAAGCGAGTTTGAGCTTGACGGTTGGACATATACCGGTACTTTGGGCGTGATGTATTCGCCGAGCGAAGATACTCGTATCGGTTTGTCTTATAAACCCAAATCAGTTCAACGTGTTAAGGGTGATCACACCGTTACCGCTACCACGCCTTTGGGTCTGGCTGCCGGTATTGCCGGTGTATATCCTGATGGTAAGGCTTCTCCTGACCTGCCGGAAACCGTTTTGCTCTCGGCTTATCACAAGCCGTTTGAGAAAACCGCTTTTACCGGATCGGTTCGTTTCACTCGTTGGGGCGATTCGTTTGAGAAATTCTCAATGACTTCAACCGCCACGGCCGGAAAACCATCTGTAAAATATAATTGGAAAGACAGCTGGACTATTTCCGCCGGTACGGAATATTATCTGAATGATAATTGGACTTTGCGCTTTGGTACCGCTTGGGATCAATCTCCGTCGCGTGATAACCGTTATCGTACTCACCGTATTCCGGATTCTGATCGTATCTGGATTTCTGCCGGCTTGAGCTATCGTTACGAAAATATGCAGTTTGATTTGGGTTATGCTCACTTGTTTATGAAAAAATCCTTTATTCGTGAAAGTGAGAACCCCGCTTATAATGATCACTCCAGCAAATACGAGGCATACAGCAATATGTATGGCTTAGGCTTCCAATACAATTTCTAGCAAAATTGTTATTCTTCACACAAGGCAAACCCCGTTTGGAATATTCCGGCGGGGTTTTTGCTGTTGATTTTGGGCGTGATTTGCGTATAGTAGGGGCAGGAGTAAAACCAATGGAAATTAAGACTAATGTTATGCGCGTGCTGGACAAGCACAAAATCCCCTATAATCATTATTGCTACTTGGGTACCGGTGCCACCAGCGGCGTAGAGATTGCCGCCGCTTTGGGGCAAGATCCGGCGCATGTCTTCAAAACCTTGGTAACCGTCAGCAAATCGCGGCATTTTTATGTTTTTATGTTGCCGGTTGCTCAGGAGCTGGACTTAAAAAAAGCCGCCGCCGCGGTAGGAGAAAAGGCCTTGGATATGCTTCCGCAAAAGGAACTTTTGCCGCTCACCGGATATGTTCACGGCGGTTGCTCACCCGTGGGTATGAAAAAGTTTTTTACCACCACCATAGACCAAACCGCGGCAGATTTCGCTACCATTATTTTCAGTGCCGGCAAAGTCGGTTATCAGGTTGAATTGGCTTATTCTGCTCTCGCCGGTATAATTCCCTGCCAACTGGCCGATATCACCATGTAATCAGTCTTTGCGTTCAATTTTGGCGCAAAAGATATTGTCTGGATTGGCAAAAGTCAGATTACAGCCATAAAAATCGGCAATACATTTAACGATAGAAAGTCCGATTCCGTTGCCTTTTTCATTTTGTCCGGCCACGCGGAAAAAGCGCTGTCCGAGTTTGGCTAAATCTTGCGGCTTAATTTTTATGCCGGTGTTACGCACTTCAATATAGTTTTTACCAATATTAATCGCAATTTTGGCCTCTTGCGGACTGTATTTTATGGCATTGTCCAACAAATTGCGCAGCATAAGCTCCACCAAAACCGGATTCCCCTCGGCAAACGGTCCCTGACCATTTTCGGATATTTGCAGAGATAGTTTTTTGGCCGCAATATCATAACGATATTCATCAGCTAACTGATTGCATATAAGCGTCCAATCCAACGGCTCGGTCTCAATTTGCTTGGAGTGAATAGACGCTTCCAGTCTTGATAAGGCCAAAAGTTGCTCAACCAGCCTAACTGAGCGGCTTATGCCTTGTTCCAGATTATTGAGCGCGGCCTTAAAAGCGGTTGGATCATCAACTGAGAGTTTGGCAACATCAAGCTGAACTCTCAAAGCGGTCAGCGGAGTTCTCAGTTCATGCGCCGCGTCAGAGATAAACCGTCGCTCGCGCTGCAAAACCGCATTAACTTTTTCCAACAGTTGGTTCATAGCGGTGGTCAGCGGTTTGATTTCAGGAGGAATATTTTGGTCGGCAATTCGGCTCAAATCGTCCTCTTTGCGCACAGCAATGTCTTTGGCCAAACGCCGCAACGGCAAAAATTCCAGACTTATTATCCCAATTACGGACAACAACAGAATAACCAAACCGATTGCCCACGGAGTCAAAAATTCTTCCAGCATATCCCAAGCCATATCGTCGCGATATTCCATTTCTTGTCCAACCGCGATTCTGTATTTCCCGTCCGCGGATTTGATCCAGATTATTCGCCAGTTTTCTCCGTCAACGCGTTGTTTGATAAAACTGCCGCTGATGTCTTGATAGGCAAAATTTTTGCCGTTTTCATTATCATGAAAAATCTTGTGGCCATTGGCGTCAAAGACGGCAAAACCGATTGCCTCGTCTTCATCATCGGCGCCTCTAATATCATCAAGCAAGTTATCGGTTTGTTTTTGGGCGTCTTGGCCAATTCTGCCCCAGTCTGTACTAGCCAACTGCCGCGCCATAGTCATTTGATAGGTGTCAAAAAATTCATCAATTTTTTCTTTGGTTTCCGTCCATGCCAAAACTCCGGCGCAGCCCCAAACCGCGCAGGATATAATGATAAATAGCAATATCAATCGTAATCGCAGACTGAGTTTTTTCATTTATCCTCCAACATATAGCCGAGTTTGTTCACGGTTTTAATGATGTCTTTGCCAAGTTTCTTGCGCAAATGATGCACATGCACCTCTATGGCGTTGCTGGAAACATCTTCGTCCCAAGAATACAGTTTTTGCTCTAACACTTCTTTGCTCATCACACGGTTGCGGTTGTGGAGCAAAAGTTCCAGCAGGGCGATTTCTTTTGGCGCCAAAGCAATCTCTTTGCCGTCAAGCAATGTCTGTTTGTTGTGAGGATTAAAACTCAAATTGCGATATTTAATCAGTTCTCCGGCTTCTCCGCCGCGTCGTCGGATAAGGGCGTTTAGTCTGGCGGCAACTTCCGCCAAAGAAAAAGGTTTGCCCAAGTAGTCGTCGGCGCCAAGGTTAAGACCTTTAATCCTTTCATCAACTTCGCCGCGCGCCGTCAAAATCAGCACTGGTTCTTTGTGGCCGAGCGCTCGCCAGCTTTGCAAAATATCCAGTCCGTCAATCTCCGGCAGGGTCAAATCAAGGACAACCGCATCATACGGCGACTGCAACAAGGCTTCTTTGCCGTCTTCGCCATTATCAAACCAATCGGTGCTAAAACCTGATTTATCAAGTCCGGCTTTCAAACCGTCGCCGATTAATGGGTCGTCCTCAATTATCAATATACGCATTTTGCGCCCTTATACTATTTTTTCAGTTCGATATAGTCGACATCAATTTCCGTAGAAAACATTTCTTTATCAACTTCACCTTTAATTGTTACCATATCTTGAGGCTTCACGTCAAGGCCGCGCCAATCTTCATCATCAATTTCTACGGTCACGCTGCCGGTAGAATCCTTAAACAAATATTTCTCGTGTCCAAGGCTCTTTTCAATTTGGCCATTGAGCACAACCGCGGTGTCATCTTTCATTTGCAAGGCTTCAGCAACAGTAACCGGAGCCAAACCCGGGCCCTGAAAAGCGGCAAACGCTCCGGAGGAAAAAGTAACCGCCAAAGCTAAAACTGAAGTTGAAAGAAGTTTGTTCATATTGTTTCTCCTAAAAAATAAAAGGTTTGTGTTCGTTTACAAGTTTAGAAAAACATTTTCAACTTAAGGAACGCTTAAGGCTTTAATTTTTTATTTTAGAATTTATTTTTAAGGGCAGAGGAGGGCGAGAATATGAAAAATTTTCTGATTTTTTTGTGGTTTTTGTTCTTTCCGCTGTTGGGCGGCAAGATTTCGGCGGTGATTGCCGGAGATATGCGCGGTTTCTATAATTTGCTAAAACTTCCGCCGTATAGCCCTGCGCCGGAGGTCTTTCCGGTTGCTTGGATAATCCTTTATTTGTTGATGGGTTTTGGCTCTTGGATTGTGTACCAAAAGGCTCTCAACCAATACCGCTCGCCGCAATACTACCTCTTGCCATTTGCCATTCAGCTGGCTCTTAATTTTGCCTGGACACCCATATTTTTCGGGCTCCCGGCCTATTGGGGTGGTGCATGGCTGGCAGTGCTTTTGTTCTATGCGGTGGGGTGGATGATTTGGCGTTTTTATGCCATCAGCCGTTTGGCCGCTTATTTGCAGATTCCCTATCTGCTATGGTGCGCCTATGCCGCCTATTTGAGCTTTGGCGTGGCGGTGCTCAATTAATCCTCGGCTTTTGTTGCAGGCTTGCATAAAAAAATTTTTATTGTATGATGAATGCCATATTCAAAGAGGATTTGTTTATGAGCGCAGAAACCCACATCTTTATCATTTGGCAAAACGGCCGCTATCTGGAGCAGCAGATTATTGCCGATATTAGCTCCAAATTTGAGCTGCTGCAAATTTTTGAGGTCAGTTGGCCGGAGCGAGAGTTCCACTATAATCTGGCCAAGTTTTATGGCAAAAGCCTGCCCAAAGGCTGCAAAAAGGAAAAAGAATGCGGCTGCGGCGACTTTTTGGTCTTGCTGGTCAGGGATTCTGCGCCTAACTATAAAGACGGCAAAAATCAAAACACCGTACAGATAAAACTGCATTATCGTCAGAAATTCGGCGGTAAAAACTTTATCCATTGCAGCGATACCAGGCAAGAGGGGATAGATAACCTTGCCTATCTGACCGGCATGAGTGCGGAGGAGGTTGCTGCCCGGTATGGAGCCTATAACGGCCAATATATCAAGCTGGCATTCCAGCCGCGCCGCCTCCTCCGGCTGGCCGACAAAATTTGGGAGTCGTTGATTGCGCTTTATCGTTCAATTTTCAGCTCTAAATAACAAAATATTGAATATAGATAAAGACGGTTGCTACGGCCACAGTCAGTAGCATTACCGGCACTGACCACTTCATAAATCCCAAAAAGCTTATCGGTTGGCCTTGGCGCGCGGCCATGCCGGCCACAATCACGTTGGCTGAGGCTCCAATCAAAGTGGCGTTGCCGCCAAAGCATGCGCCGATAGACAGCGCCCACCATACCGGCATCATTGCCTCGCGTCCGCCCAAAGCCTCTTCCATTGATTTAAGCATCGGAATCATCGTCGCCACAAACGGAATATTGTCAATCGCGCCGGATACCAGAGCCGATACCCATACAATCAGCAAACTTGCTTTGCTGACGCTGCCTTCGGTCAGAGTCACAAACTTATGCCCGAGCAGAGACAATACGCCGGTAACCTCCAAACCATGAACAATCACAAACAATCCGGCAAAAAAGAAGATGGTGGTCCAATCTACCACAGAGAAAATTTGCTCCACCTTATGTTCACGCTCATCATGTTTGTTGCCCAAAGTATAGAGCAGGAGCAGAGTTGCCGCTCCGGCCATGGCGATGGTGCCGTTGGCAATATGAAAATGCTCTGCGGCGATAAATCCGCCAATCACCAAGGCCAGTACTGTCATAGATTTTACCAATAGCGCATGGTCTTTGATACTTTCGGCCTCGCGCAGCAGCATAATTTTGTTGCGCCGTTGCGCGGTAGAAACCAACCGGCGCCCAAAAAAGAAGTCAAATATCGCCACCACCAGCAACATACACAACAACACAATCGGTGTCAGCTCTTTCAAAAAGTCCATGAAAGAGAGATTGAGAGCCGATCCGATAAGAATATTTGGCGGATCGCCGATCAGGGTTGCGGTGCCGCCGATATTGGAGGCAAAAATTTCTACCAAAAGGTATGGATACACCGGCACGCCGAGTTTTTTGGTGATTTGAAAAGTTACCGGCACAATCAGCAATACCGTAGTAACGTTGTCCAAAAACGCCGAGAACAACGCCGTTACCACTGCCAAAACTACCAAGATTCCCCGCGGATTGGCATGCACTTTTTTGGCCGCCCATATTGCCACAAATTGAAATATTCCGGTTTTTTCGCAGATCCCCACAATCATCATCATGCCGATAAGCAATGAAAGCGTGTTAAAATCTATGCCCAAAAAAGCTTGTTGCTGAGTCAAGATTCCGGCAAAGATCATGATCGACGCGCCCAGCAGAGCCACCACCGCGCGATTAAGTTTTTCAGTAAATAAGATTGTGTAGGCAATAATCACAATCGCCGCGGCAACAATTTTGGCGTCTAATCCCCAAACCATTTGCGGCGCATTGGCTAATATGGTTCCATGCATGGCGTTTTCCTCACAAAACAAACATTTTGCCTCAATATAATCACTGAGTGACTAAAATTGTATTAAAGAAGCAAATTTTATAGCGAAATTTGTTAAACCAAGGCGCCGGCGTCAGGGGGCAGGCGAATATTCCGTCATTTTCCGGCGGATTAACCTTTTTTATAGCAATTTTGCAAAATATCTTGTTGAAAACTGCGGAAACGGCTTGGCTTTTGCTGCTGTTCGATTATCATGCCTTATGGTATGTTAACGAAAGTCGGAGTAAGGAAAATTGAGCGGCAACATCAGCCTAACCGCGAGTATGCGGAGCAATTTGTTGAGCCTGCAAAATATCAGCAGGACGGTTGGCGCTACCCAAAACAAACTTGCCACCGGCAACAAGGTTAATTCGGCAATCGACAATCCCAGTTCTTATTATACCGCGCGTTCATTAAACAATCGCGCTAATGATTTAGACGCGCTTCTTGACTCCATGGGGCAAGCGGTCAGCACTATCAAAACCGCCACCACAGCCTTAGAAACCGGCGCGACATTCCTTGAGCAGGCCGCGGCGGTTGCCACATCGGCTCTGGAAGCTAACACTATTCCACCCAAAGCTTTTTTTGAGGAAAAGGTCGGTGAAAATGGCGCGGTGGTGACCACGGCGCAAGAACTCAAAGACGCCGTCGCCGCCGGCAAGGAAACTATTTGTGTTTATGGCCAAATTGATTACAAAAAATCTCGTATTGAATTAAAAGCCAACCAGAAATTAGTCGGTACCGAATATTACACTGGCTACACTGGCAAAGAGAGGTTTTCTCAGCTTAAATTTGAAGGCTCTATGACCTTGTATGAAAATGCTGGTATATCTGATTTAAGCATTGTAGCCAGTGCGGAGCAAACGGGTAATTACTATGCTATCTTTAGTTATAACAATAATGTAATCAGCAACATTACTTTGGATTCATCATCTACTTTGAGCCAACAAGGTGAGTTTACGGCTGGGATTATTGCTTTTGCGTCAGTATTAGAGTTAAGAGGAACAATTGTTGTAAATAATTCAAGCAATGTTGCGGAAGTCCATGGAATTTATGGTTATAGAGGAGCGACAATAAACAGCACGGCGGATATTTATACAAATACTATAAGAATGAACGCGTCAACGTTTAACGTAAATTCAGGTACTATTAATTTGAGCGATAACTTAATGGGATTTAATAATAGCACAACTAATATTGCCGCTGGCGCAACAATAAATGAGAATGTTGACAGTTTGCCGGTAGTCAAACCAGAAGCAACCAAAATCAGTAGTCAGCAATATACTGAGATTTTAAATCAATATGACACGCTGGTTAAGGATTCGTCATACAAGGGAGTAAACCTGCTCAAAAATGAAAAACTGAACGTTCGTTTTAATGAAAAAGGCAACGCCGATTTGGACGTTAATGGCAAGGATATGTCGGCCGGCGCGCTGGGGCTGAATACGGTTGATTGGGGTAATCAAAGCGATATCGCCCAGAGTTTGAAAGAAATCGCCGGCGCCTTGAAAAGTATCCGAGCTTTTACTGCGGAGCTGGGGAATAATTATTCAATCATTACCAACCGGCAAGAATTCACCGAGAATTTGATAAATATTTTAACTGAGGGCGCGGATAAGCTAACCCTTGCCGATATGAACGAAGAATCCGCCAATATGTTATCCTTGCAAACCAGACAACAGTTAGCGATTAATTCCCTGTCGTTAGCGTCACAGGCGGCGCAGGCAGTGCTGAAGCTGTTTTAGAGGCGAGGGCGTATAACAGCGCATCTAGAGCAATTTGCGCAGGTCGGCGACATCCTCATTTACTATCTTGTAAACTCCGGTGTCGCCGCCTTTCAAATCACTCTATCTGCACTATTCTCCGCCCTCGCTGAAGATAGTGCTGGTTATTATAGTGTCTGTTAAAAGATAGTGCCTTATAAGTCTTCCCCATCGATGGGGGAAGATTTAGATGGGGGTGAGATAGAATAAAGACTGTCACCGCTCCGAGAGGCGAGCATTCTCGCCCGAGGTCAAGCGGTCTTCCGAGCTTTTTAAATGTCAGTACGGAAGATGCCCTGACGATTGCGTTCCGCAATCGAGGCATGACAGAGTCTTTTTAATTGTTTAAACCCTTCCCAACCTTCCCTTATAATTAAGGGGAGGAGTCCGATTGTGCCAGATTTCAACCACAATATTGTCATTCCGGCGAAAGCCAGAATCCAGTAAGAATATAGCCAACCCTTTTATCAAGAAACAGAAAGACTGATTGTCTAGTTTTACTTCCCTCTTAATTCTAACTTGCTAGATTCGCCTTGATGGACTCATCTGCTGTCCGGTTACCGCAGTTTGCAGTGATTGATTACGCCATAGAGGGTATTAAGTTCCTGCTCGGTCAATTGTCCGCGTGTGAAAATATTGCGCAAGTTTATCACCATTTTCTCGCGTTTTTCTCCAATCTTAAAATTTCCGCAATCTTCAAGCAGACTTTCCAGATAGGTGCAGAATTTAAGCACTTTTTCCTTATCTGCGGGAGTGGTGTGGTTGGTTACAAATTCCTCAGATGTCATATCTTTTTGGGTTTTATAAAACTCGTATCCAACCAGCAAAACAGCTTGAGAAAGATTAAGCGAACAATGCTTAGGGTTTAGCGGAATGTTGATTATGGCATCGGCCAGACATATATCCTGATTGTTAAGTCCGGTGCGTTCAGGTCCGAACATCAGGCCGCAACAAATGCCAGAGCCTAGTTTTTTCGCTGTTTCTTGAGCCGCAAACTCCGCGCTTAACACCGCTTTGGTTTGGTCGCGATGCCTCGCGGTTGTGGCTGCCACCCACTGCAAATCGGCAATAGCCTCTTCGGTGGTGGCATAGACTTTGGCATTAAACAAAATTTCTTCTGCGCCTGAAGACGCGGCCACGGCTTTGGCAGATGTATGGTCTTCTCGAGGGTTAACCAAACGCATTTCGCAAAGTCCGCAATTCATCATGGCTCTTGCGGCCATACCAACATTTTCCGCCAATTGCGGTTCTACTAAAATAATCGCTGGTAGTTTGTTGTTCATGATTATTCTTCTGTATTTTCTTTGTCTGGAGTCGCCATCGGGGTTTCTTCTTCTGGTGTTTTGAACACGTCGTCCAAAGGCTCAACAAAAGTGTTTTGCAAATAGCGCTGAACTTCACGGCGATCATTAAAATTAATTTTGGGGTTTTTGTATTCCAGTTGTTGGTCTTGCGGTCGATTAAGATTCTCGCGGCGTATTCGCATTTTTTCCAATGTGTTCACCGCGTCAAGCAACTGCCGCCGCTCTTTGGGGCCGGCGTTGACAACCATTGTTTGCAAGCTTTTTTGCAGATCATCGCGAGCGTTTATTTTTTGTTCGGGAGTGATCTCCACCGGCGCCGGAGTGTTTTCAACTATTGTTTCCGGCTCCGGCTCTGGCGTTGCGACAGTTTCCTGAGCAACGACCATTGTCGGCCACAACAGCATAGAACAAGCCAATATTTTCAATTTCCGCATCAAGATAATCCTAATCGGTTGAAAGAACATCAATACTGTTAAACAAAATATTTTCCATGTCTAAACCGGACTGGTCTTCCACCACGTCCAAAAATCCCGAGAACATTGTGTCAAAAGGATTATGCTGGTGGCCAAGTCCGTCATAGGCTCTGCGCAACTCTTTAGCGTAATTTTTTGGCAGATTCTTAATCTTTTCATCATAGCTTTTAGGAATTTTATAACCCAGATTGCGCAAATGTTGAGTGGCGACCAGCATATTGTGGCGGTTGACTTCCGGCGCAATCATCTCTTGTCCTTGTGCCTCGCCAAAAGTTGTCGCCTCGCCGATATAATTAAGCTTGCCGTGCTGACCGCTACCGCGCCAGGTTTGAATTCCGCTACGATCACGCGCCCGCGCCCATGGGTCAACCGGCAAAATTTCACTGCCGTTAAGGGTGTCCTGATAAACCGGAGCTTTGGTAACATCAGTATTGGCGACATTATCGCCTTTATAACCGTCATTGGGGTTGATTTCCCACGGGTTAGCCGGAAGCTGAGCCATTGCGGCGGTTGCCAGAAGCATCGCGCCGGCGGCACTCCAAAGATAAACTCGGTTTTTCATGGCACTCTCCTTCGCATAGAAGTCCCCATATATACTTATGATACTACAAAAAATAGCATATGAATAGTTACAAAATTGTTAAATATCAGCGCTTCTGTTTAATATGATCTTGTTTGAGTTGCAAAAGCTCTTTTTCCAACAATTTGATACGGCACTCAATCGGGTCTTGATCAGTTTGGCACACGCCATAAGCCATAAACTCGCCTTTGTGTTTTTCTTTAGTTGGGTGAGCCGGAACGCCAACCACGGTTTGTCCGTTGGCGACATTGCGCAGCACTACGGCATTGGCGCCGATTTTAGCGTCATTGCCTATGGTTATCGGACCCAAAATTTGCGCGCCGGCACCCACCACGACATTATTCCCCAAAGTCGGGTGGCGCTTATCGGTGGTTTTGCCTTGTTTGTCAAAAGCGCAAACACCGCCCAGAGTCACCCCCTGATACAAGGTTACATTGTCGCCGATTTCCGCGGTTTCGCCAATTACAACGCCCATGCCGTGGTCAATAAAGAACCCCTGACCGATAACCGCGGCCGGATGAATCTCCACTCCGGTAAAAAAACGCACTATTTGCGCGCCCAATCTGGCCGTTAGCCGCCAATTATGCCGCCATAGCCAGTGCAGACCTCGGTAGGCGATGGTTGCTTGCAGTCCGGCCGAACACAACAACGCCTCTGCGCGGTTCTTGGTGGCCGGATCTCTGGCGATAACCGCGTCTATGTCCTGAAGAATTATCTTGAATTTTGATTCCATTTTGTGCTACATTCCTGAAAATGTTAATAATTTATACAGCTTTGTTATTATATAATACGCAAAGTTCTAAATTTAGGTTAAAAGATAATGACAGAAGTTTTATTTAACGGCCACGCCGGTCGCTTGGAAGGGCGCTATCATCAAAGTGATAAGCCCGGCGCTCCGATAGCTTTGATTTTGCATCCGCATCCGCAATACGGCGGAACCATGAACAACAAGGTGGTTTACACATTGTTCAGCGTGTTCCAAAATTTGGGCTTTTCGGTTTTGCGTTTTAATTTTCGCAGCGTTGGCCGCTCGCAAGGCACTTTTGAAGACGGCCCTGGTGAACTTTCTGATGCCACTGTCGCTTTGGACTGGTTGCAGTCGGTTAACCCTGAGGCTCGTCAGTGCTGGATTGCCGGCTATTCTTTTGGCGCTTGGATTGGCTTGCAGCTCCTGATGCGCCGTCCGGATATTAATAATTTTATCGCCGTGTCGCCGCCGGCTAACGAAAAAGACAAGGATTTTTCGTTTTTGGCGCCTTGCCCGACTTCCGGATTAATTACTCAGGGCGGGATTGATGAAATTGTCACTCCTTCCAGCGTTACCGCTTTGGTCAAAAAACTCAACACTCAGCGCAATGTTTCCATTGACTACGCTCTGATAGAAGATGCCGACCATATGTATAATAATCATTTGGTTGATTTATACAAGATTTGCGGCAATTATATCATTGACGCCATGAAGAAAAAGACGCCTGCCAAAAAACGCCGCGGCCGCCGCAAAAAGACTGAGCTGGACGGCATTGATGATGAGCCGCTGTTGTTGGAAAGCGATGATGCCGCCGATGATGATTTTGATGATGCTGAAGAAGATGCGGATTTCGCCGACGACGGAGAAGAATAGCATTCATCATTGCAAAAAAAGTAAAGGCCGGAGATTTTCCGGCCTTTTATGATTGCGCTTTTTACTTAGCTTTTCGCTTATCTACCAACATCAGGTCGGGCTTGCCTTGTTCGGCCGGAATCGGAGCGCCCATACGCATACAATGCCCATCTACATAAGCCCCAGGCTCAATCGCAATGGTGTTGTGGGTTGCGTCGCCGATAAGTTTTGCAGACTTGGCAATAAACAGATTGTCAGCAGATGCTTTGCCGTTTAACAAGCCGTAGAGTTGCAGATTATTGGCGTTAACCGAGCCGATAACCGCCCCTTTAACCCCGATAATCAACTCATCACAGCTGATATCTCCTTCAACCTGACCATCAATATGGACTATGCCGTCGCTGATAATATCGCCTTTCAGCCGAGTGTTTTCGCTGATAATGCTTGGCACCGGAGCGCCGGTGGTGCTGCGGCTGAGCTTGCGGGCAAGTTTCAAATAAAGCAATCTTTTAATCTTTTTCATCATAACCTCTCATTAAATTTTGGCCTGCATAAACGGCAACGGATCAACCGGATGCCCCTGATACAGGATTTCATAATGAAGATGCGGACCGGTAGAACGGCCGGTGTTGCCAACTTCACCTATTGTATCATTAATTTTTAAATAATCACCTTTTTTTACATATATCTTGTGCATATGCGCATAACGAGTCTTAAATCCGTTGCCATGGTCAACCACCACGTTGTTTCCATAACCGCGGTTAGAGTGCTCAACTTTGATAACCCGACCTTTGGCTTTAATTTGGATTTTGTTGCCGGTGCGGCTGGCCAAATCCACCCCTTTGTGTCCGGCTTTTTTCTTATTGAACGGGTCGATGCGATAGCCAAACTTAGATGTCACCCAATAACTCCAAACCGGCTTGCCGAGAGGCACATATTTCACCACTTCGCGATAATATTCCAAGTCATCGGCGGCTTTATATATATTGGTGATTTTGCTGTTGATCTGTTTATCGGTAATTTTTGAAACCGACGCCGGAATATACGGCCCGCCGGAAGATTCTTTCTTTTTACTGCCGGCCAAAGGGTTGAAATACAGTCCTTGTCGTCTAATCGGGGCGTTAATTGAGGTGAACGCGCTTTTGATTTTTTGAATCTCACGTTTGGCGATTGCCTCAACCCGATCAAACACTTCCAGCTCCGCGGCTTTAATCTCTTTCACCGCTTTTTCCAGTTCGTCTAATTGTTGGCGCAGGGCGTCGCGCTCCGAAATTGCGATATCTCGTTGCAGCAAGGCTTCGTTCAGACTGGTTTTTTCATTGAGTTTCTTATCATCTGCCCATTTCTTTTCGGCGGTAATTTGCTTAATCTTATCTTCCACCACCATGGCCTGGCGTTTGTAGTTATCCAGCTCTTTCCCCGGTTTTGCGCCTTTTTTTTCCAATGACGCCAATACCGAATCAATATTTTTATGAATTGCCACAAAATCACTCATCAGGTCAACATAAGCGTCGCGGGTTTCAACCAACTCTTGATTTTTGTGAGTAATAATCCGTCCGGATTTATTATACATATGATAAGAATAATAGCTCCACCCGCCGGTCAGGCACAAGATGATGAGCAAAATAACCTGTAATTTGGAAGATATTGTAAAAACTTTGGCTCGGCCCGCGCTTCTGAAAATAATTTCCTTTTCCGAGAAGAACGGCTTTTTCTCTGTATATTGTGGAGAATATGCCTTCTGCTTGATTAAACGGTTTTTTTTCATTCACAGACCTAAAATGTTAACCCAACTCCGCCTTGCCGAGGTGGCAAACGGTACAATAACATTCTAGATATAACAGAAATTAAAAAAAATACAGCTTTTTTTATAATGTTATCCCAAAAGCTCAAATAACACATTGATTTGAAATAATATTATTCGTCGTCTTTTTCGTCAAGCAGAATAAATTCATCTTTGCCGGCCAGATTCAAAACAATTCTGGCTCTTTCTTCCAGCAAATCCAGATCCAGACTGGAGCTGGACAGATGTTTAACCTTTTCCTCCAAATCATTTTTTTGTCGCTTGTACTGCAATGCGCTTTTTTGCGCCGAATCAATTTCTTGGCGCAAGTACATATATTTGAGAAATCCGCGCTCGCTATCAATACTGCAAAGCAAAAAATACAAAGTCAGCAACGTGCAGAATAGTTTAACTCCGTAGTTCTTAACCCAACCTGGCAAATCCCACCATAATCTCATCTTTCAAGCCCTTCAAAAAACAGCGCCGCCGACAGACTCGCAGAGTCTTTTTGTTATTGCCTAGATTGAAACAGATTTAGGTTAACAATTGTTTAGCGGCGCTAAATTTTAATAGGCGTTGCAGTCGTTTCCGCGCCATTTCCAGCCCACTACCTGATTGTTTTGCAACAAAAAAGCTGTCTGACAGATATATTCAACCTGATATCCGAATGCGCCGCTGTATGGTGAATAATCATAGTTATCCAAAAACGGTGAAAACACATCATTACCGCTGTTTTGTTGTCCCTGACTATACAGATAAAACTCTGACGGCACATAAACATTATTGGCTTTTACATAAGCCAAAACCTCATATCCGTCAGGCAAAATTTTGGCGGCGCTTGGCTGTCCCATTTTCTTAATCAGCTGGGCTTTGGTCAAACCGACCATATTGTTGAGTTTGTGGTCATATTTTGCCGGAGTTGCGCAGGCAAATAGCAAAAAAGTCACAATCAAGACAAAGCAAAAATTTCTCATGGGTGTATCCTTTCATCGGTTTCTCACACCCCATAAGTAATCAGCGGCCATTTAATTTCAACTTAATGATAAGTTCTAACCAATGAGCTCAAAATACCCTGCACCTTAACTCGGCTGGCCGGCAGGCGGCGTGTCTGATAAGCCTCGTTCTTGGGGATCAGCAATACTTCCGAGCCTTCTTTCTTAATTTGCTTCAGCGTGGCTTCGCAATTATCTACCAGCGCAACCACAATATCCCCGTTATTGGCGGTTTCGGCTTTTTTGATAATCACCGTATCGCCGTTGAGAATCCCAATCCCTTCCATGGAATCTCCCTCAATCTTCAGGGCATAATATTGTCCGCCGCGCACCATCTCATAAGGAACCTGAAATTTCTCGGTTTCATCGGCAATAGCCTCGATTGGGGTTCCCGCGGCAATTTTGCCATACAGCGGAATATCCACCATGGCGTTAAGCAGGGCGGTATCGCGTTTTTTTTCTTCAGCCACAATTGCTGATGGTTTGAGTTTGGGCAGGCGGATAACTTCCAGAGCGCGGGCTTTGTGCGGTATTTTGCGCAAAAAATTGCGCTCGACCAAAGCTTCAATCAAAGCATAGATTCCTGATTTTGATTTCAGGCCAACCGCGTCTTTCATTTCGTCAAAAGACGGGCAGCATCCGCTTTCCTTAGATATTTTATTGATAAACATCAACAGTTTGTATTGTTTTGGAGTGAGCATTGTGGCAATGTCCTTTGCAAACAAACGATTACAACCTGAAATTTGTTCTACTTTAGTTCTGCTCAAAAGTCAAATATTTTTTATGCTGTTTATGGTTTTAGAAAATTTTTGACAAAAATATATTTACATTTCCTTGCACCCAGTGTACAATGTTGACAAATAGTCTAGCCAAAGGAGGGAGATATGGAAAATATATTTAGCAACATTTTCAAAAAAATAGAGCTGCAAAAATTCTTCAAAAAGATAAAAGATGGCAATATTGATTACAATAAGCGCCTCTTGTCAGCTAAGACTCTTGAAGAAACTCAAGATGCTATAAACCATCATGCCGATGTTAATGTTCAAGATAAAGACGGTAAAACCGCTTTGATGTATGCGAGTGATTATTCTCAAATGAAATTCCTTCTTGATCATGGTGCTGATGTAAATATTCAGGATAAGGATGGCAAGACAGCGTTAATGTATGAGAGTGCTTCTGATCAAGGTGGATACAGTATGATGTGTCCGAGGAATTATTCTCAAATGCAATCCCTTCTGGATCATGGTGCCGATGTTAATGCTCAAGATAAAGACGGTAAAACCGCTTTGATGTATGCGAGTAAATGTCCTCAAATGAGATTCCTTCTGGATCATGGTGCTGATGCAAATATTCAGGATAAGGATGGCAAGACAGCGCTAATGTATGTCATGGACCGGTATCCTGGAAATAAGAGCGAGGAGGAAGAATGTAAAAACCTCATTGAGATGCTTTACTTTAGTGGCGCTGATCTAGATGCTAAAGACAAAGAAGGCAAACCGGCTTTAATGCATGCTTGGACTTTTTTTCAGCAAGAACAACTTTTGTCTTGGGGTGCTAATGTTAATGTCCAGGATAGTGATGGTAAAACATTATTAATGAATACTTGGAGTGGGAACGTCAGGACGTTGATAGAAAAATATGGTGCACAACTTGATATTGTAGATAACGACGGCATGACAGCTTTAATGCATGCTGTAGCAAAAGAAGATGCAGGAAAGTTTGTTTATCTGCTTAAAGCAGGTGCTGATACTAATATTGCAGATAATAATGGTGAGACAGCTTTAATAAAGGCAGCATTTCATCCTTCAACTTCATCATGGCATTGCTCTAGATTGCTCGAGGCTGGAGCCAATCCTAATGCAGCTGACAAGAACGGTGTTACCGCTTTGATGAATGCCAGGGATTCCGATTATATTGCAGATTTAATTAAAGCAGGAGCTGATGTTAATGCTAAGGACAAGAATGGTAATACGGCTTTGATGCATATTATGAAGCGTGAACGTGATTATTGTGAGGAAAATCGCGACGATAGTTGTTATAACTATTATATTGAAAGCTGGCAAGAACAAATCAAACCTTTACTTGAGGCTGGGGCAGATATTGATGCGGTAAACAATAAAGGCAAAGTTGCGGGAGATTATGTTGTTCCGGAGTTAGACGAGTCCCTATTACGCGTCCTTAGTTTACACAAACGTAAACAATCTCTTTGGCAGGAGCGGATTAACCGGGCCAAACAGGGAGCTCGTAATATTTCCGGAGCGGTTGTGGCAGATGTTATTGCCGAAAAAGTTATTTCATGTGAGAAAAAACGTACGGTTACGCCGCAAATCGACAAAAAACTGCGCGCTAAGTTTATGCTTGAAAGAGCAGGCAATTCGAAATAATCCTTGTTTGACAGCGGTTGGCCGGAAAGATAATCTCTTCCGGCCAATAATTTTTTGTTCTTCTATTCATCATATTTACCGACGCAAATTAAAACCAAAGGCGCTGCATTTTTTCTGGTTAAATCAGACTTTTTAATCCATAAAGCGCCATTTGAGTCCAAATCTGAGATTGTTTCGTCTGGTTTTCCGCTTATTTGGCAGTCGAATAAAATACCTGTATGCACCAAGCAACCTGGACGTCCGTCTTCTTCGGTAAATTCATCAAAAACGACGACTCTTTCTCGGCGATTTTTATAACTTTGCAAATCACATCCGGTTTCTTCCTTAATTTCTCTGGACAGGGTTTCAATTTCTGATTCGTTTGGTTCCGGTGAACCGCCGGGTAAATCATACATTCCGGTATAAGGTCCGCGTTTTTTTATTATTAGCATGACTTTGTTATCATTTTCAATATATCCATATATTCCGCGGTGAGTTCTGGTGACTTCCCTTGACATTATCCAAACTCCTCTTGCTGTTGCCTCATACATATACAGTAATACGTAATGCTTATAAAAACCAGCCATATTTATATTAATTCTATTTCTCTATGGCAATGGCTGTTTTTTATATTGAAATAAACCGCAGTTTTGTTTATAGTCAATCCAATTGCGTTTAAAATTAATTAGGAAACAAAAATGACTATCGAAACCAATGTCCACAGAGAATCTCGTTTGGCCAAACTCAAAACTTTGCAAGAGCAGGGCTACAACCCCTATCCGTATCGTTTCAAACCAGATGCCTTTGCCGCTGATTTGCAGGAGAAATACAAGGATCTTGAAGCCGGTGTCGATACCGAAGATCGGGTTACGGTTGCCGGCCGTGCCATGGCTGTCCGCAACAACGGCATGTTTATCGATATCAAAGACATCAGTGGCAAAATTCAGGCTTTTTGCCATAAAAATCATTTGCCGGAAGCGGATTTGGAGCGCCTGAAATCTTTAGATGTCGGTGATATTGTGGGTGTTTCTGGCTATGTTCGCCGCACCCCGCGCGGAGAGCTTTCAATTGCCGCCGAGCATTTTGACATAATTTCCAAGTCGTTGCAGCCGCTGCCCGAAAAGTTTCATGGCTTGACTGACATGGAGGCCCGCTATCGCCAGCGTTATGTTGACTTTATCATGAATGATGACAGCCGCGACATTTTTAAAAAGCGTTGCCAGATTACCTCAGCAATTCGCCGTTGGTTTGAGGAGCATCAATTTTTAGAGGTGGAAACCCCGATTCTCCATACCATTATGGGCGGAGCCAACGCCAAACCTTTCATCACTCATCATAATGCTTTGGATATGGATTTGTATCTGCGCGTGGCTCCGGAATTGTTCCTCAAGCGTCTGGTGGTCGGTGGTTTTGACCGCGTGTTCGAGATTGGCCGCAATTTCCGCAACGAAGGCATTGACAAAAGCCACAACCCAGAATTCACTGGGCTGGAGGCTTATCAGGCTTATGCTGATTACACAGACATGGCAGACCTGTTTGCGGATATGATTCCATATGTTGCCGAGCGCGTTTTGGGAACCAAGGTTATCAAACTTGGCGATACCGAAATTGACCTATCTCAAGGTTTCGTCCGCAAATCAATCATCGACTTGTGCAAAGAATATGCCGGCATAGATCTATTGCAGGCTCAAAACGTGGCTGAGGCCAAGGCTATGGCCAAGTCTGTCGGTATTGACGCCGATGAATGCACTTGCTGGGGCAAAGTAGTGCAAAAAGTCTTTGATGAAAAAGTTGAGTCTCACCTAATTCAGCCGACTTTAGTCATGGATATGCCGCGCGATGTTTCTCCGCTGGCCAAAACTCATCGTAACAATCCGCGTTTGGTTGAGCATTTTGATGCATATATC
The DNA here is from genome assembly GCA_934248075.1 of uncultured Alphaproteobacteria bacterium. Lineage (GTDB taxonomy): Bacteria > Pseudomonadota > Alphaproteobacteria > RF32 > CAG-239 > CAZU01. Next base: position 9,100 of record CAKQKH010000002.1, on the reverse strand, counting down.
GGCGGTATGGAAATTGGTTGCGCTTATTCGGAGCTTTCCAACCCATTGGAGCAGAAAGAGCGTTTTGATGCTCAGGTTGCTGAGCGCGCCGCCGGCGATGATGAGGCGCAAATGCTTGATGAAGACTATGTTGTCGCGTTGGAAAACGGCCTGCCTCCGTCAGGTGGCATGGGTATGGGTATTGATCGTCTGGCCATTTTGCTGACCGGCGCTGACAATATCCGTGATGTCATCGCTTTTCCGATTATGCGCAAAAGGGATTAGTCATTATCGTGTACAAAGTGCCGTATCCAATTGTCCTGATTTTGTGCCGGCTGCTGATTGCGGCCGGTCTTGTCTTTGGCGGCTGGTGCTTATATCACCATATGGATTTGTTGCCAGATAATCCGCCGGCGGATACCAATTCGGACACTATCGGGGTTGTGTTTACTGAAGATTCCGCCGAGCAAAAGCTTTCGTTTGATGAATACTGCCGTCGCAATCCGGTCAGCACATGCTGGAACAATCGTCAGACCACGGATTTTTTGTATGATGAAGATGAGCAGGTCGCCGTCATCAGGTCAGAGGAGTTTGCGCCGCAATTATTGGCTGAGGCTATGTCGGTTCGTCCGGAGTTAGCGTCAATAGATATTGAACAATTACTTAATGCCGATGTCGATCAGCCGTCTGATCCGATGGCGGAAGATATATATGCCGTGTTGCCGCAATTTGGTTCCGATATTGTGGAGCAAATGTATGAAGAAGAATTGCCTGACGACATTATTGAGGGCAAACCTTTAAGCAATCCCAAGCTGATAGGCAAAACCATTATTCCCGATCACAAACCGCCGTATTTTGGCAGTAAACCGGTGCTGGCGGTGGTGATAGACGATATGGGCATCAGCCACCGGCGCACTGCGGACATTGCCTCGTTGCAGGTCCCGCTGACGGTTTCGTTTTTGACCTATGGCGCCAAATTAGATGAGCAGGTGGCCAACTCTCGCCGTGCCGGACAAGAGGTCATGATACATGTGCCGATGGAGGCGCAAAAAAAGATTGACGTCGCGCCAGATGTTTTAACAACGCAGATGAGCGCGGAAGAAATCACCCGCAATCTGAACGCCATGCTGGATAAATTTCATGATGTTAAAGGCATCAATAATCACATGGGCAGCAAGCTCACGGAGGACAAACAGCGCATGCTCATGGTGATGAAAGTGCTAAAAGAGCGCGGATTGTTCTTTTTGGACTCCAAAACCTCTCCCAAGTCAGAGGCTGAAAATGCTGCTCAAGAAAGCGGTGTTGCCTACGCTCATCGTCATGTGTTTATCGACAATAATAATGATAAAGCCTATATTTTGGGCCAATTGGCCAAGGCCGAAAATGTTGCTCGCAAAAATGGATATGCGGTGGCAATCGGACACCCAAAAACTCAGACTTACGCTGCGCTAAAGGAATGGTTGCCGCAGCTGGAAGAAAAAGGCTTGGTTTTGCTGCCGCTAAGCCAGATTGTAGAAGCTCTGAATCCCGGCTTTGGCAAATAAATTGCAAAAAAAGTTACAAGATCAAAAAAATATCTTGACCAAACAGATTTTTTTATTTATATATGCCCTAGTCCTTAAAGATGGTCCCATCGTCTAATGGTTAGGACATCACCCTTTCACGGTGGTAATATGGGTTCGAATCCCGTTGGGATCACCAATACAAGCGGCAGGTATAAAAACCTGCCGTTTTTCTTTATTTTCCAAGCATTTCAGCGAGTTCGAAAGTTCGTTTTTTGAAAATTGCCTTTTCGGGAGTTTTTCCGAACTCGCTTGTGCAAGTTCCTTTGTTTTTCAGTGTATTACACAAGTTCACATCCGGTTAGGTCTTGGGGATAAAAATAGAGCTATACAAATACCTACACCAGCCGCCAAGTGCTACCATGTAGCCACCATGGCAACCGGCATATCCAGCACCTACCACCTAGCTACTATCCGCAACCCTAACTCCATTTAATAAAAAACGCCTCAAATCTGAACAAGGCCTTTACGTGCGAGGAGTTAAAGAGACTTTTGCTTATTTAGTAGATTTTTCACCTAACCTTTGACACCGGCATGTTAAAGGTTGTTATTTGGCAACAGAAATATAAAATTTCCCATGAAAAAACGGTTTTACTTTTATCAAAACTCAGACTATTCTCATCAATAGGAGATGAGAAAAAATATGTCTGATATAAAAGAAGAGTTTCAAAATTGGTTAGTTAATGAAATAAAACTAAAAGATTCTACATCTAAACAGTTTATTCAAGCTATCAATAAAGTTTGTAAAGATTTTTACAATGGACGCACAAATAGCCATTGGGAAATCCTCACTAAACAGATTGTCTCTCTTTTAATATATTATAACGAGTGCAATAACCGTGAATACTATATCTCAACCGACAATGCAGAAACCTTACGGAACCATTATACAAATAATGTTCTACAATATCTCAAGCCGGCTCCTGAGCAAGCAAAAAATATATTTCCGCTTGTAGAGTTGAGCATTATATATCAATCAGAGAAATTTTTTATTTTAGATGCCGAATTAAACCTTATTCCTGAATATATTAACGCTTTTCAGTTTATAATTAAACAGTTTACCGAAAATGACATAAAAATTGAAGATTTGCCTCAGTTATATGCACTGGCAAAAATGCAAAATATAATTTCTGGCGATTTGGTTACATTTTTTGATAAGGTTACCGCGATAATATCGGATAATCCCGAAATATTAACTAAGCCCTATATCTATTTACATTTACGGTATAAAGAGAAACCTTCAAGACAAATAGCCAGAGCTTTATTGGCATTTTATAAATTTTTGAATGAAAAATCACTAGTTTTAGCCAGTAAACAGACGCCATATCTTGGCTATGATGAGCTTAACAATCTGATTATATGCATAGATAAAATTTATGATAATTTAACAAAGCTTGAAACTATTGCCCAAGTAACCGGCAATACACCTAAAAAAATCACAGTTACTAATGGAAGAGACGGCTTATTTGGTAACGAAGTTGCAGAAGCTCTTGAATGTTCATTAACTGCGCTTCGTAAAATAAAAAAAGCAGGCCTTATACAGCCGATTAATGAAAATGGTCGCCTATTCAATGAAGAAGACGTTAATAAGTTGCTAGAATCTGCTTTCCATCAAGCGACTTATCCGAATGTTGATTATACACTATCTATTCAAAGAAAAGACACCATCAGAGAGCATCCTGAAATATGGTGCACTCGGGAAAAAGCTGCTCGAATATTAAAACGTAATGTTTCCACGATTAATCATTATAAAAAAGAAAAGGTGTTAACATATATTGAAATGGTGCCTAACTCCGCATTCTTTTATATTCCTGAACTGAAGGTCGTTTCAAAGATATTAAAATTAAATCCTACAAGAGGTTTATGGTCATTAAAGAAGATATTAAAAATATAACAATATCAATAAGATATTTTATTTCATTCAACAATCATATGTTTTAACAAACTGGATTTTTCTTAATTTTGTGCTATGGTTCAAGGCATCAAACGTTTGATATTTTCATAATAATTTTAAAGGATATAAAATGAAATATATCATAAATTCTGCCGCAAACCAAAACGGGGAAACGGCACAAAAAGTCTCCAACGGAGATTTTCAACCGGACTTTAGTGCTCTTGAAACAAATGAAATTCAAGACAGCGCGATGTCTAAGATCATTAACAATGCCAAACAAAATATTGCTTGTGCGGCAACCAATGACAACAATCCGAATAAAGATGGCGGCGGAGATGATAATACTCCATCGCCTTCACCAACAGGAACAGTCATAGAAGACATTGTTGAAGACGATGAAGGCAACTCATATCAAGTTTATATTGATGTTGAAGAAGTGTCCAAACGCACACATTTTTCTCAAAACCAATTGGTTGAATTGTGTTCGGGAACAAACACCACAGTAACTATTCCAACCAATTTAACTGAGTTAAATACATTTATTACAGTTAACCAAGGTGCAGCTACAACAGCCGGAGCTTTAGCAAAGAAAAACAAGCTTCCGCCGGAAACCCGTCTTTATTTTTTAAGAAAGGCTCAGGAGTACGGTTATCTGTGGCTTAAAGGTGAAGTTCAACTTGGCAATGAAATTCGCAAAATTGCAACTCGTATGGGTAAGCGGACCGATTTGGAAGCTGCTAATGACAATGAAAAAAAGCAACGCAATACAGCGGACTTGGATAAAGTGTTGACTGAGTTACGCACCAAAAAGGAAATTTTGGCTGAAGACTATAACATTGGCTACACTCAAGCAAGACAACTGACCCGTTTGACAGATGAGTTGGTTGAAAAAGAATTAAAATATGCAATTGCAAACAACGACACATTGTCTCGCAACCATGCACTTTCATTTCTTAGTCAACCTCCGGAGTTGACAGATGAAGAAAAAGAAGCTGCCGATACTAACGGGACTAAAGCCAAGGCCAAGTTCAAGTTTGAAACAGTCTTTTCGGATATTCCGTTTAGTAAGCGTCAACACCGCAGGTTGAAAACGCCGTTGTTTTATACATCTATTGCGGCCTGCATAGGTTCAGATGAATATTACCTTGAAGACCACGGTTTAGTTTGCAAAGTTGCTTTAGAACCTGACCCCAATCGCGCCGATTATTTTACAGCCATGCATAAAATGCGTTCAAAACATGATGTTAAAATGATTGTCGATAAGTTGGAAGATAAATATGATGAATTGCTCACCGCCTTTAAGGAAAGCGGTTCAAAATTATTAAAATGCACGATTCCTTGTCAATGTTTCTGCACCATGCATGGCAAAAAATGGAAAGATGATGAACGGTTATTGATTGTGCTATACTGTGTTAAATTCATCAAAGATGCCTTACCTGATCATATTCTCTTTGAAAACGCAAAAGAATTTTTTGGTTTTTCACTACCTATGAGCAAAGACTTATCGACGCACCCGATTGCAGCACGGTTACAACAAGAGCTGAATGGCAGGACTATTGGAGAGTATCTTAAAGATGAACTAACCGCAGACGGTTTGAATTACAACTTAAACTTTGCTATTGAAAACGCTTGCTATTACGGGACGGCTCAGAGCCGTGTTCGCAGTATCCTGCTTGGTTCACGAAAAGGAGTCTGGAAGTTTCCAAAGGCGGAAGAATTTGCAATGCCTTTATGGAAGGCTATTGGAGACCTACCTTCATTAGAAGCAGGAGAAGACAGTGGAATTCCTTATCACTATGCTAAACCTTTACATCCTGATCCGATTAAAGCAGCTAAAATTGCTGAGGCTTTGGCTCATACCGCTACGGGAAGATGTCCAAAAGACAATGATCCCAAATATCAACTGTCTGGTTTTGGTTTCTTTGGTGCCAAAGGCGGCCGTAAATTTTGGGATAAGCCGTCTAACACCATTGATGGAGGTAATGGAAATATTCTTGGATTACGGACAGTTCATCCAGGCAGAATTCGTTCGGATGGCACCTATTCAGATACCCGTCCATTGACTCTGCTTGAGATTTTTCTTACCAATGGTTTACCTTCGGCTTATGAAATCCCTGAAGAATTTAGAAACAGAGAAGCATTTATTCGCGAAGTTATGGGAGAAATTTTCTTACCTCGGATGCTTGAACGTATCTGCTTGGAAATTCCAGCTCCTGACGAGGATTGGGAAGGGCCCGAGGATGACGAATAACAAGCACTGAATAATACGAGTCAACCTTTGACACTCGCATGTTAAAGGTTGGCTTATTTTTATATATACATCGCAAAATCTTAAAAGTACGCAAAAAAAATCGTAAAATGGAAATTTTTTTCATCAAATTCTTTCCAAATGACAATTCTAAATAAAAAAAGGAAAGGAATTGTTTATGCGAAAAAAACAGAAAATAAATAAGAAAAAACAAAGTCAACGCGCTTATAAAGGCTTTGTTTCCATAGTTAAATGGCACAAAAATAAATTTGATGTCATGCCGTATATTAGTAATATATATGAAAATGGTGATAAAAAAGAAGTTAGTGTTTATAGATTACCATTGTGGAGAGATGTAACCATAACACAAAAACAGGCATACTTCTTTTATTTCATGGCAGAAACAAATGAATTTATAGATCTTAAACCTTTTACATTAGATTTGAGTAAAGAGTTTAGAGATAGATACAAGAAGCTAACATACAAACAGTTAAAAGCTGTTGTCATCAAACGAATCAACGGTAATTTAGATTATCAATTACAATCAAAGTCTAAACCGATGATGTTATTTATCCTTGAAAACAAGACAACAAACAAAAGAAAAGATATAACCGATAAAGAAACACATATACACGGTATTAGAGAAGTATTTGATGAAGAAACAGATGCCAAAGTTAGACTAGTCTTAAAAACATCTGTTTGTAATAGGAAGAAAGAATATAATCAGTCTGAATACAGCAATATGCTGCAAACCAAAGAAGAATATAACAATACCAAATGGGGAGCAAAGGGTTGGTTGAGGTATATGAATAAAGGCGCATATTCAAATAATGGACTTTACATATCCCAACCTCTTTTAGAAAAAATACGTGAAGATTACGAACAACTTTACAATGAGTATAAAGACAAGATTAATCTACTTAAAAAACGAGGTATCAAAATAAAATACATAAAACCGGATACATAATAATTATAAACTATACGAATGATACCGTTTTATCGCCAAATGTCTTAAAATATACTAATCTTAAACAAAACACTTCTATAAACAAGCCAAAATCAGCCTATAACAAGCTGCTTTGAAAAAATCTACTGAGTCCTGCGATCAAAAAACAAGATATTTAAAATTATTGAAAAATTTTATAAAACCTGTTTTACATTCCCAAAGAATCGCGACAATACAATAACATCAAAGGAAATTGATAGTTATAGCACATTGTGAATAGGTATTATTATGTTTAACTTTTAACATCGCTATGTCAGAAGTTGACAATTTAACTTTCTGACCTCAAGGGCGATAGGTTGCAAACGTTTTTGACGTTAACGACAATTTATTTTTACAACATCATTTACAATTTTAATGAGGTTGTTTTGCTTTCAAGGTTATGTTCTAAAAGGTATGAAAAAACGTAACCTTACATTAAATGATGACTGGAAAACTCCTAAATACTTATATGATAGTCTTGATAGCGAGTTTCATTTTGACTTTGATCCTTGCCCATTTAAGCATGATACAAATTTATGGAACGGCTTAGAGATTGATTGGGGAAACTGCAATTTTGTTAATCCTCCATATAGCAGAGCATTAAAAGAAGCATTTATACAAAAAGCTTACCAAGAATACCTAAAAAACAAAACGGTTGTTATGTTACTTCCTGTTTCTACCTCTACTAAGATATTTCACGAGATTATATATCCCAACTGTGAAATAAGATTCTTGAGAGGCAGAGTAAAATTTGAAGGAATTAACTCTTTTGGCGAGCTTGTTTGTAACAAATGCGGAATGTTTGACAGTATGATTTGTATTTTCAGAGCTAAAACGCCGTCCATTGATCCATAAATGACCCGTGGATAGCCGGATTCTTTGAATCTGATAAACTATAAGCCAAAATAAAAAACGTCGAACTGGACTAATTTTTCTTATTTTTAATGCTTATTTCTATTCAAGATACTAATGGTTACTTTTTTAACGGTATCCATTTCTTCTGGTTTACTTTCCGCAATCAAAAGCGTTAAAGCAAACAGGGTTGCATCATCTATAATCGTGCAGTCCAAACCATCATATAATAAGCCATTTTTATCCAGAAAATATAAAAAGCAACTAGCACCTATACGTTTATTACCATCTAAAAAACTATGATTTTTAACAATTAGATATAATAATGTTGCAGCCTTTTCTTCTAATGTCGGATAAAGCTCATTGCCGCCAAAGGTTTGATATATTTGATTTACAGAACTATTAAAGCTTTCATCTTTAGGTTTGGCAAAGACATCACTGGCAAAATCACCTTTCATTTTATCAATAACATCTAAAAATTCATTAACAGAAATTTGTATAGCCTTGCGTTTAGTAATACCTTGTGTATCAAGTCGTTTATGGTCAAAATCATCAAGCAAGTTTAATCCGGTAACATATTGATGTAAAATTTTGCTGACATTTTGAGCTTGTTCTACAGTTTCTATCTGATTTTCCATACTACGGTTTAATAGTTCAATTACTTGCTGTAAAGACGTAAGTTTTTCTTGTTGTTCTTTAAGAGCTTTTTGATTGATAGCATACCCTTGAATTAGATATTCTTTCAAAATATTGGTTGCCCACTTACGAAATTGCACGGCAGTTTTAGATTTTATACGGTAACCAACAGATAAAATCATATCCAGATTATAATGGGTTAGTTTTCTTGAGACTGTTCGTTTTCCTTCATTTCGAACTTGTAAGAAATCCTTACAAGTTGAATTTTGCTCCAATTCTTCATCATCATAGATATTTTTTATATGCATCGTAATATTTTGAGGTGTCGTCTCAAACAGCTTTGCCATCATATCCTGTGTGAGCCAAATGGTTTCATTTTCCAATTTGGTATCCAGCGATATTTTACCATCGGAACTGGTATATATAACAATTTCACCTTTAGTCAGAGTTTCTTTTTCCATGATACGCTTCGAACAATTTTATATATAAGATAAAAGACTACAGGTTAGTAAATTACTAAGATTATGAAAAATCTATCCCATTGACTCATAAATAACCCGTGGATAGCCGGATTCCTTAAATATGGTAAACTATAAGCTTTATCGCAATTCGCTCAATTTGGGTCAAATTATAAACTTTATCTTCGGAACAGTTTAATATTCCTCTGCTCGCATGATTGTCAAAACTCGGTTTGTGATATTCGGATCGGCTGGATTTGCGGATAAATACTGATTGTTGAGGTCGTAGTAGTCTATTTTCCAAAGAATTTTATCAGCTTTATAATCAAAACTGCCAAAATCATGCTCTCCATACGGATCGTTATCTGGCGTGAATTTATTAAAATTTCTGACCATTGATAAAATATTGGCAACATCATCAGTTGGTTTGGAATTTATACCGGCAGTCAATAAAACTTGCCCGCCGGTAAATGTTTTACGAAAATT
>CAKQKH010000001.1 GCA_934248075.1 uncultured Alphaproteobacteria bacterium | reverse complement strand
GCTGACCGGCATACTCCGTCTGCCTATTTGTTCAGCCCGAACTCACTTTCTTTGTGAGTTCAAATCCCAGACGATGCACCGCCATTAAAAAACCCTCCACGAGGGAGGGTTTTAGATTGTGCTTGCCAGATTGCCTGCGGCAACGGCGAGATTGGCTCCGTTCGCAAGCTCTCTCCGCCTGCTTCACAAATTCAGCTGCGCTGACCGGCATACTCCGTCTGCCTATTTGTTCAGCCCGAACTCACTTTCTTTGTGAGTTCAAATCCCAGACGATGCCCCGCCATTAAAAAACCCTCCACGAGGGAGGGTTTTTTAATGGCGCGCCCGGCGGGATTCGAACTCACAACCTTCTGATCCGTAGTCAGATGCTCTATCCAATTGAGCTACGGGCGCATCGTTTTAACAGATAGAGTTATTACAGCACTTATATTTTAATTGCAAGCAAAATTTTAAAATAATTTAAAAGAATTTTAATCTATTTGCCGATAAACTCAAAATTAACCAAAAATGTTTATCTTTCGCACTTGGTTTTAATAAAAATACCTTTACAAAAATTGTTTATGGTGTAAAAAACTTAAGTGTATGTATTTTTTAATAAAAGGTGCTTTATTCAATGTCAAAATCTGCAATCAAAATGTCTTTGTCGATGGCTGCAATGTTCATCATCAGCGGATGCGCATATTCTTCTGATGCATTGTTCCCGTCTTTGTTCGGCTCTGATGAGCAAGAAAATATGGCTGTTGCCGCTCCGGAAGGGGAAGAAAATGTTGTTCCGGCTCTCGGCTCAACTAATTTTGAACCGGTAAAAATCTCTGAAGGCAGCAACACCGGAACTTTTGTCGGCCAAAAAGTCGTCACTTTCCGTAATGAGCTGACCCAACTGCAGTCTTCTATCCGTGCCAACAACACTCAATTGCAGCAAATAAGAGCCTCCGTAATCAACAATGCTTTGCAGTACCACAAAGTAACCGGCATGATTGAAGCTAAACTTCAGGTCGGAACAACTCCGGGTAATCCGCAGATGTTTACTATGCTGGAAAGCGCACAAAACAACATTCAGGTTATGAATGCCAACACCAACGCCCTTACTCAGTTGGCCGGCAAAGTGGCCGCCGATACTGCTAATACCGATTATTTGGTAGATGCCATCCGCGCCGCCTACACAATTTCCGGCGCCGTTGATGAAGACCACCGCCAGTTGCATGTATTGGAAAACGAGGCCAGCCAGACTTCTGTTCTGATGAACAGCCTTTTGAATGAGGTTAACAGTGATATCACTCGTCAGAAACAGTATGTTAACACCGCCAATGACACGATTGTCAATCTCAGTTCGGCAATCAAAACCGGTAGTTTTGGCGTGAATAATGTGCCAATGAGCTACAACCAAAATACCGCTCGTTTTGGCGCTAACTCTGCCGTCAGCAGCAGTTCTCCTCTGTTTGTAGCCAAATTCAACAAGGCCGGAGTTAAATATAAAGACGGTTTAAAACAAGCTGTTGCCAGCGCTCAGGCTAAAAAGCCCAATGTAATCTTTGACGTTGTGGCGGTTAGCCCAGCCGGCGGCGCTTCTGCCGTTGCCAAAAACAACGCCACACAAATCTTTCAGGATATGATTGATATGGGCGTTGGCGCTGATCGTATTAATCTTTCAGCCAAGAGCGGATCCGGCACATCATCTGAAGTGCAGATATTTGTCCGCTAATTAAAGTACACTTTTTAAAACCGCCTGTTGCAGGCGGTTTTTTTGTTGCCAAAAACTCTTATAAAAAAAGCCGCTCGCAAAGAGCGGCTTTACCAAACAGGCACGACTTACATACAGCCATGAGTTTCTTTGGCATATTTGGCGTATTGTTTGTAGTAGTACTCCAGACTTTCTTGAACTTTGTGGTTAACACTGCCTTTGGGATAACGACCATGTTTGTCCATGCAGCCCGCTTTTATTCCGGTAAGAATCTCTATGCCGTCATCAACCGTATCAACAGCCCATACATGGAATCGTCCTTCGTCAACCGCCTTTAAGACGTCTTCACGCAACATCAAGTCCTTTACGTTTGTACGCGGAATGATGACACCGTGTTCACCATTCAAGCCATGATGAGCGCAAACATCAAAGAACCCTTCAATTTTTTCATTTACGCCGCCAATCGGTTGGATCTCGCCAAACTGATTGATTGATCCGGTTACGGCAATACTTTGTTTAATTGGCAGTCCGGTAATCGCGGAAATCAAACAATAGTACTCGGTAGAGGAAGCGCTGTCGCCATCAACTCCGCCATATGATTGCTCAAAGACAATAGAGGCAGAAAGCGACAACGGCGAATATTTAGCAAAACGATTGGCAATTAGACTCTCCAGAATCAGCACGCCTTTAGAGTGAATCGGACCGCTCATGTCAATCTCACGCTCTACATTGATAAACTCGCCTTTGCCAATTCGAGCCTGAGCGGTAATCCGCGCCGGCTTGCCAAAGCTGTTGCGCGAGAAATTATATACTACCAAACCATTAATTTGTCCGACTTTGGCGCCCTCAACGTCAATGAGAATCGTACCCTTGTCAATTTGTTCTTGCATTGCTTGTTTAATGCGATCAGAACGATATATTTGCGCTTCAACGGCCTGTTCAATGTGGTTTTTGCCAATCTGATTGGCTTTGGATTTGCGAGCCCAATAATCAGCCTCACGCAGCAAATCTCCAATGGAGGCAATATGAGCGGTCAGCTTTTCGGAGCTTTCGGCCAAACGCGAAGAATATTCAATAACCTTGGCAACTGCCTGTTTGTTTAGGGAGCGCAGTTTTTTCTTTTTAGACAATGAACCGATAAGTTTGGCATATTCAACTTCATTTTGCGGAGTTCTATCCATTAAAACGCCAAAATCGGCTTCAACCTTAAAGAAATCCGAAAAATCCGGATCCCGCTCAGAGAGCATATCATATAAATCTTCGTCTCCGGTCAAAATTACCTTAACATTAAGAGGAATCGGCTCCGGATCAAGAGATATTGTCGTAAAAGTAGTCTCTTCGCTTGGAGCTTCAATCTTAATGGTTTTGGAAGCCAGCGCTCGTTTAAGAGAATCCCATGCGTATGGCTGGATCAGCAGCTTGCGAGCATCAATCAGCAAAAATCCGCCATTGGCATCGTGCAGAGCGCCGGCTTTAATCAACGTAAAGTCAGTTAACAATGCGCCATACTGCTGAATCCGCTCAACCTTACCAACTAAATTACCTTGTGTAGGGTGGTCAAGATGAATAATCGGCGCGCCAGCGTTGGGATCATGTTTGACAATCACGTTTACCTTGAATTTGGCATATTTATCTTCTTCAGGCTGTTTGAATTTAGAAAACAGCGCGCTCAGAGGGTCATCGCCGGCATTGCCGTCCGGATTAGCCGTCATCGGGGCTTCTGGAACCGGCAAAAATTCATCTATATTGGCTATAATATGTTTTTGAATACTCTTCAAAAACTCATTAGCGCCACGATGTCCTTTATATTTGGCATGAAGTTCGTCAATCGGCTTTTTAACAGCGATTTTTAAGAATTTTTCCCGAAGGTCATTGCTTTCTTTTCGCTGTTTTTCTTCCCATTGCGGCATATCTTGAGCGGTGTTTTCAATTTCCTCCTGCATCTGATTGAGGTCTTCAATCAATTTCTTTTTTTCATTTTCTGGCAGTTCTTCAAACGCTTCAGGACTCAAAACTTCGCCATTTTTGACCGGAGCCACTACCAAACCAACCGGCATATGCAACAAAGAAACACTTTTGCCCTTGGCTTTCTTTTGCAGCATTTTGATGTATTTTTCTTTATACTGCTTATATTTTTCATTGATAATGCTCAGGCTGGCTTTGTATTCTTCACTATCCAAGATTGAGGGAATAACCGAAGAAAAAGTCTCTATCAGCTTATCCACGTCCTTAGCAAATTCTGTGGCGGCACCGGCCGGAAAACTGATGGCATGAGGCTTATACGGCTCATCAAAATTATAAACATAAGCCCAGTCATCGGGGGTTGGGCGCTTTTTGGCCTCCTCCACCAGCACACGCTTTACCAAACTGGTTTTTCCGGTACCCTCAGGCCCCAAACAAAACAAATTATAACCTTTAGACTGAATATTAATACCGATTTCAACCGCGCTCAAGGCTCGATCCTGCCCCAGAGCCGACAACCGCTCTTCCAGTTCGGCCGTTGTAGAAAACTTGAACTTTCGCGGATCGCATTTGGTGTAAAGCTCTTTTGATTTCAGTCTGGTAATGCTCATAATAAAAAATTCCTATACAACGAATTAGAGATAAGTTATGATTTATCATAATTGAATAAAAGCTAACATTGAGTAAAGAAAAGCTAATTTTATGGAATATTTACTGATAGTTTCTTTGGTTGTGGCGGCTCCGTTGGCGCTATTAATCGGATATAACCGCCACTTGCGCAAACTGGCAATTCAAAAAATCTTAGAGCGCAATCTGCTCAAAAAACACCCCAAAAGCCAATGGTATTCTTCTTGCGTGGTTTATCAGGCGGCCAAAACGCTCAACAAATTGCCCAAACGCAAATTGCAACCGCTGTTTGCAGAAATTAAGGACGGCAAAATTAATAAATTGACAGCGCTGTTAGATAAACAAACGGCGAATCTGCTTAAGAGCATTTATGGCCGCAAAGGTACATTTTCACCTCTGCAAAAGGCGGAGCAATTATTATTGAACGCTGAAACCAATAGTCTGAGTGAATTGGTGGATAATCTATCTGCCGCAAACAAAATTGAACAAGCCAGAATCGCTTATTTACAAGCCGGCGTGGCTTTGGCAGAAGGAGATTTGCTAACAGCATCACAGCAAGCAACGACCGCCGCCAAAATCTTTCAGAAACATAAATTAACCTATGAAGAAGCCCAAACGTATCTTTTAAGCGGAACCATATATCGGGTCAGCGCCGTAGCCGATACGGCTGATTTTATGCTAAGAACTGCGGCGGACTTATTCGGATTTATCGGCGCCAAAGCCAAGCAGGCCGAAGCATACGGACATCTTGGAATGTTGATGGTTATGCAAGAGCGTTTTGATGAAGCCGAGCAGTTTTTTGGCCAGGCCAAAAAACTTTTTGAATTAGCCGACGATGATATCGGCGTGGCGGAAATACTTAACCAACAAGCCCTAACCGCTCTAATTCATGAAAAATACTCTTTGGCCGAAAAGCTAACCAAAACCGCATTAAAAGTTTTTGGCAATTATCAGGAAAACCGCGGAGAAGCTCTTTGTTATGATATTATAGCGCAAATTGCCGCGGCGCAACAGCAATGGGGAAGCGTTGCGTCTTACGCCGGCAAAGCGAGAAAACTGTATGAGAATCGACACAATCTACCGGCGCAACAAGAAATGGAATTTTTGCTCGCGCGCGCATATTTGGAAAAAGGCGATTTTTCAAAATCCGAACAGATGTTGCGACAAATTATCACTCAAGCAACCCAACACAAAAGCTGTTTTCATATCGCAAATGCGTATAATCTGTTGGGAATCATTTATCTTCGTCAGGGAGATTTGCGCCGTGCCGAAGGTTTGTTTCAGCAATCCCTGGGCGCCGAGATGCAAAACGAACGCTGGTGCGGAGCGGCAATTGATTATGCCAATATAGCGCTGACGTCTTATCGTCGCGGCAACAAGGAAAACGGCGACAAGAATCGAGAACTAGCCATTAAATATGCGCAAGATGCCGGAGCCGATGTTCTGGCCGAAATGTTGAAAAGCGGTTTTAATCAATAAAAGCCCAGTCGAATTGCTATTTGCGGATACGACTGGTTATTCAAGGCGGGCGACACCTCTATATCCTCAATGCCGACGTTTTGAAAAGACAAAACATAAAAACCAGGCGCCCGCAACAAGTTGAAACGGCAACCATGGTCGGTAAACAACAAATGATTTTTTACCTCCAATCGTGTTGCCTCTAAAAACTGTTTTATTTCATGTGACCAAGCCGGCAGACCGAAATCTCCAAAAACAACAACCGGCTCATCTTGCTCAGAAATAAAATTTTGCAATTGCCGCAGGGCGATGTTGCGATCGCGAATCGATGATTGACGCAAATCAACTCTAATTAAGGTAAAAATATGACCGCTTTTATCAATGGCGGCAAAAGGAGCTACGTTTTTTTCGTTTAGGACTAAATGTCCCTGACGCAGAACTTCTGCAGAACTAACCTTTAACACGTCTTGCGGGTCATAAACAACGGAAAATTCATTGGCGGAGCGAACATCAGTATCAAAGAAAACTTGCGCGGCTGTCGCTATCTGAAAATAATTCAGTATCAGAAAAATCGTCAGAAATGTCGCGTATAAAAAACGCCGAATAACCAAAGTATATATAAAAATCAGAAGATTTAACAAATATATTTGGAACAGCCAACCTTTAATGCCCATTATATTTTCAGGCAAAAACGCAACAATCGTAAGCACGCAGAAAACTATCGTCGCTGCAAACAAAAAACGGCTCTCCCGCGCATGTCTTTTCTTTTGAGACAAATACCCCATATTATTTTATTTCTCTTATATTTTATTAACCATTTGGCCTTTATAGTATTTCCTTGACATAGTATAGCTTAAATTGTATTTTGTAAATGGTCTGAAAAGTATGCTTGAAAAACTTCTAACCATATTTACGTCTTTTGATGTTATCGGCAACATATCGAATCATCTGAATATGTTGTCCGATGTTATCGACGGCTATCTATCAGGAATTGATAATTTGCGCATGGCGTCAATAATCTTGATGATTTTGGCGCTGTTAATGTTTTTGTTTTTGATTATCGTTATATATATCAAATCAATTATCGCTTTTTTGCGCAATGAACCGACTGACAAAAAATCTTCCGAATCCAACGATGACGATATTTTTGACGAAGAAGATCAGCTACGTTTGAATCAAATTATAGAAGAACAGGAACGAGAGCGCGAACTGGAAAAAGAACTGCAAAAAGAGCTGGACATGGCTCGGGCAGAACGTGACGCCGCAGAACAGAATCGTGAAAAGGAACGAAAACGTCAGCAGGAAGAAAAACAGAAAAAAGCGAAAAAAGAAAAGAAAAAGAATAAAGATAATTATACCATTAAGGCTCAAAGCAAAGAGCCGGTGATTGATTTGGATTGGAAAAAAGGACAGCTCCAGAACTCAGAGGTTTTGTTGTCTCGTCAGCAGATATCACCGGATATTTTATCTTATCATCAGAGCAATCGCTCGCTAAATGAGCTTATGGGATTGATTATAGATATGCTCGGCCGCGGAGTAGATGATTTGAAGATTGCCCAAACAATCATGTTTCGCAACCATTATATGAGTTCGGAAGAAGATGTTTTGCAGTTGATAAGCACGATTAAAGACTTTATCAATCTATGCCGCAAGCAGGAATTTAACAAGTTGGCGAATCGGGATTCTTTGCCCAATGAAACGACTGCTCTGTATCATATTGCCGAAGGCGACGCCACTTTAGCCTTGGCAATGCTGGAAGCTTTAATGGATACAAATATTGATCGCGCTGCCGCGGTTGGCATGGAAAACAAAAGAGACGCCATGTACAAAGAGGTTTCCGATCAGGCGGTTGTTTTTGGTAATCTGGCCGCGATTAATGATATTATGTTGGCTACCGGTGCCTTTGAGTTGGCTATTGAGTTGCAACCGCGCAATGTTCAGGCGTGGAGCAGATTGGCAGATATGTACGCCAAATCTGAAAGCACCAGCAAAGCAATTTGGGCTTATCAAAACGTGTTGAATATTGCAGACGGCGAAATAAACGCGCGAGAGGTCGCCAACGCCAGCAAGAATTTGTCTCAACATCTTTACGCCCAGGGCAACAGCCTGCAAGCCGCAAAACTGTACAACAGCAGTAAGCAATATTATGATGCGCTCGGAATCAATCGCCGTTTGGATAAACAGGAAATCGAAATCATTGAAATTATTGAATCTCATCATCAAGACGAAATTCAATCAACCATTCTTAAGCTTTTGGGACAAGAAAACGGCCGCGGTTTTAGTTTCTAGCGCTTGGGCGCTGTCACGTCTGGAGCTCGCAAATACAAAGGCTTGGGATAATCGAGCCGCTTGTCGTGATAGTGTCGGAGTCCAGCCTCAATAAGCCAGTCAATATCAAGCATCTCCGGCATTTTAATACAATGCAGGCTCAGCCCGCTGGGCTGGCTCAAAAATCGTTCAACACCGTCACCAATCAGAGAAACTTTTTTGTTGCGCAACAATGGTAGGATATCTGCATATGCCAAAGCCTGCGGCGGAGTCAGTTTATTCAGATTTCGGTCAAACACCTGCACATAAAAATCAGCGCGTTTGGTTTCAATAATAACAGCATTAAGATCCGCGCGCTCATTTTCATCTAGCCCCAAAGCATAAGCCTCAAAAGCGCTAACGCCGTCCAACGCCAAATTTGGACAAGCCAGAGGAAAAGTCCGAGCCGCCGCAATAGACGCCCTCACGCCGGTAAAAGATCCGGGGCCGACGCAAACCAACAACAAATCTATGTCGGCAAAATTGAGATTATGCTGTTCAAGCATATTTTTGATTTGCGGGATTAAAACCTCGGCCTGACCGAAATCCATAACCTGACAGAATCGAGACAAAACCTTGTCATCTTGCCGCAAAACAATGGAGCAAGCCGCGGCTGTCGTATCAAAAGCTAAAATATACATCTTTTCCACTTGTCTAAAATTTTGGTTTGATTAATGGTTTTTATATACTAAGATTCGATAACAAACAACCGTTTTTGCAGACAAAGACACAGATGATTGACTGGACACTTATCAACGATATGTATTATGCAGCACCGGAGTTCTGGTACGGACTTGCAGCTATTGCCGGTTTTCTGATCATAGTCATTTTGTGGGAGCAGTTGCGAATCCTGCGCTTGCGTCAAAAAAACTATTTTTTAAACCGTGATCGCGAACGCTATGCCGAAACGTTATACGCCTCCAGAGACGGATATTTCGCTTTTATTTATCCCGATCAAAAAGTCAATGATCCGCGCCGCAATATTGTGGAGCGCTGCTCAAGGCGCTTGGCCGTGATTATGAATCTTGACGGCGGCACCAAATCAACTTTTGAAGATATCCTCAAAAACTTTTACAAAGACGATATTAAAAAAATTCAAAAATATGTAAGTATGCTTAAAGAAGAAGGCGCGTCTTTTGATGATGAGTTTATGCTGAAAACATCTAACAAATTTTTGCGTCTGGTCGGCACCAGAATTAATGGAATCGACGGAAATATTTATTGCGACATGATTTGGTTTAGAGATATCAGCTTTGAAACCAACCGAATCTCATCATTAGAAAAAACCAAAGATGACACGCTGGCACGTTTTACACAATTACAAGATATGCTGGACAATCTGCCGTTTCCGGTGTGGTTGCGCAATGATAAATTAAAAATCATAAACTGTAATAAAAAATTTGCCGAATTGGCAGGTTTTGCCAATCGGGAAAACGCCTTGCGCGAAGGAGCTGAGATAAACACCGTCAGCGGCGACAGCGTCTCGCAAAATCTGGCTAAAATCGCCCATGCCGCCAATCGTTGCCGCCAGTCAACCGTGAGCATTATACAAAACGGAGAGCGTATGGTTATGGAGGCCTTCGAAACGCCGTTTCATGCCGAGGAAAGTCTGGATAAAATATACACCGCCGGAACTTTGGTTGACGCCAACGAATTAGATGAGCTGAAACGCAACCTGAAGCTGCATCAAAACGCGCAATTGGAAATTTTGGGAACTTTAGGCACTGCATTTGCCGTGTTTGACCAACACCTGAAGCTGGCTTTTCACAATCGCTCGTTTGCAGAACTTTGGCAACTTGACGACGCTTGGTTTGACAGAGAACCATCGTATGCGGCATTTTTAGACACTATCCGAGAAAAAAGGCTGTTACCGGAAGTTCCTGATTATGTAATGTTCAAAAATGATGAACAAAAGAAATTTTCACAGATTATTGAGCCGCAAAAAGACATGCTACACTTGCCAAACGGCAAAACCTTACGCCGGCTGCGCGCAGCGTATCCAATGGGCGGACTAATTTTTGCCTATGAAGATATTACAGACCGTTTGGCCACTACCAGCGCATATAATGCATTGCTGTCCGTGCAAAAAGAAATTTTGGAGAATCTGTTTGATGCCGTGTTGATATTTGGCGCGAACGGACGTTTAAATTTTTATAACGAAGCATACATAAAGCTTTGGAATGGTAAAAATCAATTTTTGAATCAAGAGCCAAACCTAGATGAATTATTAGATTCCCAGAGAGACTTTTTTGATGCCAAAGAAAATTGGGCCGAACTGAAAAGAGAAATCACCGGTCATGTATTGTCAATGACAACCAAAAGCTTTATCTTGAATCGTTCAGACAAAGTGGATTTGGACGTGGTTACGCAAAACCTGTCTGACGGTTCGCTCATGATCTGCTATCAAAAGATATAGCAATATTTGACAAAAATCTTTTTATATGCAATAAATAGCCATGGCGAAATCGCCATTGATTACGGAGTTGTTTATGGAAGACGAATCGTCGAGTTTGAATATTGAGTGGAAGAAAAACAAGGGCTTTGGCGCCACTGAAAAGCTTACTCGCAGGACAGATGTCAAAAAAGCGCTGGAATTTGAAGCTAAAGAAAAAAAGCCGGTATCGTTGGATTTTTCAACAAGACCAACCGAGCTACCCAAAGGCCTGAAAAAAATTCGCAAAAAAATTAAAGAAGTTTATGACGACGATGAAGAGGAAGACTTTTACGACGGCGCTCCCTTAGATATGAACAGTTCTTTGCTCAACGCTCTTTATGAAGACGAAAAAAAGCAGCTGTATGTTCAAAGCAACACCTTGAAAAATCAAAAAATGCAACAAACAGCCGGCAGGTTGGAGGCGGTCGCCGTGGCAGATAAAATGGTACGCGAAGCCGGCCTGAGCGGGCTAAACAAAAAAGTGGCCGGACGCAATGCTCAAGACACCACGCTTATTGATAGTTCTTTGGAAAAAGTCTTGAGCGAGGAACTGTCTCTCAAAACCAAAACCAGTGTCCGCAAGCTTTCAAAAGGCGAAACTGTCACCATGTTGCGAGGAATTAATCGAATCCGCAACATGGCCTTGGCGGCTGACGAATCGCAGCTTAAGGCGCTGGAAAAAATGAAAGTGGACGACATTATCAACGCCGGAGAAAAATCGACAGATGATAAAAAAGTTGCGGAATTGATCCTGAAAAAATCCGGACGCAAAAGCAAAAAAGATGTTGATAATCTGGTGCAAAAAAGCAAAAGCAAGAACCAACAGAAAAGCAAAGAAATTAAGTCAAAAGTTGATGGCAAGCCACGCACTAATCTTTCAGCCAAAGATATTTTCCGCGACTAACTAGCACCACCTGCGGCTCGGCAGCGCCGGTGAGCCACCGGCGGCAGTGCGAAGCCGCACAGGCATTCTTAAGCCGTTACTCGCAACTCACCTTGTTCGTTGCTCGAGATTGTGCCAGACTTACACCCCTGCACTATCAGGCTCCTCCCCATCGACGGGGGAGGCTTGGTGGGGGTGGCAAAGACTCTGCTATAAAAAAGCTCGGAAGACCGCTTGACCTCGGGCGAGAATACTCGCCTCTCGGAGCGGTGACAGTCTTTATTCTATCTCACCCCTACCTAAATCGTCTAACTTGGTAGGGGTGAGGAAATAGCAAATTAGAAAAGCTTCAGCACAGCCTGCGCCGCTTGCGACGCCAGCGAAAGGGAATTAATCGCTAACTGTTGTCTGGTTTGCAAAGAAAGCATATTAGCGGATTCTTCGTTCATGTCAGCTAGGGTCAATTTATCCGTGCCTTCGGTCAGAATGTTAATCAAATTCTCGGTGAATTCCTGACGATTGGTAATGATACTGTAATTATTTCCCAATTCAGCAGTAAAGGCGCGGATACTTTTCAAAGCGCCGGCAATTTCTTTAAGACTTTGGGCAATATCGCCTTGATTACCCCAATCAACCGTATTCAGCCCCAGCGCTCCGGCTGACATATCCTTGCCGGACACGTCCAAATCGGCGTTGCCTTTTTCATTAAACCGCACGTTCAGTTTTTCATTCTTGAGCAAATTAACGCCCTTGTAACTGCTGTCTTTGATTATCGAATCATATTGATTCACAATTTTTAAATATTGCGAACTGTCTTCATCTGACACGGCAACTTGCGGCGCATCTTTTGCCGGTTTCCACTCGTTCCAATTTATTTTTTGGTGAGCCGGATTATCGTTCATAGCCGCATTATTTTTTAAATCCATGCTGGTATATTTTGCATATGTGGATATGTTTAGGTATTGACCAATGGTAAGGTAAGCCTCCCCAGCCTTATCTTGGATATTAAGATTGGTTCCGACTGATAAATTCAGGTTTCCATGCTTAATATCAAATACGCCTGTTGAGGCCTTAATATTAAACTCCGCTGACGAAAGTATAGTTAGCGTAGCATTCATAATACTAATCCCAGCTCCTTGTTTGCTCTCCAGATTAACCTGTCCTAAAATAGTTGCAATACAATCATCTCTAAAACTAAATGTATCAACATTTGAGAATAGATTAAGCTTAACCTCGGAACCAACGAATAGAGATGAACGGTTAAGCATTAATAAACCGGGGGCGTCCTCATTTTGCAGGTTTATTGTGCCGCTATTAATATTTAGGGCAGACTTCATCGTTCTTATACTATTGGTATAGATGTCAGCACTGCTGTTTATTGTTGCACCATCATACCCGTATATACCATGAATATCGGCCACATTGCTTTTATTATCCACAATAATTGTACCACTCAATTCCAATACTGACGAAAAGGCAATAATCCCGGCAGAAAACACACCGTTTTGACTTAACGTTGAAGACGAATCTATGATAACATTGCTAATCGCGTTATTGCCATAACTCATGATAGCGTAGTAATTAGTGGTGGATTCTGCACTGGTTGTAATATTCAAATCCGAAACACCAGAACGTCCACGTAACACCAAACAAGTATTCAGCTTGAGTTGCGAAAATTTTTCTTTGCCGGTATAGCCGGTAAAATACTCCGTTCCAACCAATTTTTGGTTGGCATTAAGTTGCAAAGATTCGTCTGTAAAATAGTCAATTTTGCCATAGACGACAATAGTTTCTTTGCCGGCGGCGACGGCGTCTTTGAGTTCTTGCGCCGTGGTGACCACCGCGCCATTTTCACCGACTTTTTCCTCAAAAAAAGCCTTGGGCGGTATGGTGTTGGTTTCTAAAGCGGAGGTTGCCACTGCCGCGGCCTGCTCAAGGAATGTCGCTCCGGTTTCTAAGGCTGTGGTGGCGGTTTTTATGGTCGATACTGCTTGCCCCATGGAGTCAAGAAGCGCGTCTAAATCGTTGGCGCGGTTATTAAGACTTCTGGCAGTGTAATAAGAACTGGGATTGTCGATTGCGGAGTTGACTTTGTTGCCGGCTGCGAGTTTATTTTGGGTAGCGCCAACCGTCCTGCTGATATTTTGCAGGCTCAACAAATTGCTCCGCATACTCGCGGTGAGGCTGATGTTGCCGCTCAATTTTCCCTAACTCCGGCTTTCGTTAACATACCACAAGTCATTATGGTATATTGACGATAAAAGCCAAGCCGTTCCCGCAGTTTTCAACAAGATATTTTGCAAAATTGCTATAAAAAAGGCAAATCAGCCGGAAAATGACAATGAGAAGTAGGCTCTGTCACTCTGAGTGCAACGAAGAGTCCATTAATACTGGATCCTTCGCTCCGCTCAGGATGACAATGAGGAACGGCACTGTCACTCTGAGTGAACCGAAGCAATCCATCTTATTGTTTCTTGATAAAAATGGATTGCTTCTCACGGCTAATCGCCGTTCGCGCAATGACATCGGCTATTGTTTTTACTGGATTCCGGCTTTCGCCGGAATGACAGTATTGTGGTTAAAATCTGACACTATTCCGAGCAACGAACAAAGTGAGTTGCGAGTATATTCTTGCTTTTGCCCCTGCCGGCTCGGCAGCGCCAGAATGACAGTATTGTGGTTGAAATCCGGCACAATCAGATTCCTCCCCTTAATTTTAAGGGGAAAAATCAGATAGAGTGCGGACATAACTCTGCTACAAAATATCATTATAGCACAACTTCTCTAGCATCATCGCTTAATTTTCAACAGAAATAGAGCAGGTTAACAGCCTAATTTGGCTAACAAACTTTTGTATGCAGTTGAAAGAATCTTAAATTTTTCTTCAGCGTCTTTGTTGTCGGGATTAACATCGGGATGATATTTTTTCACCATTTTTTTATACTGTTTTTTTAGGTTGTCCGCATTAATTTCATTAATATCCAATTCCATTATTTCCAAACAAGCTCTCTCATCTTTTGAAAAACGGGCTTCGTTGATAATGGAATAATCCGGACTGTAATCATCAAAGAATTCAAAATTGCCGTTAATATCAAAACCAAAGTTATATTTTACCTTGGCGCCAAACCTAAAGCGGCGGCGTCTTTGTTCCTGCCGCTCGTCTTCTTCGGCATCAATTCCGTCGTAATAATTCCATTTTGCATTATATTCCTGAACATGCTTAAGGCAAAACCAGTAATAATCTTTTAACGAGCGGTCTTTGGGCGCGCGATACTCACCCTTTTCTTGACAACCCGGATAATCACAGCAGTGCGCCGCATGTTCATTCTGCGGGGCAAAATATTTACTACGTCGTTTGGTTGTTTTTTTCATGACAATCCGAGAATTTAAAATTAAGCATTGGAGCAATATACCCTCTTTACAAACAAAGGGCAATGCAAAAATTATCCGATTTTTCCGCCGAATAACTTTTATAAATTGTATTCTCTCTAAAATTATTTATAATGCGGATAGTAGCATGTGCTTGTTGAGGATATTATGCCGGAATTGCCTGAAGTTGAAACTATTAAAAACGGGATTGCCAAATCGATCGGTTATTGCCGAATCCGCAAGATTGTCGTGCGGCAAAACAAATTGCGCATACCGGTTCCGGCAGACATTGCGCAAAAAGCCAACGAAACGACAATAATCGGATATTCTCGCCGTGCCAAATATATTGTGATTGAACTGAACAACGGTTTGTCATTGATTTGGCACATGGGTATGAGCGGCAAGATTTTAATTTGTGATCAATTACCGAATCCGCTGAACAAACATGACCATATTATTATAGAAACTGACAATGGCTACTTGGTTTATAATGACCCGCGACGGTTTGGGTTGTTTACTTACGCTCAAACCGAAGGACTGAACAAGTTACCTTTTTTTGCTGATTTGGGAATCGAGCCTTTTGCTAAAGAACTGACGGCCGAGTACCTGCACAATCGCCTGCAAAAGAAAAGAATTCCGATTAAAGCCGCATTGTTAGATCAAAGCATTGTCGTCGGCATCGGCAATATTTACGCCTCCGAAGTTTTGTTTGCCACCGCAATATCGCCTCTGCGGCCGGCCGACAAAATCAGCCTTGAGGAATCCGCAGCTCTGATAACTGCAACACGAAATATTCTGACCAACGCGATCAAGGCCGGAGGATCAACCCTGAGAGATTATGAAAAACCAGACGGCAGTTTGGGATACTTTCAAAATCAGCATCAGGTTTATGGTAAAGAAGGTCAAAAATGTTCGAACTGCACTTGTAACAAAGGAATCTGTAAAATTGTAATTGCCGGACGTTCAACTTTTTATTGCCCGCAAAAACAAAAATAAGGAATCGACATGAAATATACTGTGTTTTTTTTAATTTGCCTAATATTCAGCTTTAACGCTCAAGCCGCGTTTATTGAAGGGCTGGAAGATGTTCCGATTATGGAAGGTTTGACCCAGCAATCTAATGACGACATAAGCTTCGGTAATGAAGAAAGTCGTTTGATTGAGGTGGTCTTGCGCGGCGAATCGATAAAATTTAAAAAAGTGCAGGATTTTTATAAATCGACTCTGCCGCAGATGGGTTGGATTTATCAGGGAAAACGCGGCAACACCTTGATTTTTGAGCGTGAAGGCGAAATCATTGAGATTACTAAAGAATCTGATAAACCTTTGAATGTGCGCATTACCGTTAAAAGCAAAATTTAGGAAACAGCTATGGAAGAATCTAGCAATATTTTGACTGAAGTAATAGACAACGTTGGCGTTATCACCCTAAATCGGCCGGAAGTTCTAAACGCCGTTAGTCTGGAAATGCTTAATGACATTTCTTATCAGGTTCAAACATGGGAGTATGATGACAACATTCGCGTTATTATACTCAAAGGAAATGAACAGTTTTTTGCCGCGGGAATCGACCTTAACGAACTAAGTCAAGAGACCGCCATGCAAAGTTTTGCGCTAAAAACCTGGCAAGATGAATTTGCCAAAATTGCCAATTGCGCCAAACCGCTTATTGCCGCAGTTTCAGGATACGCTTTGGGAATCGGTTGTGATTTAGCCATGGCATGTGATGTGATTTTGGCCTCGGACTCCGCACAGTTCGGTTATCCGGAAGTCAGCATTGGCATGATTCCGGCGTTTGGCGGTTGCTCCAAACTGGTAAAACGCATTGGCAAAGCCAAAACAATGGAAGCTATTTTAACCGGCAAGGCCATATCTGCCGAAGAAGCCTCTATGGCCGGATTAATCAGCCGCGTTGTTAATCTGACCGACCTTGAAAACGAGGCCGTGCGCGTGGCGATGAGAATCGCTTCATTGCCGTATCAGGCGGTGTGTCAGGCCAAAGAAACCATTCGTCAGGTGGAAAATATGAATCTGCAAAACGCCATGGAGCTTGAAACCAAAAGTTGCCGCCTGAGCATCAACACCGAAGAATTTCGAGAAAATCTCAGCAAAGCGGCGCAAAAATTTTAGTTAATTGGCCTTTTTGCGAAAATTATTGTTGACTTGCAAAGCACTTAGAGTTTATAAGACATTACATTTAAAATTTTGTTTGTAACCTTTTAATTAGATGGAAGAAGAAAAATGGCCAATCATAAATCGGCAAAGACAAGAATTATTCGCAACAACAAAAGAAGCATTATTAACGGCGCTCGCAGAAGTCGCGTTCGCACTTTCGTTAAAAAAGTTGAAGCAGCTATTTTGAGCGGCAATAAAGAACTGGCTGCCGCAGAATTCAAAACTGCAGAATCTGAGTTGATGCGCGCTGTACGCAAAGGTGTTTATAAATTGAACACTGCTGCTCGCACAACTTCTCGTCTGTCCAAAAAAATCAAAGCTCTTTAAGCTCGATTTTTTAGAATTATTTCAGCGCAAACTTTCAGTCTTGCTTGACTTTGCAAGACAGTGGAGTTTGCGCTTTTTTGTGCCAAAAATCGGCGAATCTCTGCGACTCTGCAAGGACTCTATGTCAAGGAATTTAATTGCAATGTTCGGGTTCTGTTCTGACTTTTTTGGGTTGTATTTTCTGCTAATCCCCTATAACATCCGAATCACTTTTTAAGAGTTTGTTAAGTAATCGGCAAAAGAAAATACCACGGTTATCCGTACCACCAGAA
The DNA here is from genome assembly GCA_934248075.1 of uncultured Alphaproteobacteria bacterium. Classification (GTDB taxonomy): domain Bacteria; phylum Pseudomonadota; class Alphaproteobacteria; order RF32; family CAG-239; genus CAZU01. The sequence goes on along the minus strand of CAKQKH010000001.1, from coordinate 159,851 downwards.
GGTCCAGATTATCTCTTACAAATAAATAAAAATGGCGAATCTGCCAACAATGGTATGTTGAGACTGTTTGTTTTGGTTATGAGCAATGGGGATTGCTTTTAGCCGCGACAAAAGTCAAAAACAGACAAATCTCAACATACCGTGTCGGCTGGGGATTTAATTTTTGATTTAATTGGGGAGTTACAATGGCTGAAGAAGCAATAATAAATGACAGCTCTGTTCAAGATCAATGGGGGCAGATCTGCGGCCAATTAAAAAATGAGGTTGGTGATACGGCATATGAAAGCTGGCTTAAACCCTTAAGCCTCGGATCTTTTTCGGACGGCGTTATGAATATCTGCGTTCCGACAAGATTTATGAGAAACTGGGTTATCACCCATTACAGTGATCGCATTCACAAAATTTGGGAAAAGAAAAACCCCGCCATTAAGAACATAAATTTTATTGTTCAGGCATCAGCAGAAGAAACTCCCAGTCTTTATAATCCGACTTGCCGTTCTTTGCTTAAGAAAATTACCACCACTCCGGCTCCGCAAAATGTTTATCAGTCAGGCATTAACTCCGTTATTGCCAACAGTAATGACGGCGTCATGAGCGATTCTTTATCGGTTCCGCTTAACCCGCAATATACTTTTGAAAACTTTGTGGTTGGCAAAACCAATGAATTCGCATATGCCGCAGCACGCAAGGTTGCAGAATCGCGCAACATTTCTTTTAATCCGTTGTTTTTGTATTCAGGCGTCGGCCTCGGCAAGACTCACCTGATGCACGCTATCGCTTGGCACATCAAGCAGCAAGATCCGACCCGCAATATTGTGTATTTGTCTGCGGAAAAGTTTATGTACAAATTTGTTAGAGCTTTGCGTTACAAAGACACCACCGCTTTCAAAGAACAATTCCGCTCTGTTGATGTTCTAATGGTAGATGATGTGCAGTTTATGGGCGGGAAAGACACTACTCAAGAAGAATTTTTCTACACTTTCAATTCCCTGATTGAAGAAGGTCGCCAGATTATTATTTCGGCTGACAAATCACCGGCCGATCTGGAAGGAATCGAAGCTCGTCTTAAGTCTCGATTGGGTTGCGGTTTGGTTGCCGACATTCACCCCACTGATTTTGACTTGCGCATGGGCATTCTCAACAACAAGGCCCAACAGTTGGGGGTTGAACTTCCGCAAAAAGTTGCTGAATTTTTAGCGCAAAAAATCACCTCTAACATTCGTGAGCTTGAAGGCGCTTTGCGTAGGGTTATAGCACATTCTCAGCTTCTGTCCGATAAAGAAATAACTTTGGATATGACACAAGACGTGCTTAAGGATATGTTGCGCTCCTATGACAAGCGCACCACCATTGATGAAATTCAGAAAAAAGTTGCCGAGCATTTCAATATTTCGGTTAAAGAGATGCAATCATCTCGCCGCGCTCGTAATGTGGCTCGCCCACGGCAGATTGCCATGTATCTGGCTAAAATGCTGACCGCTCGCTCATTGCCGGAGATAGGCCGCAAGTTTGATCGTGACCACACTACCGTGATGCACGCGGTGCGCAAGGTTGAAGAATTGATCGTTGAAGACGCATCTTTAGCCGAAAGCATTGAGACTTTGCGCCGCACTTTAGACGCTTAAAAACACCGCTGTAAACTCCTCACAACCCCGCCGGCAAAGCGGGGTTGTTTTTTATTGTCGATTTAAACGCCAAATCTGCAAAAAGTTGTTGAATATTGTTTGATTTGACTTCTGATTTAGAGAGTTTGTGGTATTATTGGGGCAATAATAACTTAATTTTACGGATTGCAAAAAATGAAATTTACGATTGAACGCGCGAATCTGCTGAAAACGCTCAGCCATGTTCAGAGCATTGTGGAAAAAAGAAACACAATTCCGGTGCTTTCCAATGTGAGAATCGAAGCCCTTGGCGATGGCATCAGCTTTAAGGCTACCGACATGGACACAGAAATCACTGAAATTGTCGATGCCAAAATATCTGAAACAGGAGCCACCACCGCTCCTGCTCATATGCTCTACGATATTGTCCGCAAACTGTCCGATGGTTCGCAAGTAGAGCTGACTTTTCCTGATGAAAAAGGCCAGCTGACCATAGCCTCCGGACGCTCTAAATTTTCTCTTTCCACAATCGGAGTTGAGGATTTTCCGGTTATTTCCGGCGACAAACTTCCGACCAGTTTTGTTATGGCCAAAGATGATCTTAAGGACGTTATTGACCGCACTCAATTTGCAGTATCTACTGAAGAGACCAGATACTATCTGAACGGTTTGTTTGTTCACGCCAAGAAAGAGGGCGCCAACAACGTATTGCGAGTGGTAGCAACAGACGGACACCGTTTGGCCTGTGTTGAGACTCCGTTGCCGGCCGGCGCAGAAGATCTTAAGGGCGTGATTATTCCGCGCAAGACCGTTACGGAAATTCGCAAACTGTTGGACGACAACTCGGTTGAAAATGTTACGGTAGAAATTTCTGAAAACAAAGTTCGTTTCTCGCTTTCAGATGTTACGCTGACATCTAAGCTGATTGACGGCACCTACCCTGATTATGAACGGGTTATTCCTACCGAAAATGACAAGAATCTTGAGCTTAATGTTAAAGATTTGGCCGCCGCGGTTGACCGTGTGTCGGTGGTGGCAGAACGCACCCGCGCTATCAAAATGTTGACTCACCCCAACAAGGTTACGATTATAACCTCCAGCCCCGATCTGGGCAATGCTTCTGAAGACTTGGACGCTAAATATGAAAGCGACCCGCTGGAAATCGGTTATAACTTCCGCTATCTGTTGGATATTTTGGCCGAAGTAAAAGGCGAGACAGTTCGTATTTCTTTCACAGACGGATCATCTCCTTCGGTTATTCATGACACCAGTGATGCCAGCGCCATCTATGTATTGATGCCGATGCGGGTATAGATGAACAACCGGATATACAATATCAGCGATTTTCAACAACAAAAGTCAGGCGTTTTGCGCCTGACTTTAACTGACTTTAGAAACTATCAGTTTTTACGCATAAACGCAAAGCCGGGAATCATTGTAATTCACGGTGAGAATGGCTGCGGCAAGACCAATATCTTGGAAGCAATTTCATTTTTAACTCCCGGAAGAGGATTGCGCGGAGCCAGATTGGCGGATATAAAACGATTGGTTATTTCAGAAAAGGACGAATATAGCCCTGAAGCAATCTCACCGCTTAATTGGGCAATTGCCGCTGAAGTTCAGCGCGGAGAAGATTCTTTTAGAATCGGCACGGCTGTGGAGCAAAGCTCTCGCGAATCAACAGATGACGACGAAGATGATTTGCGCTCATTTGAGCGAAGAATCGTCCGTGTTGACGGAGCAAAAATTTCTTCACAAGCCGAATTAGGGAAATATTTCTCCGCCATTTGGCTCACTCCGCAAATGGATCGTCTTTTTCGCGGAGGAAGTCAACCCAGACGGAGTTTTTTGGATCGTCTTGTCTATGCATTTGATATGGAACACGCCAAACGCACCGCAAGTTTTGACCACCTCTATAAAGAGTGGTATCATTTGCTTAAAGAAGGAAAAACTGATAATCACTGGATAGCTAGTTTGGAAGAAAACATGGCGGCTTATGGCGTTGCGATTGCCGCAGCTCGGCGTGAACAAATTGCCCGATTAAACACCTTTATTGAACATGAGCCAGATGATGTTTTTCCAAGTGTTCGGCTGGAGCTGGACGGTGTGATTGAAAAGATGCTTGATACCATGCCGGCAATTGAGGTTGAGGATCAATATCGCTCTTTGCTAGCCAAACAACGGCGCAAAGTACAGTATAACGAATCCGCTGAAGGAGTAAACCGCACTGATTTTAAGGTCTTTTATCGCAAGAAAAAAATGCCGGCAGAGCTTTGTTCGACAGGGGAGCAAAAATCTTTGCTAATAAGCATAATTTTGGCTCAAGCCAAATGCCAATCCCTACACAAGGGATTTGCGCCAGTTTTGTTGCTTGATGAGGTTGCGGCGCATTTAGACGAGATAAAAAAAGAAGCTTTACTGGAAAAGATTCAAGCTATGGGAACTCAGGCTTGGATAACCACGACCGACGCAGATTTATTTGCCTCGCTACGGCAGGATTCTTTGTTCTTTTCTCCGCAAGAAGCCAGCAACAAAGCGGCATAGCTAATCGCGCTTATTTTACAAAGCCATCTGACTGCATTTTGAACAGCTTGGCGTACAAACCGCCTTTTTGCAACAACTCATCGTGAGTTCCTTCTTCCACAATGCGGCCGCGGCGCAAAACCACAATTCTATCCATTTCACGCAAAGTGGATAACCGGTGAGCTACGGCAATAACGGTTTTGCCTTTCATAAGTTTAGATAAAGAAGCTTGTATATGTTTTTCATTTTCACTGTCGAGAGCTGAAGTTGCCTCATCAAAAATTAGAATCGGCGCATTTTTAAGCACCGCACGAGCAATGGCTATACGTTGGCGCTCACCACCGGACAGGATTACGCCGCGGTCACCTACTTTGGTGTCATATTTTTCAGGGAATTGGCAAATAAACTCATTTGCAGAAGCTTTTTTGGCTGCGCGGACAACCTCAGATCTGGTTGCCGAAGTCTTTCCATATAAAATATTGTCGTATAAACTACGATTAAACAGGCAGACATCTTGCGGAATTGTGGCTATGTTTTTATGAAGAGAATCCTGAGTAACATCACGAATATCAATGCCATTGATAAGAATCGCGCCGGAAGTAACATCAAAATAGCGAGCCAGCAGCTTGATAAAAGTAGATTTTCCGGCTCCGGATTCGCCAACCAGCCCGACTTTTTCTCCCGCCTTTATTTGTATATTCAATCCCTTAAAAATTTGCGGGCAACCTTTATATGCAAAGCTGACATTTTGAAAAGAGATGGCGGCCTTTTTTATTTTCAGTTTCCGAGCCTTGGGCGAATCGATAATTTCAGGCTCAACCGCGAGCGTTTCCAGTGCAGAAGAAATACGCCCGAAAATACGCAGCAGCCCGTTATAAGTCCAGGTAACATTAAAGATTGTGCCGCTCATGGCTGAAAACAGAGTATTTACAAAAATAAAATCAGCAGCGGATAAACGCCCTTTGGCAAAAAGCCAGATACTGTAAAGCATAAATAAAACAGCGGAGATAACTACCATAGAATGCTGAGTGATTATGATTATCCCGTGGCCGAATTGTTCTTTGGTCTCAGCTTTGCGCAACAGCCGTAGAGCTTTTAACAAATTCAATCGCTCATACCTAAAATTGGCAAAACTTTTGATCTCACTGTAATTAGCCAATGAATCGACAACCATCCCATTGGCGCGACTCTGTTCGTTGCTGGTAGCTTTAGACAACATATTTAATCGGCGGCCGAGATAAAACCCTAAAGACACCACAACGATTGCCCACAATAAGAAAATCGGCGTCAGCCAGATGCTGACAGCGCTCAAAATCGTCAAGCCGATTAAAATGTAAAAATAAGACCAGCTGGCATCAATGCTGCGCTCCACCAAATCGCAAACTCCGCTTTGCAGTTGCTGAACCTTGTTAGAGATATTACCGGCCATTTCTTCGGTAAAAAAAGCCATTGAATGACGATTGACATAATCAAAAGTATCTTTAACCACCATGGTGCGCAAATTCGGAACCACGCGGGAAGCCAACAAAAAATCGCAGTTAATAATCAATGAACCCAAAAACTGCAACGCAAAAGCCATAAAGATACAAAACAATATTGAATACCACATTTGCGGCGTGTCGGCATAGGTTGAGACCGCATCATACAGACGCGATACAAAATATGCAACAAACTGGCGGCTGGTTTGCCCAATCAGCAGGCAAAAAACCATTGAAATGAAAAACCATTTGAAAATTTTTATGTAATGCCAAACAAATCTAAATGCTGTTTTTTCCATTATCGGGGTACTTTTTAACACTAAATTGACACTTCTGGATTATTATTGTAGGATATTTACAGATTTTATACAACCGCCGAGGTAAATACAAATGGAAACACAATATTATACACTGATTGAAAAACAGGATTTTTACGAGATTATCGAAAACAAATATGGTGAGCTGGCAATTTTTATTGATGCTCGCGACGGCAACCCTGATAATCCGGTATTGGAGTTTGACGGCAAAAAAAGCGCTTTGCTCAAAAGGGACGCCCATTTGGCAGTTCGGCTGGACAACATTAATGAAGAAACTGTTGAACCTTTGGCAGAATCCGAGTTTGTGATGATTGTCGAGCTTAAAGGTAAGATGGTGGAGCGCGTTTACGGAGTGCCGGTTGACAACGTGGAGGAAATTATTTTTGAGGGCAAATCAACGCGTGCAGACGAACTGGTTAAAGCCAAAAGCCGCGATGAGTTGCTCAAAAATTTTGGCGCCGTAAAAATTTGGGCGAATGGAACAAAAGCATAAAGGTGGACTGAAAAGATGATTGGATTAGTTGTGGTGAGCCATGGCAATTTGGCCAATGAATTTGTTGCCGCGATGCAACATGTGGTCGGCCAACAGGAAAAAATTGCAACCGTATGCATCGGACCGGAAGATGATATGGAAATGCGCCGCGCCGAAATTCTTAACAAAGTTGAACACGTTGATGACGGACACGGCGTGGTAGTTTTGACCGATATGTTTGGCGGCACGCCATCTAATCTGGCTATCTCTATTATGGATCGCGCAAAAGTGGAGATTATTGCCGGCGTTAATTTGCCAATGCTGATTAAGATTGCCACCCTGCGCAAAGAAAAAAATCTGAAAGATACTGTTGAAGGCGCGCAAGAGGCCGGCAAAAAATATATTAATATCGCTTCGCAACTACTAGGACAATAGTCATGGCTGATACACTTAGCAAAAACTTGGAAATCAAAAACAAAAAAGGTTTGCACGCTCGCGCTGCGGCGGCTTTTGTGAAAACTGTAGAGCCATTTGACGCCGTGGTGGAAGTAGAACGCATCGGACAGATTGTCAGCGGCAGCTCAATTATGGGCTTGATGATGCTTGCCGCTTCTAAAGGCACTTCCATAAAGGTTACTTGTTCTGGGAATCAGCGAGCCGAGGCAATGGACGCTGTGGAAAAACTGCTGGATAGCAAATTTGGAGAAGACTAACGTGGCCAGCTCCAAAACCAAGGCACCAAGAAACAAAACCATAGAGCTGTCTCGGATAGAGACAGCTCTCTATGTTTCACAAACAATTAAACCCAGATCGGCGCTAACCCTAGAGGAATGCGAGAATCAGATTATTTGTGATGACTGTCTTAAGGCCATGGATTTGTTGCCTGATAAATGTGTTGATTTAATGGTAGTGGATCCGCCTTATAATCTGACTCAAAAGTTCTCCACCAGCAAGTTTAAGGAAATGGAAGCCCGAGAATATATGTCCTGGTTGGATAAATGGTTGAGTAAAACTTTGCGTTTGCTAAAAGAGACGGCATCGATTTATATTTGTTCAGACTGGAAAACATCGCTATTTATTCCGGAAGTTGCCGGTAAATATTTTGTGTTGCAGAATCGCATATCATGGGAGCGAGAAAAAGGACGCGGCGCCTTAAATAACTGGAAAAACTGTCTGGAAGATATCTGGTTTTTTACCATGAGCAAAAACTATACCTTTAATCTTGAAACAGTAAAAATTCAGCGTCCGGTTTTAGCTCCGTATCGTGACAAAAAAGGGAACCCAAAAGATTGGCAAGAATCTCAGGGACAAAAACTGCGGCTTACCGCGCCATCAAACGTCTGGACTGATATAACCGTGCCTTTTTGGTCTATGGCAGAAAACACTCATCATCCCACTCAAAAACCCGAAAAATTAATCGCCAAGCTTATTTTAGCGTCCAGCAACTCAGGGGATTTGGTGTTTGATCCGTTTTTGGGATCAGGAACAACCGCGGTTGTGGCAAAAAAACTGGGGCGCAAGTTTATTGGAATAGAGAGAGAAAAAGAATATGCGGCTCTGGCCTTGAAGCGCTTGGATATGGCAGATTCAGACCCCTCTATTCAGGGATTTGAAGACGGAATCTTTAAAAGCCGCAATTTTGAAAGATAGGCTTATCTCTTTGGCTAGGTTCTATTGCATCGGTAAAAATCACTCTTAAATCTATTGAGCGACTAAGGTTTTAATTTTTTAGGAGTACAAATTAATGTCATGCAAAGATATGAGAGATGATTCCGGCAAAATGTCGGCATCGGCAAACAGCCAATCAACCAAACCTTCTTCAAGCAAAGAATCCGAGAATTCGCAGTCAAGTAAAAGCGGTTGCGGCTGCGGCCGATAATTATCTCGAATCGTAGCATTGGTGTCCTCTGGCGGCTTTTGCTGACAGGGGACATTCTTTGTGTTTACTAATTTATTTATTTGATTATATTAGACAGGTAAAAGTCAATTTAGGAAGATTGAAATATGAAAAAATGGCTGTTGGCAATTTTTTTAACCTTGTTTACCACTCAAGCTCGCGCGCAGAGTGCTGAAAATATTCAAAAGATTGAAACCTATCTAAATAACATCAAGAGTCTTGAAGCAACTTTTGTGCAAATGGCCAGCAACGGCGCCACCGCAGAAGGTCGGCTGTTTATAAAAAAGCCCAACAAAATCCGTATGGAATATGCTGATCCGGTAAATGTTTTGATTGTCGGAGACGGTAATTTTATTGTGTATAATGATACCGAACTCGGACAGGTTACTCATATTGATTATGATGATATTCCGGCAAGCCTGATTTTAGCCAACAATATTAAAATTGACGGTAAAAAAATTAAAATTGCTGATTTTTATCAGGATTCCGGTTCCACCTCAATTACTTTGGATTATACCGCCGGTGGCGATCTGGGGCCGATTACATTGGTGTTTTCTAACAACCCGATGGAGCTGAAACAATGGAAAATCGTTGATCCTCAAAGCGTTGAAGTTGCTGTCTCGCTTTATGACACGCAAAAAGATGTTCCGCTTGATGACAAAATTTTTAAGTTTAAGGAAAAGAAAGCTTCCGGCAAAGGCTATAAAAAGAAGTAATAATCGCATGGAATCGTTTAAGCTCGCTACTTGGAACACCAATTCTATTCGCATCAGGCTAGATGAATTGCGGCAGCTCTGCCAAATTGCCGACCCTGATGTTATCTGTTTACAGGAAATCAAGGCTAAAGACGACGACTTTCCGCTGGCAGACATAAAAGCTTTGGGTTTTGAGCATATGGCTATTTATGGCCAGCCGTCATACAACGGCGTGGCAATATTATCAAAATTTCCACTAAAAGAAATTTGCAGGCATGATTGGGTTGGCAAGCATGATGCCCGCCATATTTCGGCACAAATTTTTGATAATATTGAAATTAACAGCCTTTATATTCCGGCCGGTGGCGATATTCCCGACCCGCTTGAAAATCTGGCTTTTGCCCACAAACTTTGTTTTATAGACGATATAGCTGAATATTATGAGCAACATAAATCTGCTCTTGCGGCTCAAAAAATGATATTATGCGGAGATTTTAACGTTGCTCCGTCAGAAAATGACGTTTGGAATCACAAACAATTATTAAAAATAGTTTCTCACACTCCGGTAGAAGTCGGCAGGCTTACCCGATTGTTTAATTCGCTGGATTTTGTTGATGCAGTGCGCCATTTTTATCCGGAACCGCAGAAAATATTCTCCTGGTGGAGCTACCGTAATCCTAATTGGCAGACCAACAACAAAGGGCGGCGTTTAGACCATATTTGGGTTACGCCAAATTTACAAAACCGCTTGCTCGGTGCCAATATCTTGACTGAACTACGGCAGAGTCAACGACCGTCTGACCATGTGCCGGTAATTATAAAAATTAAAATTTAAAAATAGACAAAAAACTTGCTTTATTACCAGATTGTGCTACTGTGCAACCCTATTTAGTAAGTCTATGTTTAATTTTTTTAAAATTTGATTCCCATGGAATACAAAATTATTAACGGGGGTTTGTATCGTGAAGATGCCGAAAACCTCACCCGCAAAAGAGTTTGCGAAGGCTCCAATTTTCACGAGTGTGAAAATTATTTTCTGAGCCAGCAGCGAGATCACAGTATCTTAGTCTTAAAATCCAATGATCCTGATCTTCTGATCAGAACCATTGATTTTATAGATTACAGCGGCAAGTTCGGCCTGATCTACAAGTGCGGAGATAACTATTATCTCTGGCAGTATAATGAAAAGGTCGAAAAAAATCTCGGCAGTTGGAAAGAAGGTTCTTTTTACTTGCGCAAAGTTGCCAGCGGTAAATATCGGGCATATGAGTATTCCCAATATGCGACATATGTGCATGGGAATGACGTGCAGGAATTTCCATTCCTATCATTGAACATTGACGAGTATGGAAACATGTTCTTTGCTCAGGGCATTAACCAGTACCGAATTTTCGATATCTGCGGTCATGAAGCAAGGGCAGAATACTTCCTATTCAGAACCAACGATCCCAAGAAGCCGATCTTCTACCGCAAAGAAGCCTATGGCATGTATCATAAGCTGCAGGAGGTAAAATGTCTAAGCATAGTGGCCAGAAATGCCTTCTTTGCCGCACGCGAAAACAATCAGGCGCTGATGGCGTTTGACAAAGATGTTCTTAAAGAACTGTTTTGCGCACCGGCTGATGATTGGTCACTGGTAACTGACCCGGGCATTGATGGCGACGAGCAAAATTTCATTGCTTGCGGCAGACAGATCTGGACTATTGGCTCAAACGGTATTTTAAGCTGCGAGCCGTTGGAAATTCCAGACAGCTTTTACCACACAAAGGAACAGGTTAGCAAACCTCTGCCTTGGTACAAAAGAATTTTCCGCAAACACTAATGATCTTAAAAAAGAGCTTCCTTTTTCGGAAGCTCTTCTTTATTATTCTTTTAACTTATATCCGCCATCTACCGTTACAATCAGCTGCGCGTCCGGATCATCATGTTCAACCTTTTGCCGCAACCGATAAATATGAGTTTCTATGGTATGGGTCGTAACATCCGGAGCATATCCCCACACTTCTTGCAACAGCTCGTTTTTACTGACAATCCGTTGGCGATTTTTATATAGATGCTTGAGAATAGCCACTTCTTTTTCGGTTAACTTGGTAATTTCTCGATTGCGCTGATTTAAGATGTCTTTTTTAATCGGACGAACAATATAGCGATTAAAAGAGATATAGCCATTGGCGCTATTCTCAAAAAGGTTTATACAAGAATGCAGTTCGTCTAAAAACGCTGCCAAATCAATGGGTTTTGCAATTATATGATCAGCCGGTATATCCGCGATCGACTCTTCGGAAACAGATGTCAGAAAAAATACCGGCACCCTTAATCGGGCATCTTTAAATTCAGCCAATTTTTGCATATTTTCATCAATAATGACGATATCCGGCGCAGTTTGGCTGTCTGGCGGCAACACGATGTAGTCAGAGGCATAATGGCTAATTTGACCAGCTAAATCCGCGGCAAAAGGCTCATCATCAGAAATCAACAAAATATTAGGCATTTAATATCCTCAAAAGTTAAGACCCATTCCAGCGACAAGCGCCCATCCTTGATTATTGTCGGCTATTTCATGGCTATTGCCGGCAAAGTCAACGTGCGCCGCCGCCAAATAAATATCAATGTATTTATTAAACTGATATTGGTTCGACAATATCCAGACTTTATCCTGATTGGACGTGCGTTCGGCTTTAGCCTCAAAATAAGACAATGCGGTTTTAAATGGACCGAATTTATAGCCGATTCCGGCATCCCAAGCGGTTCCCTCGCGGTAATTATCAAACAACTCCGGCATTCTGGCATCACCAGACTTTTGCTTATCTCGACCGTCGATGTAAGTTTTGCGCCAACCGCCGCCAAGGCTCCAGTTGCCATATTCCAACAATAAAGAAAGCGAATATTCTGCATCATTATCATGAAAACGCGCCGCGGCAGCACTGGCTTTAAGATTAATGCCGCTGATTTCCTGATCTGTCATAACCGCTCCGACATAGCCATTTTTATGAGCATAAGAAGCGTGATTATTAATCAGCCCGCGCCGATTATAGGCATTGGGAACGTAGGATAAACCAACCGATGTTCCATAAAATTCCGGCGTTATATAACTAATCTTAGGGGCAACGCCATCAGTATTGATATAAGCAGAATTCAGCGTGGCAAATCTGGTTTGTTTGGAGTTTCGCTGCCAATTCGGATTAGCAATAAAGTCAACCACATCATTGTTGTTTTTCAACGCGCCAACCATTGGAGCGCCATCATAAAACTGTGCCGCCACATTAAAAGTCTGCCCAAACATTAACCGTCCATATGGGCTGTCTCCGATGGCATAAATCTCTTCACCCCAGCGGCCCTGGTTGTAACTCTGCAATTCACGGTCAATGCCACCCAGCAAATCGGCATAAAGTCCCAAGCTGTAATCTTCGTCAGCAGAGGTATAAATCGCCGCGGCATTAATTTCACCGGCACCAATACCATGATTATCTTTGTTCTTATATTCAAAACGGCGAGCGGTATCAGTATATCCGTACAATCCTTTGGCGCTACCGGATAAATCAAATTCCCATTCTCCGGCGTGCACCGAGAAAGGCAGAAGTCCAATTAATGCAAACAAATATATAGGTTTCATGTTTTTTCCGCTGGTTAAGATAAATAAAGTTTAGCGCCGGTTGTGTTACCCGTCAACATAATATATTTGCAATCTTCAGGAGTTAAACTATAATTATGCTGCAAAGGAGGTGTCCATGTTTAAGACCGGTTTAGCAATTATGCGGGCTCAGCCGCCGCATATAGGCCACATCAAACTAATCAAACGAATGTTATCCGAGTGTGAAAAAGCGGTAATTATTCTCGGTTCAGTGCAAGAACAAGGAACAGACCGCAATCCTTACACTTATATTCAGCGCAAAGAAATGCTGCAAAAAATCTTTGCCAATTCACCTGATGCCAAGCGTCTGAAAATTCTTGGTATGTTTGATATTAACAATCCCACTCAGTGGGGCGCTTTTGTTATGGACTTTCTCAAAGAAGCCTGTCCCAACGAGCCTTTGCCGGAAGTATATTATGCCGGCAGCGAATATGATGCTCAATGGTTCAGAGATATTTTTACCAATATCCAAATTGAAAATCGGGTTGATTATGATTTTCCTTATGTTTCCGGATCCATGGTGCGCGATATGATAAAAATCGGCGACAAACGGTGGCATGACTTTGTTCCAGAGGCTATTCACCAAACCATAGAAGACCTAATTTCTGACCGCAAAGGAATCTGCTAATGCAAAACTTATGGAACACTTTGGTTGATGAATTGCGCGATTTTTGCCAACAAAATCATTTCAGCGATATTTGTTTAGGACTTTCCGGCGGCCTTGATTCTGCAATTTGCGCGGTGTTAGCGGCAGATGCTCTGGGCGGATCTCATGTTCACGCTTTTATGATGAAAACCAAACACACCTCTGATTTGAGCTTGCAAATTGCCCGCAATATTGCCAAACTCAATCAACTGGATTATCAAGAGCTGGATATTGAACCTCTAATCCTGACGGAAACCGCTTTTTTGCAGACCGGTTTTAAGCAAAAACCCAAACAAATTGTGCTGGAAAACCTTCAAGCTCGCGCTCGCGGTAAAATTTTAATGGCTTTTTCCAACCAGTTCGGATATTTGGTATTGGCTTGCGGCAATAAGTCTGAAATTGCCATGGGATATTGCACGCTTTATGGCGATACTTGCGGCGGACTGGCGCCAATTGCCGGATTATACAAATCAGAGATATTTAAGCTTGCGGCTTGGCGCAACACTGTGTCGGCGGCTCTGCCGAAAGAAGTTATCACCCGCGCCCCCAGCGCCGAGTTGGCGGACGGACAAAAAGACGAAGACACTTTGCCGCCATACTCTGTGCTTGATGCAATTTTGCGCGCCTATTTAGATGAAAAACTTGATACCGCGTCAATTTACGCCTTAGGTTTTGCGCCGCAAACGGTAGATTGGGTAATCAAGCGCTATCACAATCAATCCTTCAAGCGGCTACAGTTGCCGCCGGCTTTACCTCTCTGAGCCAAACAAAAGCTCCCGCAAACCAAATTGCGGGAGCTTTTGTTTTAGTGATAAACTAAATATCCAAGTTAACGACGTTAAGAGCGTTTTCTTGAATAAATTCTTTACGCGGTTCAACCACGTCACCCATCAGAGTGGCAAAAGTCTCGTCGGCTTCTTCCATCCGGTCAATCCTCACCTGTAACAGCGAACGAGCTTCCGGATCAAGCGTAGTTTCCCACAACTGCTCTGGGTTCATCTCACCCAGTCCTTTGTAGCGCTGAATGGTAATGCCTTTTTTGCCGGCAGCAATAACTGCGTCAACAAAACTTACCGGACCATGAATTTTCTTTTCCAGCCCCTGCTTAGAAATCAGAGTGCTGACGGTAGTAAAGTTTTCACGCAAAATATCACGCATATTATTCAAAACCGGCGCTTCCTGACTATCCAAAATGTTAGCTCCGACTATATGTTTCTCGGTTACGCCGCGCAATGTGCGGGAAAACAGCAAGCTGCCGTCGGCCTCAACATCAGCCATCCAACCGCGATCATATTCAGCCTCCAACCCATCAAGGCGGGCGGCCAATTTATCAAGTTCAGACCGTAATTTAGCTTTGTCATTCAAAACTTCGGCATCAAATAAACCACAGATAGCCATTTGCTCAATGATTTTCTCAGGAACGTTTTTGCTCAAAGTGGCAATCAGGCTGCGAGCTTTGCGGTTTTGCTCAACCAAACCGATAAGATCCTGTCCGGCAATCTGTTCGCCATCGGCCAAGAGCAAAGACGCATCGTCACAACCACCGCGAATCAGATAATCATCCATCTCGCGCTCATTCTTAATGTAAAGAATGGAATTGCCTTTTTTAACCTTGTACAATGGCGGCTGAGCAATATATACATAACCACGCTCAATCAGCTCCGGCATCTGCCGATAGAAGAAGGTTAACAACAAAGTGCGAATGTGGCTACCATCGACATCGGCATCGGCCATGATAATGATTTTGTGATAGCGGCATTTGTCGGGATTAAAGTCATCGCGGCCGATACCGGTACCCAAGGCGGTAATAATGGTGCCAATCTCGGCAGAGTTCAACATCTTGTCAAAACGAGCGCGCTCCACATTCAAAATCTTTCCTCGCAAAGGCATAATTGCCTGATTGCGGCGATGACGTCCTTGTTTGGCAGAACCGCCGGCCGAATCTCCCTCCACGATAAAGACTTCGGATAGAGCAGGATCTTTTTCCTGACAATCGGCCAGTTTGCCAGGCAAAGATGCAACATCAAGCACACCTTTGCGGCGAGTCAGCTCGCGAGCCTTGCGGGCGGCTTCACGGGCAGTAGCAGCCTCAACAATTTTGCCAACAATGATCTTGGCCTCATTGGGGTGCTCGTCCAACCATTCCTTAAGTTTATCATTGACTACGCTCTCCACAACCGGACGAACCTCAGATGAAACCAGCTTATCTTTAGTTTGAGAAGAGAATTTCGGATCGGGTACTTTAACCGACAAGACACAGCTCAGACCTTCACGCATATCGTCTCCGGAAAGCTCGACTTTCTCTTTTTTTAGCAATCCGTTCTCATTAATGTAGTTATTAATACAACGAGTTAAAGCGCCGCGAAAACCGGCCAGATGAGTACCGCCGTCTTTTTGCGGAATATTATTGGTAAAGCAAAGCATGCTTTCATTATAAGCATTGGTCCATTGCAAAGCGCAATCAACCTGAATATCATTTTTTTCACCACTGAAGGAAATAACTTCTTCATGCAACGGCGCTTTAGACTTGTTAAGGTGATTAACAAACGCTTGCAGACCGCCGCTGTAATGAAAATCAACTTCTCGAGGCTCGGCGCCGCGATTATCAATTAATTTTAAATAAACGCCAGAGTTCAAAAAAGCCTTTTCACGAATAGCACGCTCCAAAGTCTCAAAATTAAACTCGGTCATGGTGAAAGTTTCCGGTGACGGCAAAAACGTAACCTCAGTACCATGCTTGCCTACGGCATCACCAACCACCTTAAGATGTTCTGTTACGTTACCGTGGGCAAAGGTGGCAACATGTTCCTTGCCCTCACGCCAAATACGCAGTCTCAGCCATGTAGATAAGGCATTAACCACTGATACACCCACACCATGCAAACCGCCGGAAACCTTATAAGAGTTATTATCGAATTTACCGCCGGAATGGAGTTCGGTCATAATAACCTCTGCCGCAGAAATTCCCTCTTCTTTATGCATACCAACCGGAATACCGCGACCATTATCACGAATAGTAGCCGAGCCATCAGGGTTTAAGATAACTTCGGTTTTATCGCAATAGCCGGCCAAAGCCTCATCAATGGCATTGTCCAAAACCTCATAAATCATATGGTGCAAACCGGAGCCGTCATCGGTATCGCCGATATACATACCGGGGCGCTTGCGCACAGCATCAAGGCCTTTCAGCACCTTAATCGAATCTGCGCCATATTCTTTTTCTTCCTTTGCTATTTCAGCAGCGGTCATTTCTGAACTCATGTCTTGTTTTTCCTTATATTTTCTAAGATTTTCATTATAGAAAACATACAACAAATTATCCGATTAACCAAGCAAAAAAACGCTTCTTTTCACTGGTTTTGTGCATAAATCAATGGGCTTGGGTCCAAGTATCGCCAACTCCAAGTTCAGCATTGAACGGCACACCCAGACTAACAATATTTTCCATGGTGGTTTTGATAAGTTCAGAAACCTCAGCAAGCTCAGATTCCGGAGCCTCAAACACAAGTTCGTCATGCACCTGAAGCAGCATTTTGGTTTGCATTTGGCGAGATCGCAGCTCGTGCGCCAACTTATTCATGGCTAATTTGATAATATCGGCCGCGCCGCCTTGAATCGGCGCATTAATAGCCACACGCTCGGCATTAGCAGCCAAACGCTTGTTAGAATCGTTTATCCCCGGCACAGCACATTTGCGACCAAACGGAGTTTGCACGTAACCATGTTTGCGCGCAAAAGCAATAGTATCTTCCATATATTGCTTGATTTCCGGCATTTGGCGAAAATAGGCATCAATATAAGCCTTGGCGTCGGCCGCCTCAACCCCGATATTCTTAGCCAATCCATAGGCGGATATACCATAAACGATACCAAAATTGATTGCCTTGGCGTGGCGACGCAAATTAGCGTCAACTTTTTCCGGAGGAACCCCAAAAACGTGCGATGCCGTGGCGGTGTGGACATCTATGCCGTCGGCAAAAGCTTTTTTAAGAGCCTTAACATCTGCCACCGCCGCCAATAATCGCAACTCCACTTGCGAATAATCGCAAGAAATCAGTTTACAACCGGATTTTGCCACAAAACACGAACGGATTTTTTTGCCTTCTTCGCTGCGAATGGGAATATTTTGTAAATTCGGATTAACCGAAGACAATCGACCTGTGTTGGCCACTGTTTGCAAATAAGTGGTATGAATCCGCGAATCACTATCCAACAAAGCAAACAACGATGCCGTATATGTGGATTTAAGTTTACTCAGTTCGCGCCAATCCAAAATTTTTTGCGCCAACAGGTTGCCCTCGGCGGCCAGCTCCTCCAAAATCTCGGCTCCGGTCTGCCAAGCGCCAGTAGCGGTTTTTTTGCCCTTTAGCCCCTGCTTGGTAAACAAAACCTCGCCAACTTGTTTGGGCGAACCCAAATTAAACTCTTCACCGGCTATTTGGTAAGCCTCTTGCTCAAACGCCGCTATTCGCCCATCCAAATAGACGCTCAGCTCCTGTAAGGCCTTGGCGTTTAGGGAAACGCCATTTTTTTCCATCTGATAAAGTGTGGCCAACAAAGGACGATCAAAATTTTCGTAAATCGCAACTTTGTGTTCGGCAATCAAACGAGTTTTAAGCAACGGGTGTAACCGCAAAACAAAATCAGCCCGCTCGGCCATGTATTGCAACGCCGCAGAATCAGACAACTGGTTGTACTTTAGCTTGTTTTTGCCGCTACCCAGCAAATCCTCAAGTTTTGCCAATTCAACCTCAAAGAACTGATTAGCCAATTCCGCTAAAGAATGCCCATATTCGGAACTATCCAAATCATATGACATTATCGACACATCGTCATACGCCATGATTTCAACATCAGAGGCGATCTGCCGTAAAAAGTGCCAAACGGTTTTTAGACCGCAACCGATAACCAACACGGCCGGATCAGACAACAAGGGTTTAAGATATTTGGCCGCTGTCGCAAAAGTAATCTGCTCCGGCTTAGGCGCAGTTGCAAACAAATCTAAGTTGGCTGATTTGGCATTTGCGCCGCCAAGCGGAATATAACACGCCTGCCCCGGCGCCACCGCCAACGACAACCCGCAAATATCATCAAAATTCGGATTGTTGCCACTACCAACAGCCTCAATAGCAAAAGCGCCTTTTTTTAGAGCCTGCCCAACCCAATATTGCAACCTTGCCTCGGTATTAACTAACTCATAGTTTATTTTCACCGATTTAAATACATCGTTCAGACCTCTGTCGGCAATATCTGAACAGCGTTCAGATATCCACTTGTCGATACGAGGTTTCAAGGTATTAAAAGCATAAGTTTTGATAAACTCATAAAGCTTTTCAGCTTCCGGACAGCGACAAACATATTCCTGCAGACAATGTTGCACCGGAACATCAGCTTTTAGAGTTACCAACTGCAAAGACACACGGGCATTTTCAATATTATCCAGCAATGTTTGACGGCGTTTTTCCTGTTTTATCTCTCCGGCATGCGCCAAAACTTCTTCCAAAGAACCATACTCGTTAATCAGTTGCGCCGCCGTTTTTGGGCCAATACCCGGAACTCCGGGAACATTATCAGTAGCATCACCGGAGAGAGCCTGAACGTCAACCACTCGGTCAGGATAAACGCCGAATTTTTCTTTGACATCTTCTGGCGTAAAAAACCTATCTTTCATCGGATCATAAAACTCAACTCCGGGGCGAATCAGCTGCATAAGATCCTTATCTCCGGAAACCACCACTACTTCACACCCCATGGACAGAGCCTGATTAGCGTAAGTAGCTATCAAATCATCGGCTTCATAGCCCTCCATTTCCAGATGATTAAGGTTTAAGGCCTCCACCGCTTTGTGAATAATCGCAAACTGCGGAATCAAATCCTCAGGAATTTCTTTACGCGTGCCTTTATAGTCAGGGAATATATTATTCCTAAAGTTTTGCCTTTTAGCATCAAACAACACCAAACAATAATCACAGCTGATTTTGGTGGTTAATCGCAAAAACATATTAGTAAAACCGTAAACAGCGTTTACTGGCGTGCCGTCCGGAGCATTAAGAGGCGGCAACCCGTAAAAAGCTCGAAAAATATAGCCAGAACCATCAATCAGACAGACTTTTTTAGGCATGAAAAACCTTCCTTAAAACAAGGACAATAAAAACTGTTTTTAATATAAAGGATAAAAAGCTATTCGCCAATAGATAAAAAGAAACTACGCTCAAGATTATCTACCGCGCATAAATCAGTGCGATAAACATCTTCATATTCTTCAACATAATTTCGCAAAGCAATAGCCACACAATCATCAAGGCTGCGCCCGCTTTTTTGAGCGATCTTTTCAATCTTGTACTTGAGTTCGTCATTTACATTAACAGCAAGCTTAGACATAAAATTTTCCTTAACTTATTTGTGGTATTTAATGATTATTGTTATACGTGATTTTATAATATCTGACAAGACCTAAAGAGGTGGGACTCGTGACAAAGGCTCAAAAAAAGACTAAAAAGACTCGAAAAAAAGAGTCAAAACAACGGATTAAGAATCGGCGGAGAATCTTAAAAATTTTTGCGGTTCTGGTGATAACTTTTTTGGCTTATCTTGGCTATTGCATTGTGACCATGCCCAACATGGAGGAAGCGGTTAATCGCACCAGACAACCGTCAACCACAATTATTGCCGACAATGGCAACGAGATTCAAACTTTTGGCACGGTTTATTCTGAGGTTGTGCGCTCAGAGGAATTGCCGCAATATGTGATAGACGCCATAGTTTATACCGAAGATCGCAGATTCTATCAGCATTTCGGCTTTGATGTGATATCATTCAGCCGCGCCATGATAGCAAATATTTTTGCCGGCAGATACGCCCAAGGCGGCAGCACCATTACTCAGCAGGTGGCTAAAAATCTATTTCTAACCTCCGAAAAAAGTATGCGTCGCAAGGCTCAAGAGTTGTTGTTGGCCTTTTGGCTGGAATATAAATTTAGCAAAGAACAGATTCTGACTCTGTATCTTAATCGGGTCTATCTCGGCTCAGGAGCCTATGGAATTGAAGCGGCAAGCCAAAAGTATTTTCAAAAAACATCTCGAGATTTGAACATGAAGGAGGCGGCGATTATTGCCGGTATGCTAAAAGCACCGTCACGCTATAATCCTTTGGCTTCGCCGCAGCGAGCCGTAGAACGCGCCAAAGTCGTATTAAAAATCATGGAAGAAAGCGGGTTGATAAGCTCGGCAGACAAAGAACGAATTTTGAAAATGCCGCTGGGAAAAGGCAAAAGCGCTAGAGTTATCGGCGCCGCCTATTTTGCAGACTGGGTCTATGAAGAAGTAAACGCCTATATTGGCGAACGAGATGATGATATTTATGTATCCACCACTCTGAATCAGGATTTACAGGAAAAGGCAACCCAAGTTTTACGCGATAGTCTAAATGCCAACAAAGATAAAAATGTTAGTCAAGGCGCGATTGTAATTATGGATATGAGCGGCGCGGTTAAAGCTATGGTCGGCGGAACAGACTATAACCAAAGCCAGTTTAATCGGGCGATTTCGGCACAGCGGCAACCCGGCTCCGCGTTTAAGCCGTTTGTATATCTGACCGCTCTGCAAAATGGCTGGAAACCTGATGATAAAATTGAAGACCGTCCGATATCAATAAAAGGCTGGAAGCCCGCAAATGATGATAAAAAATATTATGGTTCGGTTACTCTCAAATACGCCTTGGCAAAGTCACTAAACTTGGCAACCATTAATTTGGCTCAACAAATGTCTGGACGAGACATTATTCGCAACGCTCATAAAATGGGGATAAACACGCCGATGCAAAATACTCCGTCTTTAGCTTTGGGAACTTTTGAGGTTACAGTGTTGGACCTTGCCACCGCCTACACAACCATTGCCAACGGCGGATACGCGGTATGGCCGCACGCCATAGAAGAAATATACAGTCGCGACGGATATCAGCTATATCAACGAGCGACAACCGAAAAAACGCGAATTCTTGACGCCAACGCAGTAGAAGACATTACTAAGATGTTGCAAAAAGTTATAAAATCAGGCACCGGACATCGGGCAAATATCGGGCGTTTTGCCGCTGGCAAAACCGGCACCAGCCAAGATAACCGCGACGCCTGGTTTGTGGGTTTTACAGACACATTAGTCGCTGCCGTATGGCTTGGAAATGATGACAACTCACCGATGAAAGGAGTTTACGGCTCGGGACTGCCGGCGGTAATTTGGCAAAAAATTATGCACTAAAAAACTCAAAAATAGTGCTTTTCTAATAACTTTTATTATATATAATATTGAACAGAAAAAATTTTTTTAAGAAAGAGGAAAAAATGAGACAAAAACCTGTATTACTGATGATTTTGGACGGGTGGGGTTATAGAGAACCCAAAACTTCCGATAATGCCATAGAAATGGGTCACACCCCAAATTGGCATCGTATGTATGCCGACAATCCGCATAGCCTAATTGAAACTTATGGTCTGGCCGTTGGTTTGCCTGAAGGACAAATGGGCAACTCTGAGGTTGGACACACCAATCTCGGCGCCGGACGTGTTGTAATGCAGGATCTGCCAAAAATTGATCAGGCCGTAAAAGACGGCTCTTTGGCAAAAAATCCCGTATTGGTTAACATGATAGAAACTCTGAAAGCTAATGGCAAAGCAGCGCATATTATGGGATTGATGTCTCCGGGCGGCGTACATTCTTCACAAGAGCATATTGCGGCTCTGTGCAAGATTGTTTCCGATGCCGGCGTAAAAGTGTGGGTTCACGCCTTTTTGGACGGACGCGACACTCCGCCGTCATCTGCCGTTAATTATCTGGCTGATTTTGAAAAATCCGTAGCTGGCTTGAATGTAAAAATAGCTACGATTGAAGGGCGTTTTTATGCTATGGACCGCGACAAACGCTGGGATAGAGTTGAATCTGCCTACAACAACATGGTTATGGCCGACGGCAAACACTTTGCCAATGCCAATGAGGCCATCAAGGCATCTTACGCCGACAAAGTTACCGATGAATTTGTTATCCCTTGCGTAATTGGCGATTACACCGGTATGGCTGACGGCGACGCAATTTTGATGGCCAACTTCCGCGCCGATCGCGCTCGTGAAATATTATACGCTTTGGCTGACAGCGAGTTTAACGGTTTTGCCCGCAAGAAAGTTGTTAAATTTTCCGACCATGTAGGCATGACTGAATATTCGGTCGATCACAATCGCTTTATGCACACAATGTTTCCGCCGGAGCCACTGACCAATATTTTGGGCGAAGTGGTTGCCAACCACGGCATGACTCAGTTGCGCATAGCCGAAACCGAAAAATACGCTCATGTCACATTTTTCTTTAATGGCGGCGAGGAGCGGGAATTTAAGGGTGAGGAACGAATCCTTATCGCCAGCCCTAAAGTTGCCACTTATGATCTTAAGCCCGAAATGAGCGTGTATGAAGTTACCGAGCAACTAGTTAAAGCCATTGAGTCTAAGCGCTTTGATATGATTATCTGCAATTATGCCAACGGCGACATGGTCGGCCATACCGGCATTATGGAGGCCGCGCTTAAAGCTGTTGCCGCGGTTGACGAGTGTTTGGGCAAAGTCGAAAAAGCGATTAAAGACGTCGGCGGAGTGATGATTGTTACGGCCGACCATGGTAACGCCGAAAAAATGGTTGATGAAAAAACCGGACAACCTTATACCGCCCATACGGTAGGCAAAGTTGCCGCTATTTTGGTCAATGATAAAAGCGGTGTGAAAGGTCTGAAAGACGGAGCTTTGTGCGACATTGCTCCCACTATGCTTGAACTTATGGAACTTGAACAACCAAAGGAAATGACTGGTCGTTCTTTATTGGTTAAGTAAACGCTTATGAGACTTGTAACCGCTTTGAAATATTGTTTTTTGGCTGCCGCAATCTTAATGATTGCGGCGCCGGCGGTTATGGCGGTATCAACCTCTGAGCTGGAAAAAATGGAACAAAAAGTCCAACAGCAAAGTATGGAACACAAAAAACTTCAAGCTCAAGCTACCCAGATTAATTTGGAACTGACGGCTGTCAGCCGAGAAATGATTAAAGCGGCAAAGCTTATTCAAAACAATGAAGAAAAACTTTCGCAAATGGAACGGCAGCTAGAAAAGCTGAAAATTAGTCTTGCGGAGGCCGAAAAAGGATTTAATCAGGAAGACAACAATCTTATTCGCACTTTGGCGGCTTTGCAAAATCTGGCTCTCAAGCCAACAGAGGCCCTATTGGTGCAGCCCTTGACTCCGGTTGAAATTATTCGCAGCGCCATGCTTTTACGCGAGACTGTGCCTTATTTGGAAGAAAACGCCAGTCGAATCCGCAAAGAACTGGCAATAATAGCTCAGAAAAAAGAACTTATAGAAAAACAATTTGCGCAAATTTCCAAACAAAAACGCATCTTGGAACAAGAACATTCGCGAATGAAAATTTTGGTGCAAAAAAAATCTAAAATGCGTAACGCCGTAGAAATTCAAAGCGAAAAGGCCAAAAAGAATATTGATCGTTTGGCATCTCAAGCCAATGACTTGCGAGATTTGCTGGGCAGGCTGGAAAAACAGCGTCTGAAAAAACAACGAATCGAAGAAGAAAAACGCCGGCAGGAAGAAGCGCGAAGACAAGCGGAGAAGAATCGTGAAGAAACTCAAACTGCCGACTTGATTAAATCGCAACCTTTGGTTATAACTGGAATAAGCACTGGTTTTAGGCAAGCCAAAGGCACATTGCCAATGCCCGCCAGAGGCAAGATTATTACCGCGTACGGAGAGCAGTTGGTTAAAGGCGTGTCAGCCAAGGGAATAACTATTCGTACACGCAATCAGGCTCAGGTGATTGCTCCGTTTGACGGATCGGTGATTTTTGCCGGACCCTTTCGCGGATATGGCAACCTGATTATTATTGAACATGGCGACGGATATTTGTCGCTTTTGGCTGGACTGGAAAACATGGATGTTGAAGTTGGGCAAATGCTTTTGGCGGGAGAACCTGTCGGACAAATGCCAACTGACGGCGACGCCAAATTGTATATGGAGATTCGCAAGGATAATCAACCGATTAATCCGGCAGCATGGATAAAAAGTTAAGAGCTATGGGGTAGGAACAAAACAATGACAAAAAAGTTATCTATTTTTTCAATTTTATGTTTATCCGTTTTGGTAATGATGAGCGCAAGTGGCTGGGCAAAAACTGAAAACAAACCCGAACCAAAAGCAGACACCTATGAACTCTTAAATTTATTTGGCGAGGTTATGGAAAGAGCCAAAGCTACTTATGTGGAAGATGTTGATGACAAAAAACTAATAGAAGCAGCTATCAACGGTATGCTGGTGTCTTTGGATCCTCATTCAAGCTATTTGGACGCGCAAAACTTTAAATATATGAACGAACAAACCAAAGGCAAATTCGGCGGCTTGGGAATCGAAGTAACCATGGAACAAAGCGTGGTTAAGGTGGTTTCGCCCATTGATGACACACCGGCATCGCGCGCCGGAATAAAACCCGGTGATTATATTACCAACATAGATGGTGAAAACGTGGTGGGAATGTCTTTGAACGACGCGGTTGATAAAATGCGAGGCAAACCAGGAACCAAAGTAAAATTAACTATTCGCCGTATAGACACTAAGCCGTTTGATGTTACCCTCAGGCGTGAAGAAATTAAAATTCAATCTGTTAAAAATGACATTAAAGCCGATGACGTTATTTATGTGCGCATAACTTCATTTAGCGAAGACGTTGATAAAAATGTTGAAAAAGCCATAAAAAAAGCCCTTAAGGACAAAAAAGGCAAAATCAGCGGCATTGTTTTAGATGTACGTAATAATCCCGGGGGCTTGCTTGATCAGGCGGTTGCGGTATCTGATTTGTTCTTGGATCAGGGAGAAATTGTTTCTACTCGTTCGCGCAATCCGGAAGACACCATTCGTTACACGGCAACCGCCGGCGATGTAACCAATGGTTTGCCGATTGTAGTGTTGATAAATGATGGTTCGGCCTCGGCATCAGAAATTGTCGCCGGAGCTTTGCAAGATCATAAACGAGCTGTTTTGCTTGGCGAGAAATCTTTTGGCAAAGGCAGTGTGCAAACGGTGGTTCCGCTTGGTTCTTATGGCGCAATGAGATTGACAACCGCCCGCTACTACACGCCTTCCGGCAGATCTATTCAGGCAAAGGGCATTGAACCTGATGTTGAGGTTCATCCCGCTAAAGTAGAAGAAATTGATAAGGGGTATAATTTTAGCGAAGCGGAATATAGCAATGCTCTAAAAAATGAAACCGCCGATACTGAAGCTAAAACCAAAAACGCCAAGCCCAAAGACGACGACTGGCGCAAGGATTACCAACTCTCAAGAGCGGTTGATTTGGTGAAGGCTTTAGGAATATACAAATCAGCCCAATAGGAGGACTTTTTTTGGTAAATAAAGTAACTTCATATAAAATTTTGGCAATAGCCGCAATTGCCGCCACCGCGGCGGTGGCTGTTGTCGGTTATTGGTTTGCCGATGAAAAGAGCGAACCGGTTTATCTGTCAAAAATTGACAAGCTGATGTTTGATAAAAACAACAAAGCTCCAAAATTTGTGCTGACTCTGCCCAAGCCCGAAAAACTAAAAGAAGGCAATAAGACCATGATTTCGGCCGACAGCTCATCGCAACTGCCGCCGCCAGCAGCCCAAACACAAGCAAAAGAAGAAACTTTAGAAACCATAATTGCTCAAATTCCTAATCTCAACCAACTGCCTCTGCAAGAGCCAACGCAGAAATTGCGCCATGTTGAGATTGATGAAACCATGAGCGAAAATCTTGGCTCCTTAGTGTTACCAAAAATTGCTGAAGACGGAAGAAAGCCATGGAACGAATATGGAAAGAGCGTTGGAATTCAGCCTAATTTTAAAAAGGTTGCTTTGATAATCAAAGGTCTTGGCCTAGATCCGCTATCAATGGAAAGAATCGTAAAGAGCTTTGATTCGGAAGTATCCTTATCCATTTCTCCATATGCCTCAGATACCGGCAACAAACTTATTCAGGCCAGACAATCCGGACACGAGACTTATGCTGATTTACTACTATCTTCTACTGACTTCTTAAAATCCGACAACGGCCCTATGTCTATGAGCATTACCATCACTAAAGAAGAAGCTTTACTGCGCTTGCAAAAAAGCTTATCTACCGGCGCTCCCGTCGGCGGTGTGGTGGTTAATGACGGACTGGTTAGCGAAGATAATGCTGAATTATTAAACACATTGCTGGAAGAATTGCAAAAACGCGGACTGTTGTTGATTGACGCCACCTCCGGAGATAACTTGGAGAAAATTGCCGGCAAAGGATTGGCTAGACGCAAGGCCGATATTGTAATAGATAAAGATTTTCGTAAAGCTCATATTGATGCCGAGCTTAAACGCGCTGAAGAAATTGCGTTTAGCAAGGGTCAGGTTGTGGTGGTGATTGACCCTAAACCGGTGGCGGTGGTAGAAGTGTATAAGTGGATTAAGAGCTTTTCTCCGCAAGTTTCTTATGAAGAGGCAAAAACTTTGGAACTGACCAAACCTTTTGCTTTGGTTCCGATTTCTAATTTGGTTATGGAATGATGGGTTTGTATCGCCAAAATGTAGGGATTGTGGTGTTTAACCGAACCGGCAAAACATTGATGTGCGCCAGAGCGGACAAAACGGATATGCGTTGGCAGTATCCGCAAGGCGGCATTGAGCCGGGAGAAAAAATTATTGCCGCCGCCAAACGCGAATTGCAAGAAGAAACCGGCCTCACCAATGTTGAAGTTGTAGCCCAACTTCCTCAACCGCTACGCTATGATTTTCCACCGCAGATATCTAAAGCCTTTCATCGTCGAGGCAGTCCTTATGTTGGTCAAGATCAGCACTGGGTTCTGGTTTACTTTAACGGAAACGATGATGAAATAAATTTCCGCACTCACCCTGAAGAAGTGGAATTTAAGGATTATCGCTGGGTTGATATTCAAGAGGCTCCGAATTTGGTGGTTGACTTTAAAAAAGATGTTTATACTCAAATGGCAAAGATTTTTGCCAACTATATTCGCCCAAACTGGAAACAGCCATGAGTACTAAATTTGCCAAAGAACGAGAACTTATTTTAGAGGCTGCAAAACAGGGAATCAGAAGTAATTTGAAACTGTCTTCCCGACAGAAGAAGTATCTTAAAAATTTGCTACTGTTTGCTTTGATGAATGCATCTGACAACAAAACTGTTACCAAACGCAATTTTATGGGACTGGTAAACAAGTTATTTAAGGGCTTTTTGCTAAAAATAATCAAAGAATGTTTGGCCGACGACGATGATGACACTGATTTTGATGAAAGTCTGGAAGTTGAATTAAACAATATTATCGCCAAACAAGAAATCAAAGGCTTGGAAGAATTTCTTACGCCTGAAAATATTGCCGGATTTCTAAAAAGCAACACTAAAGGATTGTCACAAAGACAAATTTTAGATCGGTTGTTGGCGTTGCGAGAAGTAAAATCAAATTATCGGGAGACGCCTCAAGAACAGCGAAAAAGAGAGCAGCGGCAACGAGACTACGAATTGCAACGTGCGCGAGAGCATATGATGGAAGGGCGAATTTTGACGCGAGGCCCAAGAGGAAGATAATTATTCCATATTTTCAATCAGGCGATCAAGATTATCACGCTCAGATTCTTTGTAACCACCAAAATTTTCTTTTATGACTTCTTGAGCCTTTTGCTTGACTTTTTTAATTCTAGGCTGAGCCAGTTTTTCGAATAATTCATCAGAATCTGATTTTTCATCATCTTCTGTTTCGGCTTCGGCAATATCGGTTGACTGAGTCTTTTCTTTAATGAGTTTAATGGTCTCTTCTGGAATCATCTCTTCCAACGGCTGGGCAAACTTGCCAGCTAGTTGGAAATATTTAGATTTGGTCAGGGTTTCTGACTGTTTTTCAAGCGGAATCATCCAACTCACTAAAATATAAAACAGCAGCACCAATAAAAAGGCGCGAGCAATACCAAAAAACAATCCCAACAGGCGATCCATGCCATTGAGCTTGCTGGTGCGAATTTTGCCAATCACGCCGGCGGTGGTATATATCCACAAAATAAAGAAAAGAATCAAAATACACAAAGAACAAACTATGCCGGCGATATAACCGTTGGAGATGTGCTCTTTGGCAAAAGGCATTACCATCGGAAGAATGTAGATAACCGCCATTGTGGCTAAAACCCAGCCGACGATTGACAAAACCTCTTTAACCAACCCGCGAGAAAGAGCTATAAGCGCTGAAATCGCCACAACAATTAAGATAATTATATCAAGGTTATTAAGATTTTGCATTTGAATTTCCTTTAATTAAACCAATTTATCAAGCGCTGAACATTGCCGATTTCATATATGTTCATATCAACCTTGGCTTTTTTTTCTTTGGCATGAGTCGGTGGAACTATGGCGCTGGCAAACCCAAGTTTTTGCGCCTCCTTCAAACGTTGCGAAGGCTGAGAAACCGCCCTGATTTCTCCAGACAGACCTATTTCTCCAAAAATTACCATGTCAGCCGGCAATGGTTTGTTGGTAAGGGAAGAAATTACCGCCATAGCCACCGCCAAGTCGGCAGCCGGCTCAGAAATACGCAAACCACCGGCAATATTCAGATAAATATCCTGTGAGCTGAGATTCATGCCGCAACGGGCTTCCAACACCGCCAAAACCATTGACAACCGGTTGGCATCCCAGCCAACCACCGCTCGTCTGGGGCTGGCATAGCCGGTAGGACTGACCAGAGCCTGAATTTCCACCAACACCGGTCGTGACCCTTCTATACCGGCAAAAACGCAAGATCCGGAAATATTGCCCTGCCGTTCTGCCAAAAACAGAGCCGACGGATTCTCGACCTCAACCAATCCTTGATCCTGCATTTCAAACACACCGATTTCATCGGTCGCGCCGTAACGATTTTTGACCGCGCGCAAAATTCGAAAATGATGGCCGCGCTCACCTTCAAAATAGAGTACGGTATCAACCATATGTTCCAAAACTCTTGGGCCGGCGATAGCACCCTGTTTGGTAACATGTCCAACCAAAAACAGCGTGAAACCTTTACGTTTGGCCAATTTAATTAACTCATAGCTGCAAGCACGCACCTGAGCCACGCTGCCGGGGGTAGATTCGACTTCATCAAGATACATTGTCTGAATCGAATCGATAACAACCACCGCGGCCGCAGATTTATCCAGAGTAGCAACAATGTCTTTGATTTCTGTGGAGCTGGCGAGTTTAACCGGAGATTGATCCAGCCCCAAACGCTTGGCTCGCAACCTTACTTGATCAATGGCCTCTTCTCCAGAAATGTAATAGACTTCACGCCCTTCGGGTTGGTCGGCTATTTTAGCGCATGCCTGCAAAAGCAAAGTTGACTTGCCAATTCCAGGATCTCCGCCGACCAAAATAACCGAACCGGGAACAAGGCCGCCGCCAGAAACCCGATCAAGCTCTTTAATACCGGTGGTCATTCGTACTAAATGTTCGCTGGATCCGCTCAAAGGCACAAATTCTATCATTTTGCCCTTGGATTTTTTGGAATTAAGATTTGAAAAACCTTCTCCGCCAACATTTTCTTCAATGATTGTATTCCATTCACCGCAAGCATCACATTTTCCCTGCCATTTAGGATAAATTGAACCGCAGTTTTGGCACACATATTGTTTGTTGTCTTTTTTGGCCACGTTAGACCTCCACTTTTATCGGCCCCTGAGAGCATCCGTTAATAAACTGAACAACATAAGGATTATCGGTCCGATCCATTTCTTTGACGGTGCCTTGCCAAACGATTTTACCTTTGTAAAGCATGGCAATACGGTCGGCAATCTTACGCGCCGAAGTCATGTCATGAGTGATTGTGAGAGCGGTGGCTCCCAAGCCTTTTACCGACTCAATAATCAAATCATTAATCACATCTGACATAATCGGGTCTAATCCGGTGGTTGGTTCATCAAAAAAGATGATTTCCGGTCTGGAGGCAATTGCGCGCGCTAAACCAACGCGTTTTTGCATACCGCCGGAAAGTTCAGACGGCGATAAATCGGCAACATCTGGAGCCAGTCCAACCGAACGTAAAACTCTTATGGCCTCATTTTTGGCATCTTTTTTGTTCATGCCGCGGTTTTCTAACAAATCAAAGGCCACATTTTCCCACACGCTTAAACTGTCAAACAGAGCGCCGCCCTGAAACAACATGCCCATTTTAGAGTGGAGCTTTTCTTTTTCTTCTTCCTCAATGCCGACCACTTCTTGCTCATCAACCAATATTGAACCTTCATCAGGGGTTAATAGCCCTTGTATGCATTTGATGAGTACAGATTTTCCGGTGCCGGAGCCTCCGATTACCACCAACGATTCTCCTTTGGCGATTTCCAAATCGACCCCAGCCAGAACAACTTTGCGACCAAAAGCCTTATGAAGATTAGAAATTTTAATTTTAGTTTCGCTCATTTTTCACTCCATAAAACTATTTTGAGAAGAATAATTCGGTAATAACATAGTTGAAAATCAATATCAGAATCGAAGCAGATACGACCGCATTGGTGGTGGCCGTGCCGACGCCTTGCGCTCCGCCCTTAGATTTATAACCGTTATAGCAGCCCATGATTGATATAATAAAACCAAATACCGCGGCTTTTACCAAGCCGGTGGTAATATCAATCGCCTGCAAGTTCTGCAAAGTGGAATTAATATAGTTGGCGGGGTTAAAGCCTAATTTATAAACGCCCACAACGTAGCCGCCGAATATGCCGATAACGTCGCCCAGCAACACCAGCAACGGCATAACAATCAAACCGGCCCATACTCGCGGCGTAACCAAATATTTGAATGGGTTAGTAGAAAGCGTAACCAAAGCGTCAATCTGTTCGGTAACCCGCATAGTGCCGATTTCTGCCGCCATCGCCGCACCAATACGTCCGGCAACCATAAGCGCCGACAACACCGGAGCCAGCTCTCGAGTAACCGAGATTAACACTACCGAGGCAACAGCCCCCTCAGCGCCAAAACGCATAAAACCGGAATAGCTTTGCAAAGCAATAACCATGCCGGCGAAAATTGTGGTCAGACCAACCACCGGCAAAGAATAAAAGCCCATGTCAACAATTTGACGCCACAAGTTCCGCCAATATACCGGTGGAGTAAAACAATTATATACCGACTGAGCCACAAACAGAGAAAACTCCCCTAAGCTGGAGAAAAATCTGACCAGCGGCTGTCCCTGGCGACGCAAAAAGTTTTCAGCAGATTTTAAAAACATTGGTTTTCTTTCAGATAGATTAAAAATTGGATTTATTGTAAAACTTTTGAGTTAAAAATCAACATTTATGCCGCAAATCCTCACAGCATAGTCAGAGCGGCCAGAACTTTTGCCGGAGTTGAGGCCTCTTGCACACAAAGCGCAATCTGCGGAAGTTTAACCCCGCCAAATTCAAAAAACTTTTCATCAGGCAGCCGTTCCATTTGCGCAGCGTCATCAACCAACTGCACTGCCAAGCTCAACGTAGCAGTTACAGCCGGTAGCTTGATAATACCAATTCCTCTAACCTCAAGCAAACCTTTGATGATTGTTGGGGCAGCGGCGGTAATTTGTTGTTTATCAGAACAGAGGTTAACCCTATCATCAGCCACCAATTTGGCACCATGCTCCATAATTAATCGCAAACAAACATCTGATTTTCCGGCGCCGGAAGCGCCCAAAAACAATATTCCCTTGTTTTTATAGGCAACGCACGAAGCATGGATATTAGCTTTCACTTAAAGTCCTCCAAGTTATTCAATCTGGCTTGTTTTTCCGCCGAATTTGCGGAAATAATCAGTTTGCGCCCGCCCCCGCAAGGAACAATTTCCAGCTTAAAAATATCGCGCGGCAGATACGGCGCCATTTTATCTGGCCACTCAATCAGACAAACTCCCGAATAGAGCGCGTCTTCAACACCAATTTCAAATATCTCATCAGCCGATTTGATTCGATACAAGTCAAAATGATATATATCAAATTCCGGCGTCTCATACGTTTGCAACAAAGTAAATGTCGGACTTGGAACCTCGGTCGCGCCGCAAAGCTCTTGCACAAAAGCTCTGGCCAAAACGCTTTTGCCCATTCCCAGCGTTCCGTATAGCGCAAAAACATCGCCACACCGCGCCAATTTGGCAAGCTTGCGACCGATGGCAATTGTGTCTGTTTCGGTAGGTAAAATCAGTTCCCAAACTTTTTCCATAGACTTAGCCTAGAGGATTAATAAAGGTACGTTTGCGCTTGGGCTGCTGGTTGATAATTTTGATTTTGGGCTTGCGGGCCTGAATTTTCCGCCAATCCCACGGCATATAAAACTCTCCCTGCCACAGGCCGCGAGCATTGTTTTGAGCCTGAACCTGATAAGGCATATAAATGTCTGTATGTTTGGTATAAACCACCGCCCAGCCGGCATTAACCAATGCCGCGCCCAAATCATATGCTCCCAGTGAGCAAACACCCAGCATATTGCCTTTGGCATCTTTTTGTATTATTCGACACTCAAGCTCATAGTCCTGCAGCCAACTCTTGAGCCAGGCCGCTGCTTGTTGTCCGCAATGATACGGACGACCATTGGAATCTGCGCAAGTTTGGTTATTTTCGGGAGAGTCTATGCCAAACAAACGAAAATATCTGCCGCCAACAATTAAAGTATCGCCACTGACTACTTTAGCAGAAGAATAGATTACCGGATAGTTGCGAGGATCAAAAGCCGAGGCAACATTTCCGCTTGAAGATGAACCGCCAAACAATTTGCTGAAAAATCCCTGATTATCCTGTTGAGAAGCGTTTTTTTGACGATTGTTGTCAGGATTGTACGGCGGCTGTTGTCCCGCAGCTTGTGTTTCAGCATCGTTTGGAGATGAAAAGTTCTCGGAAATAGGCGTATCAAAATCTTCTTCATCTAAAAGATTTATTTTGGCAGAAACCATACTGCTCTGCGAGGAACTCATTCCTTGCCCCAAAAAGCTCTTTAAGTTGCCACCAACATTGCCTATTCCGCCGCTAAACGCGCCAATAGCGTATAAAATAAAGACAATAATTGCCGCAATCAAGAAAATTGACGGCAGGCAGCCCATGGCTCGCCACGCCATTTTGGCAAAAATATAAAGAACTACCAAACCGATAATCAGGCCTAAAAAACCACCGCCTTGCAACAAAGTACTTTGACTCTGAGTTCCGGCGCCGCCAAGCAAAATCAAAAACAAGGCTCCAAATCCAAGCAAAACTTTTTTTAAGAAAAACATGGCAAAATCCTTTGGTAGTTTGACCGCCCGTTAAGATTAAATCATATATTATCAATTTAATCCAACCTTTTTTTGTTACAATAGTTTCTTTTTGTAAATATTCCCTTAATTCGCGCCATAAAGAAAAGGGCCGCCCAACAAGGCGACCCTTTGTCAAAAGCTTACATATCAAGCTATTTTTGCAGTTGAGAAGCAACTTCAGCAGCGAAGTCTTCTTCTTTTTTCTGCAAACCTTCACCAAGCTTAAAGCGAACATAACCGGTCAGTTTAATGTCGGCGCCAAGCTCTTTGGCAGCATCGGCAATAACCTGTTTAACCTTCTTGTCCGGATCCATAATATATGCCTGTTCTTCAAGAACAACTTCTTCATAATATTTGCGAACACGGCCTTCAACCATTTTCTCGATGATGTTTTCCGGTTTGCCGGAAGCTTTAGCTTGTTCGGCAAAAATAGATTTTTCATGAGCAACAGCAGCCGGATCAACGCTCTCAATGTTCAAGAACAAAGGAGCAGAAGCGGCAACATGCATAGCAATATGTTTGCCCAATTCTTGCAACTTGGCTTTGTCGGCTTTAGATTCCAGAGCAACCAGCACGCCGATTTTACCAATATTGGCGCCGGCAGCGCTGTGAATGTAAGAAGCAACAACACCGTCATTGACTTCCAAAACGGCAGCACGGCGCAAATTCATATTTTCACCAATCTTGGCAATCATGTCGGTCAAGCGCTCTTCAAAAGTTTTGCCGCATTTCGGGCAGTTAAAAGATTTCATGCAGCAGATATCGCCGGAATTTTTCAGAGCAACAACAGCGGCGTCGGCAACATAGCTTTGGAAAATTTCATTTTTAGCAACGAAGTCGGTCTCAGAGTTAACCTCAACAACAGCGCCTTTATTGCCTTCAACATAAACAGAAACCAAACCTTCAGCAGCAATGCGGCTGGCTTTTTTGGCGGCAGTGGCTAAACCTTTTTTGCGCAACCAGTCAACGGCATCATCCATATTTCCGTTGGCCTCTACCAAAGCTTTTTTGCAATCCAGCATACCTGCGCCGGTGGTTTCTCTCAGTTCCTTAACCTGAGCGGCAGTAATTTCCGTCATTTTTAATTCCTTCTTTTCTGACTAAGGCGGTTTTACACCTTAAGATTAAAATGCGGCGATATCAGTCTTCCAAACAGAAGCTATACCGCCGCAGGTTTAGATAATATTTCTAAAATGGTTTAGAATTATTCGGCAGTTGCCTCAGCGGCTGCTTTTTTAGAGGTTCTCTTACGAGCAGGCTTTTTAGCCTCTTCTTCCTCTTTCTCAACCATTTCTTCTACCTTTACGCCCTGAGCGGCAATTTGAGCAGACATACCGTCTAGAACAGCAGCAGAAACCATTTCAGCGTAGAACTGAATAGCGCGAATGGCATCATCGTTGCCGGGAACAGGCAAATCTACGGTCTCAGGGTCAGCATTGGTGTCGCAGATGCCGATAACCGGAATGCCCAGTTTTTTAGCTTCTTTGATAGCCAAAGATTCTTTGCAGGTGTCAATAACAAACAGCAAATCCGGCTGGCCGCCCATATTCATGATACCGCCAAGCTCTTTTGCTAATTTTTCCTGCTCTTTTTTCAGGTTCAACTGCTCTTTTTTGGTATAACCCTCATAGTCGTTTTTCTCGGCCATTTCGTTCAATTTAACAAGGCGAGAAATTGACTTATGAACGGTTTTCCAGTTGGTGAGCATACCACCGAGCCAACGCTGGTTAACGTAATATTGTCCGCATCTTTCCGCGTTTTCTTTGATGATATCCTGAGCCTGACGTTTGGTAGCTACAAACAGAACCTTACCGCCGTTGGCAGCAATCTCACGAGTGGTTGCCAAAGCTGTGTAAAGCATCGGATAAGTTTTCTGCAAGTCAATAATGTGAATATTGTCTTTTTTGCCGTAAATATACGGAGCCATTTTCGGGTTCCAACGACGAGCGTGGTGGCCGAAGTGAACGCCAGCTTCAATCATCTGACGCAATGTAAATGTAGGAAGGGTCATTTATATATCCTTTTCCGGTTAGACCTCCGCAGATTCTCTTGAGCCTTAAGGCACCGGAGCGAAACAGACCATCTGTCCCGTTAAAATCTGCGTGTGAATTATGAATCGGCGGGATTGCCAATCCGAGTGCATATTTATACTTAAAATATTATTTTGGCAAGCATTTTTTTGAAGATTCGACATAAGAAAAAGCGCCGAAAAATTCGGCGCTAAAACAGTATCAATGACGCCAGCCAAAAGACCAGCGCAAAAGCAATATACGACATCACCCCGCAACCCAGCAAAATTGCGACAAGAAGAGCTGTCAACGGAACATTGTACCCCTCAATAATCATTGCGTAAAAGATTATTACAAGCAACAACACAAATGCCAGCGACCAGAGCGGCATAATTTGCAATCCGATAGCCAAACACAGTATCATAACCGCATTTATGCTTATGGTCGAATCTCGCGAAGACGTCATAAAAGAGAAATATGTTGACGTTAGCACAACAAGAGCCAGATCAAGCGGCGACACCAATAAGCCACAGAGCCAGCCAAACGCCGTCAAACATAAAATTCCCATACCAACAGAAACAACAAACGTTGTCTTCTGTTTTGAAACTACATCATTTTTCATAATTTATTTTTAATTAAATACCTCAATAAGCTAGGCTGTTTTTGAAATTTTGTCAATCTTTATTGCATTTCTTGTGAATCGCTAGGAAATTCTACTTGTTTTGAGCAACAAAATGTTCTATTTTAGGCTAAATTTAAGTGTTTTTGATAGAGGATTAGCATGGCTGATTTATTTGAATCAACCGCTCCGGCCGCGAGCGATTACAGTGCCAACAGCATTGAAGTTTTGGAAGGTCTGGAGCCGGTTCGGCATCGCCCCGGAATGTATATCGGCGGCACCGATGAAACCGCCCTGCACCATTTGGTGGCAGAGATTTTGGACAACTCTATGGACGAAGCGGTGGCCGGATTTGCCAATAAGATTGAAGTTTCTATGAATGCCGATTATTCAATCACCATTACGGACAACGGGCGAGGTATTCCGGTTGATCCGCACCCTAAATATCCCAACAAATCAGCTCTGGAAGTTATTATGACCATGTTGCACTCCGGCGGCAAATTCGGCGGCAATGCTTATAAAGTTTCCGGAGGTTTGCATGGCGTAGGATTGTCAGTGGTAAACGCTCTTTCAGAACGGCTAACCGTCGAAATAGCTCGCGACAAAAAGCTATATCGGCAGGATTATTCGCGCGGATATCCGATGGGGCCTTTGGAGCTTGTTGGCAACGCCCCTAATCGTCGCGGAACATCTATAACCTTTAAGCCTGATCCAGAAATTTTTGGCGCCACAGCCTGTCTGCAACCAAATCGCATTTATCGAATGGCGCGTTCCAAAGCATTTTTATTCAAAGGAATCCATATTAATTGGCATTGTGCTCCGGAAGTCCTTGGCGAAGGAGAAGCAACGCCGCCCGAAGCCGAACTTTGTTTTCCTAACGGCGTATTGGACTTTTTAAATTATCAGATTGGCGCCAGAGCAACCATCAACCGCAGGCCGTTTGCCGGAGAAGCTGAATTAGCCAATGACGAAGGCAAGGTTGAGTGGGCAATTACCTGGCCGGAAGACGAAAACGGTTTTTGCAACTCTTACTGCAACACCGTAATCACTCCACAGGGCGGCACTCACGAAGCCGGCATTAAGTCAGCCTTAATTCGCAGTCTTAAGGAATATGCCGAGATGGCTAATGTGAAAAAAGCCGCTACCGCAACCGCCGAGGATTTTTTGAGCGATGCCTGCATCATGCTGTCGGTGTTTATTCGTGATCCGCAATTTCAGGGACAAACCAAAGATAAACTAACCTCTAACAAAGCTGTTCGCTTGGTAGAATCGGCGGTTAAAGATTCTTTTGATCACTGGCTGTCGTCTGATCCGGAAAACGCCACCGCCTTGCTAGAATATGTAATTGATCGTGCCGAAGCCAGAAAGAAAAAGAAAGAAGAAAAAGTTCAAACTCGCAAAACTCCAACCAAGCGCTTGCGCTTACCGGGCAAATTGGCAGATTGTTCTCAGGCCGCGGCAGAAGGAACGGAAATTTTTATTGTCGAGGGAGACTCCGCAGGCGGTTCGGCTAAACAAGGGCGTGATCGCTTTACGCAGGCAATTTTGCCTCTGCGCGGCAAGATTTTGAACGTGGCCAGCGCCAGTCTGGATAAAATTTTGCAAAACCAAGAAATCAAAGATATGTGCGAGGCCTTGGGCTGCGGGGTTAAGGAAAATTACAAAGAAGAAAATCTGCGCTATGAGAAAATCATAATCATGACCGATGCCGACGTTGACGGCGCGCATATTGCCTCTTTGCTGATGACATTTTTCTACCAGCAAATGCCTAAATTGATTGAAAACGGACATTTGTTTATTGCCACACCACCATTGTACAAAATCGCGGTTGGCGGCAAAAACTATTATGCTTTGGACGACGACGACAAAGACAAAATCCTATCCAAAGTAGTTAAAGGCAATCAAAAACCGGATATCAGCCGTTTTAAGGGTCTGGGCGAAATGAGCGCTTTGCAGCTAAAAGAAACCACTATGGATAAAAAGAATCGCCTGTTGTTGCGGGTGATGATTCCGTCAACCAACACCGAGGAAGGTAAAGAAGAAGCTTTTGAAACCAGACGTATGGTTGATCGGCTGATGGGCAAAAATCCGGAAACCAGATTTAAGTTTATTATTGAGCGCGCTAAATTTGTAGATGATTTGGACATTTAATGATTCGCCGCGGCCGACAAACAGACTTTATAAAAATTTCGGATTTGTGGTTAGAAGCCTCTTTGCAGGCGCATGGGTTTGTATCTGCAAAATATTGGCGCGACATGAAGGAATCCGTTATTCAACACTACTTGCCAAATACGGAGACATTTGTATTTGTTGATAAACATCAAATTAAGGGTTTTATAAGCATTGCCGACAAAAAGCATGTAGGCGCTTTGTTTGTGGCGCCAAAATTTCAAAACCACAAAATCGGACGCAAACTGTTAAAGTATGCTCAACGCAGATATCCTTTGCTCAGCCTTAATGTTTTTGCTAAAAATCGCCGAGCTTTGAGCTTTTATATGCAAAACGGATTTAAGATTGTTGCCGAAAAAACTGAGTTTTCAACCCAAGAATTAGAATTGCAAATGTGCTGGGGGCTCGGCTGCAGAAGCGGTTTTTGCAAAAAACACCACGAAGATTCATAAAAAATATTGACATTTGCAAATTGTTTTCATATATTCGCCTTGACCTTGGGGTTATAGCTCAGCTGGGAGAGCGCTTGAATGGCATTCAAGAGGTCAGGAGTTCGATCCTCCTTAGCTCCACCAATTTTCGAAGCCCGCCAGGTGCGGGCTTTTCTTTTATATTATTATTTGTTAGTTTGGGGGTATAGCTCAGTTGGGAGAGCGATTGGTTCGCAATCAATAGGTCAGGAGTTCGATCCTCCTTACCTCCACCAATACAAAACCTGCTTGGAAAAGCAGGTTTTTGTGTATATGGAATCCGCGCTTTTTCCAGTTTGACACAATGTGCTTTTTGTGATATATTCGTGATGTTTTAACAATCTACTAAAGAGTATTAAATGGAAAAGCCAATTATAAAAAACATCTTTTGGGATGTTGACGGCGTGTTAGCCAATCTTAATTTTGCTTATTTTAATTTTTTAACCAATCACCCTAATTACAAAGAAGAATATAAAAATCTCAAATGGGAGGATTTGCCCAAAGTTTTGCCGATTGATCCTAAATACGGAGCTTTGGAATTAAAGACTCACCCAACCAAAGGCGTGGAATTGGATAAAGACTTTTGCCATACTCCGGAATTTTTCTGCAATCGCCCCCTTTACCCTGGGGTGGTAGAAACTTTGCGCGAACTGAATAAAATGGGTTATCGTCAATTTACAATGTCTGCTACTTTTGACGTCGAAACCAAAAAGAAACTTTTGAACAAATTGTTGGCAGATGTTACTGACTTTCTGACAATAGAGTGCGTGCAGCATGGCAAGTTTATGCACGATACCGCCAAAGAAGACATGCTCAAGAGTTGTTTTGAAAAATATGGGCTTAAGGCTGAAGAAACCGTTTTGGTTGATGACAGAATTTATAATCAACACGCGGCAATAAATATAGGCGCTCACCCGCTGCGGATGCGCTGCGAGTTTACCACCGATTTGCCAGAAGATTTGGCTTGGATACCGGAAATTAAGTCAGTGCCGGAAGTTAAAGATTGGCTTAAAAAGAACACCATTTTTAAATAAAATTAGGAGAAAAAAATGAGTAGAGTTATCACACTAATGCCTGTGCGTATGGCGGCAACGCGTTTACCAAATAAACCATTGCTAGATGTCAATGGCAAGAGCATTATTCAGCGCGTGTGTGAGAATGTTAAGGCGGCTATTGATACAGATATCGCGGTGGCGGCTGGCGATCAGGCTATTGTTGATGAGTGCCAGAAATTTGGCGTAAAAGCTATATTGACAGATCCGGCTTTACCGTCCGGAACAGATCGTATTGCCGCGGCACTTAAAATTCTTGATCCAGATGGTAGTAAATATGATATTGTGGTTGATTTTCAGGGTGATAACCTCAATGTTGACCCCAAAGTTAATTTGCCATTAATTGAAATGATTGAACGCACCGGATGTGATATTGCAACTTGTGGAATGATTATTAAAAACGAAGCTGACAAAACGAATCCGGCAGTAGTGAAAATCATTATGGGTCTAAAGCCCGGTGAAGATGAAGCCCGCTGCTTGTATTTTACCCGCGCGACTGCTCCATATACCAGAAATCCGGAAAAATGCCCGAATCAGGATTTGTATCATCATATTGGTATTTATGTCTTCAAGGCCGAATCATTGCACAAAATGGTTTCTTTGCCGCAAGGCGTGTTGGAGCAGAGAGAATCGCTGGAACAGCTCCGCGCTCTGGAAAACGGCATGACCATTCGCGCCAAGTTGGTTGGAGATATCCGTCTCAATAAAGACGCTCCGGCTGATATCAATACTCCTGAAGATTATGAAATTTGCAAAAAATACATTAAGTAATCTGTTTTTATCCTAACGAAAAGCCGCTGATAACAGCGGCTTTTTTGTTATTCTCCTGAAACCTTACCGTATTGCGGCGAAAGCAGTTCCTCCTTGGTCAGAGTAAAATCGCTTTCTATCCATGCCTGTTCTTTTTCCTTCATCATCTTACCAACCATGATGTCTTGTACACCCTGCTCAATCAGATCTTTTCCGCGTAACGGAAATTCCGGAATATCCATAGCGCTTATAGCATCATACAGATCCCAAAAATTAGGCAGAGGTTCTTGGTTTTCGGCAACGATCAACAGCAGCTCTTCCAGACAAAACTCCTTATCAAACTTATAAGCCAAGCGCAGACGTTTTTTTTCATCAAGCAATTCACCCAAAGTGATGTTTTCTTCCGCCCAACTGATAAACTTTTGTTTTTCTTTCCGACTTAAGCGCAGACGTTGCGCCAGATTTTCCGCCAGTGCAGAATTAGGGCGATATAGCACAAAGAAATATAGCATTGACTTATTTTCAAGCTGGCGGCCATTTACCAGCTTTTTTATAAAGGTCAAATTGTCCATGTATTTAGCATCAGGCAAAATATAGCTCAAAATGCCGTTTTCCTGCATAATTTTGATAGTCTCGGCAGCCTTTTTGGTTTGCAGCAATTTGAAAAACTCATCACGAATCCGTTCCATTGGCAGGGTTTTGAGTCCATCACAATTGGCGGCACAAGCGGCCAACGCTTTTTTGTCTGGCTCGCCAACACCAAACATAGAATAAAAACGGAAAAATCGTAAAATGCGCAGATAGTCTTCTTTGATTCGCTGGCTGGCCGAACCGATAAATCGCACCACTCCTTTTTCCAAATCTTCAATGCCGTTATAATAGTCAAAAACATTGCCTTTTTCATCGGCATAAACCGCATTTATGGTAAGGTCACGGCGAGACGCGTCTTCCTCCCAGTTATCGGTAAACTCCACCTCGGCATGGCGGCCGTCGGTTTTCACATCTCGCCGCAAAGAAGTTACTTCAACCATGAGAGAATCATCTATCATCACGCCGACAGTGCCATATTTTATGCCTATCGGCACGGTTTTGATTCCCTCTTCAGAGCAGGCTTCAACCAGCTCATCAGGAGATAAATCGGTGGCAAAATCAAGATCAGATCCGTCTATTCCCTTTAAGGCATCACGAACCGCACCGCCGACAAAACGCACCACGCCGCCATGATGAGCCACAACCTCAAACAATCGAAGAACTTTGGGATTTTTTACCAGTTTACTGATATCAAGGTAATTATCGCGTATCATATTGTTTCCTTAAAAATTTTCTTGAAGTTAACAGTTTTTATATATTTTTCAATTATTATTATGTTAAATTTAACTAAAAATGTGGGTAGTTTATGATGAAAAAGTTTATATTTTTTATGACACTAGCTGTTATTTTGAGTGCAAGCCAAGCTTTTGCGGCGGCTCCGCAGGTTTTGGGCGAATACGGCGATTGGGTGGCTTATTATTATCGAGACAGCGCCGGAGCGGTTTGTTATATGGCTTCTACTCCCAAAAAAGATGAAGGCAAATATACTAAACGCGGAGATATCTATGCCGTTGTCACCCATCGACCGGCAGAAAAAAGCTTTAACGTTGTTAACTTTAACGCCGGTTATACCTTTAAGAACGGCGCCAAAGTAGAAGTAAAGATTGGCGCCAAGACTTTTGACAAGTTGTTTACCAGCGGCGACAAAGCTTGGGCCACCAACGAAAAAACCGACAAAGAAATGGTTGAAGCCATGAAACGCGGCAGTCGTATGGTTGTGCATGGCGTTTCATCTAAGGGAACAAACACCAAAGACACTTATTCCCTTTCCGGTTTTGCCAGCGCCTATCGCGCAATCTCCAACAAATGCAAGGCTAAGTAATGGAAAAAATTGAACTTATTGGTTTGTCTAAGGACGAACTGGCCGAGCAAATTGCCAGAATCGGCGAGAAACCTTTTCGCGCCAAACAGCTGTGGCAGTGGATTTATTTCCGCGGCGAGACTGATTTTGCTAAAATGACCAACCTATCTAAGGATTTACGGCAGAAACTAGCGGATAATTTCAGTATCAGTCGCCCCAAAATCATCACCGAACAATTATCAAAAGACAAAACTCGCAAATGGTTGTTGGAGTTTGCGGACGGACAGCGAATCGAAACTGTGTATATTCCGGAAGAAGATCGCGGCGCAGTGTGTATCTCTACTCAGGTAGGCTGCGCGGTCGGTTGTAAGTTTTGCCATACAGGAAGCCAGAAAATCACTCGCAACCTGACGGCCGGCGAAATTGTATCGCAGTTTATGGTGGCGCGCGACGCATATGGCGAATGGCCTTCTCCGGTTAACGAAACGCGATTCTTGTCAAATATTGTGGTTATGGGCATGGGAGAGCCTCTGCACAACGCCGATAACGTCTTTAAGGCTTTGAAGATCCTTTCCGATGGCGACGGCATTGCAATCTCTAAGCGAAAAATTACTCTTTCCACCTCGGGTATTGCTCCCAAAATTCCGTTGGTGGCCAGCGAATTAGGTTGCAAGCTGGCAATCAGTCTGCACGCTCCAAACAATGAAAAACGATCGCAGATTATGCCAATCAATGACCGTTATCCAATAGAAGAAGTTTTGGCAGGTTGTGTGGAATATCAAAAACAAATGAGTCCCGGCCGTTATGTAACCTTTGAATATTTGATGCTCAAAGATTTTAATGACTCGCCGGAAGACGCGCGCGCCCTGATCGCTTTGATGAAAAAATTCAAGCTTGGCGCCAAATTTAACCTAATCCCGTTTAATCCATGGCCGGGGTGTGATTATCAGCCCAGCAGCGGCAATAAAGT
Source organism: uncultured Alphaproteobacteria bacterium (assembly GCA_934248075.1). Classification (GTDB taxonomy): domain Bacteria; phylum Pseudomonadota; class Alphaproteobacteria; order RF32; family CAG-239; genus CAZU01. The sequence continues at coordinate 116,326 of CAKQKH010000001.1, read as the reverse complement.
ACACGCTTTTTCAAAAATACTGGAAGATGCCGGTTATGAGGCTCCCATTCGCGTGGCGCGAGGACAAGATATTTTGGCGGCTTGTGGGCAGCTGAAATCTAAACATACCGGTGATTCAAAAAAATAAAACCAAAACGAATCCGAGCTAAAAAGCATCTGTTATATGACAGATTTGCAACGGCAGTTTAACCAAAACAGCGTCAAACCGCACATCGAATCCGGAATATTGCTGATGAGACGCCAAAAAGGCTTCGGCCGCGCGACGAATCCGAGTTTGTTGTCGCGGCTCAATGGCATAGGCTGCGTTTTCTATGCTGGAGCGCTTTTTTACCTCCACAAAAACCAATGTTTGGCCGCGGGTAACAATCAAATCAATTTCTCCGGCTCCAGTGCCGCGGCCAATGGTATAGTTGGCGGCAACTTTGCGCCAGCCATGCAGCCGCAAATAAGTAAGAGCCAAAAATTCAGCCCAGTGTCCGGAATGATAATTATTCATTTTTTAATCTCAGCGCCAAATTGTAAACTTCATTTTTATTAAAACCATACTTTTCAGCCACTTCCTTAACCGCGGTTTTAAGGCTGCTGTTCCGCATTTCTTCCCGCAATACTTGTTCTAGGTCAACACTTGGTTTTAGGCTGGTCGGAGGCGACACCATTAACACCATTTCACCCTTAGGCTCATTGGCGTTAAAATATTCGATTAATTCAGCTGCGGTACCGTTGCGGCACTCTTCATATACTTTGGTAATTTCGCGGGCAACCGCAATTTCACGATCGCCAAAAACATCTGCGGCCGCCGTCAGAGTTTTAACAATACGATTGGCCGTTTCATAAAACACCAAAGTTGTATCAATATCTTTAAGTTTGTTAAATAAATCAACGCGGGCTTTCTCTTTGTTAGGAATAAATCCGGCAAACATAAAGCTATTAGTTGGCAGACCGGAAAGCTGTAAGGCGCAAATCAGTGCGCAGGCCCCCGGAACCGCAAACACCGGCACCCCTTCTTCCCGACAACGGCGAATCAGTTTATAGCCGGGATCAGAAATCAGCGGACTGCCGGCATCGCTGACTTGGGCAATGATTTTTCCTTCTTGCGCCATGGCAACCAGATTTTCAGTTTGAGCCGCTTCATTGTGGTCTTCCAGACGAATGAATTCTTTGCGGGTTGAAAGCCCTAACAGAGTGAATAGCTTTTTGGTCACTCTGGTGTCTTCACAGGCAACAATCTCCGCGGCCTGTAAAATCTCTTTGGCTCTTGCTGATATATCGCCCAAATTGCCTATCGGCGTGGCAACAATGTAAATACCGTTTTTCAAAATACCTCTCTTTACAATGGCTAAAAATTCTATTACAACTTTAAAAAAGATTGTTTTATATTTTAGGGTAAAATGCAAGTGTTAAAAAAATTTAGTTTGCTCATTGTCTGCTTATATTTGGCAGCTTGCTCAACATCTTCAAAAGCTCCGATTTCGGATCACGGAGGAATAAAAGATTTTAATACCGAGGTCAGCGAAATAAATATTTCCGACACTTCCAGTTTTAGGGTCGGAATGCTGTTGCCTTTGTCAGGGTCAGCGGCAAAACATGGGCAAGGACTTAAAAACGCCTCGATGATGGCGCTGGAGGACATTAACAATCCACGCTTGATTTTGCAATATTATGACACAAAAAGCACTCCCAGCGGCGCGCGAATTGCCGCCGAAAATGCTATCAGACAAAAAGTTAACCTAATTGTCGGGCCGCTTATGAGCGCCGAGGTTCAAGCGATTGCCGGAGAAACTATTTATCAAGGAGTGCCGGTAATTGCCTTTTCCACCGCGCAAGAGGTGTTGCAACCCACGGTTTATACAATGGGTTTACTGGTTGAAGAACAGGTAAACCGCGTGATTACTTTTGCCGCCGCACAAGGGCGTAAGCGTTTGGCGCTTTTGATTCCTGATAATTCGACCGGCACCGCCGTGGCCAAGGCCGCCGCCAAGTCAGCACAAAAAAACAAGGTTGAACTCACGGTTATAGGCTATTACAAACCGGAAAACTCTGATTTTTCAGGCATAATCAAAGAAATGACCAATTATAATCAGCGCCACGCCGAAGTTATTCGCTTGCGCGCAGAGCTAACCGCTAGAGCTGAAAATGGAAATCAGCATGCAGCATATGAGTTAAAACAGATGGAAACTAAAGAAGGTATTGGCGATGTCGGCTTTGATATGGTTTTGATTCCCGAAAGTGGCGCCAGACTTACTTCGGCAGTATCAATGTTCGCATATTATGATGCCGCATATCCTGATGTTCAGTTTTTGGGAACGTCAATGTGGGAAGGCGGAAAGCTTAATAACGAATCGGTCATGCGCAAAAGTTGGTATCCGGCTATTTCCAGAGCTCACAGCGCCTATTTTGCCGGTAAATACAATCAGATTTTTGGAGAACGGCCAAGCAGTTTATATTCTTTTGCATATGACGCAACCGCTTTGGCTAACGAGATATCAAGACAAAACTCTGATGATCTAAACCAACTGATTACCAATCCTGATGGATATTTGGGCATAAACGGAGCTTTTAGATTTTTTGGCGACGGCACCAACCAACACAGTCTTGATATTATGGAAATAAGAGCAAATGGTGATGTTTCTGTAAATTCCGCTCCCAAGCGTTTTAGTGATGACGGACTGGATCAAAAACTTAATCCGGTTGACACTTCTGACAATTATCACGCACCCAAAATTTACGGCAAAGATTCTGCTGCTGCGCAAATTGCCATATATGGCGCTATTATACCGGAAGCTGATAGCGAATAACCCTAAATTTATCTTGAAAATTGACGCTAATCTGTTAAGTATAACAGAGGAGAGCGGCGGGTCATCCGTTCGCCAACTCGGTCAGGTCCGGAAGGAAGCAGCCGTAACGAATTAGGTTGAGGTCGTTTAGCTCTCCACGAATTTAATTTGAACGGAAAATTTATGGCTGAAGACAATCCAAATTCTGAAAACTATGTGGTATTAGCCCGCAAGTATCGCCCGCAAAACTTTAACGAATTGCTGGGACAGGACGCTTTGGTGCAGACACTTACTAACGCCATAAAAAACAACCGCTTGCATCATGCCTATATTCTGACCGGAATCCGCGGCGTTGGCAAAACTACCACCGCTCGTATTATTGCCAAAGCGCTTAATTGCACCGGCAAAGACGGACACGGCGGACCAACCACTAACCCCTGCGGAATTTGCGAAAATTGTCGGGCGATTGCAGAATCGCGACACATAGATGTTTTGGAGCTTGACGCGGCCTCGCGCACTGGTGTAGATGATATGCGCGAGATTTTAGACGGCGTGCGCTATAAACCGACTAACGGCAGATATAAAATATATATCATCGACGAAGTTCACATGCTATCAAAAAGCGCTTTTAACGCCTTGTTAAAAACTCTGGAAGAGCCGCCTTCACACGTCATATTTATCTTTGCCACTACTGAAATTCGCAAAGTTCCGGTTACGGTGTTGTCTCGCTGCCAAAGATTTGACTTGCAGCGTCTGACGATTGACACTTTGGTTAATCATTTTAAAAACATTATCGCCAAAGAAGGATTGAGCGCCGAAGATGAGGCCTTACATCTGATTGCTAAGGCCGCTGATGGTTCTTGCCGTGATGGTTTGTCTTTATTGGATCAGGCTATTTCTTTAGGCGGCGGCGCAGTAAAAACCGATATTGTAAAAAATATGATCGGATTGGCCGACCGTACTCAGACTTTTGATTTGTTTGAGAAATTATTAGCCGGAAAAGTAAATGAAGTTGTCCAAACCTTGGCAGAAATGTATAAAAATGGGGCAACTCCGCTGACCACACTGCAAGATTTGATTAACATTACGCATTTGGTCGCCAAAGTAAAAATTGTACCGGCATTTGCCGACGACCCAAGCCTGTCAGAAAGCGAAAAAGATTTTTGTAAACGGCTGGCTCCAAATACCCCGATTGCAATTTTATCAAAGATTTGGCAAATGATGATTAAAGGACTGTCGGAGCTGGCTTTAGCTCCGGTGCAGATAGACGCGCTGGAAATGATTCTTATTCGCATTGCTTATTCAGCCTCTTTGCCAACGCCGTTTGAGATTTTGAACGACGTAAAAAAAAAATCTGAATTAATCGGCTCTACTCCACTATCAACCGTTGCTGATGTTGCCAGGCAAACACCGCCAACAACAACCACAGAATCGCCCCATAAAACTGAAACAAGTATAAAATTTAATACGCCGGAAGAATTAGCCGCTTATTTGGAAAACAACAAAAAAGTTTTATTGGCATATAGTTTTAAGCATGATTTGGCTTTTGTTGAATTTGCCGACGGTAAGATGAAACTTACAACATCGGATAAAATCAATAATGATTTTATGCTCAGTTTGCAAAAGGTTTTAATGGAGGCTACCGGTAAAAAATGGAATATTGAGATTTTACCCGGAGCTTTAGGAGAAACAATAGCCGACAAAGAGCAGGCTCAGGATAACGCCAACAAGAAAAGTGTTTCTGATTTGCCTTTAGTGAAAGCGATTTTAGCGGAATTTAAGGGTGCAAAAATAGATACTTTGACCCGCAAAATTACGGAAGATGATGATAAAGCTGAAATAATTGTCGGCAGCGGCTCAGGTTTTGAAGATAATGATAACTATTTTGATGAGGATAATTAACCATGATGAATATTCAAGGGATTATGAAACAAGCACAAATGATGCAGAAAAAAATGGAAGAAGAGCAAGCTAAACTGGCTCAGGAAGAAGTTGAAGGATCTTCCGGCGGCGGAATGGTTAAAATCACGCTTAACGGCAAATTTGAGATGAAAAAAATTGCTCTTGATAAAAATCTGATTGATCCTGAAGATGCGGAGGTTTTAGAGGATTTGATTGTGGCGGCTTATAATGATGCTAAAAGTAAAATTGATGCCAAAATGCAAGACAGTATGAATGCTATGACTGGCGGAATGAATCTCGGCGGACTAAAACTCCCATTTTAGCGAGAAGATATCTTATGGCTGGAACAGAAATAGAAAAGCTTATTAAGCAAGTTGCAAAGTTGCCGACGTTAGGCACTAGATCAGCAAGAAGAATTGTTTTGCAGCTGCTAAAAAAACGCGAAACCGCTCTTTTGCCACTAATCGAATCGTTGCAAAATGTGGCTGAGAACATCAAAACTTGCGAGATTTGCGGCAATTATGACACAACGTCGCCTTGCTCGATTTGTTCATCGTCGCGCGATAGTAAAGTTATATGCGTTGTGCAAGATGTTGCTGATTTGTGGGCAATGGAGAGAGTGTCGCAATTTAGAGGAAAATATCATGTGTTGGGAGGCGTGCTTTCTGCTTTGGAAGGAATTGTTCCCGAAGACTTAAATATTGAATCTTTAATGCAGAGAATTGTTGCAGACGATGTGCAAGAACTTATTTTAGCACTGCCGGCAACCGTAGATGGACAGATAACATCACACTATCTTTCCTCCAGACTCAAAGACTCTGGTGTAAAAATTACCACCTTAGCGCAAGGCATTCCCATGGGCGCCGAACTTGATTATATGGACGAAGGAACTTTGCAGTTAGCTCTTAATTCTCGCAAGACCCTATAAAAAAGGCCGCTTTCCGCGGCCTTTTCGATTTAAGCTTTATTTTCAATCGCCAGAGTATCAATTTGTGGTTTTTGATGAGTCAAAATACTTATGACCCGGATTAATGTATCTCTCATATCGCGACGATGAACAACAATATCAACCATACCGTGTTCTTTAAGATATTCGGCTCGCTGAAAACCTTCGGGCAGTTTTTCGCGAATCGTTTGTTCAATTACTCTGGCTCCGGCAAAACCGATTACGCAGCCTTTTTCTGCAATATGGATATCTCCAAGCATGGCAAAAGAAGCTGACACGCCACCAGTGGTAGGATCTGTTAAAACAGATATGAAAGGAAGGCCTTTTTCCTTTACCATATTAACCGCAGCGGTGGTTCTGGCCATTTGCATAAGAGAAAGAATCCCCTCCTGCATGCGAGCGCCGCCAGACGCTGTAATGGTAATGAGCGGATAATTACCGCGAATGGCAATATCTGCGGCCTTGACAATTCCCTCGCCAACAACTGTTCCCATCGAACCGCCCATAAAATTAAAATCCAACGCTGCAACAATACAGGTTACGCCGCCAATTTCTCCCTGAGCAACCCGAATCGCATCATCAGCGCCGGTCGCTTTGCGATAAGCCCGCAATCTGTCGGTATATTTTTTAGAATCTCTAAAATTAAGGGGATCTTCTTTGAGTTTGGGAAGAGTGATCAATTTATACTCCCCATTATCAAAAAGCATGGCAAACCTTTTTAGGATCGGCAACCGCAGGTGATGATCGCAAGAAGAGCAAACATAGTCGTTTTTTTCCAGCTCTTTAGTATAAAGCATTTGCCCACATTGAGGACACTTGGTCCATAAATTATCAGCAATTTCCTTGGTGGTAATTTTTTTGATTTTAGGGCGTACAAAATCGGATAACCAATTCATTATCTTTACCTTAGTTATTGAAAAAAAATTAGTTGTCAGCCTTATCAGCTGTTGTTGATTTCGGGCGGAACAACCCTTTAACCTTATCAGAAATAGACGGTTTCGGCATTTGGGCCTCCAATTCTTTGAGAGAGGCCAAATTTACGTGCAAATCTTCCATTTCTTTGGCTAATTTTTGTTGTTCTTTATTGAGCTTTTTGTTTTGTTTTTTCTGCTGGCGCAAGGCTTTGCGTATTGGCGCATAAGACAACCATGTAAAGAACCAGCCGATAATAAACCCGACCAAAATCAGAAAAACTATTGCCACACTGAGAGAAACAGTAATTTCTATATAAAAAGGCCATAGGCTGAAGTTTACCAGATCATTGTTAACAAAAGCAAAGACCACTATCACTGCCGCCAACGGCAAACCTATAAGCATTTTTATAAAACCCATGAGCATAGCTCCTTTTGCAATTAAAAAAACAAAACTGTTTTATTTATTTAATAACTCAAACAGCTGTTTGCCGGTTTTGAAGTGAGGAATATTGCGCTCTTCAACCTTTACCTGCTCACCGGTGCGAGGATTTTTGGCAATGCGCGGAGAACGTGTGCGAACAGAAAAAGCACCAAAACCACGAAATTCAACTCTATCGCCTTTGGCTAAAGAGTTGGTTATTTTATCAAACACAACGGCAACAATTTTTTCCACATCTTTGAGCATAAGGTGGGGGTTTTTTGCAGCAATTTTTTCAATCAATTCAGACTTAGTCACTTTATTTTCCTCTTTATTAATTAATTTCGTTCAGATTACCTGTTTTTATCTCAAATATCAATATCTCAAATTAAAAAAAAGCCAATATTTAAATGGTTAGTTATCCCGAGCTTTCGATTATTCATCATTAGCCAGATGCGCCACCGCCAAATGATGCTCCGTATTTTCGCCTAACTCAATATTTTCTATCCGCTGAATCCGGCGGCCAATTTTACCAGAAGAAACACGAATCCCCTCAACATCTTCATTGGCTTGTTTAAAATGACGGGACAAGCTCTCTATTCTTCCATCTAGGCGGCCTATGTCTTCAATAAGTGTTCCAACCTCTTTTTGAATAACACCGGCCTGTTCACGCATTTTAGCATCTTTTAGCACTGCTCTAACCGTGTTGAGCGTGGCCATAAGAGTGGTGGGCGACACAATCCAAACCTTTGAACGATAAGATACCTCAACAACATCGGTAAAATTGGCATGAAGTTCAGCATATATAGCCTCGCTGGGCAAAAACATCAAGGCTGATTCCGCAGTTTCGCCGGGGATAATATATTTTTCAGAAATATCTTTAATGTGTTTGAGTACCGAAGCTCTAAAAAAGCGTTCGGCCTCTGTTTTCTCGCGTTCATTGGTTGCCACACGCAAAGCATGATAACTCTCCAGTGGAAATTTAGCGTCTATAACTATCGTTCCCGGAGGATTTGGCAATTTCAGCACACAATCTGCCCGTTTGGTATTTGATAACACCACCTGAAATTCATATGCATTGGGCGGAAGAATCGAGGTTACCAAATCATTTAGCTGTATTTCTCCGAAAGCTCCCCTCGCCTGTTTGTTAGACAGCACCTCTTGCAGAGACACAACCTGCTCGGATAAAGATGATATTTTTTGTTGCGCAACATCTATTTTGGCCAAACGCTCGCGCAAATCTGTAAGAGTTTCATTGGTTTTGGCTGAATTTTGCTGTAATCCCTCACCTACACTTTTGGTAACGGCTAACAATTTTTCATCCATGATTTTTAACATAGCCAACTTTTGCTCATTAATAGCGGCGGTTATTTTGCTTTGTTCCTGAGCATTATATTCCCCGAGCTGAGATAGCCTTCCGGCCAGTTCGGCTTGTCCGCGCAGTAAAATGTCTGAAAGCTGAGAATCGTTCTTTTGTTTTTTGGAACCAAGCCAAAACCACAGATTGCCAACAAGCACCAATAACAGTCCGCAAAGTAGCAATAAGTTAGTATATTGACCCAAAATATTATTTAGATTCAGCAAAATGTCTCCCCATACGCAGGAACTTTTCCGAACGACGTTTTTTTATCTCTTCTCGACTCTGCGACATCAATTCTTTAAGATGTTTCAAAATACAATCCCCTACCCGCTCGACAGTTTGCTGAGGATTGCGATGAGCGCCGCCTAAAGGCTCAGAAATTATTTCATCTATGACTCCAAGCTTGCGCAGATCCTGAGCCGTTAACTTGAGCGCTTCGGTGGCTTCTTTAACCTTGTCGGCAGAACGCCACAGAATCGAGGCACAACCTTCGGGAGAAATAACTGAATATATGGAATGCTCCAGCATCAGAACCCTATTTGCCGTAGCTATCGCGATTGCTCCGCCTGAGCCGCCCTCACCAATAACAACCGAAATCATTGGAGAATGAATCTGCAAGCATTTTTGAATTGTAGAAGCGATCGCTTCGGCTTGTCCTCTGGCCTCTGCCTCAACCCCCGGAAAAGCTCCGGAAGTATCAACAAAAGCTATAACCGGCATATTAAATTTATCAGCCAAATTCATTAATCTTTGAGCTTTACGATACCCCTCAGGCTTGGCCATGCCAAAATTATATTTGATACGAGATTCAATATCATGGCCTTTTTCTTGCCCCAAAACAACAACGGATATGCCCTTAAAACGGCCAATACCGCCAATCATAGCCTCATCATCGGCAAAGACCCTGTCACCGCAAAGAGGAGTAAAATCTTCTATCAGGCCACGAACATATTCCAAACAGTGCGGACGTTGCGGATGGCGAGCAACCTGAGACTTTTGCCATGGCGTTAGGTTGGAATAAGTCTGGCGCATTTGCTTTTCAAGTTTGTTTTGCAGACGCAATACTTCCTGAGAAATATCAACATCTTCATCTTTTGCCAGATATTTAAGGCTTTCTATTTTAGATTCAATTTCAAAAATGTTTTTTTCAAAATCTAAAACTAAAGTGTCGGAACTTGTACTCATTAATCTTCTCTGTTGTCATTTACAAAACTGTTATTAGATAACATATTTTTTCAAAAAATTCGACTCTTATTTTTCTTTTTGTGCAATAAGAAGCGTTTTTTGTTGGAAAAATCAAGATTATCCAATATAGTAGTTAATTATTAGAACGTCTGGGAGTTTTAACCTTGTTGGCACTTGCTTTTTTTACACTCGTTTTTTCTTCTTTGCTTTGGCTGATATATGCCGTGCGCTTTATCAGCGACAGTCTGGCCGGAATTTCTTTTTTTGATGCCGGAATTGTCAATATTTTGTTGTACGCTCTGCTGGTTTGTTTGCCTATCTTTTTGTTTTGGGCGGTTTTTGGTTATATAAACCAGTATATCAACAACAAATCAACCGCTTTGCAGCTGCGCAAACTTATGGCGCAAATGAAAAAAAATCAGGATTATTCAGATTTGTTAGCCAGAGTTTTGATAGAAACCGAACAACATATCAATGATGGCTTTATTCTGAGCAAATTTGACCTTTTGATTGCCGATATGAATGAATTGTTGTCAGAAATTATTAAAGGCTGCAAATTAGCATCGTCAGAGCAAATTGAAAGTTTGTGGGCAAAAGTTCAAAACGGCGGAAAATGGTCTTTCGGTAAGGTGATTATCGAGGTAAACAATTCTCAACCGAATTTCAAAAAAAGAGTATTGGATAAGGCCGGATATGATATTGTTTTAGGTGGAACAATCATGGAGTTTTGCGCTCGCTATCAGGCTGTGGTCAAAATGTTGGAGAATCATGACAAGGACAAATTGTTTTTAGACATGATTGAAACAGGAGTTATGGGAAAAGTTTATTCAATATTAGCTCCGGTGGCTTCAGAAATTCAATATGGACGCGAACATGGAAGCGGATTTAGCAGTAGAATCAGCGAGGCTGGCACCGAATCGGCCTTACCAGAAATAAAACTCGCCGCAAAAGAAACGATTGCGACTAAAGACGAAGAAACAAACGATGGTCACGGGCAGTCTTTTCTGAAAAAAATTAATATTTTTAATCGCAAAGAACACTCGGAAGAAATTTCTCAGGCTTCTGAGGCGGAAAGAGACCCTTTTTCAATAGCCTTAGAACGCAGTTTTAGCGATGATGAACCTGAAGCTCCGCGTCTGTCAACATCTCCGGAAGAAGATATTATCAACGATGTGCCAAACCCACAGGTTTCTTTTTCGAAAGAAAAAGAAGAGCGGTTTGAGCCAAAGTTTGAGACCGAAATGACGGATACTCAAAAAACTTTGGACGATCTAAAAAAAGAATGGACCGAGAATCGCCAAATTTTGGAATCTGATACCCCAAAAAGCGCCGAATCAGAAATTGATGAAAATAGTTTGGCATACCCGTTCGGTAGTTGGGCTGATGAACAGAATTATAAAAAATAAGCTCCTGCCTCTAATTTTGGCTCCATTATTGGCAATAAGCATTAACGCGCACGCCGAAGTCAGACGAAGCAAGGTTATTTCTATATATGACAACCCCAAATATGGAGCTGACTTTAGTCATTTTGCGTATGTTAATCCTAAAGCTCCACAAGGCGGCAAAATAACAATGCCGGCTTATGGAGGTTTTGACAGTTTTAATCCGTTTATATTTAAGGGAATCGCTTCGCCGGAAGTTGCCGCTCTAACGCTTGACAGTTTGGGAGTTATTCCAACTGACGACGAAACATCTGTCTATCCGCTGATTGCCAAAGAATTTGAAATCCCCGATGATCATTCTTTTATTGGTTTTATAATTGATGAAAAAGCTAGATTTAGTGATGGCTCAAAAATTACGGCCGATGATATTGTCTTTAGTTTTGATTCAATTATAAAAAAAGGCGCACCATTTTATAAAATTTATTACGCGGATATAAAAAAAATAGAAAAAATAAATGACTATCATGTGCGCTTTTATTTTAACCCCAACTCTACCAACAAAGAATTGCCGTTGATATTGGCACAACTAAAGATATTTTCAGCCAAAGACTGGGAACACAAGGATTTTTCAACTCCGTCGCTGCAGCCGCCACTGGGAAGCGGACCATATATATTAGAGCGGTTTTCACCAAGTAAGTTTTTGATTTTTAAGAAAAATAATAATTATTGGGGTAAGAATTTACCTTCACGCAAATGCTTTTTTAATTTTGCTGAAGTCAGGTATGATTATTATCAGGACACCACGGTTACTTTGCAAGCTTTGTTTGCCGGAGAGATAGATATACGAGAAGAATATATCGCCAAAAATTGGGTTAGTGGCTACAATAACGATATTGTAAAATCAGGACGGATTATCAAAGAAGAAATTCGCCATAACCAACCGGCAACATTGCAATTTTTTGGATTTAACACCAGATTACCGCAATTTGCCGATCGACGTGTTCGGCAGGCTATCGGATTGGCTTTTAATTTTGATTGGGCTAATGACAAGCTTTTTTATAATCAATATCGGAGAATCGACAGTTATTTTGCTAACACCGTAATGGCGGCAAAAGGACTTCCGCAAGGAAAAGAGCTGGATATTCTAAACAAATTTAAGGATCAACTACCACAGGCAGTTTTTACGGAAAACCCAAGTGTTCCAAGCCATAAAGATTATCTACAAACCAGAGCTAATTTGCGTCAAGCCGTGAAACTTTTACAATCGGCCGGATATGATTTTATTGACTGCAAAATGACTAACTTAAACACAGGAAAGCCACTGGAAATTGAGGTTTTAAGCAACTCAGCAAATGGCGCGGCTTTTACCAGAGTGATGCTGCCTTTTATTGAAAACCTAAAGAAAATCGGCGTAAAAATGACGTTTCGCAATTTGGAAACCAATATTTTCAAAAACCGCTTGGACAGCTTTGATTTCGAAATGGCTATTTTGGGTTTTAGAATGAGTAATCTTCCCGGAAACGAACTTAAAGAAATGTTTGGAAGCCAATCTGCCGATGTTCATGGTTCGTACAATATTACAGGAATTAAAAATTCAGTGATTGATGATATTATAAAACGAATCATATCTGCAGATAATCAAGAAGATTATCTGGCATCAATAAGAGCTTTGGATCGGGTATTACTGCAAGAACATTATGTTATTCCACAGTGGTATTCTCCTCACAATCGAGTTGCTTATCATAAGGGGTTAAAACACCAGATTATGGACACACCGGTTGGTTTTGATCCTTTTACATGGTGGAGGGATAAATAATATGCGCAATTACATATTAAAAAGGCTATTGCTTATCCCTTTTACATTATTGGGAATTTTGGCGGTTAATTTTATTATAATTCAATTTGCTCCGGGCGGACCAGTAGAACACGTTTTGGCTCAATACAGCGGAATGAATGTTGATGCTAAAGGAGCTATATCGGGAACCAAAGAATTTACACAAGATAAAATATCGGACAAATATCAGGGCGCCAGAGGTGTGCCTGAGGATATGATTAAAGAGCTGGAAAAACAGTTTGGATTTGATCAGCCGGCACATATTCGTTTTGGAAAAATGTTAAAAGGATATGCCAGATTTGACTTTGGAAAAAGTTTTTATAAGGATAAGACTGTTTGGCAATTAATAAAAGAAAGAATGCCGGTTTCAATATCTTTGGGATTATGGTCAACGCTGATTATATATCTGATAGCTATTCCGCTGGGGATTAAAAAAGCGGTTTATGATGGTTCAAAATTTGATATTTGGACATCGTTTGCGGTAGTGTTAGGGTCTGCAATTCCGGTATTTTTATTTGCGGTGTTTTTGATTGTCTTTTTTGCCGGCGGCACATATTTGCATTGGTTTCCTCTTAGCGGATTAACCTCTGATGGTTGGGAATCTTTTTCATGGTGGAAAAAAATAACAGATTATTTTTGGCATATTACTTTACCGGTAACGGCCATGGTTATTGGGGGATTTGCCGGTTTAACTATGTTGACTAAAAACTCATTTTTAGATGAACTGGGCAAACAATACGTTTTGACAGCCAAAGCAAAAGGCTTGAGTCAAAATCAAATATTGTACAACCATGTGTTTCGTAATGCTATGCTGATTGTGATTGCAGGCTTCCCTACTCTCTTAATTAAAATGCTTTTTACAGGATCTCTGCTGATAGAGGTGATTTTTTCCTTAAATGGTTTGGGACTATTGGGATATGAAGCAATAATGACCAGAGATTATCCGGTGATATTCGGCACTTTGTATATTTTTGCTTTATTAGGATTAATTCTAAAATTGCTATCAGATATCCTTTATTCATGGATTGATCCACGAATAAATTTTGATAAAGTCTAAAAAAACAGCTCCTTAAAAAGGAGCTGTTTTTAACTGAGCTAAAAATTAAGCAATGTCTTTTTTGCAATAGCAGTGACAATGACATTCGCCATCACGCTCAATATCGGCGCGGCAGGTTTCAGAGATGCAATAACGAGCAGGATTATTGCCATCGCAAGGGCAACGCTGCCATTCTTTTTCACCAAACATCATTTGTTTTGCATTGGCAATTTTTTGAACATTTTTTGTTGTGGCATAGCCTGCTTTTTCGCAGTTTTCCAACATTTTATCCAATATAGTCATAGTTTTTTTCCTTTATTAATCAACGATTTTAATTGAAAACTTTTCATTAGCCGAAGTTTCCGGCGCTTTAAATACACTGTTCTGATTATTTTCTCCGCGACGTTTCTGCTCAAGAGTTTCTATAATCATATCTAGTTCAGCAACAGAAGAATATTGTAAAACAACTTTTCCTCCGCCTTGTTTATTGGGAGTGATTTTAATCCGCAACCCCAAACTTTTTACCAAATCTCGCTCAATATCGGCAATATCAGAATTCTTTTCCGTTTTCGCTTTTGGTTCTTTAGGAGCCTTTTGCTTGGCTACCAGCTCTTCAGTTTGACGAACACTTAATTCTTTGTCAATAATCTGTTTGGCGAGAGATTGTTGATTTTCGAGTCCAACCAAAGCGCGAGCATGACCGGCTGACAGTTTGCCATTTTTGACTAACTCTTTAATATCTTGTGGCAAAGTAAGCAAGCGCAACATATTAGCAATATGACTACGTGATTTGCCAAATATTTGTGCCAATGCCTCCTGAGTATGCGAAAATTCATCTATTAAGCGTTGATAGCCTTCCGCTTCATCAATGGCAGATAGATCTTCGCGCATTATATTTTCAACCAGAGCGGCTTCAAGAACCTCAGCATCACTAAATTCTTTTATTACAACCGGAACTTTTGTCAGTCCGGCAATTTGGGCGGCGCGCCAACGACGCTCACCGGCGATAATTTCATATTTATCTCCCAGCGGGCGCACCAACAACGGCTGTAATATACCACGCTCTTTTATTGAATCTGATAAGGCTAATATTGCATCACTATCAAATTCTGTGCGCGGTTGATATTTGCCGGCGACAATTTGGTCTATATCTATGCTATTAGTCGCAGCAGTCGAATCAATCGTATTATCATCTTCATCATCACCAAGCAATGCGTTTAAGCCGCGCCCTAAGCTCTTGCGTTTGTGACTACTGTGATTGTCAGCAAGCTGATTATTATCTTTTAGCAACTCATCTAATTCATTATCTAACATGCTATCAATTCCTTTTCTCTTTTTAAGACTTCTCCGGCCAAACTGATATATGCCTGAGATCCCGGACATTTAAAATCATAAATTAACACCGGTTTACCGTGCGAAGGGGCTTCAGAAATTCTGACATTACGCGGGATTACTGTATCATATACCTTTTTACCAAAAAAGTTTCTGACATCATCTTCAACCATTTGGCTGAGATTATTGCGTTTATCATACATTGTAAGAACAACACCATGCAACGCCAACGAGGGATTAAATTTCTTTTTAATCTGATTGATATTACGTATCAAATCAGTGACCCCCTCCAAGGCCAAAAATTCACACTGCAACGGCACAATAACAGCATCGGCAGCCACCAGCGCATTTATAGTTACCAAGCTTAGGGAAGGGGGACAATCTATCAAAATGTAGTCATAGTTAACGGCATCTTTAATCAACGCCTTTTTTAATGCATATTCTCGGTTTGGCATATCTACCAACTCAACTTCTGCTCCGGCCAAATCCGGAGATGAGGGAATAAGAGAAAAGTTTGGTATTTCAGTCCAAACAACAGCGTCTGTAAGACGTTTTTCACCCAATAAAACTTCATAACTAGAAGCCATGCGACCTTTTTTGTTAATTCCCATTGAGGTAGAGGCGTTGCCTTGCGGATCCAAATCAACTACCAAAACTTTTTTGCCGGCCGCAGCCATCGCCGTAGCAACATTAACCGTCGTGGTAGTTTTACCAACGCCGCCTTTGCGATTTGCAACAGCTAAGATTCTTGGCATTTACTTTTCTCCTTTTACTTTTGATAAATTGGTTATGATTAAAATTTTGCCTTCATCACTTTGGGTGCTGGCAACAATTTGGCATTTAAACTTCCAACGTTTATGCGCCTCTGACAATTCCTCGGCATATTTTTTACCTTTAGGAAAAATGCAAACAGATTCTTTTTTACAAAATTTGTAAGCATAACCCAAAAGCTCCGTTAATGAGGCCATTGCCCTTGATGTTATCACATCAGCCTTTGGAAGTTGTAAATTTTCAATTCGATCATTTAAAATTGTAACATTAGTATTTGTTTCTGACTTGACCGCGTTTAAATACAGTGTTTTTTTAGTTGTGCTTTCAATTAAGCTAACCTGCAAATCAGGCATTTTTTCATTAGCCATTATAGCCAGCACCATACCAGGAAACCCAGCGCCAGAGCCAAAATCATATAATACTTTAGCTTGATTAGGAATATATTGAAACAGTTGAACAGAGTCTAAAAAGTGGCGATTCCAAGCATCATCTAATGTGGAAGAGCTGACCAAATTAAACTTTGACTGCCATTCAATCAACATTGATTGGTAGTGCTTTAATTTATCAAATGTTTCACGTGAAACATTGTATGTGTCGCAAAAATTTTTCATAAGTTATTTATATAATTTTTATGAAAAATTTAAAATACAAAAAGATGAGTTATAAACACCTTATTGCCATATTTTTAAATAGACTCTTATTTCAATAAGTTAAACACTATTCATTGAATCAAAATATTAAAAACGGAAACGTTTTACATTGGGAATTTTGGATAGCTCTGCCTCAACATCAGAGTAATAACTTCCCAACATATCTATACTGTGAGCATCATCACTGATTAGGGTTGGCACACCGGAAGCAATAAGCTCTTTTATCATCCACCAATCAGGGCTGGGGCGACCACAACGATATATCCCTTTTGTGTTAATCTCAAAGGGAAGGTTTTGCGATTTTATAGCTTCTATTACCTTCCAGCGCCACTCAATCCATTCTTCCCCTGCACAAACGCCTAGATTTGAAGCCAAATCACAGTGAGCTACAAAGTTAAAATATCCGCTTTTAATACAATCAATCAGGTTTTGCCAATAATTTATCAGATATTGTTTCATATCATCATCTATCGGAGTCGAAATATGCCAAAGATTATAGATAAGTTTTTCATCTTTACTAATTGCATTGTGAGCTGAGGCTATCAAATAGTCAGGCTTGACTGTATTAATTATTTTTTCAAAGGCATTACGCCAGATCGCAGACGGAAAATAATCAACCTCAAAGCCAGCATAAACTTTTATTTTATGGCGATCAGCTGTTTCTCTTATTTCATCAATATTTTTTTGAGCATAATCAAGGGCTTTATTAAAATTATTAAAGTTTTGCGTATGATTTAATGATATATTAGGGTGATATATAAGATGATTGCTCACACCAATCTCACTAAAACCTATTTCCTCGGCCTTAGATATCATTTCCTCGCAAGTATTTTTACCATCAGCAAGGCCTTGTGTGTTATTGTGTGTATGATAAGAGAAATCTTGCATTAAATTATTCCCACAATTTGATAAATATCTTGTCCACAAAGGTTATCAAAGTAGTTTTTAAGATTCAAAGCTGATAGTTTCTTGCGCTTTATAACATCTGATGAAACATGATATTTGGCAGCTACAAAATCTAATCGGTCACTTATATTGGTGTTTTTATCGCGTTTTACCATTAGATCACTTACCTGAATTAATTTATCATAATCATCAAGCGGGTGCTCTTTTATATAATCTGCGGCACGCAGTATTTCATCTCTGGGGTAAGACAGATACTCATCAGGATCAATATCTTCACAGAAAAAACTATGTGTCAGACAAACTTTAGCAACTTCATCATACCCAAGTTTCATCATTTCATCATAGCCAGTAGTACCGTGAAATAAAGAATTATTACCATATACCACACATTCGCCGTAATCATGTAATAGCCCAAGAATATATGCCTTTTCAGGGTTTAAATACGCTGTTTTACTTGCAATTAATTTTGCGTTTTCTGCAACACGAAGATAGTGTCGGCGAGATATACCTTTAACAAGACCATCTTTTAAATTATTTTCATCAGTAACCAGACAGGCTTTTTCAAAAAGTTTTTTCGCTTCAGTAAGTGATGGTAAAGTCATTATAAAAATCCTAACGCTAAATATTATAAATGTTTTATATTTAACAAATCATAAATGTTGCAGCCGGTTTTGTTTTCAAAATATTTTAGATTACGCTCAGCATCTTCCCTTAACACGTTTATAACGTCAGAAGATAAATTGTAACGCTCAATAATTTTTTTAAATCTTGTTTCAAAATCGACTTTTTGAGTAGCTTCAAAAAACATATCACATAGTTGTATCAGACGATCATAATCATCATAATCAACTTTAGATAATTCATGTTTTGCCCATTGAATCCATTCTGGAAGATATGATGTGTAATGAATTTCTTCAAAATCTTTACGAGGAAATGAATGTGTAAGACAAATTTTTGCCACATCATAATATCCCATATTATTCATTTCATCAAAGCCTACTTGTCCGTGAAAAAGTCCACATGCTTTCTCGTCATATTTTTTACCATAATCATGAAGCAGCCCTAATATATAAGCTTTTTCAGGATCCATATCTTTGGTATGAGCAGCGATTATTTTTGCAGCCTCAGCCACTCCGCGCGTATGAAAAATATAATCTTCGCGATTAACATAATTGGTTGTCTGAGTACGATAATCCAAGCCCTCTTGCCAAATTTTCTGAGCTTGTTGAAGAGTGGGATAATAACGAATCATTTTTTTAGATATCCTAAAATTGCGGTTATGGCGGCAGGTGTGACACCAGGTATGCGCGAAGCTTCGCCAATTGTAGATGGACGCACTTTTGACAGTTTGCTAACCATTTCACGAGACAAGCCACCTATTTGATTGTAATCAATATCTTCTCGCAGATGAAGGTTTTCATCTTTTTTGAAAACTTCTATATCGGCTAATTGTCTTTTAATGTAACCGGAATATTTGGCTTCGATTTCGACTTGTTCATAAATATCATCAGAAACATTTTTAAATTCAGGCCAAATAGAATTTATGGTTTCACGTGAAACATCGTGATATGACATTAGATTATAAGCGGTGCGGCGGACGCCATCTTGCTTTACTAAAATGCCATGTTTTTCCATTTCTGCCGGTAATATAAATTTTTGTTCTGCTTCAAGTCTAAAATTATCAATAGCCTGCTTTTTAGCTTTAAATACACTGTATCTATAATTACTAACACAACCAATTTTCCAACCTTTTTCAGTTAGTCTTTGATCGGCGTTATCAGCGCGCAAAAACAACCTATATTCTGAACGAGATGTGAACATACGATATGGTTCGTCAACACCTTTAGTAATAAGATCATCAACCATTACACCAATATAGCCTTCTGAACGGTCGATAATAAATTTTTGATTATTTCCGGCTGAATATAAAGCTGCATTTATACCAGCCAAAACACCTTGGGCGGCGGCTTCCTCGTATCCGGTTGTGCCATTTATCTGTCCGGCCAGATAAAGCCCTGAAATTTTTTTGACCGCAAGAGTGCTATCCAATTCTTGAGGATCAACATAATCATATTCTATGGCGTAGGCAGGACGCAATATTTCTACATTTTCCAAACCTTCCATAGTATGAATAAATTGTTCCTGAATATCTGCAGGCAACGATGTTGAAATACCATTGGGATATACGACATCAGTGTTTAAGCCTTCAGGCTCAAGAAATATTTGGTGGCTGGTACGATCAGCAAATTTAACTAGTTTATCCTCAATACTAGGGCAATAACGAGGCCCGACACCGGTAATTAAACCAGAAAATAAGGCACATTTAGAAAAATTATCCCGAATAATTTTATGAGTGCGTTCATTCGTATGGGTTACGTAACATTTTATTTGCGGATTGGTAATGGTTTTGGTTAAAAAAGAAAAAGGTTGCGGATTTTCATCACCTTCTTGAGTTTCTAAGATTGACCAATTAATAGTTTTGCCATTAAGTCGGGCAGGGGTTCCGGTTTTGAGACGACCTATTTTTAATCCTTTAGACTTTAAATACGGTGTTATTCCTGTGCAGGTAACATCATTAACACGGCCACCAATTGAGGTTTGATGACCTATAAACATAACACCATTTAAAAAAGTTCCTGATGTTAAGACGACAGCGCGAGCTTTTAATTCTGTGCCATCGGCAAGTTTAACACCACAAATATTATCACCATCAAAAACAAAACCCTCTGCAG
Source organism: uncultured Alphaproteobacteria bacterium (assembly GCA_934248075.1). Taxonomy (GTDB): domain Bacteria; phylum Pseudomonadota; class Alphaproteobacteria; order RF32; family CAG-239; genus CAZU01. The sequence goes on along the minus strand of CAKQKH010000001.1, from coordinate 96,184 downwards.
CAGCTTCTATTATAGTAAGGTTGGGCTGTTGTTGCAGAGCTTCCAGCATATATTTTTTATATAAGTCTCTATCAGCCTGAGCGCGAGGGCCACGCACTGCCGGTCCTTTAGACGCATTTAGCATTCTAAACTGAATACCGGCTTTATCAATCACTTTGGCCATGAGACCGTCAAGAGCATCTATTTCTCTAACCAAATGGCCTTTACCTAAGCCACCAATAGCCGGATTACAAGACATTTCTCCAATAGTGGAAATTTTATGAGTAAGCAAAGCTGTATTGGCGCCAAGGCGGGCGGCGGCCGCGCAAGCCTCACATCCGGCATGACCACCACCGATAACAATTACATCATATTCGAGATTCATTATTTTATCCAAAATTCAATTCATTTGCCTTATAATAGCAAAAAATTGTTTGCAATAAGTTAAAGATATTACTTACCTATGCAAAAAGAGCCAAAAATTTTATCTAAAATTTCATCAACTTCAACGCGTCCGGTTATTTTGCCGAGTTCACGGACAGCCAAACGAATATCCTCGGCTGTCAACTCAATTTCTTTATTAAAACCAAACTCCCTGAGATAGGTTATAACATTAATCAGAGCTTCTCGATAACGACTACGGGTAATAAGAAGATTTGAGCCAGAAGTAAAAGATGATTTTATTTTATATTCAATCTGTTGCAATAAACTTATTACACTTTTGTATTGTTTGGCAGATATAACCAAACAACCTTCGCTTTGCAGTTTTGAACATTGTTCATTAGTTAATTTATCGCTTTTATTGGCCACTAATATCATTTTATTTTTAAATGATTTTGCAATATTATCAAATTGTTGAACAGAGTCTGTTGAGGCATCAAATAAGCAAATTACCAAATCAGCATCACTAATTTTATGATATGCTATTTCAATACCTTTTTGTTCAATAAGCTCTTCTGTCTCGCGCAAACCTGCAGTATCAGTAAATATAACCGGATATCCTCCCAGATCTAAATGAATATCAACAGCATCTCGAGTTGTGCCGGCAATATCAGAAACAATAACAGCCTCACGCTTTGCTATTGTATTGAGCAAACTTGATTTTCCGGCGTTTGGCGGACCAACCACAACAACACGATATCCTTCACGTAAACGCTCACCAGCAACATTATCTTTAAGGTGATTTTCAATATCTTCAACAATTTTAAATACAGTGTTTTGCATATTTTCAGTAAGATTTTGAGGAATATCTTCATCTGGAAAATCTATATATGCTTCAAGGTGAGCCAAAAGGCCAACCAGAGTTTGCCGCCAGCCGTCATAAAGATTCTTAAGACTGCCTTCCATTTGCCGAATAGCGTATTTTTGTTGTTCGGAGGTTTCGGCGTCAATCAAGTCTGCTAAGCCCTCAGCCTCTGTTAAATCCATTTTTTGATTATAAAAAGCGCGTTTAGAAAATTCTCCAGGTTCAGCTAAACGAAAATCAGGTATGGAAGCTAAACTATCTATTACAGACTCAATAACAGCGCGAGAACCATGAATTTGCAATTCAACTATATCTTCACCAGTAAAAGAATTTGGCGCCTTAAAATATAAAAGCAGGCACTTATCCAAAACAGCAGAAGTTTTATAATGATGTAATGTTGTAAAATAAGCATAACGCGGACGTATGTTTTTAATATCAGTCATAGCCGAAACAACTTTGGCAGCTTCTGATCCGGAAATACGAATTATAGCAACTCCTGATTTGCCAAAAACGGTTGATAACGCATATATAGTTTTATTATCCATAGTAACCTCTCTATAACATCTTATAAAATTATTCAAAAATGGTTGCAAGCACAAAAAGGGCGTTTTTTTGACTCTGGAGCGGTTTTTTAGTCTTTCTTAATAAGTTTATTGTAAAATTTCGTATCATTGATTGTACGCTCATTTATGGAAACCTTTTTTTTATTGAAGAAAGTCTGAAAATGAATAAGAAATTAATAATTTGGGATTTTGACGGAGTTATCGCCGACACAGAAGTAATGTGGCTACAAACCAGAATGGAACTTCTTAATAAGGAATTTAATGTTGGCTGGAATCTCGAAAAGACCAATCACTTTTTGGGAGGAATGAGCGATAAAACCAAAACTGAAGTTTTGCACAAACTAGGAATTAGTACAACTAAAGAATTTTGGCAGAAAGCAATGGATATAGATATGCAAAAAACCACCAAAGGTTTGACACTGACTAAAAATATCACCGAAATATTTAAGATGGATAAGTTTGTTCAATGCATTGCTACCGGCGGTGTTAAAGAAAAAACTGCCTTGAAAATAAAAATGGTGGGAATAGAAAATTTTTTTCCGGCAAAGAATATCTTTACTGCAGATATGGTAGCGCACGGCAAACCGGAGCCTGATTTGTTTTTGCTGGCTGCTAAAAATATGGGCTATAATCCTAAAGATTGTATTGTTATTGAAGATTCTTTAGCAGGCTTAACCGCGGCTGTGAAAGCGGGAATGTATGCAATAGCCTTTACGGAATATCTGAAATTTAGTAAGGAATATTTTTGGGAACAATTAAAAAAACTGCATATTGAGCATGCTTTTGACAATATGCAAGATCTGAAAAAATTTTTGGAAAATATTTAATCATGAAAAAAGGCTCTCTATCCGAGAGCCTTTTGTTTAAGAATTCATATTAGCAAAAAAATCATTATTATCTTTGCTAACACGCAACTTATCCAGCAAGAACTCCATGCCGTCAGTCATGCCCATTTGCATTAAGACACGACGCAAAACCCACATTTTGGTCAGGCGTTCCCGATCAACTAACAATTCTTCTTTGCGAGTTCCGGAACGGGTGATATCAATAGTCGGGAATAAGCGTTTGTCGGTCAACTTGCGGTCAAGAATAATTTCTGAGTTACCGGTACCTTTAAACTCCTCAAAAATAACTTCGTCCATACGAGATCCGGTATCAATTAGAGCTGTGGCAATAATAGTTAAAGAACCGCCTTCTTCAACGTTGCGAGCAGCACCGAGCAGACGTTTGGGACGTTGTAAAGCGTTGGCGTCAACACCACCGGTCAATACCTTGCCTGAAGAAGGAATAACCGTATTGTAAGCACGACCTAAGCGAGTAATAGAATCCAATAAAATAACAACATCTTTTTTAGTCTCGACCAAGCGTTTGGCTTTTTCAATCACCATCTCGGCAACCTGAACGTGACGGCTTGCAGGCTCATCAAAAGTAGAAGAAATAACCTCTCCTTTTACTGAACGTGTCATATCGGTAACTTCTTCAGGGCGCTCGTCAATCAACAACACCATAAGATAACATTCAGGGTGATTGGTGGCAATGGCGTGAGCTATATTTTGCAGCATTACGGTCTTGCCGGTGCGGGGAGGAGCCACAATCAGCCCGCGCTGTCCTTTGCCTTGTGGAGAAATTAGGTCAATAACGCGGGTAGTGTAATCTTTTTCACCACAAATTATGTCAAAATTAAGCTTCTCGGTTGGGTATAGAGGGGTAAGGTTATCAAAATTTACCCGCAACTTGGATTTTTCAGGATCCTCAAAATTAATCCGATTGACTTTAGTGAGTGCAAAATAACGCTCGTTATCTTTGGGAGCGCGGATTTCACCTTCAACAGTGTCTCCGGTACGAAGTCCGAATTTTTTAACCTGAGCCGGAGAAACGTAAATATCATCAGGGCCGGCAAGATAATTGGATTGAGCAGAACGCAAAAAACCAAAACCGTCTTGCATAACCTCAATAGTGCCTTCACCGTAAATGGTTTGATCATCACCAGCCACTTTTTTTAGAATGGCAAACATTAAATCTTGAACACGCATGGAAGATGCGTCTTCAATGCCCAAATCTTCTGCCTGAGTCAACAGCTCAGTAGGAGACTTCTGTTTCAAATCTTTTAAATTCATGTAAACCTTGTAGGGAAATATATTAAAGGAACGATGTTGTATGCTTTTTATATGATTATTTTTGAAATCTGTCAAATGATTTTGAAATGCACTTTTATGAACAGCCCCGCAGGGCCAAATAAATATATTTAAAATGTTTTTGTTGTTAGTGAATCCCAGTGAATCCTGTTAATTAAATATTTATACTGATGTTATGCAGATGATTAGCTGTTGTTAATAAGCTTGTTGACGATTATTAACTATTTATTAATAGTTTTTGCAGAATCAAGTGGCTAGATTTGTAAAGGCTAAATTTTGCTGATTGTTGATAATTGAAGTTACTAACAGCTTGTTGATGATATTTGTGCCTGTGCGTAAGTTTGGCAATTAAAATTTACATTACGAGGATTAAAAGCTATAAAGACTAATAAAGGGTTAATTTATACACAGATTTGGTGTGATATGTGGATAAGACTCGTAACATATTGAATAAAGGATCTATTTGATGATTGTTGCCGCTATTACAGGATCTATAGGTTGCGGAAAAACCACTTTAGCAAAGTTGGCTAGAGAACTGGGATATACGGTTTTTGATATTGATGCTTGGGTGCGTCGGCTCTATTTTGATAAGCTTTTTTTACAAACTTTGAATGAAAATTTTCATGGGATAGTTAATAATGGTGAGGCAGATAAAAGAGCTTTGCGAAATATCGTTTTTGCCGACAATAAAAAACTTAAACTTCTGGAAAGTCTGATTCATCCTTTTTTGCGGCAAAAACTGAAACAAGTTATTCGCAGAAATGCTTTTTGTGATGATGTGTTTTTTATTGATGTGGCTTTGTTGTTTGAAATGGGTTGGGATAAATATTGCGATATTATAATTGTGGCAGATGTTGATCCGGAAGTTCAGAAAAAAAGAGTGATGATGCGTGATAAAGTTAGCGCTGAAGATTTTGAGCGGATTAATAATGTGCAAATAAACAATGAACATAAAAAAATGTTGGCCGATATAGTAATTGATACAGATAAACCAAAGAATCTGTTAAAAGTTGAGTTGATTAATATAATAAAAGGATTGGAAGCCTGAAATGACCAGAGAAATTGTATTTGATACGGAAACAACCGGTTTTGATTATGCTAAAGGGGACAGGTTGGTGGAAATTGGCGCGGTGGAGCTTATTAATCATATGCCTACCGGCGTGATTTATCATCAATATATAAATCCGGAAAGAGATGTTCCGGAGGAGGTAGTCAAAGTTCATGGTTTGACCTATGATTATTTGAAGGATTTTCCGACTTTTGAAAAAATAGCTCAAGAATGGCTTGATTTTGTGGGTGATGCCACATTGGTGGCGCATAATGCTTCTTTTGATATTAATTTTGTTAATTATGAGCTTAAACAGATAGGTTTGCCGGAATATGACTGGAGCAGGGTGGTTGATACTTTGGAAATTGCCAGAGCATTATTTCCTGGTGCGCGTTGCAGTTTGGACGCGTTGTGTAAACGTTTTGAGGTAGATAACAGCAGTCGTACTTTTCACGGAGCTTTGCTTGATGCTCAGTTGTTGTCTGAAGTTTATTTGGAGTTGCTCGGAGGAAAAGAGCCCAGTTTGTTGCTTGATGCTAAAAATAAAAAGACAAGTAACAGTGTTGAAAATTTTAGTATAATGGAAAAAAAAGTTCGTCCGGCGCGCACATTTGCTTTGAGTGAAGAAGAAATTTCAGTGCATAATCAGTTTTTGGCGGATAAGATTAAGAACGCCGTTTGGAATAATTAATACAATATTTGATTGACGAAATTATCTATTTGATTAATATTAGCAAGGTTTTAGTTGAAAATAAGGAGCTTAAATTGGTTTTTGGTAAGAATATTATCATCTATGATCTTGATGATACACTCTATAATAAAACTCAGGAATTTGCTGATTTGCTAGACGCAACCATGGCACAGGCCTTGATTGAAGATTTGGGTGTAAAAATGGATTTTGCCAAGGCCAAAGCATTGGTTACAGAATCTTTTAGGATTTATCGCGATGGCGGAGAAATATTTTTTCGCGATTATGGAGTTAATCCTAGAGATTTATTTATTGCTTATCATCGTCGCAAGCCGGTTGAAAAAATTGTTCCTTATGAAAATTTAATTGATAAAATTAAAAAAGTGCCGGCTGAACAGTATGTTTTTACAGCCAGTGATCGCTATGCTTCTGAGAAAATTCTCAAACATCTGGGGTTGTGGGAGTTTTTTAAGGATAGATATTACTCGGTTGAAGACTTTGGTGTTTATAAGAAAAATGAAAGTGCCGATGTATATTTTAAATATTGTCAAAAAATAGGTGTTAAACCTCAGGATTGTGTGTTTGTTGACGATAGTTATTCTAATTTGGAATATGCCAAAGAAGCTGGAATGACTACCGTAAGAATATATTATAAAAACAATTCTGCTAAAGATAAAACTTATATAGACTATGCATACAAAGGACTGATGAGTTTTTTGGATTTTGTTTTGAATGAAAACAGATTATCGGCATAGAGTATTTTCATATTGATAATTTAGTTGATTATCCAGTTTAAATTGTTCTTTTTGCAACTGTTGCTTAAAAAAGTTTAGCAACGGCGTGAGTTTTTGATTGTATTTTTCGGTTAAAATGTTTGATGCCGCGTCTATTTCTGAAATATTGGTTACATTTATGGGTTTTATGGTCGGAGCTATTTTTAGAGTGGCTGATTTGAATAAAGGCAAAAAGTAATCAAGCGCGGATTTATTTATTTGTTGGTGAGTTTGCTCATGGCGCAAAACAACTTTATATTCACAGCTATTGGGTGATAATTGGTTGGATATATAAATAGTTGGGTTGGAAAAATAAATGGAAAGACGAATTGAAGTCGGATATACGCAGATATCGTATTTATCGATTATGTCACCGATGGTTTTAAGGGTTATGTCCATGTTTACTTCTACAAAAGAAAGGCCTGAAGCAAATATGCCTTTTTCAATGTAACCTTTTTGTGCGGCTAATTCGGTTATTTGTCGATTATCCAGATTTTGAATATAATTTATTTTGCCATATGAAGTATAAAGCTCAATTTTAGGCGACGGAAGATTATCAGGACAAGCTGCAAAAGCTTTATTCCCTAAAATAAAAAGGCTAAAAATTAATATAAAAAAAAGCTTTTTCATATAAATTGAATACAATATATTAGTTAAATTATGGTTACGGAGGCAATATGTTTAATAAATTTGCAGCGATAATTGTTTTGACTGCGGTGTTTGGCGGTTTGGCCTTATCAGCGCAGGGTAAATATGTGCGCAAACAGTTGCAACCAGATTTTTTTATTCCGGCCAAGGATCAGTTTAATCAACCAGAAAAATTACCGCCTTTACCTGAAGAATTGCTAATGGAGGCAGAACAACGTAAACAATCAGCAATGGTTCAGACTGATGAACATAAAAAAGATGAAGATAATAAGATTGTGGGAACTCCTGATTATCAAACTAAATTTGATAAGTATAATCATGATATCGCAATTTTGAGTAAAAGCGGAGAAATGCCTAAAAACGCTGAGTTGGAATCTGATTTGGCAGAAATGAACAGCGATGACCAAAAAGCAGTTGATGACAAAGATATATCAAGCTCTGAAACGAGTCAGGCTTTTGAAAAAATAGTTGATGATATCATAACTGATAATTAGGCTTCTATGGCGTATAAGTCTTTAACTATCCAGTGATTGTTTTGATAATCCATAACATAAATAATGTTACCGTTGCATAGTCCAAACCAATTGCCGTTGCAAGTGCTTTGAGTATATACTTCTACTGTTCCGTCAGACAATGGCTTTATTTTGGTGATTTTGTAAGACTGCGATGTCGGGCGTTGCAGGCTATCATCTTGCATGAAAATAAAGTTGGGCATAAAAGCCTTGAGTTCGGCACATTCGGCAAACTCAGGATTAATAGTGCATTTGATGCTGGCATTAATAGCACAAACCATCTCGCTATTATTGTCGCATCCTGCCGAAAGAGTGTTTATATCAAAAGAAAATATGGTGTCTTTATCAATTGAAGCTGTGGGAGCAGGGGTTGGTTTTGGCGATTGCTCTTCTGATTTGGAACAAGCGCTTATGGTTAATAAAACCATTAATAAAGACAGTAATTTTTTCATGGATTTTTCCTCTGATTAATAAAACTATGGTCTATAATATAAACAGCATTGTATTTTTTGCAATAAAAAAGGAAGGGCAGATAACCCTTCCTTCTTTGTAACTAACTTTGACTAGAAGTTGTATTTGATACCCAAAGAGTATTCATTCATGTGATCAAGATCACCCAACTGATCAGTGAAGGTGTAACGATACAAGGCTCTTACAGCAAAGTTGTTGGTGAAAGCGTATTCAACACCGGCACCCAAGCGGTAACCAACACCATGTTCGGTTTTGCGGTTGGTTTCAGGTTCTTTGTATTTAACATCTTCAAAAGCAAAACCTGCGGTACCAACCAGAGAGAATACCTGATCACAACCAAGAGGCAAGTAGCCATAAGCATCTAAGCCATAGGACTGCAAAGAATATTCACTAGTTTCACCAGCGGAGTGAACACGGTCAGAACCAGTGCGCTGATAGAAAACTTCGGTACCGAAATATTTGTTGTAATCAGTACCAAGAGCAATTTTACCACCGTTTACTTCAAAAGCATTTTGAGCATCGGTGTAGGTGTAATCTGCAGCAACATATGGAGCAAATTCATAGGCGTTGGCATTGGCAGTGAAAGCAAAAGCTGAAACAGCAGCCATCAAAGCAAGAGTCTTTTTCATTATTAGTCGTTCCTTTATAAAGTTAAACTATTTATAAACACTGCGATTGCGGCGTTTATTACGAGAAGTAATATAGTTGAAAAATTTGCAAAAATAAAGTAAATTTATATTACAAAATTGTTGTTTAGTAAAATTTTTAATGGTATCCTGAACAGTAGGAGATAAAATGCTAAAATGTAATCAACAAGGCGCAACAATGATGGAGGCAATAGCCGTAATATCAGTGGTTACGGTGATGACGGTTGCCGCCGTGAAACTTATTGGCGGAATGTTTGAGGCTTTTAAGCAAAATATGATAGAGAACGAAATTCAGGAAGTGCAGAGAAATGTTGTTTCTCGGTACAGGCTTGAGGGTGATTATGCCTCTATTCCTACTGAAGTTGAAAAAATTAAAAAAGAAGGTTTGGTGCCGTCGCAAATGATTGCGGGCAATAAGTTAATGCATAGACAAAATGGAGAAGTTGAAATTAAACAATCAACTTTAGGTAAAAATTATTTTGACATAACATTTAAGGATTTACCGGTCCGCAGTTGTATAAATCTTAGTCAAATTAACTGGAGTAATGGGCAAAACAGCGACTTATATCAACTCAAGATTAATGATAAACTATTTACTTTACCGGCAGGAACAGATGCCGCCGGCGATAGTAATTTGCCGATGAATATTAAAAAAGCAACCGACAGCTGTAAGTCGGGCGATAAAAATGTTATAACCTGGACGTTTCAATAGGGGAAAATGGTTGATTAAGGTTAATGATGTTAATAAAACCAACGATTTAAATAATGTAAAAAGCACGCATAGATCTGCGGGTGGAGAAAGCTTTGCCGCTTATTTGAATGAGACTATGGCAAGTCGGCCGCAACAAGTGGGCGGAACATCAGGAATTGCTGTGGCAGACGCTATTTTTGCGGCGCAGGCTGTTGGGAGAGAAGAAGAACAAGAAATTCGCAAAAAATTGGTGAAAAGAGGTTTTTCGTTGATTGAAAAATTGGAGGAAATACGCGACGCTTTGCTGCTTGGATATATATCAAAAGATAAATTGATAGAAATATCGAGATTTGTAAAAGAGCATCAGGCGGAGTCTTCTGATCCAAAATTGCAAGAAATTATGGCTGAGATTGAGTTGAGAGTGGAAGTCGAGTTGGCCAAACTGACATCTTGAGCTTGATAGGTGATAAAACGTGAAAATTACTTGATTTTTACGTTAAATTTTATATGTTACCTGCTATATGATAAACAAACTGATGTTAAGGAGTTAAACTTATGGAAAGTAACATCATTCTGCCCCCTGATTACAAACCTTCAGCAGACGAAGAATATATGAATGAGATGCAGTTGGAATATTTTCGTCAGAAGCTGTTAAATTGGAAAAAATCTTTGATAGGACAGGCGACAGACACTTTGAATGAACTCAAAGAAGGTGGTTTGAATCAGCCGGATCAGATTGATCGAGCCTCGTTGGAAGCTGATAAAGCATTGGAATTGCGTACTCGTGATCGCGCCCGTAAATTGATATCTAAAATTAATGAAGCTTTGAAAAGAATAGAAGACGGAGTTTACGGATATTGTGAAGAGACCGGTGATCCGATTGGTATTGAGCGTCTGGAGGTTCGTCCGGTGGCCACTCTTTCGGTTGAGGCTCAAGAGCGTCATGAAAGAATGGAAAAAACTTATGATGATGATGTGTTAGTTAAATAATTTAACTTGAATTAAAGCAATTTTATTAGCTGTTTAAGCTACTTTTGGTGTAAACTTAAGGTTTCTGGCGCGGCGTAATAAAGTTGCTTTTTTTGTTATATTCGGAGCGATAAGTGGTTAAGGATTTTATTTTGGCTTCAGGCTCGCCGCAAAGAAAACTTTTGTTGGAACAAATAGACATGGTTCCGGCAATAATTGAACCAGCAGATATTGACGAAACTCCATTTAAGAACGAAAAAGCATCTGCTTATGTGAAGAGAATGGCAGTGGAGAAAGCTCGTCATGTGGCAAAAAAACATAAGGGAAAAGTGGTGTTGGCTTGTGATACGATAATTGTTTGCGGGCGGAAAATTATTCAAAAATCACATAGTGATGAAGAACAAAAAGAGGTTATGCGGCTTATATCTGGCAAAGCTCACAAAGTATTGAGCGCGGTGTGTGTGATTGATGCGGCGGGCAGAGAATCCACGCGTTTGAATATGACTAAAATTATGATGAAAAATATGTCGGAACAGGAAATTTGCGAGTATGTGGAATCGCATGAATGGGTTGGTTGCGCCGGTTATAAAATTGAGGGGCGTTTGGCCGGTTTGGTGCGCAAAATGGTAGGCTCTTATTCTGGAGTGGTAGGCTTGCCACTGTTTGAGACCAGAAATTTGTTGTTTGGTGCCGGAATTAAATAAACAGGAGGAAAAAATGACGATTGTTGACACTATTGTTTATGAGAAAAAAAATCAGGTTGTTCGTTTGGCGGGGTTGGCAAACGGAGTTTTGCAAACTTTGGAAATAGCTGATTTGTCAAAAGCAGCTGAAGGAAATGTCTATTTAGGCAGAATTACTAAGAAAATAGAATTAGCTAATGGAAAAATAGGTTATTTCGTTAATATCGGCGATGACAGAGAAGCTTTTATTAATGCTGAGGAATATGATCGCGACGAATTAAATGCCAATGAAGGGCAAGAAGTGGTGGCACAGGTTGTGCAGGAACAGCGGGCGGAAAAAGGCGCAAAATTAGTTCGTTCATTGCAGTTTGTGGGGCAAAATCTGGTTTATTGTCCTTATAGAATGAACATTGAGGCATCTACTAAAATCAGCGATAAGTTAAAAGCTGATGATTTGAAAAAGTTTGTTAGGGAAAACACTACCGGACAAGAAGGTTGGATTATCAGAACATCTGCGGCAGATGCTGAATTAAACGACATTAAAGCGGAAATGGAAATTTTGCGCGAAAAATTTGACGAGGTTCGGCAAAAAGCCAAAACAGCTAAAGCGCCGGCATTATTGTTGGAACGCAGCTGTATAATAAGCGATACAATTAATCGTTACAAAGATACTTTGACTAAAATAGTGGTTAATGATCATAATATTGAAAACGCTTTGAAAGATGATTTTGCGGTTGAGTTTGCGGCGAATCCTTTTGTTGAATTAGGGTTGGAAGATATGATTATCGATGCCTTGCAGAAGGAAGTAAGGCTTAAAAACGGCGGAAGAATCATTATAGAGGAAACCAGAGCCTGTACGGCAATTGACGTTGACAGCGGTGAAGATGACGGAGCTGGCAGTTTGGGTCGGCTGAATAATGAGGCCGCTGAAGAAATTGCGCATCAGATAATATTGCGCAATCTGTCTGGCAAAATAGTGATTGATTTTGCAGGGGCATCGGAATATCGCTATCTAAAAAATACCATAGAAATATTGGAAACAAAATTGCGAAATGATACCGTCAGAACTTTTGTTTATGGATTGAGCCACGCCGGATTGGTGGAAATTGTTCGTTCGCGGCGCCGGCCGAGCTTGTTGGATATTTATAGTGTTGAATGTCCGACCTGTAAAGGCAGCGGAAGGGTTGAAAAATGAAGTGTCCAATTTGCAAAAAGGAATTTACGGATTTGAAATATCGTCCGTTTTGCAGCAAAAGATGCGCTGATATTGACTTGGGCAATTGGTTTAATGAAAAATACAGGTTTGAAGCCGCTGAAATTGATGAAGAAGACTTGCAACAGCTTGAAGAGGCTGCTGATAAAAGCGATGATGATTAGGCGGTAACACTGCAAAATTGCAATAGAGTTGATAACAAATCGTCAAAATCAGAAAATTCAACCATTGGGCATAGGTTTACACGATCTATAATGGCGTATAGTTTGTTGCGTTCATCATAAATTATAAAATGTTCTGACAGGCGTCCGATAATTAGTTTGCCAATGAAAAAAGTGTATTGGCAAAAATTGCGGTTCTGCTCAACCAAATTGGAAAAAGTGTATTGTTTGGAAATCCGCAAATGGGTTCTAATGCCAAATAGTTCTAATCCGTCATAATAGTAGCCATCCAAATAGCTCAAAAAAGCCATATAATCGGGCGTGGGAGCGGCAAATTTTAGTTCTTTAAGTTGCTCTAAGGCTCTGACGATATCAGCTTTTACAGCCGGCGGAAAAGAGACACAAGCAGGTTGATTGCAAAGTTTGTCAATAAGTTCCTTATTCATGGTAAAGGCTCCCGTCAAACCATGGAATATATATTATTTTATGTTGCTTGAGAAAACCACAGCCAATTTGCATTTCTATCATTTGGTGAATTTGGTCATGAAGAGGGTTAGTTTTGATAAGACAGATATTATCAAGATTTAGCTTACCGCCAAAATCAAAAGGTATTTTTAGGTGAGTATTGTAGTTTTCGGGAGATTGCTTATTTTTGAGAAGCTCCATATCCTCATCATCAAACCCAATTAATTTACATTCGTCACTTTTGGTTAGGCTGATAAATCTTAAAAAGTTTTGCCGCAAACGAGTATATTCAATGTAATTCTTGTACATTTCAGCCCAAGTTTGCGGCTGATATGAGCATTCTTTGAGTTCAATATTGTGAAGAGCAAAGTTGTTTATGCAGTCAGACAACAAATTTTTCATTTGCTGAGGAGAGGGGGTTTCATCAGGGTAGATGATTGAGGTCAAAGATGCTGACGGAGCCGACGGTGTTTTCGGAGAGATAATATCAGCGCTATGCTCGCGCAAAGAATTATGCGGAGTGTCAATATCCGATTTTGGCGTTGGTTTTGACCATTCCAGCATGAACGGTTTCCTCATTGTTAGGATTCAGCAGAATCCTCTGTTTCTTCATCTTCAAACTCAGAATCATCAAAATCTTCATTAGGATCATAGTCAATTCCAAGCTTGGCCAGCATATCATCATTGATATCCTCACGCTGAGCAACAATCCAGTCAGGAACATTTGGCGCGGTGGGCAGGTTGCGCAAAGCCTTCATCTTTTTATCAAGATACCAACGGGGGGAATCGGCCATAATCGGGCGATCAATGTAACTTTGCATAAGCACAACTTGTTTGAGCATTGGCAAGCTCAAAAGCTGAGTGGTTGAGATAACCGAAACACCTTGCAACTGGTAGCTGACGTTTTTGGCAAATGGGTTGGTGCCTTTGCTAAAACCGCCTTCATTTTTGGAAAAAGAGGTGGTTTGAACGGTTTTGTTACCAATCATTTTAGAAAAACGCTGGGCGGTTTGTTCGTTGTTTTGTGACAGAATAACTTTGCATGCGGTGGTAGAAATAACGGTTTCGAGGTCATCTTTACCATATTTACCGGAAATTTGGCCTAAGTCTTGGCCGATAAGCAGATAAGACACTTTTTGGCCACGTCCTACCGCCGGACCGTCAATAACCGCTTTTAGTTTGGGCATGGTTGGAAACTCGTCCAGCACGAACAAGCAGGAATATGGTCCCATAACGCCGTCAGTGGGGTTATGAAATTTGGGCGGGTTAGCAATAAGGTATGATGACATAAGGTCAATAAAGGTGCCGGAAATAACACTCAAAGCGCGGGCATCTACCTGGTTGACTGAAAGATAAACCGAAATAGGCTTGAACTCTCCGGTAATGGGGTCTTTTAGACCGCGTAAATCCTTAAACGATAAGTCGCTGAAACTGGTGCGGGCAACCACGGCCGAGTTTTTGAAAATGCCAATGCCGGCAAAGGCGGTGGACATTACGGAGCCGCGCTCTTTATCAGGCATGGCGCTAAGCTGGCTCAACTCAACAATACAGCGTTGGGCGTAACCGAATTTGCGAGCCTCTTCAATGGCTTCCTCCAGCAAATCACGCATGGGGTCGGCCATGGCAGCCATTTGATCGCCTTCATCCATACGGCGTTTAATATCTTGTGATTGTTTGATTTGAGCCTCGGTAATCCATTCCAAAATCATGGCAATACAAGCTTCGTGGCCAATCCATTTCTCCGGTAATAGCGCCCAAGTTCCAATTGGCAGGTAATTATCTATATTAAGGGTTCCCTGACGCAAATTTTGCAAAGCGCGGGAAGAAGACGGATCATTCATCTCCAGATAATAACCCTCAAGAACCTTGCGATCTTCATCATCGAGTTTGCCCTCATAGACGCGTCCGATAAAGTAGTCATTGGCGCGAGCTTTTTCGCATTTGGAAACAATAAAGTGCAAAAATCCGGTAAGCGCCGCGCGACCGGTAGTTGACCAGTGAGGGTCAGCGCCGCCTTTGGGGTCTTCCACCAATACTTTACACATGGAATCGATATACATATCGCGCGATGGACCAGGAGCCGGAACAGCCCCAGGTGAAAGCGGGTTCCAGCTTGGATAATAAATACCTTCAGCAGGGTTATCTTCCATACCCCAGTTGATGATGAACACAGGCCCTACTTTGGCACGAGCGCCGGAGGTTTGGAAACACAACTCTGGTTTAGGGTCATTAACGATAATGCTAAGAGTGGGCGAGTGAAAAATGGTTGGAATAACCACGCCGGCAGTTTTACCAGTACCCGGAGGAGCGCAGCACAGAGTGGAAAGGGTTTCCTTGAGCAAAAGAAGCTTATTGTTGAATTTGCCGACAACCTGACAAAAGCCATCAAACCCAAGCAGAGCCATTTTGTTGATGTCTTTTTCCGTGGCTAAGCGAGCCGAGCCATGAATATTTGACTGAAAACGGTAGGGATTGGTGATTAGTCCGGTGATTAGTCCGGTAGGAAAACTGATGAAAGGAAGAATCGGTATCCATAAGCTAAAAGAAAAATCACCGTGATAGTTGAGTAGCTGTTTAAACCAATTCCAATAACGAGAATACAGATATCCCGGTTTCATAAATACCAGATTAAAAAAGCGAGAGACATCATTGATACTGTCTTTGGAAATACCAGTGCCGATAAGATAACCAAGCGGCATGGCGACCAAAGCCAAAAAAATTGTAATCAGGGTAGAAATTATAACCGTAATCACCATCCAGCGGACGGCGCTATTATATTCTTCCCATTCTTCTCCTTTTTTTTCAACAGCCATTTGTTCCTCTTGAGCTTATGCAATTCCACGAATTAATTTTCTGATTTTTTCAAAATCAGCTTTATCAACTTTGCCGTCGGCGTCTTCCAAAGTTTTGGCAAAAAGCTTAATTTCTTTGGGGGTGCCGCGATCAATACGAGTTACGTTAATATTCATATTATCCCAAATGTCAAACATATCTTCAGCATTAATGATATTGCCGATTTGTTCAATTACGAAAGCTTCAATTTTATACGGAAGGTTGGCTTCGCTCAATTTTTCAGTAAGAATGTTGCGGGCAACATCTATTTTGCGAACCGGAGAAATACGGTGGGAACTCTCAGAAAACCACAAAGGTTCTTCATCATTAAAACGCTCTTCATCAGCAAGCCAGTCTCCGGGTTCTTTGTCATTGAGACACAGGCAAATGGTGGAGCCGGAAACACCAATGAAGTCAATAAGGGTGTTTTTGATAGTGGCGCCGGTAATAATCTCATAACCTTTTTGTTTGAGAATATCAAAGGTTGAATTGCTGCTGCCGCGAGATGACGTCTGAGCGCCGCCGCGTTGATGGTTTTGACGGTCTGGCTTGCCACGATTGGAGGTGCGATTGTCAGATTTGTCTGATTTGGCCGGTTGTGGTTCTTCAGCCTGAGCCGGAGCCGAGGCGGATTCTTTTTGGGCTTTGCTATCATCAAAAAGGTCAAAGTCAAAATCTGTGTTGTCATCATCATCAAATTGAAACAGAGAGTGATTAAACTCAACTGGTCCGGTGGCAACAGGCTTGTTGTCAGCTTGTGGTGATTTGGCCTTGGGTTTGGCGGGGATTCCGGACAAAGCGGCTTTGCGATCCGCCGGCAAGGCATAGGCGCTGTCTTCAAGTGGCGGGCGAATGCTGCGAGGGCGGATTTCTTTATAAGATTTTTTCTTTTTGACAACCTTAACGCTGGCAGAGGCGGCAATTTTTTGCACCTGATTTTCAAATAGTTTTTTGAATATTTTTAACGGAAGTTCAAGAATGTCTGCCAACAAATTGCCCCAATGAATCATGCTCAGAGCCGTCCAACCGGTGAGCCAAACCGGAATAAAGGTCAGAATAATCAGGACAAAGGCCCATTCTTTGGGGTCATCAATAACCCAACCGGCGAGCCAGAGATTCCAAGCATATAACCAATGATCCAAGCGCAAGATGTCAAAATGCCAGTTTGTGAGCATAATGACGCGAATACCTTCCAGAAACAAAAGGCTCCAGAAAATACCAACAAAAACAATGCGCATCAGTATCAATAAAGGTTTCAAAAGAGGGTATCTCCAAAAATTACTCAGTTTGGAAAAGTGTAGCACAGAATTAGTTAACAACTGTTTTATTTTGTAATAGTTGCGGTGGTTAATTCTTTTTATTCAGCTCTTCCAATTTTTTTTGCACTTCCTGTCGGATATTGTTGACTTCTTTGCTCTTGGCCGGCTTTATAGATTCTAATTGTTCTTTTATTTCTTCAATAATCTTTTGACTGGATTTGATGTTACGAAGAATTACACGAGAAGAATTATGGCCATATTTGTTGACGATGTGGCGATTATAAACATTAAGCGGATAAAGCAGAATGCTTAAGTATTCTATCTTGAGCAAAAGAATCCAGCCAACGAGCCACATAATCGGCAGAGAAAACAACATTAGTAAAAAGATGTAATCCGGCGCGGTGTTGATAACGCCGCCTGAGTTCCAATAGCCGGACATGGTTTGCCAACTGTGAGCTGACATGAAGTTAAAGCTCCAAAGTTGATACATCAGATAATTAGACATAATCAGGAATAAATAAGTCCAAAGCAGACCAACCAGAGCAGTGCGAAAAATTTTCAGCAGTTTTTTCATGTTTACTACCTTGAGTTACCACGAGATTGTGTTGGTTTTGTATTATCGCTTTTATTATTATCTTTATCTTTGCCATTTGTTTTTTTGTTTTTGATATCATCGCATCTTTTGCGCCGGTCATCAACCTTTTGCTTATCATTTTCCAGAGCAGATATAACATTATTGATGTTTTCCATAGCGTTTTTATTTTTTTTGTCGTTCATGATGGTATCCATAAATTCTTGGCGCAGAGTTTTAGCATCGGTAGTGCGAATTTTTTCGGCGTTTTGTTGCAGTAACCGGTCAAGAGGTTCATTCTTGATGGTTTGCGGATCAACTCCTTTTTCTACATAGCGGCCTTCTCTAATGTTTTTATGTGCAGCTTCTACGGCTTTGTAGCTGGCATCAAGAAGTTGTTTGAGGTTTTTATATTTACTTTCGCCCTTTTGAATCTTGATGTATTCAGCTAAATAAATTTTTCGAGCTTCAGCGGTATAGAGATCGAGTGTGTCCTTATCCGGATTTTTATTAGTGAGAGCACAGTCATGCAACTGGCGAGCCGTGATCATATTTCGAACAAAAATATTCTCAGGAGCTTCTATCTCGGCAAAAGATTTAGCAACTTTGGAAAAGTTTTTGACTAACTTGGCTTTTATTTCTTTCTTTTTGTTTTCATCGGTTATTTTTTCGTTTGCCTGTTTTGTCATCTCAACAGCTAAAGCAATTGCCTGCTGCATCATACGCGAACCGATAGGAATGTTTAATTTGTTTTTGGGGTCAAACCAATAAAGGTCTGAACGAGGTTGTTGTTGGTCGTTGGCAATATCCTTACAAAAGTAAACCTGACCCTCTTTAACAGGGAGGGTATCAGAAATATCTCCATTCATAACGGCTTCAGCAAAATGGTCAAATATTGAAGAATCCGGCATCTTGCTGTCATCATTGCCAAAAACGTTTTGATTGTAATATTTGATGGTTTTGTTATGTTGTTTTATTGCGTCGTTGCCAGATTTGGAGGTTTCATCATCATTTTTGAATTCGTGCTTGATTTCATACTCGCCAACACTACGGCAGGCTTCAACGACATTGTTCTTGAATTTATTCCAGCCATCTTCTACTTCGGCCCAAGCCGGATCCCAGAGATGATCTTTGGCTCCATGATACATCTTGGATCCAAGCTGGTAAGCAGCAATACCAAAAGGTGTTGTAACTTTTTTGCCGCAATAGGCCGCAAAGGCCAAAACCACGTCTTTCATTAAAAAGTCAATAAAATCGCCTTGTTGAATATCAAATTTGTCATCATCCTCGTCATTGATTTCATCAAGGTCTTTAGTTGGAGTAATTTCAGCGGTGTTCTTGTCGGTTGGTTTGTTCTGATCAGGAAGCTGAAGGTGTGTCAGAGAATCAAGATCACTCACTTCAGTGGTTTTCGGATCTGGAGACGGGTTTTCACTCACCTTAGTGGTTTTGTCGGAATCGGTTTTCTGATCTGGAGACTGGTTTTCGTCCACCTTGGTGGTATTATCGTTTGGAGGCGTAGTTTTGACAGGGGTTGGCGCGGTGCCGGTAGTATTACCGGTAACTTTTCCGCGGTTTGGGTCTTTTCTGGTATCTTCAGCTTCTTTGCGGCCTGAGTTGGCACTTTTTTGAGCATCTTGTCTTGCTGTCATTGTCCGGTTCCTTTCTTTAAAGGGTCTGGTTATCTATTATGATAACATAAAATCGTGTTTTGTCTAGAATTTTGTATATGTTTAAATCGTTCAGACTTTGAGATCCTTGAGAAATTTGCCAATTTCTTTGTTTACTCTGATACCGTCTTCCGGTTTGGTTTTAATCAGGCCAAAGAATCGGGGCGGAATTTTATCAACTTGAATGGGAGCATAGGTTGCAGGGTTGGTCTCTAAAATCTTTTGGGCGCCGTCGGGATCTTTGCGGGCGGTTTTGAAGTAATTGTTGACCAAACGCTCGGCATCAATGGGGAAATTTTGAGCTCTGATGGCTTCAATGTATTTTTGAATGCGCTCTTTGCGATGTTGATTTTCTTCAAAAATTTCTTTTTCTATCCGGCGTTTTTCGGCCTTGGCTTTGCGTAAATTGTAGGCAATTTCACAACTGTCAAGCTCAATTAGAATCTCAACGTATGAGATAAGCGCGTTTTGTAGGTTTTCGTCGGTAGTTTTTTCAGCGAAGGATAGAATCTGCTCGTCAGAGGGGTTTTCCGGTAAAGAAGCAAGTCTGACCGGCTGAGCGGTAACCATGGCTGACCAGGAGTTGAAAATATCTTGATTAAGTTTGTTGGCGCGGTTGGGGCGAAAACGCGGGTATATTTGCATGGCGGTGAACTGAAATTCCGGAACTTCTACCTCTGCGGCCTGCGCCAAATTGGTTATGGCAATACGGAAGTTATGGTAGGCATCATACAAGCGGCGCTCTTCCGGATAGAGGTTGTTGATAGTTTCGGCTTCTTCACCAGGGTAAGAAGGCTGCGGACGATTGGTTTCTTTTAGCTCGTGCAGTTCTTCAACCGTATCTTCAGTATCAGATAATTGCTTGGAAATAAATTCGTCTAGCAGAGCGTCAAAGTTATCTTGAGAAGTGGTGTCTGTCATGGTATTTCTCCTATTGAATACGGATAACTGCCGGTTTGGCTGTCGGTTCGGCAGAGTCTATAATAATGATGCGATCAGGTTGTCCGCCATATTTTATTAAGAGATATAATTTTTGATCTTGAAGCTTGAAATCTTCGATACTGCTGCCGTCAGGCTGGTGTAGGTTGAGGTTGGAAATAGCGATGTTGCCGGACGATGACACTTTGCGATAGACTGTTCCTAGGGCCGCAAGGGTGCCAAAAACCAATAAAAAGGTTAAAACAACAACAATAAGCTTGATTAATTTGAGTTTGTCCACGGTTAATCTTCCTTGCAAGTTTTGATTTTGCCTTTATTATAATAGCCTTAAAAGCAAAGGTTTGAGGTCAGAGAATGTCCGACACGATTATTTATACCACACCAATGGTTAATAAAGATTATAAAGGCAAACGAATCGATAAATTTTTAAGCGATTGTTTTCCGGAGTTGTCGCGCGCGCAGGTGCAAAGACTGATTGCTATGGGAAATGTTACTAATGATGAGGCGACAATCGGCGATAATGCTTTTAAGATAAAAGAAGGCGAGGTCTATCAGGTGGAGGTGCCGCCTGCCGCCGAGGCCGAACCACTGCCGCAAGATATATGGCTTGATGTGGTTTATGAAGATGAGGATATCATTGTGGTGAATAAACCGGCGGGAATGACCGTGCATCCGGCGCCGGGGGCGTATGACGGAACTTTGGTAAACGCATTGCTCTTTCATTGCAAAGATTTGTCGGGAATCGGCGGAGTGAAACGACCGGGGATTGTGCATAGAATTGATAAAGATACCTCAGGTTTGTTGGTGGTGGCAAAAAATGACGCCGCTCATCAAAATTTGTGCGCCCAATTTGCTGAGCATTCAATCGAACGCACTTATTATGCGGTGGTGTTTGGTTTGCCTAATCCGCCGCAAGGAAAAATTGACGCCGATGTCGGGAGAAGCCCGTATGACCGTAAAAAAATGGCGGTGGTGCAAAAAAACGGCAAGCACGCAGTGACACATTATCAGACGATTGAAACTTACAAAGGTTTGGCATCTTTGGTAAAGTGTAATCTGGAAACCGGAAGAACACATCAAATAAGGGTGCATATGGCAAAATTAGGCTGTAATCTGGTGGGGGATCAGCTTTATGTAAAGGCTAAAAAAATTCCTGAAAAACTGATTGATGACGCTAAAAGAGAATTTATTAATAAGTTTTCCAGACAGGCGCTGCATGCCAAGAGTTTGGGCTTTGTGCATCCGAGAAGCGGAAAGTTTATGCAGTTTGACAGCGAATTTCCCGACGATTTTAAGCAGCTGCTTGAGGTGTTGCGAAGTTTGTAAAAATTAGTTTTATACAACCAAAGTATAGGTTGTGTTTTTGGTGATTTTGAGTAGCGTTGATTCACTCGATTTTCCTGAACATGGACTCGGACGTTGAACTACCAGTGTAATTTTTTATACAGGAGTTAAACGACATGGAAAATGTCCAAGCGTTGAACGGAATTGATTTTTCTCCAGAAATTAATATGGTCAGATATTTGCAGAAGATTAGGCAATATCCGATTTTGGAGCAGGAAGAAGAATATAAACTGGCACTGAAATATCAGACAACCAAAAATCCGGAAATTGCTAGAATATTAGTGACATCACATCTGCGATTGGTGGTTAAGGTGGTGTCTAAGTATCGGGGATACGGATTGTCTTCGGCTGAAATGATATCTGAGGGGAATATCGGGCTGCTTTATGCGGTTGAAAAATTTGAACCTGAAAAAGGGTTTAGATTTTCAACTTATGCGTTATGGTGGATTAAGGCATCAGTGCAAAAATATATTTTGAATTCTTGGTCGTTGGTGAAAATCGGCACAACCGCGGCGCAGAAAAAGCTGTTTTTTAATCTGCGAAAAATTAAAAATAAATTGAATATTACTGATGACAGAGAGCTTTCTACCCAGCTTTTGAACGGAATTGCCAACACTTTGGACGTTAGCGTTCAAGATGTAACTGATATGAATATGCGAATGAAGGCGCATGATGGTTCTTTGAATACTTTGATTGATTCGTCTTCTGACAGCGGTAGCGAATGGATGGATTTTATTGCGGACGGAAAGCCAAATCAGGAAGAAAATTTGGCTTATGCAGAAATAATGAAATACCGGCGCAACCTGTTTAATAAGGCGTTGGTGTGCTTAAATAAACGAGAAAAAGACATCTTGTTTAAGCGTCGGATGTACGATAAAGCCGTTACACTTGATGATTTGAGCAAAGTTTATTGCATATCTAAAGAACGCGTTCGACAGATTGAACTTAATTCTATAAAGAAGATAACCAAGTATATTGAAGCAATTGGATAACGGTTATTGTTCGGTTTCGCCGATACTGTCGCGCCCCCAGTCGGCGGCAATTTTCTCAAGCTTGGCATCAATACCGCGCAAACGGCGTTGAGCCGAGCTTTTGAAAATGAATATAAATAAGTTGGGAAGTTCATAGTATAAAATCATACCCAACGCGGCGGCGCCAAGCATAATCACAATATTAAAAATGTTGCTTAAAATGGAAACACTGTGGTTGGCGGCATATTGATTGAAAATGTCAGTCAGACAGATGAAAATACCGGATAGATTAAAACAGCCGACAATGGTTAATTTGCCGGAATTTTTGGAATCCGTGAGCAAAACTGTAATGGTCGGCAACAAACCGATTAGCAAAATAACAACCACCGGAAGCGCGGTGAGAGCCAAAATGGCAAAAACCAAAAGAATTAGAAACTTTTGTAATAAATTAAATTTTAAGGCCGGTTTTTTTGATGTTTTGCGGGGTAATGGTTTAATCATTTTAATGCCCAATAAATAGTGCTGAAAATAAATGAACTCAGCATGGTTAAAACAGCTAAAATTGATCCGAATTTGATAGCCAGATCTTTGGATTCTTCATCAACTTTGTCGTTGCCGGATAAGATGCGATTGCGTTCGGCGGTTAGGATATTTATTTTTTTGAGGGCTTCGGAATACTCTTCTCTATCCTTGCGTTTGGCTTCATCATTATCCAAAATCTCGTATAAGCCAATAATCTTGCCGGTCTTGGATATCTTGACCAGCTCGCGTTCTAAAAACTTGCGATACTTGAGATTATGATAGCCCTGAATAATCGGTTGAGCGGTTTTCATCAGCCACTGGGTGAGGTTAAATAGTTGAACCGGACCGCTTTTGTTTTGGATATTGGCATATAGTCGCATAATGGACGCAGCTTGCAAAAGATCTTGATTGGCGTTGAGATCGGTTAAAATACCGTCAATTTTTTTGCCCATTTTGCAGCGCAAATAAGCGATAATGTTTTTGTCGTAAGGTTTTGCGTTTTTGTTGTT
This sequence comes from uncultured Alphaproteobacteria bacterium, assembly GCA_934248075.1. Classification (GTDB taxonomy): domain Bacteria; phylum Pseudomonadota; class Alphaproteobacteria; order RF32; family CAG-239; genus CAZU01. The sequence continues at coordinate 72,675 of CAKQKH010000001.1, read as the reverse complement.
AGGATAGTTGGTGTCAAGCGCGCGCAAAAGCTTGGAGGGGGAGTTTACAAACTCGCGGCCGATAAGCGGGCTGGTGCAGGGCAAATCATCATCAAAATCATACATAATACGATCTATGCCGTAGCCATAATCATTGCGCGCCAAATAGACCCGAAACTCATTGCTGTTTGCGGGGGCGTGCAGAAAAGGCTGTTCTTGATACCAAATTTTGATTAAATCTCCGGAGAGAACCTGATAAAAACCTTCTAAAGATTGGTTGGTTTTGAGATAATGGAATACGGCCTTGGGCAAACCACTCGGAAAAACATAAATATCACCGCACTTGACCGGCAGGCTGTAATCAAGATACACGCATATCTGCGGTATCAGCAAGCGGTTGTTGGGGTTTTCTTTGTCGTTTTGGATCAGCTTGTCTATTTTATTATAAAGTTTTTCATTCTCCAAGCCGTTTTTAATCCATTCCAGTAATTTGCCGTTGTGCACGACGGTGAGGGCATTTTCTTGATTTTCCAGCAAAGCCAGAGCGGTGGATTTGGCGGTATAATATTTTTCACCGCCAATGGTAAGCGCTCGCATGGATTTTTCACCGGATTCGTTGTTAAAACTTGAGGACTTGCCGTCAAGATAATTGTAAATCTGAGTGCTGTTCCAACGAGATTCGGCAGAGTCATCAAGCATACCTTTAAGCACCGGCACAAATTGACTCAGCAGTTTGTCGCCTCCGGTCAAAGCAGAAATAGAGCTTTTTTTAAGCTTGAGCTGCAGAAGTTCAGGCGTGGACATTTCCGGAGAAATGTCATGTTGTAAAGCCAGACCCAGCAAGGCCACGCCGCAAGCATAAATATCATCGCCGCTGCTACCTTGACCGCGACCCTGAGGCAAACAAAGCATGCTCTCGATGGTTTCATAGGCCGATGGCTGATATAAGGCCGGAAAAGAGGCGGCACAATCACCTAAAACCAGTTCAGAACATTCGGCATCTTTGAAAAATATGTTGTTAAGGCGAATGGCGCGATGGGTTAAATTGTAGCTTTTGAGAGCTTCACAGCCGGAAGCCAATGACAATACCAAAGACTTGAATTTTTCAAAAGGCATTTTTTCGGTGGAAATTTTGTCAGATGCTTTGGGGCCAGTGGGGCGATTGTATATGAGCGCCATATTCATGGTCTTTTGAGGAATATAATCTACCACGCTGTATTCTACCAATTTGAGCAAATTGGGGTGATCAAGAGCTTTGAGATATGGCAACATTGACAAACGCGGCGGAAAATTGTTGTCGCACAAAAGCGCAAAAAGTTCTCGCTCGGGTTTGATCTTGTCTTTTACGGCAAAAGCTTTGGCTCCGTTACTGTCAAGTTCGGGCAATGGGGAATTATAATCAATTTCAAAGCGCTCTTTAACTAGACAAATGCTTGTGGATTCGTCAGCAACGGCCTGTGACTCAGGCGCGACTGTCTCAGCCGCGGCAACGGTTGCCGAAGCAGAGTTTTCAGTTTGAGGAGCGGTAGTTTCTTCTGCCATATTGAATTCTTTCATATTTTCTATAAATAATACTCACTATAACCAAATATTATTAATAAAATACAAAGATTTTAGGCATTGTTTTTTTGAAAAATAGATTCTAAACTTAAGCAAGTTTTTGGTTTGAAAAAAATGACTGACAATAGTACAGAAATAAATACAGATGATCTAGATGGCGGTGGCAACCTGAGCAAGGTGTCCGCGGCTGATTTGTCTGTGTTGAAACAGGCGGCAGATTATGGAGTGAATCTTGAGGAGTTGGAAAATCCGATAAGCCAGACGGTGCCGGTTGAGTTGCCGCAACAACAAAAAGCCAAGGTTAAAGACCATTATTTCTGGCAAGACATGGACGTTAATCTGAATGATATCGTCAATCTGGTAATGAATACGTCAGAACGGCCAATTATTATGGTGAGCGATGACCGCGCAGTATATTTTAATTATACGGCGATGCAAATGCTGGATATAAAAAATATGCGGACGGTTGTAGATGAGCCTTTTTTGAGCTTTGTGGATAAAGAAGACTGGAATGTGCTGACCTCTAATATTGGCGAAATGTTGACTTCGGCCAAGAAACAGCTTATCAGATTGCGCTCGCTGAAAGGTAAACCGGTGCAAGTTGAATTTCAGGCAATTTATTTGCCGGATTCCAAAAGGTTTTCTTTTATTTTGGTAGGCGGGCATCAGAATAAAAGCACTAAACCGTTTTTTAATAATCTTTATGATGATTTGACCGGTTTGCCAAATTTTTTCTTGTTTGAAGATAGAGTGCAGATGGCGGTGAATAATGAAAATTATAAAGACGCCCGCCTGCCTAAAGACTTGATTGCCGTGGCGGCTGTGAGCATTGATAATATGGAAATGTTTCGCAAACTGCGATTGGAAGACTTTGTATTGAAAAAAATATCCAATACTTTGGCCTTGAGTTTGAAGAAAAACTATACGGTGGCGCGCGGGTTGAAGTATCCGTTTTGGATATTGATGCCAGATGTGGCCAATAATTATGACCTTGATGCCGAGCTTAAAAAGCTGATGTATATCTTTAAGGAGGGGGTCAGTGACAACTTTACAACTCATGATCTGATTGTCAGCGTGGGAGTGAGTGTGTTTCCTAATCCGGCAAGATCAGCGAAAAAATTGATTGAACAAGCTATTGAGGGGGTTAAAGAAGCTCAGAACAATTCCGAAAGCTCTTTGGTGTTGGCTAAAAAATAAAAAAATCCTGCCTTGTGATAAGGCAGGATTTTTTTGATGGTTGATTAGCGACGGTCGCCCATAAAACGCATTAGATAAATAAACAGATTGATGAAATCAAGATATAAGCTCAGGGCGCCCATGAGAGCTTTTTTGGTAAGAATTTCATCATTATCGGTACTCATATAGATATCGCGAATGCGCTGGGTGTCAAAGGCGGTTAGGCCAACAAAAATAACCACGGCCAAAATAGAAATGGCATATTCAAGGCCGGCGCTGTTCATGAAAAAGTTAACAATCATTGCAATGATTATGCCCCATAGTCCCATGATTAAAAATGATCCCATGGCGGTGAGGTCGCGTTTGGTGGTGTAGCCATATAGGCTCATGGCGCCGAAAGTTCCGGCCGTAACCAAAAATACACGAGCAATGCTGGCTCCGGTGTATATCAGAAGAATCGGGGTCAAAGACACGCCCATAACCGCGGCGTATGACCAAAACAAGGTTTGTGCCTGAGAAGCTGTTCCGCGATTGACGACCCAACCGAAAGCAAAAACCATAATCAGCGGGGCAATAAACATCAGCCAGCCAAAACCAGACATGCCTGTTACTTGTCCGGCCGGATTAAAGCTAAAAAACAGTCCCAATAAAGATGTGTTGGCTACAAGGTAGGCGCTAAGGGCTGTAAGACATAAACCGGCGGCCATAAAATTGTACACCTTAATCATATAAGAACGAAGTCCTTCATCAACAGAAACAGTTGATTGTGCGCGGGAATAAGTTTTGTTTTCCATTAGGTTTTCCTTTTTTGTAAAGTTTACTCTGTTATCAATATAGGAAAAGAATGGGGTAAAATCAACAGCAATCAGTTACATCCAGCGATAAAGTTCTTTGCCGCGGATTTTGAGCCATCGGCGACCATTTTCATAGTCTGGGCATAAAAAAGCCACGCAATCCCAAAAAGATGACGAATGATCAGGGTGCGCAAGGTGAGCAACCTCGTGGCTGACAAGATAATCTATAACGTGAGCAGGAGCTAAAACAATTCGCCAGTTGTAGTTAATGTTAGATTTGCTGGAACAACTGCCCCAGCGCGATTTGGTGTCTTTAAGCGCAACGTTATGAACAGAACAATCAATTTGTTTGGCTTTGAGCTGGGATAGCTTGTATAGCTCTTTGGCGGCGCGTTTTTTGAGAAAATCGCAAACTCGCCGATGTAAAAATTCAGGCTCGCCGCCGATGATTAGAAATCCGTCCTGTAAAACAGCACCGCGCTGTTTGGGGTTGTGCGAGATGATGACTCTTTGTCCCATAACGGAAATGCTTTCGCCGTTTTCAAAGTGTCTGGCGGCGGGAATTCGAGCCAACATATTTTGAATCCAATCACGATGATTATCTACAAACTCCAGCGCTTTGCGCGAAGAACAATAGCGAGGCAAAGTTAGCACGGGTATGCGGTTTTTTTCATCTATACGCAAGGTCAGCCGTTTGGCCAAGGGTGATTTAACAACCTTTATATCAAAGCCAAGTTCGGCGGAAAAATCAAAGGTCCGGCCAGTCAACAAGGTGATCTTCATAGTCGTTTACTCCGGATTCATTGATGACGTGGCGTTTTTGCAACGACATATCGGCCTCATGCACAGAAGCGGCGCGGCCAGTGATAAGCGGGTGCCAGTTTGGCAGGTCATAGCCGTTGTCAAGCAGCCAATAGGCGCAGGTTTTGGGCAGCCATCGCGGTTTTTCTCTCACTGCGGAAAGAGTGATGTCTCGGCAATCAGGCACTTGTTCAAAACGATGATTGTAAATTTTGCAAAGGCAATTATGGCAATCTAAAAAACGACATACGGTGTTTGTAAACTTGATTTGTCCTCGAATCTCAAGTTTATTAAGACAACACTTGCCGCAACCGTCGCAAAGCAGCTCCCATTCGCGTTTGGACATTTGAGATAGTTTTTTCTTTTTCCAAAATTCAGGTTCGACATCTGAGATATCGGCAAAACGCGATTGCGGATCATAGGGCTTGTCAAGCCAGTCATCAGTCATCATCTTCGTCCTCAATGATGTGATCTTCAAGTTCATCTTCTGGTACCAAAAGTTCGCTTACAACCGTCGCCGGTATTTTAAACTCAGCTGGAAGAGGTTTGCCACTGACCAGAGGGTGCCACGCGGGGAGGGTTCCGGTGCGCGCCAAAATATAATAGGCACAAGTATCGGGAATCCACTCTAAACTGCCAATATTTTTAGGGTTTAGCTTTAGGCAGGTTGGAACAAGTTCGTGGCGTCGAGAGTACTCTGTGCAGAGATGATTGTTGCAATTATGATAGCGACAAACAACGTTGGTTTCATAAATTTCGTTGTCATCTTCATTTTGCAGTTTAATCAGACAACAACGTCCGCAGTGCATGCAAACAGATTCCCATTCTTCGGGGGTGAATTGTTCAGGCTTTTTGGTTTTCCAGAATGGTTTGGCTGTCATATTCGTAGGCTTAAAAATTATTATCGTCTTTAAAATACTCAATTTTGGGGTGTTTGGCAAGATAATATCTGATCCAGAGCCAACGCAAACCGGCTAAAATAAACAACGGAATAAATACATAAGCAAAAACAACCGCAAAAATTGTGGCTCCCAGAGCAATCAGAGTAATGAGAGCAGCAATGCCGATTGAAGCAGCTACAACATAGATAAGCAAGTTGAGAAAATTATTGGGCATGATTAATCTCCTATACGCTCAGGCAGATATTCTTCTTTGGCAAGATTGCCGAATTGAGCATAATCGCCATTCCAAAACAGTTGAACCGTGCCGGTGGGGCCGTGACGCTGCTTGCCGATGATAACCTCGGCAACATTTTGAGTGGCGCGTTTGCGGGCTTCCCATTCTTCCATGCGTTTTTGCAAATGCTCGGGCGTTTCGGAAGGCTTTTGCTGCGGTTCTTCATTTTGTAAATAATAATGTTCGCGGTAAACAAACATTACAATATCGGCATCTTGCTCAATTGATCCGGATTCACGCAAGTCAGACATTACCGGACGTTTATCATCACGTTGCTCTACGCCGCGGTTTAATTGTGATAACGCGATTACCGGAAGATTTAGTTCTTTGGCCAAAATTTTCAAGCCGCGGGAAATTTCGGACAATTCCTGCACGCGGTTGCCCTCGGAACGTTTGGAGCCGGTGCCGCTGATTAGTTGAATGTAGTCAATTACTATGCAGCCCAGGCCTTTGTTGCGTTTGAGACGGCGGGCGCGGGTACGAATGGAATTGATGTTGAGACCTGGGGTATCGTCAATATAAAGAGGAATTTTTTCCAGCTCGCGCACAGCGGCGGCGATGCGGGTGAATTCGGCGTTATCCAATTCTCCGGTGCGCATTTTGTGGCCATTGGTCTGGGTAACGGTGGAGAGAATACGCGAGGCCAGCTGGTCGGCCGACATTTCCAGCGAAAAGAATGCCACACCTTTGGATTTTTCATCTAAGTCTTTGGCATGCATCATATATTCGGCGACATTGTAAGCAATGTTGGTGGCTAGAGCGGTTTTGCCCATTGCCGGACGGCCGGCGATAATGATAAGGTCTGAGTTGTTTAAGCCGCCGGTTTTGTTGTCTAAGGCATCAAGCGCGGTGGGCAGGCCGGAGATTTTTCCGTCTTTTTGATAGGCTTGTTCAATGTGTGACAAAGATGATGTCAAAGCGTCGGAAAAATCAACAAAGCCACCATTTATGTCGCCCTGATTGGATAGTTCAAACAGTCTTTTTTCAGCTTCTTCGATTTGCTCTGATGCGTCGGAATCGATGTCTTCTTTGGTGGCGTTGTTGACGATATCAAAACCGGTGGCAATCAATTCTCGGCGCAAATATTTATCATAAATGAACTGCGCGTAATATTCGGCGTTGGTAAGGGGGGTGGCGGAATCAGAAAGTTTGACCAAATATTTTATGCCGCCGACATCGTTTAGAGTTCCGTCTTGCTCAAAGTAATTTTTAAGAGTGATAACATCTGCAACATGGCCGCGTGTGATGAGTTTGGATATAACATCAAAAATTTTGGCGTGCATAGAATCGGCAAAATGCTGCGGTTTTAAGAATTCCGATACTTTTTCAAAAGCCTTGTTGTTGGCTAAAATCGCGCCAAGCAGAGCCTGTTCGGCCTCGATATTCTGGGGAAGAGATGTTATTTCCGGTGTTTCCATGTTTTTTGCAGTTCAAAAGAATTATGATTTGACTCGGTTATAACAACAAAAAAATAAAAGACCAAGGAACAGGCCTGTTAATAATGGGGATAACGGGGATAACTTTTGGATAGATAAAGAAAACCCCGTCATTGAGACGGGGCTGAAAAGCTTATGGTATTTTATTATTATTTAGCAGCTTTCTTTTTGGCAATTGACTTCTTAATCTTTTTAGCTTCATCTGTCAGCTTAGAGTTAGAAGTAGATTCCAAATAGGAATCCAAACCGCCGTTGTGTTCGATTGAACGCAAAGTTTTGGAGCAAACTTTGAGTTTGAAGATTTTACCAAGGGTGTCGCTCAACAGAGAAACAACCTGCAAATTCGGCAGAAAACGACGACGAGATTTGTTGTTGGCGTGGCTGACGTTGTTGCCACTCTGTACGCCGGTGCCGGAAATATCACATTTTTTAGCCATTTTTATAATCCTTTTATCAAAACTAGTTGCCTTTTAATACATATAAAATCTATGAAAGTCAAGGTTTTTTTTTGAAAAACCAGAAGTGAAGGATTCAGATGAATGTTTTTAGACTTGTTTTTTTTTATGTTTTGTTGTAGTAAGGAAGACGTCTGTTGTACCCGTAGCTCAGTTGGATAGAGTATCAGCCTCCGACGCTGAGGGTCGTGGGTTCGAATCCCTCCGGGTACGCCAGTTGTTAATCCTCCGCTTTGCGGGGGATTTTTTTTGAAAATTATATAAGTTAATTGTTTTTGCAGCTTTTATCCATGGCGCGGTCGCTGTCCGGCAGATCATCTTGATCGCCGTAGTTGTACATATCTCGTTCAAAAGCGCATTGATTATCTCTTTCCGGCAAAGAGTCGATCATCCGGTCTTCGGGTTTGGTGCGGACGATAAAATCTTTTTCATCATCGTTTTTGTGGTGTTGATTGCCATATTCTTTAGTGAGCCGGTTTAACATTTTATTCTCCTCAATCATTTATAAAAATATAATTTCAGAAAAAGTAATTTTAAGTGGCGTGCGTAAAAAATGCTTGCTAAATGAATAGGTTCGTTTATAAGCATTAATGTGTTTGGGTAAATAGGCGCGAGAACAAAAGATGTTAAAATTTAATCGCAATGTTCAATGGAAGAAAAGACTTAATTCTTTGCGTAATTATTTGATTAATCCGGCGGGATATGTCGGTCTGCATATTGATAAGTCTTTGAAAAAAGAGTTCTATCGCAAGGCCATTCACCTCAGCTCATTGTGGATTCCGCTATTTATCTATTTGGCTCATTCCGGTGTTTCGGTGGCTTTGTTTGCATTCTTGCTGCTTGGCGATGTGATTGTGGAATATGCCAACTACCGTCGCTATCTTTGGGCAAGATGGATTTTTGCCAGATTCTTTGCTAAAACCTTGCGAAATAAAGAAACTGTACGCGCCAGATTTCAGCCTACCGGATCAATGTATGTGTTGGCGGCGGCGATAATCTGTACGGTCTTGTTTTCTAAGCCGGTTGCAGTTATAGCTTTGACGGTTATGTTGATATCCGATACCGCCGCGGCCTTGTTTGGCAAAGCTTATGGCACCAGAAAACTCTACAAAAGTAAATCTATTGAGGGAACGGCAGCCTTTTTTATGAGCGCTTTGGGCGTTAATATGTTATGCGCTTTTTTTTATCCGTTTAATGTGGTTAGCGTAATTGCCTGCCTTATGGCGACTTTGGCTGAAATGTATGAAGACAAGCTTGATATAGATGATAATTTTTCAATACCGCTGGCTGTGGGATTAGTATTGACTTTTGGTAATCTAATATAGGCGTATTAGGCAAGCTCGTCTAGCTGGTGACTAATACAGATTTAACGGGTTGGCGAAATGCTCATGTACCTCTGTTGTACACTCCGCTTTCGCTACCCTAAAATCTTATTATTCACACACGCTATCCGAGCTTGCTAAAGATAGTGCTAGGTGGTGTCTAGTGTGCTACTTGCCGTGCTTACCGGTTTTAAGAGATAAATATTTATAAAATCTCGTCAATGATGCCGCCGCCAAGAACGATATCGCCATTGTAGAGAACAATGGATTGTCCGGGGGTGAGGGCTTTTTGCAAATCAATAAACTCAACTTTTATACCATTTTCGGTTTTGCTAACGGTTACCGGCGTGGGAGTTTGAGAAGAGCGAACTTTAGCCGTGGCCGTAAAAGGTTTTGTCGGTAGTTCAAAATCCATCCAGGTGCAGTTGCCGGCCAACAGGCCTTTTTTCAGGCTTTCTTCCTCATGACCCAATATAACCTCATTCTTTTCTTTGTTGAAACCGATGACATATAACGGGCGCTCTGATGACACGCCTAATCCACGGCGCTGGCCAATGGTATAGTTCCAAATGCCGGTGTGGCGACCAAGAATTCGTCCGTCTTTAGTTACAAAGTTGCCGGGGTTGGCTTTAACTTCTAGCAAATCACTATAATCGCCGGAATAAAAGTCCTGACTGTCGGGTTTGTCATAAACTTTTAGGCCGGCTTGGTAGGCAAGCTCGCGAATCTGCGGTTTACTGTATTCACCCAAAGGAAGAAGAATCTTAGCCAGCTGCTCTTGTTGCAAGCGGTAGATAAAATAAGACTGATCTTTGCGCAAGTCTTTGGCGGTGCGCAAAAAGTATCGGTTGCTGTTGGGATTATAATCTAATCTGGCGTAGTGGCCGGTGGCGAATTTGTCAAAATCTAAACCGTTTTCTCTGGCGGTGCGCGGCAAAGCCTCAAATTTAATAGTGGCATTGCACCAAATGCAGGGATTGGGAGTACGGCCGTTAAGATATTCCTGTTTAAAGTTGCTCAACACCAGTTTTTTGTATTGCTCGCGGCAGTCAAAAACATAATATGGAATATCCAGTTTTTGGCAGATTTCACGCGCGGATTCAATGTCTTGTTTTTCCTTGGGGCCAAAGCAGGCATCACGACTGCCAGGGGCAAGTTGGCGGATTTTTTCATCCCAGATGGTCATGGTGGCGCCAATGACTTCGTGTCCGGCTTGTTTGAGCAGCAGAGCGGTTGCTGATGAATCTACGCCGCCGCTCATTCCGACTAAAATTTTCATAGTTCAAGTTCCTTATATTAAAATTTGCGAGCCGATATACCTTTTTTCCAGTTTTTTTCAATTTGTTCAAGCGAAATTCCTTTGGTTTCGGGGACAAAACGGAATACAAACAAAATTGAAAAAACGGTGATGCCGGCAAAACACCAGAAAGTGGCGGCTTTACCAATGAGGTTGAGCAAAGGCAGAAAACTTAAGACAACTACAAAGTTGAAACCAAAGTTGGATACAGTGGCGGCGCTCATGGCCAATCCGCGTACCTGCAAAGGCATAATCTCGGAAATCATAATCCAGGCTACCGGTCCGAGACTCATGGCAAAAGAGGCAATGTAAATAACTACGGCCGCAACCGCCAACCATTTGCGCGTATCGCCCAAATCTTCAGCCCAAGCAAATGAACCACCTAGAGCCAACAGACTTATGAGCATTCCGCACAGCCCGATATATAAAAGCGGTTTGCGGCCAAGGCGATCTATGGTGGCAATGGCAACAATAGTCATGATAAAGTTTACGAAACCAATGCCAATGGTGGCGTATAGGGCGCCGATATGAGAATCAAAACCGGCAATTTGAAAAATGGTGGGAGTGTAGTAAATAATAGTATTAATACCGGTGCAAATCTGCACAAACATGATGCCAACGCCGACAAACACAGGCATAAACATCCACTTTTGCCATGGAGTTTTGGCGTTTTTTTTGGGAGCTGAAAGCGTTTCTCTAATCTCTTTTATATGAATATCCGGATTGCAATTTGGTTCAATTTTTTGAAAAATATCTTTAGCTTCTTGTTCTCGGTTTTTGCTGATTAGCCAGCGGGGAGTATCGCTCAAAAAACTTATGCCGATAAGCAAGATTGCCGCGGGAATTATCCCAGAACCAAGCATTAGGCGCCAACTTAATTCCGTGGTTGCGAATATGCGGTTAACCAAATAAGACAGCAGAATTCCGGCAGTAATGGCTAACTGAAACAATGAAATCAGAGTGCCGCGAATTTTTTGCGGTGATAATTCTGACAAATACAAAGGCGCAGCAAAACTGACCATACCAACAGCTATGCCAATGATTATGCGAGCTAAAATAAGCTGATTTACGGTTTGGGCATAAGCACAGAACAAAGAACCGATGACAAAAATTACCGCGGTGGCAAAAATAATTTTTTTGCGGCCGTAAATGTCTGCCAAATAGCCGTTCGCCGCCGCGCCGATAACCGAACCGGCAATGGCGGAACTAACCAGCCAGCCTTGCTCTAAAGGAGTCATATTCCAGGTTTGATTGATAAATAACAGAGCGCCGGAGATAATGCCCATGTCAAAACCAGAAAGCAAACCGCCGAGAGCGGCAACCGCTGAAATAATGTAAAGAATAGGGGAATAAGACTGCTGATTTTTGGTCATGTAAATGTTCCTTTCTTGTGGTAATATAGTCTTTACGAAAAGGATTTAAAGACGTTTGTAATTTAAAAATACCGGCCGCCGTCCTTCACGAAGAGCTTTGCGTTGATATTTGGTTTCAACCCAATCGGCAGGTGGAGTCTTCCAGTCTGCGCCGCAGACGGCAGTCCAACAAAAGTCCGGACATTCGTGCATTTGGCGCAAAACCCATGTTTTATATACGGGGTGATCTGTGGCGATACGAAACAAGCCGTTTGGCTTGAGAATGCGAGCAATTTCTTTGAGGTTGTTCGGATTTACAAAACGGCGTGAGGCATGGCGTTTTTTGGGCCATGGATCTGGGAACAGCAAAAAGACTTTATCTAAAAAATTATCCGGAATTTGAGCAAACAGTAAGCGTATGTCATCATCAAAAATTCGAATATTGTCAACACGTCCGCCAGAAAAGGATATTTGTTCGGGAAGCTCATCAGCTTTTTTTATGCCGGTAATAAGGCTCAGCAGATTGGCAACGCCGTTTTTGAAAACCTCTGCGCCGATGAAACCGGTGTCTGGGTGAGCTAAGGCTTGTCCTGCCAAATGCTCGCCGTTGCCAAAGCCAATCTCTAAACAAACGGATTTAACCGGCGCTCCAAAAAGCTCAGAAGTTTTAAATACAGTGTTCTGATTAATTTTTATTTGTGGCAAAAAGCGTTCCAGCAAAGAGGTTTTGGCTTTGCGAATACGACGTCCGGTGCGGCGGCCAAAGAATTTGGGTTCATCGGAGTTGGAAAACTGAAAAGATTGTGATTCTGGCATGGGATCCTCAAGGTTAGTTTTTGTTACATAATAAAAAAAAGCTGGCAAAAAGCCAGCTTTTTTTGATAAAACAGCAAATTTATTTTTTCTCGTCTTCTTGAGAATTGTTGTATGCGGTTTTGGACATGGTGATAATTAAATCATAAAGATGACGAGCGGCTTTGCGATTGGGAATTTTGTAATAGGCTTTAACCAGCTCAATGGTTTCTTGCCGTTGCATGGGATCATCATTGAAAATTGTCTCGTCTTCTTCTAAAAATTCCGGATTTGATGAGGCTTCTGGAATACTAAACATGCGAGGAGATTGCTGTGCTACGGATTTATCCATATCCTCATAAAAGAAACTAATGGGAGTTTCCAAAACTTTGCTGATATCCCACAAACGACTGGCGCCTACACGATTCATGCCGCGCTCATATTTTTGAACCTGCTGAAAGGTAAGGCCTAACATGGAGGCTAACTTTTCTTGACTTAGTCCCAATAAAGTTCGTCTGAGGCGGATTCGATTGCCAACGTGGACATCAATCGGATTTGGCTCTCCCAGAGGAGTGCGGCCGCGACATGATCTTTTGTTTAAGTTGCGAATCATTTTCAAGTTCTCTCCATTAAATTGCTGATAATATATTCATATGATTTTGCGCCGGAGACGTCAACAAAATTTTATATAACATTTTATATTTGAAAAAGGTAATATAAAATTTTAGGGCTTGAGCAAGTGAGAATTGTAAAGCGCAAGAGCTAAAATTAGAAAACACAGACTCAGGGGAATTGTGTTGCCAAACCTACCATAAGTTGTGGAAAACTGAAGCTCTGTTGGCAGCTTAACATCAAGAATGCCGCTTTTATTAAGCGGGAGGGAATCAATAATGGTGCCAATTGGCGAGATTAGAGCGGAAATGCCGCTGCCCGCAACTCGCACAATGGTTATTCCTTCCTCAACCGCACGGAGTTTGGCGGCGGCAAGATGTTGTCTTGGTCCGGCGGAATCTCCGTACCAGCCGTCATTGGTTATGTTTACCAACCATTGCGGTTTGTTGTTTGGTGCTAAAACCTGATGCGGGAAGATAACTTCGTAGCAAATTAAACCGCCAAAAGATGGAAGGCCGGCATATTTGATAACCTTAAATCCGTTTCCGGCGGAGAATGTTCCGATCATTTTGGTGATAGGTCTGATCCAGTCAGGCAAATATTGTTGTAAAGGAACGTATTCTCCAAAAGGAACTAAATGAGATTTGTCATAATAGGCGGAAATTTGATTGTCGGAGTCTAAGACAAACATGGAGTTATAAAGGCGGGGTTGCTCAGAAGATAAAGATTGATAACGCAAGGCTCCGGTTATCAGGCGACCTCGCGGGGGAATGGCGTATTGCAGAAGACTACGGTGATAAGAATCCGCTTCAATAGCAAATGGAAAAGCAGTTTCGCTCCAAATGACAAAGTCTATATTATTGAATCCGGGGAGTTGAGATAATTTTATATGGCGGTTTAGATTATCTTCTAAAACAGCGGGGTTCCATTTGAGAGATTGGGGAATTGCCGGCTGAACCAAGCGAATGGTAACATCAGACGGAGTGTAAGGATGTTGGTTAATTTTAAAATAGCCAAAAACTAATAGTCCGGATAAAATTAAAATCGGGATAATAAACGCGAGAATTTTGCGGCGAACAAACCACAAAAAAGGAGCTCCGGCGGCTAAAATTGTCAGTAACGATAATAAATATATTCCGCCAACTGAGGCCGCTTGCAGTAAATGATCGGAAAAAACAAGCGCGGTACCAAAAAGATTCCAAGGAAAACCGGTAAGAAAAAAACTGCGAATCCATTCAAAAATAACCAGTAAGGTTGAAAATGACATATAGCGGGCAATGGGGGTTTTGAAAAACCAGCACAAAGCCGCCGGAATGGCTATAAACAAGCCGAAAAACAATCCTGATGCCAAAAAGGCTATGGGAACAAGCCAGCCAAAGGAAGCGGCATCAAGCAACAAGGCTCGATTTATCCAGGACAAGCCAAAAGCAAAAAAACTAAAGCCAAAAAAATAACCACAGGAAAAAGCTTGTTTGGCCGATGTTGATTTATGAAGCAACCATAGCAAAAGCGGGAAGCTGAAAAACAAAGCCGGCAAACAGTTAAAAGGCGGTAACGCCGCAACGGCCAGCCAGCCGCAGGCAAAAGAAGTTATCCGAAAATGCTTTTGCAGACTATTTATCATTTTTTTTATCTTTGGCGGGACAAATAATCATAATCTTTTTAATGCGGCGGGGATCAACTTCTAAAATGCGGAATTTTAGCCCGTCGGGGCCTTCAATCACTTCTCCGCGAGAGGGAATTCTTTGCGCGAGATTAAAGACAAATCCTCCCAATGTATCAACATCTTCAGCTTCGTCAGCGTCTAATTTTTTAATCAAATCTATGCCGATGGTGTCTTTGATTTCGCTGAGTTCAGCCGTGGCGTCGGCAATGATTTCACCATTTTCTTGAACGGCAATGTAGGGGTCTTGATCTATATCGTACTCGTCTTCAATATCGCCGACAATTTCTTCCAGCAAGTCTTCTATGGTTACCAGTCCGTCAATTCCACCATATTCGTCAACAACAAAAGCCATATGAACTTTTTGTAACTGCATTTCTCGCAATAAATCTAAAACGCGCATGGACGGCGAAACAAATTTGACATTGGGCGAAACAACGTCGGCTAATTTGCAATTTTTTTGGCCGCCGAGAACGCATTTTACAAAGTCAATAACATGAAAAATACCAATAATATCGTCAAGCGATTGGCCATAAACAGGAATGCGGGAGTGTCCGGAAGAAATTATGAGTTTAGCCAGATCCTGAAGGGAGCCGTCTTTTTGAAAACCAACAATCTCTGCCCGAGGAATCATGGCTTCGGCGCATTTTTTGTTACGCAGACACAAAATGTTTTGCAACAACAACTGCTCGTGTTCGGAGAACTGATCATCGCCGTCGGCGGTGGCTTCTTCAATCAAGTCTTCAATAGTCTCGCGGACGGAATCTTGCTGTCGTCGGTGAAAAAAATTGCTGACAAAAGAGCAAAAAGAATTTTCGTTTTTGATTTCTTCCGACATTGATTATTCCTCATAGGGGTTTTTAATGTTAAGCTTATGCAAAATTTTTACCTCAAAGTCCTCCATGTGTTCGGCTTCGGCATCTTCTTGGTGGTCGTATCCCAAAAGATGAAGCAAGCCATGCGCCAAGAGGTGGCAAAAATGATCAGCTAAAGAAATTTGTTTTTCTGCGGCTTCCAGTTGTAAAGTTTCCAGAGCAATAATTATATCTCCGATTTCAAGATATTCGACGCCTGCCGGCTCAAAATCAAAATCAGGATCATCTATATTGGCAAAAGACAAGACATTGGTCGGTTTGTCCATGCCGCGAAATTGTTTGTTGAGCAAGTGGACAGTTTCATTATTGCTTAAAGACAAATTTACGGCAATGGGCAACTCGGCAGAAGTGAGCTTTGATGGCTCACAACTGCTGACAAACTCTAAAGTGGTGTTAAAAACCGTATCTGACAAGTCATTGACGAGAGGAAGTTCTTGTTCCCAGCGCGAATCGTCTAGAACGATGTTTATAAGCGGTTTATTCATCACCGTATTCTTTCTTGCTCCGCTCCTCATAAGCTTTGACAATCTTGGCAACCAAACCATGACGGACAACATCTGCGGCGCTGAAACGCACGGAACTGATGTTGGGAGTGCCGTTCAAAACATCAAGCGCGTCTCTTAATCCGGAAACCGTGCCGCGCGGAAGGTCAACCTGACTGAGATCTCCGTTTACAACCATGCGAGAGTTTTCGCCCAAACGAGTAAGGAACATTTTCATTTGCATAGGGGTGGTGTTTTGCGCCTCATCCAAAATGACAAAAGCGTTGGAAAGAGTGCGGCCGCGCATGAAAGCCAACGGTGCAATTTCAATCTCTCCGAGAGCAATTTTCTTATCTACCTGTTCGGCGGGCAACATCTCATATAAGGCGTCATACAATGGGCGCAAGTAGGGATCTACTTTTTCTTTGAGATCACCGGGGAGGAACCCGAGATTTTCGCCAGCTTCAACCGCCGGACGAGAAAGAATGATTTTATCAATGCGGCCTTCTAGCATCATGGATACGGCCAGAGCAACCGCTAAATAAGTTTTACCGGTACCGGCAGGCCCCAAACCAAAGACCAGCTCGTTTTTCATCATTTCTTGAATGTAAAGAGCCTGGGTGGCTGACCGCGGATAAATATGACGCTTTTTGGTTTTAAGAACAATATTGCTCAAATCTTGCGCGGCGGCCGAATCGGCCTCACCTCCGGAAATACGAATGGCTGCTTTGACTTCTTCTTCATTAATGGTAATGCCTTTGCTGACTTTGTTGTACAGCACGTCTATGGCGGTCTTGGCCTGTTCAATAGCCTCGGCAGAGCCTTTGATGTTCATCTGATTGCCGAAAGAGCCGATTTCAACGCCGAGAATCTTTTCAATCAGGCGCAAATTGTTGTCTTGCGGACCGACAAGCTGTTGAACCAAAGTGTTGTTAAACAATTCAAAATTAATTTCTGCCATGTTTATTTTCCTTCAATAATGCCGGACAACGAATTGACGGTGGCGCCGGTTACTTTGATGTTGACAATGCGGTTTTGGTATTCCTTGCCGAGTTCGGCATGCAGGTTCTGCATCCAAGGAGTGCGGCCGATAAGCTCTCCTTTGTGCCGGCCTTTGATGTCGAACAAAACTGGCATGAGTTTACCAATACTTTCTTTATTAAACTTTAACTGATATGAAAATAGCAATTGCTGGAGGATTTCCAAACGTTCTTTTTTGACTTTTTCTTCAACTTGATTGGGCATGAGAGCTGCCGGAGTGCCGGCGCGGCGAGAATATTTGAAAGAAAAGGCCTGTACAAACTCAACTTTGCGAACCAAATCCAGAGTTTGTTCAAAATCTTCATCTGTTTCACCGGGGAATCCGACAATAAAATCTGATGACAGGCCAAGTTCGGGATTGGCGTTTTTGAGCTTGTCAACGGTTTCCAAATATTGACCGCGAGTGTGGCGGCGATTCATGGCCTTGAGAATTTTATCAGAACCTGATTGTACCGGCAAATGCAAATAAGGCATCAGCTTTTTGAGATCACGGTGGCAGGCAATCAGGTCATCATCAACATCGGCGGGATATGATGTGGTATAACGAATCCTTTCCAGACCATCAATATCATTCAGACAGCGCAAAAGGTATGCGAGATTGCGCTCTTTGCCGTTTTTATCAAGCCCATGAAAAGAGTTTACATTTTGACCGAGCAGATTGATTTCCACAGATCCGCCGGCGACCAAAGTTTTTGCTTCGGCAATGATGTCTTCAATATTGCGGGAAGTCTCTACTCCGCGAGTGTAAGGAACTACGCAATAAGTGCAAAAATTATTGCAACCCTCTTGAATAGCCAAAAAAGAACATCCGCCCATGGAAGTGTTTGGGGGCAAATAATCAAACTTGGATTCTGCCGGAAACTCGGTATCAATAAGGGTGATGCCGCGGCGGCGCGATATTTGCTCCAAAATTTGGGGCAGACGATGATATGTCAACGGGCCGGTGGCAAAATCTACAAATGGGGCGCGTTTGGCGATTTGTTCGTCTTCTGCCTGAACTACGCAACCAACAACGCCTATGACCGTATCTTTGCCCTCGGCGGCGCGTTCTTCTTTGATGAGGTTTAGTCTGCCCAAATCTGAAAAAACTTTTTCAGCGGCTTTTTCGCGAATATGACAGGTGTTAAAAATTACCAGATCGGCTGATTTTGGCGATGTGGCAGGAGAAAAACCTAAATTTTCTAAAATAGCGGCAATGCGATGAGAATCGTAAACATTCATCTGACAGCCGAAAGTTTTGATATAATATTTTTTCACTCTTGGTTCTTTTCTTTTTATTTATTAGCCTAAATAACAGCATACGTTATCGGCGTTCTAATTTCAACATTTTTTATTCGCGACCGAGAAAATAGCTTTTTGATTGAAATTTTTGAAAAATTTGCTAAGATATAAGCAAAATTAAATCAACGAAAGGATCTTTTTTATGTCTGATTTGAAGATGGAGAATGATATGAGCTATTTGGCGGAAATGAGCGAAGATGACAAAATAACTTTTATTAAAGTGATGGTGCGTTTGGCTCGTGCTGACGGAAATGTCGATGACGGTGAAAAAGAGTTTATTACCGAATTGGCTAAGGCTTTTGAAATTTCGCCAGAACACGCCGCGGAAATCAAACTGATGAAAAGCGATGACGAGATAGTTGAGGAAAGCAAAAAAATCAAAAGCCGTCGGGTGGCGATGGAATTGATTAAGGAAATGTGTATGCTGGCCAACTCAGACGGAGATCTTTCGGATCGGGAAACTTTGCTGATTGGCCGCGTCGGTCAGGCGATGGGGTTGGAACTTGAAAAAATTGAGCAAATCAGCCAATGGGTGATTGACCGGATAGTTTGGCTGGAAGAAGGAAAAGTTATTTTTGAAAAAGTTTAACGCATATCCAAGCAAGGAGGCTTAAATGCCGTCAAGACAAGAATATGATAATTACTACAATCCGCTGATAGGGTCAGAGTTAGATGCTTATGCCGCGATGTCTAACCGACAGAATGCCTATGAAAAAGAGCGGGACAGCGAATATAATCCGGTGGAAAAAGCTACTTTGGACGAGCGGGCGCGGATGGAGGCGATGATTAGCGATATGCGCCACCGTAAGGCTGAAGAGACCAGAGAATATGCCCGTAAATTGATGATTGCACAGGCTAAGGGGCAGCCGCTTAAACTGCCGACTTATAATAATCAGGAAGTTCCTGTGTCGGATATAAGCTATGTGTTGGCAGAGTCTTTGCAACATCTGTATTCTTCTGAAGATCCGCGAGCTGAATATTATGATTGGGTGCAGACGCAACGCAAGATTGAGGTTGATATTTATAGTAATGGTACAACGGACGATGAAATTCAAGCTCGCAATGATTTTATAGGCTTTATGGATGACCGCGAGACTGAGTTGAAACTGATTATCATGCTTTATCAGTCAGCAGAAAGAAACGGTACCGGTTATTATAAAGAACTGGCACAGAACAAACTCAGCTTTTTGAACTTTAAGCTCTCGGAGTTGAGACGTTTGCGCGATCGCACGCAAGCAACCAAGAGTAAGTCAGATGAGCAAGAAAAGCGCGAACAGGAATTGACTAAAGAGGCGCAGCGAATGGCCGGAAACCTTGCAATGGCAGCGGCGGCGGAAGAGCTGGAACAAACCAGACAAAGTTATTTGCAAAACCAAAAAGATGGTGAAGAGTTTGATATGGTTACCGGCGGAGTGCTGACCAAGTACAGCCCGGTATACCGTCCGGAGGCTTTGAGTGTTAATGAAGTTCTGCGCAAGAAAGAGCAGCTTGAAAACAACCGCCGTAAAATGGTTGATCAGATAACCGCCATGAGAATGGGATTGTCAAAGGAAGAGCAAGAACGACAAGCAGTCCGCCAGCCGTTGGTCAGACGTTTTTCGGGATTCAACCGCAGGGAATATGAGCTGTTGGAGAATAAAAGTCGGGAAATAGCGTAGTGAGTTTAGGGTTGACAGATTCTGCTGTCTGGTTTATCTGATTGAATAGTTTTTTATTTGAAGGAGATTTTGTAATGGGTGCTATTTTTGAGCCGTTTTTGTATGTTATAGGCTTAATCGTGGATATTTATTTTAAGATTGTGGTTGTGCAGATAGTTTTGTATTGGCTGATTCATTTTAAAGTATTGGAAGCTTCTAACAAATATGCTCAAAAAACCGTTGAGATTTTGGATAAATTGACGTTGCCGGTTTATAAGAAAATCGGTGAAAAAATTCCGCCGTTGGCCGGGTTTGATTTTTCACCGTTTATTCTGCTTTTGGCGCTGATTTTTATTAGTCGTTTGGTTTTGCGCTTGAGCGCTCTGATGATATAGGATAGAGCTTGGTTTTTGAAGAAAATTCACAAGGTCTGATTTTGAGAGTTAGGCTTGCGCCTAACTCTTCGTGTTGTAAGATAAATGGGATTTTTGCCGCTGCCGATGGGGCGGAATGGCTGAAAATAAATGTGGTAAGCGTGCCGGAAAAAGGCCGCGCCAATCAGGAACTGATAAAATTTTTGGCCGGTGAGTTGAAAATAGCAAAATCAGCAATGGATATTGTCGGCGGCGAGCTGGATCGGTATAAGAAAATTTTGTTAAAAACAGACAGCGCCACACTGGAAAATTGGCTGAGGGAGGTTTTGTAGATGACCGCGCAAATAATTGACGGTAAAAAAATCAGCGCTGAAATTCGGGCTGAGTTGGCGCAAAAAGTTCAGGAGCTGTCTGGTGAAAATATGCCGGTTTTGGCAGTGGTTTTGGTTGGTGAAAACGAAGCCAGTAAAATCTATGTGCGCAATAAAAAGAAAGCGGCGGCAGAGGTGGGTATCGGCTGCGAAGTTTTTGAAATGAGCGAAACTATTGGCGAACACGCTTTGTTGGAGGTGATTGCCGAACTGAACGCGAATCCGCATATTAACGGGATTATTGTGCAATTGCCGTTGCCGGAGCATATTAATCCGCTAAAGATTTTATCGGCTATTCGTCCGGAAAAAGATGTGGACGGGTTTAATCCGTATAATGCCGGATTGTTAGCCTGCAAGGAACCAGAAGCAATTGTTTCCGCTACCCCTAAAGGAATTTTGCGGCTGTTGCAAAGCACTGGAATTGATTTGGCCGGTAAACATGCGGTGATTATCGGGCGCTCTAACATTGTGGGTAGGCCGACGGCAATGTTGTTGCTGAATAATGATTGCACGGTTACGGTAACGCACAGAAAAACGGTTAATCTGCCGGAGTTGGTCAGACAGGCAGATATAGTGGTAGCGGCTTGCGGTTGTCCGAAGCTGGTGAAGGCTGATTGGCTTAAAGAGGGGGCAACGGTTATTGATGTGGGAATCAATCGTGTTGACGGCAAACTTTGCGGAGATGTCGATTTTGACAGCGCAGTGGAAAAAGCCGCTTATATTACGCCGGTGCCGGGAGGAGTTGGTCCGATGACAGTGGCAATGCTGTTGTCTAATGTTTTGGAGGCCGCGGAAAAACAGCAGCAACACCCGCACGAATGTCATTGCGGACATTGTCATCATTAATTATGGAAACTAAATAATGCCGATAGTCAGATCTATTTATGATTGGATGATTAATTTGTCAGCAAGTCCGAAAGCACTGTGGTTTTTGGCGATAGTGGCTTTTGCGGAGAGTTCGTTTTTTCCGATACCACCAGATATCATGCTGATTCCGATGGTTTTGGCAATGCCGCAGAAAGCATGGAAAATTGCCGGTATAGCTACGATATCAAGCGTGATAGGAGGATATTTCGGTTATGGTATCGGAGTGTTCTTTTTTGATCTGATTGCCAGACCAATTTTGAATTTTTATGGCTATATGCAGCAGTTTGAGGTGTTTAAGGAATATTATCATCAATGGGGGGCATGGATTGTTTTTGGCGCCGGTATTACGCCTTTTCCATATAAAATTATTACCATTGCCAGCGGCGTGGTCAGGCTGGATTTATTGACCTTCACGGTAGCTTCAATTATTGCTCGGGGAATGAGATTCTATTTGGTGGCGTGGTTGCTCAAGAAGTATGGCGCGCCAATGAGAATCTTTATTGAAAAGAATCTGGGCATTTTGTCCGTGTTGTTTCTGATTCTTCTGATTGGCGGGTTTGCCGCGATTAAATATCTTTAATCTTTTTGTCAGGACTGTGGCAAAACTTGGTAATTGGACAATTACCGCAATCTGGCTTTTGGGCTTTGCAGATGTAACGTCCAAATAAAACCAGCCAGTGATTCAGGTAAAGTTTGTATTCATCAGGAAGCTTGTTGAGGTCGGCTTCTACCGTAAGCGGAGTGTCGCCATCGCTCAACTCCAAACGTTTGGCTAAACGCAAAACATGAGTATCTACGGCAACGGTGGGCTGATGCCACCAGACATTGAGCAGAACATTGACGGTTTTGCGACCGACACCGGGGAGAGATTCTAAAAATTCTCGATTAGGAATAACCTCACCGTTGCTTTTTTCAACCAGCTTTTGGCTCAAGGCTATAATGTTTTTGGCTTTGTTGTTATAGAGACCAATGGTTTTGATGTGTTCTTTTAGCTTGTCCAAACCTAAATCTAGCATTTTTTGCGGAGTGTCGGCAACCTTAAAAAGTTCTATTGTGGCCTTGTTGACGCCTTTGTCAGTGCTTTGAGCCGACAGAACAATCGCCACCAAAAGAGTGTAGGCATTGTGGTATTGGAGTTCGCTTTTGGGGGCGGGATCCTGAGCCTTAAAAATATCTAAAATTTGGCAGATTTCGCTGATTGGTTTCATGCTTTGACGCCTCCGGCGCCGGCGGCTTTGGGAGCATCAGTGTCCAGTGGCCAGCGGGGACGGGGTTTGAAGTCCAGATTATTATATAATCCTTTGAGGGCGCGTTCCATGCCGGCCCAAGCAATCATAACTCCGTTGTCGGTGCAAAAGCGAATCGGCGGCGCAGAAAAAATCAGACCCTCAATGTCGGCTAGTTTTTGCAAACGATTGCGGAGGTAAGTGTTGGCGGCAACTCCGCCGGAAACCACTAAATCCTGACCTTGCGGATACTTGGTTTTGAAAGTGACGATGGCTTTTTGCAATTTGTAAACCAAGCTTTCGGTAGCGGCTTTTTGAAAAGAGGCGCAGATATCAGCAGTATCGTGTTTGCTGATAATGGCGTGTTCAATATTGTCATCGGGAGAATAAGATTCAATGATTTTGCGCACCGCGGTTTTGAGTCCA
Source organism: uncultured Alphaproteobacteria bacterium (assembly GCA_934248075.1). Lineage (GTDB taxonomy): Bacteria > Pseudomonadota > Alphaproteobacteria > RF32 > CAG-239 > CAZU01. The sequence goes on along the minus strand of CAKQKH010000001.1, from coordinate 49,680 downwards.
GAAAAAGACAAATTGCAGTCGCCGGAATTTTGCAGCGGATGCGGCAAAACAAAGCGGTTTTCATCACCCAGTGCGGCCATTTTTTCAATCATCGGGCCGCCGGGATAGCCAAGACCGAGCATTTTGGCGACTTTATCAAAAGCCTCGCCGGCCGCATCATCAATAGTAGTGCCTAAGCGCTCAAAATCACCAACACCTTTGACAATCAGAATTTGGCAATGGCCACCGGAAACCAGCAGCAAAAGATAGGGATATTGGACGTCAGAAGTAAGGCGGGCGGCTAGAGCATGCCCTTCTAAATGATTAAGAGCAATGAATGGTTTGTTTAAGGCAAGAGACAAGGCTTTGGCGGCCATGACGCCGACAACAACACCGCCGATGAGGCCGGGGCCGGAAGACGCGGCAACAGCATCTATGTCAGAAGGTTTGAGATTGGCTCTTTTGAAAGTTTCTTCAAGAATCTCGTCTATATGTTCCAAATGGCAGCGGGCGGCGATCTCTGGTACCACACCGCCATAAACTTTGTGTTCCAACTGAGTCAGCACGCATTCGCCAAGAATCTCTCGGCGATCATTCACAATGGCGGCCGCGGTTTCATCACAGCTGCTTTCTATTCCTAAAACAATCATTTTTTTGCCTTTACACCGGTGATGTTTATTACCGGCAAGTATTTATTGCAGTTTTTTTTATATTATATACACTAGGAAAATATAAATGCCAAGAATTTACTGCATAAGGAAACTTGAAAATGGTTAAGAAAGAAAACTCTGCGGAAAACGAAACCAAAGCGCCAAAAAGAAGCGCTCTTAAGCGATGGACTGTTAGATTGGCGCTAGTTGCTGTTATCGGAGGCGCCAGCTATGGAATCTGGAAAAATCCGCAGGTTTTGCAACAAGTTAAAAACGCGTTTAGAAAAGAAGACGTGTATCAGCAGCAGATTGAAAAAATAAATTGGCGGTTGGAAAGGTTGCAGAAACAGTTGGCTGAAGTTGAGGCTCAGATTGAAAAACCGGATTTGTCAGGTTTTGAGTTTAGTATTAAGACGGTTGAGGATAAAGTAGCGGCAATTGAAGTTATGAATATGAATGTTATTCGATCCAAAGCCGATATTGCCACGGTTTTGGGTGTGGTTACTCGCATGGACAAAGCAGAGCAGAAGCTGGATAAAATATTGGCGGTAGATGATGACAGCGCTTTGATTTTGACCGGAGCAATGTTGGTGAAGGATAGCGCAGAAAGAGGCGGAAGTTTTGAGTATGAGGCCGAGGTGCTGAGCAATATTGCCGCAAATAATTTGAAATTGCAAAAACAGGTGGCAAAGATTCAAAAATTTGCACGGAAAGGAATTGTGTCTGAGCTAAAATTGGCGCAAGAATTTGCAGATATTTATGCCGAAATTATTCAAAAGCAGGAAAAAGATTTTGCCAAAAATTGGAAAGAGCGCCTGAACAATAAAATTGGCGAGATTGTGCAAATTAAAAAAACTAATGCCGAACAACCGGAATTTGCTGCTGATAATAGTTTGATTGAGGCGCAAAAGTTGGTTGCCGATGGGCAAATGATGCGTGCGGTAAGATTGTTGGAGCAATCGCAAAATACGGAATTATTGCAAAATGAAAATTTGCAAAATTGGGTTGAAAAGGTTAAAAATCGTAACGATTTCTACGATGTTATTCGCCAAATATCAGCGACGTCATTGGCAGTTATGAAAGTTAATTTCCTAAAGAAAAAAGGTAATTAATGCTTAGCAAATTGTTAGATGCGGCAAACCAACGGGTGAATGTTAAAAAACCGGTGTTTGAGTTTGTGGATAGAGGCAGCGATTTAATTGTTTGCGCTCCGCATGCTACCAAAACATTTGTTTGCAAACAAATAAAAGGAGCAGATTTGTTCACTGGAGAAATTGTAGATGTATTGGGACAAATATGCAATGTATCTACAATTACGAGAGGGTGTTTTGTTCCGCATAAGGTAATGATAAGTTCTTTTGTTAAAAATTTAAGACTGGAAAAAAACGGTTTTTTGGATTTTCATGGTATGCGGAATGATCGCCCTTTTGATTTGGCTATTGGCACTGGGTATTTGGAAGTAGCAGCGTATAAAAAAGAAATAGAGTTGATAAAAAATTTAGCGGACAAATATAAAATAAGAGTTGCTATTAATCACCCAAATTATCTGGGTTGCGTCGGGCTGACCGGTCGTTTGCAGCGAGAAACAGCTTCGGCTAAGGTTTTGCAATTGGAATGGCGACTTGATTTTAGGGATTTTTTTAATTCCCCAAAAAATGTTGCGGAACAGACGATGCCGTTTATGATTGACTTGATAGCGGCTCTGCGGGGAGGCTTTCTCTCTTAGTTATTTTGATTTGACAGAGCTGGTTGCGCTCGCGTTTGAGAATCTCAAACTGAAAACCGTCAAATATAAATTTTTGGCCGACATTGGGAATTGATCTGGTCATATCCAGCAAATATCCGGCTATGGTCACGGCATTGTTGTCTTCTATATTCCAGCCATATTTGCGATTAAGGTCGCGAATCGGCACTTGTCCGTCAACAATATAGGTGTCATCGGCGATTTTGCGGATACCCATGATGTCTAAACCGGAAACATCGCTTTCATCGTTAATGTCACCAACGATTTCTTCAAGAATGTCTTCTAAGGTAACAATGCCTTGCAGCGCGCCATATTCATCAACGACAATGGCAAAATGTTCGCGGCGCGCGCGGAATAATTGCAGTTGTTGTTTGAGCGAGGTGTAGTCAGGGATAAACCATGGCGGAGTCATAAGCTCATCTAATTTGACTTTGCCGTAATCTCCGCCGCAATCAATGACAGCCTTAAACAATGACTTGACTCGGATAACTCCAACAATGTTTTCAGGACGATTGCGGTATAGAGGGATACGAGAAAAAGGGCAATTTTCCACTTTTTTAAGCACATCTTTTATCGGCATATCAATATTGAGAGAAAAAAGATTTTTACGGTGGTTCATAACATTATAAACCGTTAGGTCAGTAAGATCCAAAATGCTTTTGAGCATTTCTTGTTCTTGTCTGCCCTCCGCTCCGTTGTACATATAAATAGCGCCACGAACCTCGGCCAGACCGTCTTTAGATGTTTGGTTTTCTGGATTGAGGCCAAAAACCTTGAAGGTTAGTTGAACCACTTTGGTAAGCAGCCAAACCAAAGGAGCAAACAATTTTACAAAAACATTAACCAGTGGCGCGACAAATAAAGCCATTTTGTTGGAGTTGCGCACGGCATAGCTCTTGGGCAGCATATCGGTATAAATTAAAACCAAAACAGTCATGATAATGGTGGCGTAGGCAACTCCCTCGTTACCAAAAAGGCCGATTAAAACGCTGGTGGAAAGAGCGGTTGCCAGAGTGTTGCTGAGGTTAGAGCCTAACAAAGTGGTGATGATGAGGTTGTCTTTATGTTTAAACAAACGGTTTACCAATTCAGCCTTGGGATCGTGTCCGTTTTTTTCCTGATCGGTGATAAACGCTTGCGATGCGCCGGTGAGAGCGGTTTCTGAGCCTGAAAAAAATGCTGACAATACAAGCAGAAGCACAACGGCGATAGTGGAAATAATCATTTTGAATCCTGAATTAAAAATTTATTAATGGCGTCTATCACACGGTTTACGGTGATGTCAACCTGTTCTTCTTTGGTTTCGACAATAATGTCAGCCTCAGAATAGTAGGGATATTCCTCATTAATATATGTGGCTAATTTATTTTTGAGTTCGGTATCATTCCCTTTAAGAAATGGGCGGTGTTGGCGGCCGGCAGTGCGATGATATAAAACATCTATGTCGGCTTTCAGCCAAATGGTAATGGCGTTTTTTTTGGCATATTCACGAGTTTGCTGAGCCACAAAAGAACCGCCGCCAGATGCTAGCACACAAGGCGCGCCCTGCAACAATCTTTTCATAACTCTGGCTTCTCCGGCGCGATATTCTTCCAAACCAAAACATTTGAGAATATCAATCAGAGACAGTCCCGCGGCTTTTTCAACTTCTTGGTCACCATCAACAAATGGTAGATTAAGCTTTTTGGACAGACGTTTGCCAACGCTGGTTTTGCCGCTACCCATAAGTCCGACCAGAAGGATTATTTTGTTATTGGTATTTGTCATTTTGTTGTGTTTTATTAATTTATCTTTCAGACTTGTTGTGTTAACTATATAAATAAAGGCTTTTTTTAGCAATATATTTTTTTGAGGAGAATTCATCATGCGTCAAAAAAAATCTAATTGGATCTTTTATGTGGTTGGAGTTTTGTTGTTAGCGGCGGTGGGATTTGTGATTCTACACGAAGTGCCGATGAATGTTCAGCATGTGGAAGAGGAAGTTCAGCTGAACGTAAATCAGCATCATAATTGATTTTGAACGACAATGCCAAATTATATTGAAGATTTTTTGGATATGATGTCGGCTGAGGAAGGATCCTCGGTTAATACGGTGTTGTCGTATAGACTTGATTTGGAGCAATTTGCTGAATGGTGCAATGCTGATTTTGCGAAAGTGGCAACAACTGATATTGCAAACTATATGACCTGGCTAAAGCAGCGTCATTATGCGGTGAAATCAGTTTTACGAAAAATATCGGTTTTGCGCGATTTTTTTAAGTTTCTGTATAGCGAAAAAGTAATTTCTGCGAATCCGATGCTTAAGATTATGGCGCCAAAATCAGAAAAACCACTGCCAAAGTTTTTAACGCCCCAAGAAGTTAATTTGTTAATGAACAAAGCTAAGCAAAAAAATGGTATTCGCGCCCGCCGAATGGCGGTTATGCTGGAGTTGATGTATGCTTGCGGATTGCGTGTTTCCGAGCTGACAGGGCTTCCGGAAAATTGTATAAATTTTGATAAAAAACAAATTCTTGTTCGGGGTAAAGGTAGCAAAGAACGATTAATTCCTGTGGCTGATCAGACTCTGAAAGCTATAATTAGTTATTTGCAAGAACGCGAAAAATTTATTCGCGGTCGCCGTTCAATATGGTTGTTTCCGTCTGCGCAGTCAAAACAAGGACACATAACTCGCGATGGTTTTGCCAAAGACTTAAAAAACTTAGCCATTGAATGCGGAATTTCTCCCACTAAAGTATCTCCTCATGTTTTGCGCCATTCTTTTGCAACTCACCTGCTTCATAACGGCGCAGATTTACGCTCCGTACAAAAAATGCTGGGACACGAAGATATAGCAACCACAGAGATCTATACCCATATCATTCCTGAAGATTTGATAGGGGTTGTGGCAACAAATCATCCCTTATCGAGAAAATCCGGATAATGGCTAATCTAGAGCCATTTGGCGCAGTCTCACAAAATCCACGTACGTTTATGTACGCTAGGATTTTGTTCGCTTTCCAAATAACTCTATCTCAACCATTATCCGGATTTTCTATTAATTTTTGATGTTATCGGCGAGACTTAAAAATTGTTCTGGGGTGATTTCTTCGGGTCTGGCGGTTAGCTCAACTCCGGCAGCTAAGCATGCTGATTCCAAATTAGGCAGAGATTTTAAGCTTTGGCGAATCATTTTGCGGCGCTGGGCAAAGGCCATGGAAGTTAATTTTTCAATTGAGGCGATTTGTTGAGAAGATAAAGTTTTGCTCTGAGGCTGAAAAAGCAAGACGCTTGACCAAATTTTTGGTGCCGGAACAAAACACTCGGGGTTTAAGTCAAATAGGCGGCTGATTTTACATTGCAACTGGGCCAAAACCGATACTCGGCCATAATCTTTGCAGCGGGTGGGGGCAAGTATGCGATCGGCAACCTCTTTTTGAAACATAAGCGTGAGGCTTTTATAGCAATCAATTTGATAAAGCCACTTTATAAGCAAGGGAACCGAAATGTTGTAGGGAAGGTTAGAAATAATATGGGTAGGTAAACCAGAGGTCTGAAATTGATATTTTAGCGCGTCTGCGTTTTCAATGCTAATGACGCGTCCGGTTTTGGCTTGTAGCTCTTCCATTATCGTCACACACCGAGAATCCATCTCTATTACCGTAAGTTTGTCAGGATTTGCTTTGAGAATGGCTCTGGTCAGTCCTCCTGGGCCGGGGCCGATTTCAAAGACCAATGCGCCAGAAAAATCAGCCAAACTTTGTTTATCCAGTGATGAACGGATAATCTTATCGGTGATGTTTTGGTTAAGCAAAAAATTTTGCCCCAGAGCCTTGGTAGCCATGAGACGATGCGCTTCTACGGTGGTTTTTAATGAGGGGAGTGACTCAACTATTTCAGCCAGCTTCATAATCAGCTCCGAATTTCTATAACCGCCTTTTGACGCAGATCTTGAAGCAGTTTTTTAGATAAAGATTCCATTTTTTGATTTTCTAATAAGGTGCGGATTTGCTCTTGAGTAGGAGCTTCAACCTTGTCGGTTTTGGGGTTAAAGCGGCGTTGCAATTTGAGAATATAATAACCATCACCAAGCATAATCGGATCGCTGATGTCACCGATATCCATATTTTTAAGCTTGGATTCAAGCACCGATGCCAGTTTTCCGGTGTTTACCCAGCCTAGGTTTCCGCCGTTGGCGGCGCTGGGGCTATCGGAAAATTGCATGGCGTAAAGTTCAAAACGATCATCTTGACGCAAATTGTCAACCAGTTGCCAGATGTTTTTGGCGTTGCTTTTTTTGATGAAAATTTCCGATACCATGTATTTGGGAGTGTTAAGATCCGCTTTGGCCTCGGCCATGGTTTGGTTGATTTCTTTTTGAGTCGGAGCGCCTTCGGCGTAATATTTTTTGCGAATCAGGCGAACCCAAGCCAAATCTGATTTGAGTTGTTCTTGCATTGTGTCTTCGCTTACGCCGGCTTTTTGCAGAATCTTGGTTAATTGTCCGGTCGGAATCCCATTGTTTTGCTCAAACAGGCGCATTTGCGCGGCTACCTCTTTATCTGAAATTGAAATTCCGTTTTTGGCGGCTTCTTGCAGTTTGAGTTTTTCATCAACGGCATTGTTAAGAACACGTTGCGTAATCATGCTCTTGGTTTGAGAGTTAAAAGGAATTTTTGTGTTCATCATAAAAGCATTAATGCGATTTTGCAGGTCTTCGCTAGAAATGATTTCGCCGTTGACTAAAGCGGCGATTTTTAGCGATGAGGCCAAAGCAAAACTTGCGATAAGGCAAAAAGTCGCGGAAACTAATAAGAGTTTTTTCATCTTTAATCCTTTCATGCTATTTGGTGCCAACACCGCCAAGGGTCTTGAGGAAAAAGTTAATGCCAAATTTGAAGTCGCCTTTATAATTAGGATCGTTTGAATTATCTTTTTCAATGTTGAAGATAATTTTGGTACATTCATCTTCATAACTCACAAATGTTCCCATTTCAAGAGAGCCGCCGTTTGTGGCCAGATTTTGACGATTGTAAACAGTAACACCCCAGTTTTTGGTGAGGTTGGCGCGTAAAGATGCATATAACTCCTCGCGGTCGGCGTTTTTGACAGAAGAGGTCTGATTGGCGGGAAAGAAAATATAAGAAACATACATTCGGAGTATGCTGGGGCCAAAGCTGGAAGCCAACTCGCTATAAGTTATGGAGTAGTCATCTTTATCTAATTTGAAACGGTAATTAAGATCAAAATATTGGCTGGGAGCGGCATAAACGCGGCCAATGTAATCAGTAAACGAGCCGTTTTGATCATCAGCTTGAGCAAAGCTCTCATTTTTGCTAAACTCGTAACTTTGAGCCAGAAGAGCCGAGGTGCGCCCTAAAATATTGCCGTATGAACTCCAGTTTATACCATAGCTGACGCGGCTGCCGGTATCATTGCGGTCGTATCCGGAGTAGCGATCCAGATTTAGGATATTGGTATCATTCAGCTCAACATCTTGGCTGTCTTCATTGGGTATTTTTTCGGCCTTGTTGCTTTGGTTGGGGGCAAATGCGCCAACGATGATTGGCTCAATAATCTGGCGAGATTCTTCAGCGGCTCTAATAAACGGCAATCGCCACTCCATGCCGATTTGCGGAAAAACTCGGGCTACTGCTCCGTCATAAGTATGGTTATGTCCGTCATCGGTATAATTGTATTCGTCAATATAATAAAAGTCTGACTTTAATGACGCCGCCAGTTTGTATTTTTCACCATAGGGGCTGGTGTAGGGAAGATTCCATGAGTTAATCATGGTGGCACGCTGGCTGGAGTTGCCTTCTTCGTGATAAACCGAAGCCATGCTAAAGCTGTTTTTGTTGTATGCGCCGTATTTGCTAGGGTCGCTAATGTTTTCATAACTAAACAAGGGCATGACAGTCGGGCTGTTGGCATAGCGTAAGTCATAGCTCAGAATTTTGTAATAATAAGCTTCAAGAGCTGAGTAATTGCGGTTGTCAAAGCCCTGCAAACTGGCTCTGGTAGTTAACCAGGTGTCATCTCTTTTGGGCAGAGACAAATCTTTAAGATAGGCGTTGTCAGAGGCATAGTTTATATTGGCGTCGGCAACCCAATAATCATTTACTTCATACCGGCCGGTGGCAAAAATATTGCCACGATTTTCTTTTAAATCAGGGTCGCGCAGATAAGTGCCGGTTGCCGAGACGTTGCCGCGGGCGAAGTACTGATTGTAAGCTCCGCCGTAAACAATACCTTTGTCGCTACTGATTATGGGGTTGAACAAAATATCTTGATGATCATTGATACTCCAAAAATATTGACCTTGAATAGCGCCGCCAAGGTATTGGTTGCTCATGATACGCGGAAACAGAAAACCGGAGCGGCGTTTTACGGAAGGATCCGGATGAGATAAAAACGGAGTGTAAAAAACCGGAACGCCTTTGATTTCAACAGTGGCATTTTGGTAGTTTACGTCTTTGGTTTCGGCATTGTGTTCGACTTTGCGAGCCTTTATCTGCCACAGAGGGTCTTCCCCGCGGCAAGTGTCACAAGGCGAATATACCGCGTAAGTCATAATCTTTTTATCTTTGTCTCCGCGGCGAAAAGTTCGAGCCGCAACCCGAGTTTTGTCCGCCATAATCATCTTGATGTTTTGCATCTCGCCTTTGGTCATATGCTCGGTGAGTTCGGCGTGATCCGTAAACACAACATTGCCGTCTTTTTCCAAAATTACAACATTGCCAATTGCGGTTACGGTGTCGTTAGGCTGATCATATATAATTTTATCCGCTTTTATAGTGTAAGTGTCTCGAACAATTTCTACATGACCGATTGCTGTAAGTAAGTTTAGTTCTTGATTGTTTTCAACCTCATCGGCGCTAAAATAAATTTCCGGATTTTCTTTGTCGGTTGGCGCTTTGGGAGCGAAGACGTCGGCAATGTTTCTTTCCGGCGAAATACGAGGTTTGGATACTCTGGTGATGGTATCAATAGCGCTTTGGGTGTCTGGAGTTACGATGCTGTCCGCTTTAGCAAAAAGCGGATAACATAAAGTCGCAATCATTAGCAAGGGCAGGCGCGCGGAAAACAACTTAGGCATTGGGTGTCTCCGTAGGCTTGCCAACACGATGAAAAATCGACGGGCGATAAAATTTGAACAGCCACAAACAAACAATAGTTGGAAACAGCAAATTAAGATAAATGACATATATCCACCAAAGGTGCTTGACCGCCAAATTGCCAATTGCCAAATCCAGAGCCTGAATTATGATCATGCTGCTTACGGATAGAGTAATGATTTTGACCTGCCCGCGGCGGTTAAAGTTGCCAATAAGCAATCCGGTGCAAGCCAAAAGAGAATAAATGATATTGAGATATGGCGTGGTAAAACGCTTGTTACCCTCAACAATCCAACGATTTGCTTCTTGAGGCGTGAGCGCGGGGTTGGAGCCGGCAGTTAAAAGCTCGGTTAGAGTTTTTTCTCTGACTCCGGCCGCGGCTTTGGCTTTAGATTCTTTGGCGCCAAAGTCAACGGAATAGCGATCAAAGACAATGGAGCTGAATTGATTGTTTTGGAGGTTTATTTCTTGGCGATTGCCATGAACCAAAATAATACGAGGACCATTAGGAGTCTGTACAATACGGCCAAGCTCAGCGGAAACAGTGGATTTGGTTTTGGGATTGCGCTCGTCGTTAATCAAAATGCCGCTGACAGAGCCGTCGGGTTCGTGCGAGGAAATAAATACAGTAAGATTATTTTGTAACGTGGTAAATTCGCCTTCACGAAACATAAGGTGTGAAATGTCATTTTTGACCTGCCATTGCAAGTCATTAAAACGGTTTTCGGCCATGGGAATACCGTAGTTAAGAATCCAAATGTTGAAAATTGCCATAAGGATTCCGCAGAAAATTGCCGGTTTGGCATTTTGCCGGGGGCTGATACCGGCGGCTTTCATGACTACAAGTTCGCGATCGGACAACATGCGATTATATACAAATAACGTTGCCGCAAATAAGGAAATAGGCGAAAGAATCGTAAAAATACGCGGCATGAGTAAAGATGTCATTTCTGCAAACAAACTTACAGAAACGCCTTTGTTGGTAATAAGATCAACAAAACGCAAGGATTGTGTCAGCCAAATAATGGACATCAGAGAAAATGAAACCAACAAAAAGCCGACTAATATTTGTTTGGTAATGTATATGTTTAGTTTTTTCATGCCCCTGATTATAACCAAATTCTTTGATTAAGAAACAAAATTTTGCATATAATACAAAAAATGTGTGAATTTTTGGTATATCTTTATGAAAAAAAATAAAAATTTGGAAAGATGTCATTAAAAGCTTGAATAGCAAATTTTTTGCCGATAACATATTGTCAAAACAAACATAAGCAAGAAGGAGACGTAAATGGACGCTAATTCCTTGGGGTCTGCAGTTGCTGCCAAATGGCGAAAAAAACGCGGATCTTTGATAATGGCTCTGCACGAAATTCAGAGTGTTAAGGGCTTTGTGCCGTGGCAAGACGCTGCGGATTTGGCTGAGGGAATGGGAATCCCACTGGCCAGAATTTATGAAGTTTTGACGTTTTATAACTTTTTTAAGTTAGATGCTCCAGGCAAGGCGGTAATTTCTGTGTGTACAGGTACCGCCTGTTATTTAAAGGGCAATGATAAGGTTCTGGAAGAATTTAAGAAAGAGCTGGGAATCGGCGAAGGCGAAAGCACTGAAGACAAAATGTTTCATCTGCAAAGCGTGCGCTGCGTGGGCTGTTGCGGATTGGCTCCGGTTTGTGTGGTTAACGGCAAGACTTATGGTCGGGTTACCCCCGGTGATGTCCGCAATATTTTGGACGAATGGCGTAAAAAACTTGAGGACGAGGAATAAAGACCATGGCGGAAGCAGATTTAGATAAAAGATTTGATATTCATGAAATTGCCAAAACCAAACAGGCGGAGCTAAACAGGTTTAAGTGCAATATTTATTGTTGTCACTCAACTGGCTGCAAGTCTTCAGGCAGTGATGATATTATAGACTTATTAAAAACAGCAATCATTGAGCATGGAGTTGAAGATCAGGTGCGAGTGGTGGCTACCGGTTGTATGGGACTGTGCGCGCAAGGACCGCTAATCAGAGTGGAAATTAAAGGTCAAAAAGATGTGCTGTATAAGCGAATTGAGCCTTTAATCGCGCGATTGATTATAACAGAACACGTTATACCGGCATTAAAATTGGCAGAGGGCGATGTTTTTGAGATTCCGGCCTTTTTACAAGAACATATTCTATCTTTGGAGCTACCATTTTTTACTAAGCAGGAAAAAGTGGTGCTGAAAGATGCCGGACATATGGATCCGGAAGATATTCAAGAATATATTGCCCGCGGCGGTTATTTGGCACTGGAAAAAGTGCTGAAAAATATGACGCCGGAACAAGTAATTGATGAAATTAAGCGCTCCGGTTTGCGCGGGCGTGGCGGCGGTGGTTTTTCTACCGGCACTAAATGGGAATTTGCGGCTAAAGTTCCGACGGTTGATGAAAAGTTTATTATCTGCAATGGTGATGAAGGCGACCCCGGAGCCTATATGGATCGTTCTATTTTGGAGGGTGATCCGCATTCGGTGATTGAGGGTATGATGATTGCCGCCTATGCTATCAACGCTACGCAAGGTTGGTTTTATGTTCGCGCCGAGTATCCGTTGGCGGTTGAACGTTTGGAAAAAGCCATTAAGGCCTGCAAAAAAAACAGGTTGTTGGGCAACAATATTATGGGAACGGATTTTTCGTTTAATATTGAGGTGCGTTTGGGTGCCGGCGCTTTTGTTTGCGGAGAAGAAACAGCGCTGATTCGCTCAATTGAGGGCAACCGCGGAACTCCGCGCCCGCGTCCGCCTTATCCGACCAACAAAGGATTGTGGGGCAAGCCTTCTTGCGTGAATAACGTGGAAACTCTGGGTAATGTGTCAAAAATCATTCTTAAGGGAGCTGATTGGTTTGCGTCTTTTGGAACTGAGACTTCTAAAGGCACCAAGGTTTTTGCTCTGACCGGACAGGTGGAGCATTCCGGACTGATTGAGGTGCCAATGGGGACCACAATCAACGAAATTGTTAATGAAATCGGCGGCGGTGTGCCAAGCGGCAAAAAATTGAAGGCCGTGCAGACCGGAGGCCCATCAGGCGGAGTGATACCGGCGGAAAAATTGGATTTGCCGGTGTGCTATGAGGAGCTTAAAAAAATTGGTTCAATCATGGGGTCTGGCGGTATGATTGTGATGGACGACAGTTCAGATATGGTGAATATCGCTAATTTTTATCTCGACTTTACGGTTGATGAATCTTGCGGAAAATGCTCTCCGTGTCGAATCGGCGGAAAGCAAATGCTTTTGTTGTTGGAAAAAATTAATAAAGGCAAAGGCACTAAGCAGGATTTGGCTGATTTGAAGCGGATTGCTACCGCTATGCAAAAGGCCTCTTTGTGCGGTTTGGGGCAGACAGCTCCGAATCCGGTGCTTTCGACTATTAAGTTTTTTGAAAATGAGTATCTGGATAAACTTATTGATGCTCAGCCTGCAACTTCAGGGGAGAAATAACCATGGTAAAATTAAAAATTGATAATTTTGATGTTGAAGTTCCAGCAGGTACCAGCATTTTAGACGCCGCCAGACAGGCTCATGTTGAGATTCCGACCTTGTGTAAACATCCAGATGTTGATCCGAGCGCCGGTTGCGGCATGTGTATTGTTAAAGTTAATGGGCGCATCATGCGGTCTTGTTGTACGCCGGTTAGCGAGGGAATGGAAGTTATAACCGGTGATGCCGAAATTTTTAATGTTCGTCGCACGGTGCTGGAGCTTATTTTGAGTAATCATCCCAATGAATGCTTGAGCTGTGTTCGTTCCGGACATTGCGAACTGCAAGAAATGGCCAATACTTTTGGGGTTGATCATTCTCGTTTGCCCAGCTTGAACAAGAAACTGGAAAAAGATGATTCGACCAAGGCGATTGTGTTGGATCCGTCAAAATGCATTGTTTGCGGCAGATGCGTTGATGTTTGTCAAAATCAGCAGAATGTTTGGGCTTTGAGCTATTTGAACCGCGGCTTGGCCACCAGAATTACGGCGGCCGGAGGCATATCTTTGGCCGAAAGTCCGTGTATTAAATGCGGGCAATGTTCTGCTCACTGTCCGACCGGAGCAATTGTCGAGTATGATGACACGCAAAAAGTGCTTGAGATGTTGGTGGATCCCGAAATTATTACAGTTGTGCAAATTGCGCCGGCAGTCAGGGTAGCCATAGGCGAAGAGTTCGGCTATGATTTTGGAGAAAATTTAACCGGTAAAACTTATGCGGCCTTGCGTCGTTTGGGCTTTAATAAAGTGTTTGATACGAATTTTGGCGCTGATTTGACAATTATAGAAGAGGCAAATGAATTTGTGAAACGCTTTACCGCTAAGCCGGAGAGTTTGCCAATGTTTACATCTTGTTGTCCGGCATGGGTAGATATGTTGGAGAAAAATTATTCGGATATGATTGAAAATCTCTCAACTTGCAAATCTCCGCAATCAATGGTGGGAGCGTTGGTTAAAACCTACTATGCGGAAAAGATGGCGATTAACCCTGCTAAGATAAGAGTTGTTTCAATTATGCCATGCACCGCTAAAAAATGGGAAATTCATCGTAGTAAGGATATGAGTTCATCTGGTTTTCAAGATGTTGATGTTTCTTTGACTACGCGCGAATTGTGCCGAATGATTAAACAGGCCGGAATCGATTTTCGTAATTTACCGGAGGAAAAAGCCGACAGTCCGCTGGGTGAATATTCCGGCGCGGCAACTATTTTTGGCGTTACCGGCGGGGTTATGACCGCGGCTTTGCGCACGGCTTATTTCTATATAACCGGCAAAGAACTTGGTGAAATTAATTTTAAGGCTATTGAAGGATTGGACGGCGTTAAAGAGGCTGAAATCGATATAAATGGCGCTAAAGTGAAAATCGCGGTTGTTCATGGATGCGGTAATATTGAACAAGTTATAGAAAGAATCCGCAGTGCCAAAGCCAACGGCGAAGAACTTCCTTATCACTTTGTGGAAGTTATGGCTTGTCGCGGCGGCTGCGTATCCGGAGGCGGACAGCCGCAAGTTATGTTGCCGAGCCAGCCTAAACCGCATGGAATAACCGATGGTATTCGCCGCAAACGCGCCCAAGGTTTGGTGTCTGAGGATATTCAGGCCAAAAACCGGTTGTCTCATCATAATGAGGAAGTGAAAATTCTTTATAAAGAATATCTTGACAAGGCGGGAGGTGAAAAAGCGCATAAGTTGTTGCATAATCATTATGAGGCGCGCAGATTATATAATAGGTAAGTTCGTCTAGCTGGTGTCTAATACAGATTTGTCGGGCTGATGAAATGCTCACGTACTATCTTGTACGCTCCGCTTTCATCACCCTAAAATCTTATTATCCACGCACGCTGTTAGAACTTACTAAAGATAGTGCAAACAGGTAAAGTCACATAACAATACCTCTCTCTGTACTATTCTTCGCCTTTATAAGAAATTGTCGAGGTGATCTAGCAAAAAAAACTATAAATGGCCGGTTTGCAGCAGGTTGTGATATTTGTAAACCGAACCGTCAGGAACGTCCCAACTGAAGTCTTTTTGCATGGCGTTGCGTTTCATGGCCAAAATTAAGTTTGGCGTAGAGTAAAAAGTAGCCAAAGCTTTGTCTAAAGTTTCGGTGTAGGCGTTTTCATTGTTTTTGAGCCGTTGTCCGGCAAAATTGGTGCCATAAACGCGGCGATTGTTGCTGAAAAACGCTTCAGTGCGAAAGCCGTCAACACCATCTTCAATAGTATCTACCAAACCGCCGGTGGACATGGCAACCGGTAAAGCTCCTTTAGCCATAGCTTCCATTTGGGTAAGGCCGCAAGGCTCAAAACGGCAAGGCATCATGTAAAAATCTGCCGCCAACTGGATAGCATAGGCAAATTCGTCTTTATAGCCATGAAAAACAAATATTCGTTTGCCGATTTTTGGGCTTAATTCACAAACCTTGTCTTTAAGCTTGGTCAGCATTTCGAAGTAATTGATGTCACCGGCTCCGCCTAGAATAAAAATTGGCGGTTCTGCCGAGGAATCTTTATATTTTTTGGTTAAGTTCAAGATTGCTTGCGCCGCAATATCATAGCCTTTTTGTTCAACCAAACGGCTGGTGGCGCACACGATAGGTGTTTTTTGCGCGTCTTTGACCGCTTTGGTTAAGTCTTCAAATTTGTATATATCGACCAGCGGAATGACTTTTTGTTTATAATCTTTGTCTGTTGAAATTTTTGACAAGAGCTTTATAAATTCTTTTTTGTTTTGCAGTTTGCCGCTAAGGTCTTTTTCATTGAAGGTGGTGAAATTAGTGTCGCCAAAATATTGATTGACAGCGTCTATTTTGGTTTGATTGGGAGAAATCAAGCGCTTGTCATAGCCGTTTACAATACCGAAAAAGTCGCGGTGATCTTTGCGAATTTTTAAGATATCGCGAAAGTCAAATCCAAATCCTAATTCTTTGGAGACTTCTTCAAGATAGTTTTTAGATACGGTTACTACTCTGTCGGCAAGATGAAAATTGCCGGAAGCCTGATTGTAGCAATCATGCACGATTAAGGTGTTGGTGGCACGAGGATTGCTGTTTTTGATGGCTTTAGCGTTTTTGAGGACCATGGCCGCAGTGTCTTCGTATAGAGAATTAAGAATCTTAGAGGTGTTTTCATAATCCCAGCCTTGGTATCCGAGGTGGTGGGCAATGTGAACAACCGGAATGGTTTTGAGCTTATCGGCCAGTTCCTCGGTCATATGCTGATTTTCGACCTGAGCAACAGTGAAATACTTAAATAAACCTGACAAGGCTCCACTGTGCCAATCATTGGCGATGATAACATTGGGAGCGCTGAGTCCTTTTAGTTTGTTTTCAAAAATAGTTTTGAGCAAAACATAGACAGCTTTGGAAAAGAAAGCAAAACGCTCAACCTCGTTGATGCCGTTTTTGTTCATGATATAACAGCCATCTTGGGCCGGCGGATTGTCTTTGTGGGGATCAATGTTAAAAAAACGATCGTTGGCGAGAAAAATGTAATCACTATTATCAAAATGTCCACTGTAAACGTCAACTTTATGCTTGGTAAGAGTTTGTTTTTCACCAATAAAAGGAACATCTAATTTGGCTAGATGCTTAAGCGCAATCTGTTTGTGTTCGGCGCCGACATATATATTGTTGTTAAATTCGGCTTTCTTTTTGCCGGTATCACCCAGATAGAGAGGCGTAACGACCGTAAGGCTTTCATCGTTGGAGCCAAAACAGGCGTTAAAGGCTTCTGGCAACTCAGTGGCAATCATGCCTAAACCGCCCCATTTCATAAAGGTGGCAGTTTCAGCGGACACCATCCAGCCTTTTATGTTGTTAATCTGCGGCCAGGCAGTCCGTCCCAAACATTGAACCTTGGATAAATTTTGAATTTCTTGAAGACGCGGATTGGTGGTTACCGCGTAAGTAATGCTAAATTTCTTTTTATTAAAGCCCTTGGGCAAAAATTTTGATGTGCTGAGTTCCGAGCTTGTTTGGTGGGTTTGCATCTTAAATCTTTCAAGAATCAAAAAAATAATTAAAGTTTTGTTGTCGGAGATCCGATGATATTTTTATTAAAAGACCATTGCTCTTGACTTGTCAAGCATTAGTCACTAAATTCCTTATATATACACACAAGTCTTAATTTTTTAAAGAGAAAAAACATGAGTAAAAATAAAAAACATCAGCATGAAAAAGATGATCTTTCGGAAGAATTGGACGAGGCTTTGGAAGCGGAAGCTGAAAGTAATCCTGAACCTGAAACCGATGCGGAAGCAGATGAAACGGATTTGGATCTTTTGAAAGCCGAAAATGCAAAATTGCGTGAGGATTATCTGCGAGCGTTTGCCGAAGCGGAAAATACCAAAAAACGTTGCGCTCAGGAAATTGAAAAAAACAACAAATACGCAATATCATCGTTTGCCAAAAATTTGCTTTCGGTGGCTGATAATTTGCACCGCGCAATTGAGGCTGTGGACAAAGAGGAAAGTCAGGATAAGTGCGAAGCTTTGAAAAAAGGCGTCGAACTTACGGAATCTGAGTTGATGAAAGTTTTTGAAAAATTCGGAATTACTAAAATGGAGGTTATGGATAAGGTTTTTGATCCTAACTATCATCAAGTTGTTCAAGAGATTGAAGACAAAACCAAACCGACAGGCACGGTAGTTGCCGAACTTCAGACCGGCTACATGATTAATGGCAGAATATTGCGAGAAGCGATGGTGGTGGTTACTAAATAGGCAAGCTCGTCCAGATGGACGAAGCCGTATAACAGCACATCTAGAGTGATTTTACGGTGACAGAAAATGCTCTCGTACTAATCTGTACGCTCCGCTTTTCTGCACCTGGAAATCACCCTATCTGTACTGTTCTCCGCCTTCGCTTGAGATAGTACTTATATAAAGTGCCGATAAATATTCAAACAACTTGCGTTAGCAAGAAAAAAGACGTATTCTTGGCGTAGTTTTAATTGAATTACGAAAGAAATAATATGCGTCATACCAATCGGGCGGCCAATGCCCTTAGAAATATTGAATTAATTCCAAATTTTAATCCTTATGCCGAAGGATCTTGTCTGGTTAAATATGGTAATACTCACGTGGTTTGTACGGCCAGTGTTGAAGAAAAACTGCCGGCCTGGCTCAAAGGGCAAAACAAGGGTTGGATTACGGCGGAATATGCAATGTTGCCGCGCTCTGCGCAAGTCAGAGTCCCCAGAGAATGCAAAAAACCATCTGGACGTACGCAGGAAATTCAACGTCTTATAGGCCGTTCTTTGCGCTCGGTGGTTAATTTGGAACAGATGAAAGATATTTCGGTTTGTATTGATTGTGATGTGTTGCAGGCTGACGGAGGAACTCGAGTTGCCTCGATTACCGGCGGATTTGTAGCTTTGTATTTGGCAATGGAAAAACTGGTAGCAATGCAAAAGCTGAAAACCAACCCTATTCGCGAATTTGTGGCGGCGGTATCTTGCGATATCTATAATGGCGAAGCAATTCTTGATGTGGATTATGAAGAAGATTCAAACTCTCAGGTTGATATGAATTTTGTTATGACCGAGAGCGGTAAAATAGTGGAAATTCAAGGCACTGCCGAGGGCGAGCCTTTTGATGAAGAACAATTTAATCAGATGTTGGAGCTTGGCAAACAAGGAATTGGTGAACTTATAGCCAAACAAAAATTAGCACTGGGAGTAAAATAATGTTTCAAAAATTGGTGTTGGCTTCTCATAATCAGGGCAAAATTGACGAGTTATCGCAAATGCTGAAACCTTATGGAGTCAAGATCTTGTCAGCGCGCGATTTGGAATTGCCTGATGTTGAAGAAACCGGAAAAACATTTGCTGAAAACGCGGCGCTTAAGGCCGAGACACTAAGCAAATATACCGGTTTGCCTTGTTTGGCAGATGATTCTGGTTTGTGTGTTGACGCTTTGGACGGGCGCCCAGGGGTTTATTCGGCCAGATATGCGCCGGACAACGACGCGCGGATCAATAAGTTGTTGCAGGAACTGCAAGCAAGCGGCAAGAAAGATCGATCGGCGCATTTTTCGTGCGTGTTGGCGCTGAAAATTCCTCAACAGAAAACCAAATTTTTTGAAGGTCGGGTCGATGGGCAAATAATTGAAGACCGCCGCGGCAATCAAGGATTTGGGTTTGATCCAGTTTTTGTGCCGGAAGGATATGATTGCACTTTTGCCGAGATGACAAAAGAAGAAAAAGCCAAAATTTCTCATCGAGGCCGTGCGTTGGTTCAATTTGTGCGAGAGGTATTTGAAACTGCTTAAGGTTTTTAATATATCCGTTTCTAACAGTTTTGCCGATGTTGTGGCGCAGAAACTGTTGAGCGAATATGCTCAAAATCAGCTGGATTTGTCTGGGGTTACGATATTGTTGCCTAATCGGCGTGCGTGCAAAACAATGGCTGAGGCGTTTGTACGTCATCAGGGAATGAGGCCGACATTGTTGCCGCAAATGCTGCCGGTTGGCGATGTTGATGAAGATGAGCTGAGGCTGCAGGGCGCCGGCGGTGATGACAAAATGCTGGCGGTGGCGCCGGCGATTGATCCGATAGAGCGCACTTGTTTGTTTATGAAAATTATTCTTTCTCGTCCGTCTGAGTTTGGAGCGGAAAAAATTCCGCTGAATCAGGCTTGTTATTTGGCTCAAGAGCTGGGCAAGCTGATTGATACCGTGAATAATGAAAAACTTGATTTTGCCGATTTGCAAAATTTGGTGCCGGAAGAATATGCCGGACATTGGCAGGAGACACTCAAATTTTTGGAGATTATAACTTGTCATTGGCCGCAGATTTTGCAAGAAAGAAATGTGGTTGACGCCAGTATGAGGCGTAATGAGCTGATTATTCAACAGGCTAAATTGTGGGCAGAACAGCGGCCGCAAAAAAGGATTATTGCCGCGGGTATTTCGGCGACTTTTCCGGCGATGATTGAATTGTTGAAGACGGTGGCCGGTTTGCCTAATGGCGAGATTATTTTGGCCGGTTTGGATAAATATTTAGATGACGAGGCCTGGGCGGAGGTTAATGAAAGCCATCCGCAATATGAGCTGAAGGTTATTCTTGATAGCTTGCAAATTGAACGTGAGGCGGTGCAAAATTTAGTCGCTCCGCAAAACAAAGATCGAGAAATTTTGATTTCTGAGATTATGCGGCCGGCGGTTACCAGTGATAAGTGGCGGCAAATTGATGATGTTTTGCCAAATGTGGCGGCAGTAGATGGGGTTAAGCTGCTGAATTGCGCTGATCTGCGGCAAGAGGCGCTGGCAATAGCCGTTTTGATGCGTGAAGTTTTGGAAACGCCGGAAAAAACAGCCGCATTAATTACTCCAGATAGAAATTTGGCGCGACGAGTGGCGGCAGAATTGGAGCGCTGGGATATTAAGGTTGATGATTCCGCCGGTAAACCATTGAGCCTGACGCCGTGGGGAATTTTTATGCGACTGGTTGCAAAAGTTGCGGCCAATTTGCATGATCGGGTGGCAATGTTGAGCCTGCTGAAGAATCCGTTGTGCGGGTTGGGGCTTGATGGCGGCTCGGTGCGTAGGCAGACCAGAGCTTTGGAAAAAGAAGTTTGGCGCGCCGGCAAAAATGATGATGAAAGCGCTTTATTGCAAAAAATTGGCGAGTATTTGCGTCCGTTGGCAGAAATTTTGGCCAAACCGGAAGCTACATTACGAGAAGTGTTGACGGCCCATGTTTTGGCGGCGGAGAACGTTGCCGCGACGGAAAATCAAAACGGCAGAGACATTTTGTGGCGTGGCGATGCCGGTGGGGCTGGAGCAGGTTTGGTGTCTCAATGGCTGGAAAAAGCAGATACTCTAGGACAAATTCCCCCTCAGGAATATGATGGATTGTTTGACGCTTTTGCGGCTCAGGTCATGGTTCGCCCAAAATATGGTACGCATCCGCGGTTGAAAATTTTGGGTCCGATTGAGGCAAAGTTGAATCATTTTGACGTGATGATTTTGGGCGAGGTAAATGAGGGCGTTTGGCCGGCAGGAGCTGCCGCGGATCCGTGGATGTCTCGTCCGATGAAAAAAGATTTCGGCTTCCCGTTGCCAGAAAAAGCCATAGGAGTCCTTGCGGCGGGAATGGAGCAATTTTTGGGAGGACAACAGGTCTATCTGACTAGGGCCGAGAGGGTCGAAGGCACGCCAATGCTCAAATCTCGTTGGTTGATGAGAATGGAAACCGTGCTTAAGGCAATGAAGATTGATTTGAAAGATTTGGCGGTGAATGTCTATGGCGAGGCGGCTCAGAATTTGGACGAACCTTTGACTTTTGATAAAATTAAAGCGCCGATGCCAACTCCACCTCTGTCGGCTCGTCCCAGAACATTGTCTGCCAGCGGAGTTGAAATGCTGATGCGGGATCCTTACAGCATTTTTGCTAAATATATTTTGCGTTTGAAAAAGCTTGAGGCGATTAATCCGGAGCTGACAATGGCAGATTTCGGAACAATTTTGCACGGAGTTTTGGAGGCCTTTAATAACCGCTATCCTTATGGTTTTCCGCAAAACGGCAAAGAGGAATTGTTGGCTCTGGGCAAACAGGAATTTGCCAAAAATCAAAAGTTGTCTGATAAAAAGGCTTTTTGGTGGCCAAAATTTGCTAAGATGATTGAACATTTGGCAAAAATTGAGGTAGAGTATCGGCAAAATATTAAGCAAACTCATAATGAGGTTTCTGGCCAGTATGTTTTGAAAAACTTGCCCGGCGGAGATTTTACTTTGACCGCGAAGGCAGACAGAGTAGATGAAACCATAGATGGAAAAATAAATATAATTGATTACAAAACCGGCAAGGCGCGAAGCGTTAAGGAAGTTAGCAAGGGATTTGCGCCACAGTTGCCAATAGAAGGCTTGATTGCTGAAGCCGGAGGGTTTGCCGGAGTTGGCGCGGCTCAAGTGGAGACATTGAGATATTGGCAATTAGCGCGCAAAGAAGTAGTGGTGTCAGAAAATGTGGCAAATATTTTGGCGGAGACGGAACAGCGAATCCGTGAGACTGTAAATTTATTTGATTTTGAAACAACACCCTATATTTGCCAGCCAAACCCGAAGAAAGTTCCGGAGTATTCGGACTATGAACATTTGGCTCGAGTAAAAGAATGGTATGTCAACGAGGACGAAGATGACTGATTTGCAGACAGAAAAACAAACTCGAATTGCTCTGGCCAGCAGACAGCAATGCAAAGCATCGGATCCAGATGTATCGGTTTGGGTTGAGGCGTCGGCAGGAACCGGAAAAACCAAAGTGTTGTCGGATCGGGTGTTGCGATTGTTGTTGAAAGGTGTTTTGCCAGCAAGAATATTGTGTTTGACATATACCAAGGCGGCGGCGGTGGAAATGAACACCCGTATTGCTAAGCGCTTAAGCCAATGGACAGTGATTGATGATGAAAAGTTAAGATGTGAATTGCAACAATTACTTGGCAAAACAATGATTTCTGCAGAGACAATGGCGCAGGCCAGAAGATTGTTTGCGATATTGTTGGACGCCCCAGGCGGAATGAAAATTCAGACTATTCATAGCTTTTGTCAGGAAATATTAAAACGGTTTCCGCTGGAAGCGAAAGTTTCTCCGTATTTTGAAGTTATGGACGATCGAGCCGCCAATGAGGCAATGGAACAGATAAAGGTAAATTTGCTGCGGGAGGCGGAAACTTGTCCGGAAGGAAAAACGGCTCAGGCTTTGGCATATATAACATCAAAAATGAGCGAGTATAATTTTCCTAAGTTGATGGCGGGGCTTAATGTGCAGCGCAATAAAATTATGCGATTGTTGACAAACGGCAGCGAGAAGTTGGTGGCGGAGATTGCGCAGCGGCTAAAGGTGCGGGAAGATGAAAACTTGGATACGGCGCAAACGGAATTTTGGCAGAATACAAATGAACAAGCGGCACAATTTTTGGCTGAAGCCATGCAATATGGAAGCGCTACCGATCAGGCAAGAGGTGAGAATTTAAAACAAGCGCTACAAAACAAAGATTATGAAAAATATCATAAAATATTTTTAACCGACAACAATGAACCGCGTAAAAACGTGGCGACCAAAGCGGTTATGGCGCGGATTGCAGATGGTGAGAGTTTTGTCAGACAAGAGGCAGAAAGATTGATTGGTTTTGATCAAAAATTGGCGGCCATAAATTTGTTTGCCTCAACCAAAGCGGTTTTGAATTTGGCTGAAGATTTACTGCAACGCTATAATGCCTACAAGCGCAATCATTCTAAAATGGATTATGAGGATTTGATTGTGCAAACGAGAGCTTTGTTGGAAAATCCGCAAGTGGCGGAGTGGGTTCTCTATAAGCTGGACGGCGGAATTGACAATGTTTTGATTGACGAGGCTCAAGATACATCTCCGGATCAGTGGGCAATTGTGCGGGCTATAACCGAGGAATTTTTTTCGGGTGAAGGCGCAAAAAATAAAAACAACACGTTATTTGTGGTGGGCGATCGCAAGCAATCAATCTATTCTTTTCAGGGCGCGGATCCAGTAGAATTTGAGCAAATGCGACACTATTTTACCGAGAGAAAACATCAGGGAGCTGAGTTTAAAGAAGTTAATCTGGAGGTTTCTTTTCGTTCTACGGCGGCAATTTTAGACGCGGTTAATTGCGTGTTTGCTCATGAACAAGCCAAACAAGGAGTGTCTCCGCAAGAAGAAAAAGTCTGGCACGCTCCGTCTCGTATCGGTGAGGCTGGAAAAGTGGAGCTGTGGCCGTTGGTGGAGGCTGAAAAAGGCGAGAATCCTGATATATGGCTGCCGCCGGTGGAGCGAGTTAAGGCAGAATCAACAAGCTCGCGTTTGGCAAAAATGATTGCGGAGAATATTCGGCGAAAAGTTCAAAACCGTGAATTGTTGGTTTCTCAAAATCGGCCGTTGCGGTACAGAGATTTTATGGTTTTGGTGCAAAGGCGCAACAGTTTTGTGGAAGAATTGGTTCGCGCTTGCAAAAATGCCGGAGTAAATGTGGCCGGGGCAGATAAAATAAAACTGTCTGAGCAAATTGCCGTGCAGGATTTGTTGTCGGTAGCTAAGTTTGTGCTTTTGCCAGAAGATGATTTAAATCTGGCTGAAATGCTAAAGTCGCCATTATGGAATTTGAATGATGCTGATTTGTTTGCGCTCTGTTACCAACGAGGAGAGTTAAGTTTGTGGCGCAAACTGCGTTCTGACGAAAGATATGCAGAGGTTGCCACTCAGCTACAGCAATTGTTGGATTTGGCCGATCAGGTGCGACCTTTTGAATTTTATAGCTTTATACTAAACAAGCTGGGCGGTCGGCGCAAGTTTGTCGCGCGCATAGGCCATGAGGCGGAAGATGGCATAGATGAATTTGTAAATTTGAGTTTGGCCTTTGAAAAAGAACATGTTCCATCAATGCAGGCGTTTGTTGAGTGGATGGAGCAGGACGATGTGGAAATTAAACGTGAGTTAGAGCAAAGTCAGGCTGACGCCGTTAGAATTATGACGGTGCATGGCTCCAAGGGGTTGCAGGCTCCGGTGGTGATTTTGCCGGACACCGTGCGGATAAAGTCTATTCGCAACGAGGCGGGGTTGCTGTTTGACGACGGAATAATGTTGTATCCGTTTGGTTCTGACGAATATGAAGATAATTGTCGGCAAATTAAGCAAAAAGAGAAGCGGTTATCAGTAGAAGAATATCATCGCTTGTTATATGTGGCCTTGACCAGAGCTGAAGAATTGTTGTGTATTTGCGGATATCAGCGCGGCAATAAGGTGAGCGATGAATCATGGTATGAATTATGCCGTCAGTCTTTAAGAGCAATTGCGGTGGCAGAGAGGGACAATCTGGTTTATGAGGTGAAACAAGAGGCTCCGTTACCCTTAGCTGAAAAATCTGATGCAATAGTTGAGAAAGATACTTGCGGGGATTGGATAAATAGTCCGGCGCCAGTTGAAAGTGCTTTGGCAAAACCATTGACCCCGTCAAAAGATGATGAGGAAGAAGAAATTAATTCATCGCCGTTGGAGGGATCGCATACGGAATATTTTAGGCGGGGTTTGATAATTCACAAGCTGTTGCAGTTTATTCCAGACGTGGCTGGTGGCGAGCGTGTTCAGAAAGCGGCTGAGTTTGTTGCCAGACAAGCCGAGAATTTGTCGGTTGAGGCCAGAGAACAACTTTGCAACGAGGTGATTAATCTGGTGGAAGATGAGCGTTTTGCTCCGCTGTTTGGTTCCGAATCGCGAGCTGAGGTTCCGATTATGGGGGAGGTTAACGGCAGAATAATATCCGGACAAATAGACCGATTGGCTGTTTTGCCAGATAAAGTCATGATTGTTGATTTTAAGACGAATCGTCCGGCCGCGCAGGTTGTGGCGCAGGTTCCGAGCGCGTATGTGCGCCAGTTATCCGCGTATCGAGCCTTGGTTGAAAAAATCTATCCGAATCGAAAGGTTGAGACATATATTTTGTGGACTAACACCGCCGTAATGATGAAAATAGAATAATATTTGTAAATTGGACTTTAATTTAATTTTTTTATCTCTTATATTAAGAGTATTGCATAAGCATTATTTTACAGAAAGGAAATGATATGAAAGCTATTACCGACGCTCAGTTTGAAGAAGAAGTTTTGAAAGCAAAAGGTTTGGTGCTGGTTGATTTTTGGGCTGAATGGTGCGGTCCATGCCGGCAACTGATTCCGGTTTTGGAAGAAGTTTCTAAGGAAATGGCCGACAAGGTTAAAATCTGCAAAATTAATGTTGATGAATCTCCTAACACAGCGGCTCAGTATGGTATTCGCAGTATTCCGACCCTCTTTATGTTTAAGGACGGAAAACAAATTGATGTTAAGGTTGGATCTAACTCCAAAAGCACTATAGAGGCTTGGATATCTTCAAATTCATAGCCGAGGTTGTATATCAGCGCATTTAGGGCAATTTGCGCAGGTTGGCGACATCTTCATTTACTTCTATGTAAATTCCGGTGTCTCCCATTTCAATTTACTCTATCTGCGCTGTTCTTCGGCTTCGCTAGAGATAATGCAATATATAAGAAAAGCTGAAAATTCTATGTACATGAATTTTCAGCTTTTCTGTTTATTTGCTCTATCAAGCATGCTTGAGATAAAGTCAATTATGAATAACTGATAATCTGATTGGTTTTGGCGATTGACGAAGTAAGACGTTTGGCATCGTCGGCGAGATTCATGTTTTCAAAAATATATAAGGCATCATGAAAATATTCTAAGGATTCTTCCAAAGTGTCTTTATCAGCCTCTTTTTTGCCAATGAAGTAATAAATCTCTCCAATTTTTTCTTGAATTTGCGCCCAGAGCAAAGGGTCCTTTTTTTCGGTGACGATTTTTTGCCGGTTTTTATAGGCGGCTATTGCCAGCTCGGCAATATCATTACTGGCGGTGAGGTTGCTTAATATTGATAGCAAATAACCTAAACGGCCTTGAATTTCCGCCCAAAATTCGGGAAACAGGGCATAAGTGAAAACTTTTTCTGCCTCGCGCAGATTGAAGACAGAATCGCGTAAAGCTTGCAAATCTTCTTTTTGTTTCCAGTAGTTGTAGTATAAATCGGAAAGGCGAAAAGAAATCAGTCCGTAGTCATAGGGGTAACTGTATTTGCTAAGATATTTTTGAGCCAGACGATAGTTGCTAATGGCGCCGCGGTAGTAGTTGGCCGGATGTTTGGCAATATTTTGTGACGCGGAATCATATAGTTGGCCAAGGTGATGATATATGCAGCCCAAATGAATGGGGTTGGAAATCAGATCTTGATGTTTGAGCGCGGCATCTAATAAATTTTTGACAATTTTGAAATCCTTATCGGTTTCAGCATGGGAGCAAAAACTGAGATAAATTATTCCCAAAAAATTCATAATATAGGGCAAATATTCAATGGATAAACTTTTGGCAGAGCTGTCGGCAGACAGTTTGGCAATAATTTTTTTCAGAAGATAGCGTTTTTGAATCTGCGAGGTTTTGCATGTCTGATTTAAAGAGCTGACGATGGCTCCGTAAATCAGGGTGATTAGCGAGGGCGGAAATCCTGAGCCGAAATCTTCAAAAATTGCAACCGGCAAATATAAACTATCCAATAAGGACACAAAGCTATGGCCGGAATTTTCGTATTGAAGAGCAGTTTGAAAATTCAGCCTGATTTTGTCGTTTTCTCGGCAACCCCAAACCAAAACGTCTGCGGAGGTCTTGTCTAAAATATCCTGTCCCTTGTCTAATAAATCAAATAAGGTTCGGCTTTCCAAATTTAAGAAGGTCTTATCAAAAGGTTCGTTAAAATAGGTTACGGACAAGCCCTCGCAGTTGCGCAAGAATTTGGTAACCAATTCACCACAGTTTCCCTCAACATTGTCGGCGAATTCGACGACAACAACACGAAAGTTAATTTGCAGAGCGGCCTCGGGAGACAAGTCTTCCGACGGTGTCTGTCGCGGTTGTAAAAAGGTATTTTTGATGAAATCAAGCAAAAACATTAGTCTTTTTTATCCGCCTTGTCTGAGGGTTGAGAGGTGATTTTGGTCAAATATTTTTTGACGTCGGAAAAGCTTTGCTTAAACTCGGCAATAACGGTGCGGTTGGTTTCTGCCAATCCAGAAGATAAGTTGTTCCAGTGAGCTAATCGGTACATTTGCCAGAAAACGATGACCGCGCAAACCAAAGGAATGGAAAAATTATTGGGCGCATAAACCTGAAAACAGCCGAACAAAATCATTAAAAGATTAATGCGAAAAATATGTTTGGCTATGACACTTGGCTCTAGACCAGAGGACGCGGCCATGGCAGATGCCGTGTTGAGGTTGAGATTTTGGCGTTTGGAGGCAAATATAAGTCCGATAAAAAAAGATAGTCCGGCCTCGCAAAGTGGCAACATTGCGAGAATTAGCACGGAAGAAAATGAACTTTCCGTGCCGGTGTATATTAAAATTCCACCTGAAATAAAGCCTAAGACATCAGCGCCTTTATCAGAAAGTTTGAAAATTGCGGGCGGCCAATTAAATAACAAAAAGCCTAATATGGCGCCAGCAACGCAAGCGGCTTCAAACCCAAGTGCAAAAGGGGCGGCGCTGATGATAAAAAGAGCTATAATGCCAACCATAGGACAAAAAATGTGGAGGCCGACAAAGCCAGATGAGGAATTTGATATTCTTAATGACAGGCAAAAAAACGTCCAGACGGCAGCAACACATAATTGATTTATGACCGGGGGTAGATCTTTATCTAAGGAGGTTGGCAAATTTAAACCAACTAAAATAAGCGATGCCAGTCCAAAGATGATAAGAGCATTTTGCCAGAGTTTGGAAAGCTTAAATGAGACTAAAAATAATATAAAGGCGGCGCCCAACGGTGCTAAAAAGGCAGAACAAGAAATGGCGCTGATAAAGTCAGAATTATTCCAGTCAAGCCCGACATAGCCGACAGCGGCTAATAAAATCGGTGTTAAGACAATAATTTCAGCGTGCGCAAAGTTATTGTGCCGGCGTTTTATGAGGCTATAAGCCATGGTTGCGGCTATCAGGCAGAAAAAAAATCCGGATAATAAATAAATATTCTGCAAACCCATGTTTGGTCTCCAACCAGTATATAAACATTTGAAAGTATAGCCGGCTTAATTTTTTCTTCAAGCGGATTATGCGGTTATGCTATATTTATTGCGAATTTGCCGAAGCCAACCGCGAATTGTCGGAAAACGCTGATCATCGGCAGTTACGGCGCGGAAAAGCAAAGCTGAAATTCTTTCGGCTAAAAGCATAATTTGTTCGGTTTTGATGGCTTCTGTCGGGGTGTATCCGTCAGGAACGGCGTAGATGTCTGCCAAAATATCAGCGCTGTTCAGGTTGGCGCCGTCTGCCGCGGCCAGAGCTGTCAGCTCGCTCACATATTGATCTATAAGCTTGCGGTTGTCATTCTTTTTGATAAAGGAAAAAACACCAACATCCTCAGCTAAAGACAACAATAAGGCAAGCGCTTTGGGCGCCAGCCAACGCCAGAGATTGAAAGCGTTGTTGTCAGTTGCCGAGGTTTCAAAAAAAGTTCCGGCAAAGACTTGGTGCAGTAAAACTGCGGTTGAGGACAGCTCGTCCAGACTAAAGGTTAAATTATTTCGGCGCCCCAGTAAGGAAACGTGATTTTTGTTTTTGGTCAGCCAACCATAAAAATAAGCGGGAATCGTCTGATGATTCAGCAGCTCATCTGCCAGAGCCAGCGGCTCGCAAGGAGTCAGGTTTATTATCAAGCTGTTGGCTAGTTTGGCCGAAGATAATAATAACAAATCACTGCGCAAAAACTGAGGCTCTGAGGCTATGAACAAAATCTGCGGAGCGGTAGTTTGCTCAAACATAAAATTGAAAGTTTGCCGATTGGTTTGTAATTTGCGGTTATCCTTAAAAATAAAATCAGTCGCGCTGTATTCATCAGCATTTTGCGGCCGACATATAAAGGTGATATGATGTCCGATTTTTTGCAATTCGGCCGCGAGGCTCAAGCCTAAAGCTGAGGTGCCAAGGATATGGATATTTTGCGGTTCTGCAGTTTGGTTCGCGGTTTTGGTAAAAAACATGATTATTCCTTTTGAAGCATGGCGATGAAGAAGCCATCCGCCCCGCCATAGCAATTAAGATGTGAGGGCAAAATTCTGATCCAGCCTTGCGGATTGACAAGCTCGCTAAGTTCTTTCGGCAGGTTGGGAGTAATGGTCTTGTAATCAGAATGATTTTGCAAAAATGAGGTTATCTGATTTTCGCCTTCAGCTTTGGATAAAGAACAAGTGCAGTACAGCAAAATTCCTCCAGCTTTAAGAGCCATATCGGCAGTATCCAAAAATTGCTTTTGCAGGACAGACATTTTGGCGATATCTTCTTGATTCTTGATGTGAACCAATTCGGGGTGGCGGCGTAAAGTTCCGGTAGCCGAACAAGGGGCGTCAAGCAGGATAATATCATAAGGTGCGCCGGTAAAATTACGCAGATATTCTAAAGCGTCGGCACAGATTGTGTTTTCGGTTTTTAAGCCTAAGCGGTTAAGATTTTCTGTTAGGCGGTTGAGGCGTGATGAGGATATGTCTATCGCGGTTACTTTGGCGCCAGCATAGATAAGCTGAGCGGTTTTACCGCCCGGGGCAGCACATAAATCTAATACTCGCAAGCCATCTAGTTCGCCAAGCAATTTAACCGGCAGAGCCGATGAAAAGTCCTGCACCCACCACTGTCCTTCCTGATATCCGATGATTTTGGCAGGAGAACCGGCGTTTTTTAGGCGATTGGTTCCCAGCGGTAAAACAGTTGCTTCCGAAATAACAAAGCCAGTTTTTACGGTGATGTCTAAACGAGGTTCAACGGCGGCGGATTTTTCGATAAGCGAGCATAGCTTGCGTCCATAATCTTTATTTATGAGACTGCGAAAATCGTTGGGAAAGAAAATGCCGGTGTCTTGTTCCTGAAACTTGATTTTGTTCTGGCAAACCTTGCGTAAAACCGCATTAACGAATCCGGCGACATATTTGTTGAGGTTTTTTTTGGTTATTTCAACATAGCTGTTGATGACGGCATAATCAGGAGTGTTGAGATACAAAATTTCTGTTGTGCCTAAGATAAGAGCATAATAGCCGAATTGCGAATCTTTTGGCAGTTTCTTTTTGATAAAAGTTTTAAGCACCTGCTTGATATAAACCAAGTGCCGCAAAGAAGTTTGAATCAGCATATTAACAAAAGCTAAATCGGTTTCTTCAGACGAATCGAGGTGACTTTTAGCTTCGGCGGCAAAAATCTTTTGTTCTAAGATTTTTTGTAGAATTAAGGCGGCTTCCAAGCGAGGTTCTGACATATTAGTTTCCTTTCGGCCTTATTCTATTTAATGACAAGAATAAAAACAAGGGGCTATTTTTGCTTGTCAAAAATATTAAAATTCGTATAATAACCCATCTAAAGCAATTTGCTCAGACTGAAAGTGTCCTCACGTACTGATTTGTACGCTCCGGTACTTTCATCTTTCAAATTACTTTATTCGGGTCATTCTCCGAATTTTAAGGTATAAGAATAACCCATCTAAAGCAATTTGCTTAAGACAAGTAATAAAATTTGGGACAAAGAAATGAATAATAATCACAAATATGACGGCAAGAACAGTTTTGAAGAATGGCAAAAAGACTGGTCAATGGAAGATCGCTATAATTTTAAGAAAATTGAGAAAAAATGGCAGGCAATCTGGGATGAAGAAAAAGCTTACCATGTTGATATTGATAAAAGTAAGCCCAAATTTTATGCTTTGGTGGAATTTCCGTATCCGTCGGGCGCCGGTTTGCATGTCGGGCATCCGCGTTCTTATACGGCATTGGATGTGATTGCCCGCAAAAAAAGAATGCAGGGCTTTAATGTTCTGTATCCGATGGGGTTCGATGCTTTTGGCTTGCCGGCCGAAAACTATGCGATTAAGACCGGAGTGCATCCGGCAGTTTCGACCAAGGCCAATATTGAAAATTTCACCCGCCAGCTCAAGTCTATCGGTTTTAGCTTTGATTGGGATAGATGTATAAGCACTTGCGATCCCGAATATTATAAGTGGACGCAGTGGATGTTTATTAAGTTTTTTGAAAAAGGTTTGGCTTATAAGGATAAAATCGCTATTAACTGGTGTCCGTCATGCAAAGTCGGTTTGGCCAATGAGGAAGTGGTTAATGGCCATTGCGAGCGCTGCGGCGCCGAAGTGGTTCGTCGCAACAAAGAACAATGGATGATTGCGATTACCAAATATGCGGATCGGTTGATCAAAGATTTAGATGATTTGGATTTTATTGATCGGGTTAAAGCTCAGCAAATTAATTGGATCGGACGTTCGGAAGGGGCGGAGCTGGATTTTAAGTTTGGCGATGACAAACTGACGGTGTTTACTACTCGTCCGGATACGGCTTTTGGCGTGACCTATATGGTAATGGCGCCGGAACACGAGTTTGTGCAGAAATATATGAACAAATTTGAGAATCCGGAAGAAGTCAGGGCTTATGTTGAGGCAACTGCTAAAAAATCTGATCTGCAACGTACTCAAGATGACACTAAAACCGGCGTTGAACTCAAGGGTGTTAAAGCGGTAAATCCGTTTACCGGAGCAGAAATTCCGGTGTTTATTTCTGACTATGTTTTGACCGGATATGGTACCGGAGCAATTATGGCGGTGCCGGCGCATGATCAGCGCGACTATGATTTTGCCAAAGTTTTTAATCTGCCGATTGTTCAGGTTTTGGAGGGCGGCGATATCAGTGAAAAGGCCTGGGAAGAAGACGGCGCGCATATTAATTCCGGTTTCTTAAATGGCATGAATAAAGAAGACGGCATGAAAACGGCCATTGCATATGCTGAGAAAAATGGTTTCGGGCATGCTAAAGTTAATTTTAAGCTGCGCGATTGGGTGTTCTCGCGTCAACGCTATTGGGGAGAACCAATCCCGATGGTTTATTGTGAGCATTGCGGTTGGCAGCCGATACCGGAGTCCGAGTTGCCGCTGACTTTGCCGGAAGTGCCGGATTATCATCCGAATGATGAAGGCGAATCGCCACTGTCTAAGGCCGGAGATTGGCTTAATGCAACTTGTCCGAAGTGCGGAGGTCATGCGCGTCGGGAAACAGACACTATGCCCAACTGGGCCGGATCTTCATGGTACTTTTTGCGCTATTGCGATCCACATAACAGCAAAGAGTTTGCTTCTAAAGAAGCTTTGGACTATTGGATGAACGTGGATTGGTACAATGGCGGTATGGAACATACCACGTTGCACCTGCTGTACTCGCGTTTTTGGCACAAGTTTTTGTATGATTGCGGATTGGTTCCGACTAAAGAGCCGTATAATAAGCGGACTTCTCATGGAATGATTTTGGCCGCAAACGGCGAGAAAATGTCTAAATCTCGCGGCAATGTGATTAATCCTGACGATATTGTTGATGCTTATGGTGCGGACACGTTCCGCTTGTATGAAATGTTTATTGGGCCGTTTGATCAGGTGGCAATGTGGTCTGACGAGAGCCTGATGGGCGTGTATCGTTTTGTGGGTAAAGTATATAGTTTGTTTAAAAAAGTCTGCAAAACAGTCAAGCCGTCGGCCGATGACTTGCGGGCTATGCATAAGTGTATTTTGGAAGTTACCGAACGAATTGATCAAATGAAATTTAACACCGCGGTTTCTTCTTTGATGACGTATGTTAATTATTTGAGCGCCAAAAAACAGATATCAACTGATGAATACAGCACGCTTATTCGTTTGATGTGTCCATTTACACCGCATTTGTCAGAAGAAATGTGGGCGCGTTTGGGAAATGATAGCTTGGCAGTTGAGGCAAAATGGCCTGACGGAGATGCTAAATTGGCCGAAGACAGCACGGTTACCTACGCTGTGCAGATTTGCGGCAAAGTGCGCGGAACAGTTGATATGCCGAAAGATGCTTTGCGAGAAGATATAGAAAAAGCGGCGCTGGCAATCAATAATGTTCAGCGACAGTTGGAGGGAAAAACAATTAAAAAGATTATTGTTGTACCTAACAAAATTGTGAACATCGTGGCTTGAGAGGCAGATTGATGAACAAAAAAATTATGGCGCTGTTGGTGGTCGGGTTGGTAGCCGGTTGCGGTTTTGAACCGCTGTATGTTCAGCGGGATACTGCCAGCTCTTGGTATTTTGGCGGCAAGACTGACACGTCTATTACCTCAGAAATGGCAAAGGTTAAGGTGGATACAATCGCCAACCGCTTTGGCCAACAGCTGCGCAATAATTTGTTGGATTTAATCACGCCGCATGGAGTTCCAAAGAATCCGCAGTATCGGCTTAAGGTAAATCTGGTGGATCGCAATGTTGTTCAGCAAGCGATGCGGCGAGATATTACGGCAACAAGCGAGCGCGTAACCTATAAAGTATCTTATGAGTTGCTGGAAGAAAGCAGAACTTTGGTGCGCGGTGACAGCGTGGCCTATGTGAGCTACGATATTATGGCGAATCCGTATTCAACCACTATGGCGCAGAAAAAAACCGAAACCGATGCCGCAAAAATTATTGCCAATGATATCGCTTTGCGTTTGGGAGCATATTTCCATTCACAATTATCAAATAAAGGCAACGCCAATTGATATATAAAGCCGCACAAATTGAAAAATACCTTAAAAAGCCAGATATGGAAATCAAGGCTTTTTTGGTGTATGGCAGTAATGAGGGGTTGGTGGCCGAATATACGCGAAAGCTGATTTTGAGTGTGTCGGCGGATTTGTATGATCCGTTTGCCGTGGCTTATCTGAACGGAGCGGAGGTTAACGCCGATCCGGGACTAATGATCGCGGAATATAACAGCCAGTCTTTGATGGGCGGTAGAAGAGCTATTGTTGTCAAAGACGCTGATAATAATTTGACCAAGCATTTGAAAACGTTGTTTGAAAACAACAATTCCGACAGCCTGCTGATTGTAACTTCGGCGAATTTGAATAAGAAATCATCTTTGGTGAGTTTGGTCGAAAGTAATGACAGCATGGCGGCAATCGCTTGCTATGAGGATCGTGATGAAGATATTTTTGCAACGGCAAGAAACCGGTTTATTGAGGCTGGAGTTACGATTAATAACGAGGCTTTACAATTGCTTTGCGCGCGGATGTCTAATGATCGTTTGACCAATTTGGGAGAAATTGAAAAACTCATAACCTATATCGGTGATAAAAAAAACGTTACGCCGGAAGATATAAGAGCCGTGATTGCCGATCAGTCATCATCATCAAGCGAAGATGTCTGTTATTATACTGCTGGCGGATATAGCGCCAAAGCGCAGGCCGCTTTGCAAAAAATGTTAAACGAAGGGGAGGAGCCGGTGTCAATTGTGCGCTCTCTGACTTATCATTTTAGTCGGTTGCTTTCGTGTCAGGCGGTGATGGAAAAAGGCGAGACCTTGGATAAGTCGGTTGATAAATTGGTGCCAAGAATCTTGTTTTATCGTATATCGGCTTTTAAGCGCCAGTTGGCAATTTGGCCCAAAAATCGGCTGTTTTCGGTTTTGGAGCTGCTATATAAGTGCGAAAAAGACTGCAAAACTACCAATATGCCGGCGGCAGAAGTTTTGAGTTATACGATTTTGCAGATAGCTTCAGCCGCAGCCAAATTGGCTCAGCATTAACCGAGTTTTTTTATAAATTCTTTGCGGTTGCGTCGCCCCATGCTCCACAGATTGCCAATGCCGTTTATGGGCTGGACTTCATATTTGGAGGCAAAAGCAAAGTCACGGCTGAAAAATAAAGACGTGGTTTTGGTATAACAGTTCATCGGGCAGAAACCATAAAAGTCAACTTGCAGTAAATTGGCCGCTCGCAAGGTAGCGATGGAATTTTGATATTCTTTGCTGGTGTTGGTGCGATCACTGTCATCAAGAATAATCAGTCCTCCGGCGGACAGTCGTTGCAGAGCAGCGGAGCAACATTCGGCACGGCGCTTGCCGTCAACGATTATGACATCAAAAAGTTCGTCGGTCTCCAAAATGGCACCCTCATAACCGGAATCTTCATTGCGCAAAAGCACAGACTGATTGGAAGCAGTAAATTCTTTCTGCCATTTGGCATACCAGTTCGGATTGTCTTCTACACTAACAACTTTGGCAGCGCGAGCGGCCCAATATTTTGAGGAATTACCACAACCAAACTCAAAGATTTTTTTGGCCGAATAATCAAATTGGCTCAAATATTCAATTGCCGGATATGTGTACCAAGGGATCGGGTTGCCGTCCTTGTCGATGCAGAGCTGTTCGTCAATGGTGCGGGTAATGGCAAAGTCGTCTTTCCACATTTGGATAAATTTGTTAAACTTTTCGCTATACATTAAAATAAATTCTCCGGCTTGAAAGCTTGATTGTTGGTCTTATATCTTAATCGGATTACAAATATTTACAAGGAGATTAATCATGAATAGTTTTTGGCGAAATTTTGCCCTGATTTTAACGATTATCGGCGGTATAAACTGGGGATTGGTCGGAGCTTTCGACTTTGATTTGGTGGCATTCTTGTTTGGTCCGATGAGCGTGTTGAGCAGAATAGTTTATATTCTGGTTGGTTTGTCGGCTTTGGTTATGCTGTTTGTTCCGGCTTGCTCGCTAAAAGAACGAATTATTGGCGAATAGAAACAGCACCATATTGGGGAAAAACGAAGCTTTGTGCG
Source organism: uncultured Alphaproteobacteria bacterium (assembly GCA_934248075.1). Lineage (GTDB taxonomy): Bacteria > Pseudomonadota > Alphaproteobacteria > RF32 > CAG-239 > CAZU01. Next base: position 13,533 of record CAKQKH010000001.1, on the reverse strand, counting down.
GCGTAATTGGGCAAGCAGAGCAAAAAACAATTTGTTTTGTTTCAAAATTAAGATAGAATGCTTGTGATAAAATAGTTGCCAATAATAAATTTTGCGACTAACTTAAGCGTGTGTTTAAAATTTTTTGATGTGCAACTATGAAACCAACCTCTATTCTCGGACGCTATCTGACAAAACAGATATTGTTTAATTTTTTGGCAGTATTGCTGATGATTATCAGCGTGATTATGCTGTTTGAGGTGGTGGAACTTTTACGCCGCACATCCGGCCGCTATGATGTGAGCTTTTGGTTTGTTCTGGAGCTGGCAATCACCAAAATGCCGAAAACCATTGAAATGGTTTTTCCATTTGTGGTGATGATTGCGGCAATGGTTACATTTTGGAAATTGAGCAAAAGCAATGAATTTGTGATTATGCGAGCTGCCGGTGTCTCCATTTGGGGTTTTTTGTTGCCGGTGTTGGCAACCACGTTTTTGATCGGGGTTGTGAATGTAACCATGATTAATCCGGTGGCGGCAAATATGTACGATTTGTATGAAACGCTGGACTACCGCCTGAAAACGCATAATCCCAAAGCGGTGTTGTTTTCGGATCAGGGGTTGTGGATCCGCGAGGCAATAAATGATAATAATGTTATGGTGTTGCAGGCAAAGTCTCTGCGTCAGGAAAAAGAGGACTTGTTGTTGCGCGGAGTTACGATTTTGGAAATGGATCGTCGCTCGCAACCGGGGCGGCGACTGGAGGCTTTTGCCGGAACTCTAAAGGACGGTTATTTTGATCTGAAAGATGTGCGGATTTTTAAATCCGGCAAACCGACGGAAGTGGTTAATAGTTTGCGCTATGAAACCGTGCTTGATGTGGAACGAATCAAGGAAAATTTTGCAGCACCGGAAGCGATATCCTTTTGGGATTTGCCAGATACTATCAGATTTTATGAAATGTCTGGATTTTCAGCGCAAAGACACAGATTGCGGTATTATTCTTTGCTGGTGTCGCCGTTTTTGCTTTGCGCCATGGTCTTGGTGGCGGCCGTGTTTGCGCTGCGGCCAAATAACCGCCGCGGAGGGGTGATGTTGCTGATTGTGGGCGGAATTACTACCGGTTTTGTGGTTTATTTTTTGACACAGTTGGTTTATGCTTTTGGAGTTAATGGCTATATTCCGGTGCTTCTGGCGGTTTCTACTCCGGCGTTGATTGCTTCTCTGGTCTCGGTTTCGGTTCTGTTGCATTTGGAAGATGGCTGAAAAACAAAAATAATGCTGGATTTTTAAAATCTTTTCTGTTATACAAGTTGCATGATTATGATGATATTAGATGAGCGAGGCAAAAGCCTCGCTCTTTTATTAGGAGAATCCGCATATGGCAGCAATGCAAAAAATTGAAGAGCTATTAACGCCGGTGATTGAGAATCTTGGCTTTGGAGTGGTCAGAGTTACTCTTATCGGAGTTAAGAATCCAACTTTGCAGGTTATGATTGAACGTATGGATCGCAAGAACTTGGTGGTGGAGGATTGCGCTACCGTAAGCCGTGCCATATCGGCGGTGCTAGATGACACAGATCCGATAGACGGCGAATATTCTTTGGAGGTTAGTTCTCCTGGGCTTGACCGGCCGTTGACAAAACTGGAAAATTTTGAACGTTTTGTCGGCTATGAGGCGCGGATAGAAACTAGTGTCGAAGTCGAAAAACGCAAACGTTTTAAAGGGCGGATTTTGTCGGTTGATGCAGAGCAAAATATTCATTTTGACATGGAAGGACAGGAATATGTTATTCCATATGCGTCAATTGCCAAAGCAAAATTAATTTTGACCGATGAGCTGTTGGCTGAGGCTGAAGCATCTGAAGTCGATGTTGAGTTGTAACTTAAATAAAATAACCGAGGAAAAAATGGAAAATATTGAAAATATGCCTAGACCCGAAATTATTTTGGTCGCCGATACGGTGGCTCGGGAAAAGAATATTGACCGCGACGATGTCTTGGAAGCAATGGAAATTGCGATTCAGAAGGCGGCACGTTCAAAATATGGTTTTGAGCATGATATTCGCGCTCATATTGACCGTAAGAGCGGGGCTATCAGCTTGGCTCGTTATCGTGAAGTTGTTGCCGACGGAACTGAGATTGAAAATGAGGCCGCTCAGCTTTATTTGGACGATGCTAAGGCATATAATCCAGAAATTAAGGTTGGCGAATTTTTAATTGATCCGTTGCCTCCGATTGACTTTGGGCGTATTGCCGCTCAAACCGCCAAACAGGTTATTGTGCAAAAAGTTAGAGATGCCGAGCGCAACAAACAGTTTGAAGAATATAAAGAAAAAATCGGCACCATTATCAATGGTACGGTTAAGCGGGTAGAGTTTGGCAATGTGGTTTTGGATATTGGCAAAACCGAGGCAGTTTTGCGTCGTGATGAGATTATTCCCAGAGAGCAGTTTAAGAACGGCGATCGGGTTCGCGCTTATGTTTTAGATGTTCGTCGCGAAACCAGAGGCCCGCAAATCTTTTTGTCTCGCACTTGTCCGGAGTTTTTGGCTAAGTTGTTTACTTCTGAGGTTCCGGAAATTTATGACGGAATCGTAAAAATTATGGGTGTTGCCCGTGATCCTGGTTCTAAAGCCAAAATTGCGGTTCGTTCGGAAGACGTTACTGTTGATCCGGTTGGAGCGTGCGTTGGTTTGCGCGGCATTCGCGTTCAGGCAGTGGTTACTGAACTGCAAGGTGAGAAAATAGATATTGTTCCTTATTCAGAGGATAGAGCTCAATATATTGTCAGCGCTCTGGCTCCGGCAGAAGTTACCAAAGTGGTTATTGATGAGGAGAACAGTCGAATCGAGGTTGTGGTTCCGCAAGAGCAGTTTTCGATTGCTATCGGGCGCCGCGGACAGAATGTTAAATTGGCATCGCAGTTGTTGGGGTGCGACATTGATGTTTTGACCGAAGAGCAGGAGCAAGAACGCCGCAAGAACGAAAATAAGGTTCGTTCACAGCGCTTTATGGAAGCTTTAGACGTTGATGAGATGATTGCTCATCTGTTGATTGCCGAAGGTTTTTCAACAGTTGATGAGATTGCGTTGGTTGATCTGAAAGAGCTTTCAGATATTGAAGGTTTTGATGAAGACGTTGCCAAAGAATTGCAGGCTCGCGCTAAAGAATATGTTGAAAAACGTGATCAAGAGTTTGAAGAAAAAAGCAAAAGCTTGGGTATTGATGACAAGCTGCAGGCGGTTGAGGGACTGGATCGCGATATGCTGTTGACGCTTGCTGACAACAACATCAAAACTATTGATGATTTGGCAGATTTGGCAGCCGATGAGCTGATTGACATCTTGGGCGAAAATACTATTTCTGTTCAGGAAGCCAATAGAATCATTATGAACGCACGCGAACATTGGTTTGCGGAAGAAAAGTAAATCTGCGCAAGTTTAGGGCAGTTTGAAAGTTGCTTAGAACTTTTAGACTGCTCTGAAGCGCAAGAATTGGTTTGGAAAGCAATATGAAACAGGAAAATACACAACGGAAATGTATTGTCAGCGGCGAGGTACTGGATAAGGACAAGCTTTTGAGGTTTGTTGTTGGTCCGGAAGCCACCGTTATTCCTGATTTTAAGAAACGGTTGCCGGGGAGAGGCGTGTATGTAGCCAATTCTCGCGCCGTGTTGCGAAAGGCGATTGCCGGCAATTTGTTTGCTAAATCGCTAAAACAAAAAGTGCGTCCGGCCGAGGGGCTGGAGAGCATGGTTGAGCATCTGCTCAGACAAAGCGCCTTGCAAATTGTGTCTTTGGCTCGTAAGGCCGGAGATTTTGTTTGCGGTATGGATAAAGTTGCGGAAGCATTGCAGAAAGGCAAAGTCGCTTTTTTGTTAGAGGCAACAGACGCTGGTGCCGATGGTCACGAGAAAATTGCTCATCTGGCGCAGAAAATTGAGATATTTGAGTTGTTTACTACTGAGGAGTTGGATCAGGCACTGGATAAAATAAATACGGTTCATGCCGCTTTTTTGAAAGGCGAAATGTCCAAAAAGGTCAGTCATGAGTTTAGAAAACTGGCTGATTTTCTGAATTCATAAGGTTTTGACAGAATAAATGGAGAATATTTAATAATGACAGATGAAAACGCCAAAAGCAGATTAACATTATCAGGTAAATCAACCCTGACGCTAAAAGGGATAGGCGACGCTGCGCGCGCTCGAAATCAGGACGGAAAAAAAGTTGTGCAAGTGGAAGTGCGCAAAAAACGCGTGATTAATTCCGGAGCAGTTAAGCCGGAGCAGAAAGTGGAAATAGACGCAGACACAGCGGCTAAGTTACGCTTGATTGCTGAGGCTAAAGAATTTGATAATAAGCGCCGTCAAGAAGAAGAGGAACGCAATATTTTGCGCCAAAAACAACGAGAGGAAGAAGAGCAGGAGCGTCAGAGACGCGAGGCCGAAGCTGCGGCGGCTGCTGCGGCAGAGGCAGAAGAAAAAGCTAAAAAAGATGCCGCGGAAAAAGCTAAGCAGCAGGCTGAAATTGCTGCGGAAAGCAGCGCAGATAGCCGTTCGAAAAATAAAGATAAAAAATCTCGCGATTTTGATGAAGACTACGATGATGATGAAGCATTTTCGTCAGGTAAAAAGAGCGCTCACCAGACTAGTAAAGAAGAAGTGTTTGAGCGTGAACGCAAAAAGATTATGAAGAGCAGCTTTGAGCCGCAACGTCGGGGTGGAAAAATCAATATTCACAGTATCGGTTCCGGCGATGATGATGACGATGACTATGGTTTTGGCGGTTCTCGCCGTCGGTTTAAGAAAAAACAACCTAAACCGGCGCAACCGGTGGTTCAGCCTCAGGAAAAAGTTATTAAGGAAGTGATTATTCCAGAGGTTATTACCGTGCAAGAGTTGGCTAACCGTATGGCTGAAAAAAGCGCCGATGTTATTAAAAAACTGATGGGGCTTGGGGTTATGGCGACCATTAACCAGCCGATTGACGCTGATACGGCGCAACTGATTGTGGAAGATTTCGGGCATAAGTTTAAGCGCGTGGCTGATAGTGATGTGGAACAAGCTATTCTAAAAGATGAGGACACGCCTGATAAGCTGCAGCCGCGGGCGCCGGTGGTAACGGTTATGGGACACGTTGACCATGGTAAAACATCGTTGTTGGATGCATTGCGTGAAACCAATGTTGCTTCAAGAGAAGCCGGTGGTATTACTCAGCATATAGGCGCTTATCAGATTACGGTTCCGACCGGCGATAAGATTACCTTTATTGATACTCCAGGCCATGAAGCGTTTTCAGAAATGCGCGCTCGTGGTGCCAAGGTTACGGATATTGTGGTTTTGGTGGTGGCTGCCAACGACGGTATTATGCCGCAAACGGTTGAAGCTATTCGCCATGCTCAAGCGGCTGAAGTTCCGATTGTGGTTGCTATTAACAAAATTGATTTGCCAGGGGCAGATCCGATGAAGGTTAAGACTTCTTTGTTGCAACATGGAATCGGGGTCGAGGAAATGGGCGGCGAGTGTTTGTGCGCCGAAGTTTCTGCCAAAAAACGCATTAATATTGATAAATTGGTTGATGCGATTTTACTGCAGGCAGAAATGCTTGATTTGCGAGCGAATCCGAATCGTCAGGCAGAAGGCGCCGTTATTGAGGCCAAAATGGAAAAAGGCCGCGGCACCGTTGTAACGGCTTTGGTGCAGAAAGGCACTTTGCATGTTGGCGATATTTGTATTGCCGGCAAAGAGTGGGGACGTGTTCGAGCGATGTTTAATGAACATGGGCAGAAACTGCAAGATGCCGGTCCGGCAACTCCGGTTGAGGTGCTGGGATTGCAAGGTACTCCGTCAGCCGGTGATGACTTTGTGGTGGTTGCAGATGAAAATCAGGCTAAAGAAATTACCGGATATCGTATTCGTAAGGAACGCGAGGCCAAATTGGTTAAGTCTGCTAAATCAGCAATGGAATTGATGCTGGATAAAATCAAGTCCGGTGAGGTTAAGCATCTGCCGGTTATTATCAAAGCTGATGTTCAGGGTTCTATTGAGGCTATTGAGGGTACTATCAGCAAGCTTTCCAATGAAGAAGTGAGTGTTCAGGTTTTGCACTCTGCAGTTGGTCCGATTTCTGAATCTGATATCTCTTTGGCTAAAGCCTCTCATGCTTTGGTTATTGGCTTTAATGTTCGCGCCAATCCATTGGCACGCGATATGGCGCGACGCGACGGAGTGGAGATTAAATACTATTCAATTATTTATGATGTGCTTGATGACATCAAAAAAGGTTTGGAAGGTATGCTTTCTCCTGAAATTAAAGAGAAACTGCTTGGTTATGCCGAGATTCGTGAAGTCTATAATATTACCGGTGTAGGTAAGGTCGGCGGTTGCATGGTTACCGAAGGTATGGTTAAGCGCGGCGCAAAAATACGCTTGCTGCGAGACAACGTGGTGATTCATGATGGCTCTATCGGCCAGCTCAAGCGCTTTAAGGAAGATGTGAAAGAAGTTAAAGAAGGCTATGAGTGCGGAATATCTTTTGAGAACTATAATGACATTCAAAAAGGTGATTTTATTGAGTGTTATGAGATAGAGGAAATTGCTGCCAAGTTGTAAGGAAGCAAGGTCGTCTATTAGCTTTATAGCGCAATCTGCATAAGGCGGCGCCACGAAAGTTTACATATTAGTAAACGATGGTGGCGCCGCTTTCAGATTATTCTGATGGTGTTGATTTTATCAGTTATTGGTATTGCGCCTTATGGGTTTCTTTGATTATGGAGGTTGGCAGGGAAAACGGCTGTGCGCGCTAAACTTGCATTTGGGCTTTTGAATCCCTACATAATCTTCATCGTTAATTTTTGTTTAGGAAAATATCATGACTACAATTCTTTGTGTGCGGCGCGGTGATGAAGCGGTAATGGCCGGAGATGGTCAGGCGACATTGGGCGAGACTGTTATCTTTAAATCTAAGTCAGTTAAGGTTAGAAGAATTGGCAACGGCAAAATTATTGCCGGATTTGCCGGTGCCGCTGCTGATGGCATAACTTTAATCGAACGGTTGGAAGCTAAGCTTGAAAAGCACGCTAATCAGTTGAAAAGAGCGGCAGTCGAGTTGGCCAAAGACTGGCGTATGGATAAATATTTGCGGCAGTTACAGGCTTTTATGATTGTGGCAGATAAAGATACCTCGTTGGTTATATCCGGAACTGGTGAGGTGATGGAGCCTGATGACGGAATTATCGGTATCGGCAGCGGTGGAAACTATGCGATGGCCGCAGCCAAGGCTTTGTATGATGTTCCGGGATTGTCTCTGGAAGATATTGCTAGACGAGCGCTGAAAATAGCCGGAGATATTGATGTTTATACCAACCATAATGTTATTGTAGAGAGAATTAGCCATGATGAGTAGTTTTAGCCCGCGAGAAATTGTTTCGGAGTTGGATAAGTATATTATTGGTCAAGATGATGCCAAAAAAGCAGTGGCGGTTGCCTTGCGCAATAGGTGGAGAAGAATGCAATTGCCGGAGCGGTTGCGAGAAGAAATTGTGCCAAAAAATATTTTAATGGTAGGCCCTACCGGTGTTGGTAAGACCGAAATTTCCCGCCGACTGGCAAAGCTGGCTAAAGCGCCGTTTGTTAAGGTAGAGGCTACCAAGTTTACGGAAATTGGGTATGTTGGGCGTGATGTTGAGAGCATAATTAGGGATTTGGTGGAAATTGCCCTTAATGACACTCGCAAAAATATGCGCAAACAAGTATGCGCTCGTGCCGAGGAAGGCGCGGAAAATCGGCTGCTTGAGGCTTTGGTCGGAGTCAGCGCCAGCGATGAAACCAAGCAAAAATTTCGGCAGTTGCTACGGGAAAATAAGCTTGATGAAAGAGAAGTTGAGATTGCTTTGTTGGAGACGTCTAATGCCTCTATGCCAACCATAGATATTCCGGGTATGCCAGGGGCGTCTATGGGAATGATCAGTCTGGGCGATTTGCTTGGAGGAAACTCGCCTAAATATAAAAATCGCAAATTAAAAGTGAGTGAAGCGCGGAAAATTCTGATTGATGAAGAAAGTGATAAACTGTTGGATAATGACACGATAACTCGTGAAGCGATAAAAGCGGTGGAAAATGACGGTATAGTGTTTATTGACGAGATTGATAAAATTACCGGAAAAGCCGAAGGCGGCAGGGCAGATGTGTCTCGGGAAGGAGTGCAAAGAGATTTGCTGCCGTTGATTGAGGGAACAACGGTTACAACTAAATACGGCATGGTTAAGACCGATCATATCTTGTTTATTTGTTCTGGAGCTTTTCATTTGGCAAAACCGGCGGATTTGTTGCCAGAATTGCAAGGGCGTTTGCCAATCAGAGTGGAATTGCAGGCGCTGAATCATGATGATTTTGTGCGGATTTTGACTGAGCCGGAGGCAAACTTGATTGAACAATATACGGCTTTGCTGGGAACGGAAAATTTTTCTTTGAAGTTTGAGCCGGAAGCGATTGAAAAGATTGCAGATATTGCAGTGGAAATAAATGAAAATGTGGAAAATATCGGCGCGCGCCGATTGCACACGGTGCTGGAGATATTGCTTGAAGATATAAGCTTTAAGGCCTCTGACAACAGCGGACAAGAGGAGGTTATTACCGCGGCGATGGTGGAAGAAAAGCTTGGTAAATATACTAAAGCAAGCGATTTATCTAAGTTTATTTTATAATGACAATAAAATCCGGAATCTATATTCACTGGCCTTTTTGCCGCAGCAAGTGTCCTTATTGTGATTTTTTCAGTAAGGCACAGAGAAATGTGCCGCAAGATAAATTGGTCAATGAATATTTGGAAGATATAAAATATTATGCGGAAGTTGCTGATGTTAAGAACATAGGGTCGGTGTTTTTTGGCGGTGGAACTCCGTCGTTGCTTTCGCCATATAATATCGAACGGATTTTGGAGCAAATTTCCCAAAGTTGGAATTTGAGCGTTGATGCGGAAATTTCATTGGAAGCTAACCCTAATACCAATAAAAAAGGAATGTTTGCCGATTTGAAAGCCGCCGGTGTAAACAGGCTGTCGTTGGGAATTCAGTCTTTGCGCGCCGATAGTCTCAAGTTTTTGGGGCGTACTCATTCTTTGGAGGAAGCCCTGTCCTCTGCCGAAGAGGTGCTTAATTTGTTTGAAAATAATTCAGCCGATATTATTTATGCACGCCCGAAGCAAAATGCTGCCGAATGGCAAATCGAGCTGGAACAACTTTGCCAAATGGGTTTTAAGCATTTGTCTTTGTATCAGCTGACAATTGAAGAAGGAACGGTTTTTGCCAGGAAAGGCATTGAGTCGCCGAGCGAAGACGCCGCTGTCGAAATGTATGATTTGAGTAATCAACTGCTGGCGGAATATGGGTATAAAAGATATGAGGTTTCCAACTATGCGCAGTCAGGTTTTGAGTGTCGGCACAACAAACTTTATTGGCAGGGAGATGACTATGCGGGAATTGGCGAGGGAGCGCATGGGCGATTGCATATTGGCGGAAAAATATATGCGATTACGCATAGGCGGCAAATGGAGTTGCTAACCCCAAAAGAGAGAGCGGAAGAGCTGATAATTATGGGTATGCGGCTGCAAGAGGGAATAAATAAAAAACATTTTCGAGATTGCTGCGGACTTGATTTTGACAATGTAGCCAACCAAAAGGCTTTGAAACTTCTGGCGGCAGAGGGTATGATTGAGAATACGGAGCAGCATGTGCGTGCTACCGATAAGGGCTTTTTGATTTTGAATCGTTTGATTGAGGAAATTGCCTAATTGAGCGCATTATAATTTTGCGAAACAATCAACAATAATAACACTAAAAACAAAAGCATTGAAAAGCCGGCTTTTACAGAAACATTGTCAGGAATACGATTGTATTTGTTGAGCAAAAAAACAAAAATCGGCGCGGTTAAAACTAAGGCAACCACATATCCTGGGTTGGGAGCAAGCCGCATGGCCATGGTTTTGGAAGCAATCAGAGCGGCTGAGAAACTAACAATGTAAAAACCGATTTTAATGACTTCCGGGGCAAATACTTGCTGAAAAAAGCCCTTAAATCCGGGGTGGCTGCGCTTGATGAAAAATATGGTGTTGTATGCTCCGCTGACAAAAGTGGCAACAACTAAATAATAAGCAATGTTAGCCCAGACGTTTTGTCCCATAAGGGCAATTTCTTTGGTGGCCACGCTCATGCCAGCAAGGGCAAACACCGCCGGAACGGTATAAGTAACAACTTGCTTACTTACAGGATCTTTTATCATATACCAATAACTTACGGTAAAACCAAACAATACCAGCAACAAGGTTATGAAAGCGTTGCTGTTGCGCAATAAGCTAAAAAATGATTGAGGGGAAACACTCCACCAAAGAATGGTGGTTATGACGGCGGTAACAGCTAAAGAACGAGAGGTGGGGCCGGCGCCGAAATTAGCGGAGGCAAAGAAAATATGCGAATCGTAAACGCCAATCATCCAGCCCTGAAAAATAAGCAACAACCAATTGTAGGCAATATCTTGAATAGGAAGAAAAAATAAAAACGGCAAAAAAATTATGGCAATGCCAAAACCTCGCCATATGCCAAGGACATAGCCGTTGATCTTGTGTCGTTGATTGACCAAAGTATAAAGCGCTGTAAAAAAGCCATATACTAATCCGTTGATTATCCAAAGCATTGCTTGTTTCCCCAGATTGCAGACAGCTTATATATAAACTTTTACCGGCAAACTTAAAGGGTTAGTTGCTTAAATGCCGCGGCCAGAGAATCAGTTTTGGTTTGGCGATATATTGATGATAAAGAACCATCAGCTTTGACTTGTCCGCGAGCCATGATTATGATGCGATCGGCAATAGTTTCAGCCTCGTCCAGCAAGTGGGTGGAAATAAGAATGGTCTTTTCTTTGCCCATTTGGCGAATTAAATTTTGAATATGCTCTTTTTGGTTGGGATCAAGTCCATCTGTCGGCTCATCTAAAAGCAAAATCTGGGGATTGGTCAGAAGTGCAGCGGCAAAACCAACGCGCCGTTGATAGCCTTTGGACAGTGTTTCGTTTTTTTGTGATAAAACATCGGAAATTTGAGCAAGCTCAATGACGTTATTAATATGAGCAGCGTCAACATTTTTGAGCGAACCAATGTAGTTTAAAAAATGACTTACTGTCATATCGGGATACAGTGGCGAGCCTTCGGGCAAAAAACCAATCGCGGATTTGCAGAAAAAAGGATCGGTATTGAGATCGTGGCCGAAAATTTTAATTTGTCCGCAGTCAGGTGCTAAATATCCGGCCAACATGTTCATCAGAGTTGATTTGCCAGCACCGTTGGGGCCTAGTAGGGCAATTACGCCGGCGTTGGCAGATAAGCTGAAGTTGTTGACAGCTGTTAGTGATTCATAGGTTTTGGTTAGTCCGCTGATTTCAAGGTTGTAAGACATAATTTATTCCTTGTTTAGCTCATAAAGCATAATTGCCGCGGCAGTGGCAACGTTGAGGCTTTCAACTTTTTTGTTCATGGGCAGTTTGACGGTGATGTCGCAATTTTCTTCTACTAATCTTCGCATTCCTTTGCCCTCAGACCCCATTATTATTGCGTTTTTTCCGCCTTTTTTCAATTTATCGACAGTTGTTTGAGCGTAACCGTCCATGCCAATAGTCCAAAAACCGGCATCTTTGAGTTGTTCTAAGGCGCGACTGAGGTTGGTAACGCGGCAAATGGGTAAAAACTCTATCATGCCGGCCGACGCCTTAGCCATGGATCCGGTTTCAGTCGGAGAGTTTTTGTCTTGAACGATGAGTGCTAAAGTGTTGAAAGCAACAGCGGAACGAATGATGGCTCCGATATTTTGCGGGTCGGTAACTTGGTCTAAAATTAGTACATGGCAATTTTCCTGATTCTCGGCCATGGTAATTATGTCTTCAATGGCGACAGAAGACAGTTCGGAACAAAACAGAGCAAATCCCTGATGCACGGCCTCGGTCGGCAAAAGCTTGTCAATTTCTTTGCGCTCTACTATTTGCAGGGTAATATCGGGCGCAGTACGACGGATTTCTTCAGCGTTTTCTTTGGTACATAAAAGCTTGGATATCTTGCGGCGCGGGTTTTTAAGCGCACTTAAGACGGCGTGACGCCCATACAAAATAAGTTGATTTTTATCGGGTTTGGAATTTGTTTTGGACATTTTAGATAACCTTTCTTAGTATGCCGCCGGCTTGTTGCAACAGTTGTTCGGCGTCTGCTTTGGCGCATTGTTTGATGGCCATTATGCAAGCGGTTTTAACGTTCATACCGCTCAGCTCAAGATATTTTTGCGCTTGTTCATAGGAAATTTGAGCTATTTCCGAAACAAAACGACACCCGCGATCAATAAGTTTCTCGTTTACCATGCGGACGTCAATCATATAGTTTTGGTAAGTTTTGCCAATGCGAATCATTGATCCGGTGGAAAGCATGTTGAGAACCATTTTTTGAGCGGTGCCAGATTTCATGCGAGATGATCCGGTGATGGCTTCTTCGCCAACAACAGGGTTGATAAAAATATCTGAATATTTTTGCAGCTTTGCTTCGGGATTGGAGCTGATGCCGATGGTTTGGCAACCGAGTTGTTGCGCTTTTTCCAAAATGGTCAGAACGTAGCGCGGGTTGCCGCTGGCGGATATTCCGACAACAATATCTCGAGGAGTTGGGGCGAAAGTTTTAAAATCGGCCAGAGCCAGTTCGGCACTGTCTTCAGAATTTTCAATTGAGAATCGGAGAGCGCGGTCTCCGCCGGCGATAAAACCGCACACCATACCGGTTTCAACGCCGAAAGTCGGCCAACACTCTGAAGCGTCTAATACGCCTAAGCGTCCGCTGGTTCCGGCTCCGAAATAAGCTAGCCGCCCTCCATTTGCAAAAGCTTGCGCAATTAATTCAATGGCTTTTCCAATCTGCGGCAGAACTTTCTCTATCGCTAAAGCCACTTTTTTGTCTTCATTGTTAATGGCTTGAGCAATTTGGTATGAGTCCATAAGATCTATGTCAGTGGTCAAAGGATTGCGTCGTTCAGTCAGGGCAATGTTTGTCATATGTAATTCTCCATTACTGAATAGGATATTTTAAATTAATTAAGATTTTCATAAAAAAGATGTTGACAAAGAAGTTAAAATGCTATTATTTGCTACTAGCGATTATGCTAAGGGTAAATAATCCTCATTCCTTGTCGGAGTATAACGGAGGGGTGGCAGAGCGGTCAAATGCAACGGACTGTAAATCCGTCGACTTTCGTCTACGATGGTTCGAATCCATCCCCCTCCACCACTGATAAGGCTTAACTCTTGGATAGAGGTTGATTAAGCGGGTGTAGCTCAATGGTAGAGCAGAAGCCTTCCAAGCTTATGACGGGGGTTCGATTCCCCTCACCCGCTCCAATTTCTCCCCCATATTCAAGAATATTTTAACAACATTAACATTGGGATATTTTGTAACATGGCAAAAGAGAAGTTTGAGCGGACGAAGCCGCACTGCAACATCGGAACGATTGGTCACGTAGATCATGGTAAGAC